>NZ_JBRECM010000009.1:0-219432 GCF_052906305.1 Paenibacillus sp. SER-28 | reverse complement strand
ATGAGCCCGGTACAATACCGAGCTCATGCCCAACTGGTTGCATAAAAATAGTTGTCTAACTTTAAGGGGTCACTTCACTCCATGGCTGCTTTTTTGGGCTTTATTAACGCTTGGAACTGCTGCGAACAGAACGCTTGCCATGGCTGCGAGTATGACAGCAAGGTTCTCCAGGATCCTTTATACTCACCGGAAATACGTGATGAGGTACAGGTACAATGTGCGTCTGATTTACAATTTCAATCGGATGAACCACAGGCACGACTTGTGGGAAAAATTGATGATTTACAAATTGGATCGGCGGGCACACGATCGGGTCGTAAGGGCAATGACTCATAATGTGCAACTCCTTTCGGTGAATTAGTACAGCATATTAAGAAGGCAGGTGCTGTGCTTGGATGTTTACCCCCTAATACAAATATCCCTTATAAAATAGGCTTCCGCTCAACAATGACCGAACGATCAAGCAGTTCACCCAACAAACGGCACAGTTTGTGAAGACCTGTTTTAAGTGTTTCCTTGTCCGCATACGAAAAAGAAATACGGATATGATTACTGTCCATACCACCTGCATAGCATACTGCCCCAGGTAAAAAGGAAACGCCTTCTCGGTCAGCCAGCCGCTCCAACTCTGGAATATCAACATTAGGAGGAAGCTTAATCCACACATTTAGGCCGCCTTCGGGAGCATACCAGCTGACCTCTGGCGGAGCATAGCGCTGGAGCGTGTGCAATGCGACTGTCAACCGATCCCGCATTTGTTCCCGCAACCAAACAAGGTGCTGATCAAGTCGGTTCTTGATAAAGGGCAGTAGCGCTTTTTGTGTTAATAGAGGGCTCCCCAAATCCGTTGTAGACTTGGCAGCCACCAAACGATCCATTACACTGCCCGTGGCCGCTACACAAGCTATACGGCAGCCGGGAGCAACGGTTTTGCTAAAGCTTTTGATATATATCACATGTCCGGACTGGTCATGCGCCTTGATAGAGAGTGGCGGCTTTGTTTTATAATAAAGGTCGGAAAATGGATCATCTTCAACAATGAGACAATGATAACTTTGAGCTAGATCCAGTAATTGTGTGCGTCTGGCCATCGTTAAAGTTACTCCGGTAGGATTATGAAAGGTGGGTATCGTGTAGATCAGTTTTGGGGGATGAGTGTCGCAAAGACGTGTGAGGATATCGATCCGCATGCCCTGCTCATCCATCGGAATCATAATTACTTTGGCACCACGACTGGTAAACACATCAATGGCCCCCGTATATGTAGGAGCCTCCATGTAGACAACATCACCAGAACCAACAAAGGTACGTGCCACCAGGTCAATGCCCTGTTGGGCACCACTGGTCACGAGCAGCTGTTCTGCCACTGTGTATATACCGCGTTCGTTCAGGTGATCTACAAACACTTCCCTCAGCGCTAAATCACCTTCAAAAGTACCGTATGCTGCCATTGCATCGGGATTTCCAGAGGATAGACGTTGAGTATCAGCGATGATTTCGCGTGTAGGAAGAAGCTCCGGTTGAATTGCTGCTATATGAAAAGAATAGGGAACCTGTCTGCTATGGTTAAAGTTTCTCCATAACTGTGCGCGCGGCAAATAATCGATCAGCGACATTTGCCATGACAAATCCTGCGCTCCCTCACGTTGAACAGCTACCGAAGGCTCCGCTACATAGCAACCTTTTCCCTGTGTACAGGTAACCAAATGAATAGACTCCAGCTCAGCATACGCCTTGCTTACAGTTACGGGACTTACCGCAAGCAGGCTGGACAGATGACGGACAGACGGAAGCTTTGTGCCCTGAGGCAGCAATCCAGACTGGATGCGATCTGCTAATGTTTTGGCAATCTGTAAATATAATTTGACACTGCTATTGCGGCTGAGATCAATATGCATCGGAACCGTCCCCTCCAAAAATCAACTGTTACATTTAGACGTTTACTGTTATACTTCATTATCGATATAATACAACAAATTTCATAGTACAGTATAGAACACAGGAGATGATTGGATTGGAACACAAATTTTCGGGTATGGCTCGTACCCAGGGCTCGTCCATGGTAAGGGACATTTTAAAGCTGACACAGGGAACAGATGTGTTATCTCTGGCAGGCGGCCTTCCTGCCGATGCCTTTTTCCCCATCGAAGCTGTTGCTAAAGCCTATGAGCGGGTATTTCGCCTCGGCGGTACTACCGCTCTTCAATACGGCCTAACCGAGGGCTACATTCCTCTACGGGAACGTCTTGCAGCAATCATGTCATCCCAAGGCATCTCCGTCACCAGAGATAATATCATTATGACGACGGGCTCACAGCAGACCATTGATCTGGTTTCGCGTGTGTTGCTCGATCCGCAGGATACTGTATTGGTGGAGTCCCCTACTTATTTGGCCGCTCTTCAGGTATTTAATTCCTATGGTGCCAACATTGTAAGTGTAGATACAGACTCTAACGGTATGCAATTAGATGATCTTGAAGCCAAGATCAAAAAACATCAGCCTAAATTCGTGTATGTCATTCCCACCTTCTCCAACCCGGCAGGAAGTGTTTGGAGTATGGAACGCAGAACAGGCGTTGTTGAACTATGCCGTAAATACGGCACTTTGATTTTTGAAGATGATCCTTACGGACGTCTTAAATTTGACGAAAACCTTAACTTTCCATCCCTTTTCTCAATTGATCAACAGTTAGGTGGAGACAGTCATGTAATGTACACTTCTACATTCTCTAAAACTGTCGCTCCAGGTGTTCGCTCTGGATGGTTGGTAGCCGATCAAGCTATCGTCGTTAAAGTCGCGAATGCCAAACAATCTGCCGATCTGCACTCCAGCAGTATTGATCAACGTGCTTTGAATGAGTTACTGGACTTTTTTGACTTGGACGGACATATTCGTACCGTGTCCGCCGAGTACCACACTCGTATGCTACGTCTCACATCGCTGATGAAAGAACGCCAATGGGAAGGAATCACATGGAATGATGCACTTGGCGGTATGTTTATGTGGGTTACCCTACCTGAGGGCTTCCGTTCTGACCGGTTGCTGCAACTCGCAATTGAGGAAGGAGTCGCATTTGTGCCTGGACAAGTCTTCTATGCTGACCTGAGCGGCAGCAACCATATGCGAATCAACTTCACGCATACCGATCCTTCTCTGCTTCCAAAAGCAGTTGACCGATTGGATCGAGCACTGAAGATGTACACAGAGGAAAGTGTGGTAAAAAGCGTACGCTGATGGAGTTGGCAGAACACGTACGTGAGGCCCGCTTCACGTTGTTTTTACGATTGCTGTTATCCCTGATTCTTTTGGATTTTGAATAGTGGTGGAATCTGGGACAAAAGCCGCACGCCTCGCTTCTACAGATTCAAATGCGTTGCTACGCTGACTACGTGCCTCTTCCTCGCACGTTTTTACGGTAGAGGGAGTAAAAATTAAAATGAAAGCCTCCAGTAATTATGCTTGGGGGCTTCATTCTAAAAATGCACTATTTCTGCGCAAATACGGTATGTTAAAAAGGGTGTGTCATGATTCCCACAGGAATATGACACACCCTTTTTAATTCAATAAATACATTTGGATTAAAGGCTTTCATGCAAACAGGTCATTTACAAAAGTTAAATTCCTACATTTTAAGGTGTTGCAGTGGGGAAAGTTTTCCGTAAGCCGGGTTCTGTGCTATTCGTGGTACAGACGGGAACTACCCTCCCACTACAAGCGACAATCATCTATCTAGGCCGAACATTGCTATCCAGCTCCAGCGACCAACCTAGACACGCCTCGGGCTAAGGCTGCTTCGCGAAGAAGCTGTGTCCCATTAGGTCTTGCTCCAGATGGGGTTTACCAGGAACGAAGTCACCAGCGTTCCTCGGGGTCTCTTACACCTCGGTTCCATCCTTGCCTGTGCCGCAAGCGGCCATCGGCGGTCCATTTCTGTGGCACTATCCTTCAACTCGCGCTGACTGGACGTTATCCAGCATCCTGCCCTATGGAGCCCGGACTTTCCTCTCGCGGCTTACGCCGCCAGCGATTGTCTGTCAAACTTTCCGAACAACATTACATAGTATACAGGGAACGCGCGCACGTTACAACCCTGAAAATATTGTAAAAAGTAGAAAGCACCTTTATTTTCTCATAGACGTTGAGGTTTTACAAAAATTGAAAAGGTTCAGTTTCCACCTGAGATACATGTACTTCCGTTGAGTATCGACCTTCTGCCAAGCGTTTACGCATCCACTCTGCAGTTTTAGGCTTCATAATCTTTTCAGCGTTATGTCCAGGATCAATAATAGCAATCCCCGCCATAAGGGCATCCTGAGCCGTGTGATAGTCAATATCCCCCGTGACTAATACATCAGCCCCCTTAAAAAGCGACTTGTTCACATAACGGCTGCCAGAGCCCCCAAGCACGGCTGCCTTTTTGATCGTACGATCTAAGTCGCCCACCACACGTACATGCTCGACGTTGAGACCGTTTTTCACAACATCGACAAACTCGCGTAACGTGCAGGCTTCCTTAAGCTTGCCGACCCGACCCAAACCAAAGCTACGGCCTTGCAAATCCATATGGTACAGGTCATAAGCCACCTCTTCATAAGGATGAGCCTTCAGCATCGCTCGAACAACTTTATTGCGTACACCCTGCGGTACAATGGTCTCAATACGAACCTCTTCACTACGTTCCATTTTACCCGGCTCACCCAAAAACGGCTGTGTGCCTTCACCCGGCACAAAAGTTCCGTAGCCATCAATGTTAAAGCTGCAATGGCTGTAGTTGCCAATATGTCCAGCTCCCGCTCCCAGTACGGCATCCAGTACCCGTTGATGATGTGTTTTGGGTACGAAAACGACAAGCTTGAACAATTGCTCGGTGTGAACATCCTCCAGCGTACCTTCACTTTGAATACCCAGTGCTTCCGCCATCCAGTCATTCATGCCGTCCTCAGCCGTATCCAGATTCGTATGACTGATGTAAACAGCAATATCATTCTTGATCAGCTTTTCATACAATCTGCCCGCAGGCTGATCCGTGTTCAAAGCTTTAAGAGGGCGGAATATAATCGCATGATGCGCAATAATGAGGTCAGCTTTTATGCGGATTGCCTCTTCGACAACCTCATCATTAACATCCAGGGCTACTAATATGCTTTTGATTTCCTTTTGCAGACTACCCAGCTGAAGCCCGATTCTATCGTCTGGAACTGCCAAGTATTTTGGAGCCAGCTGCTCCATGTAGCTAATTACTGTCTGTCCTTTGGCAAACATGCAAGTACCTCCTCTAGCTGTTCAATTTGCTTGCGCAATTGTTCCCGCTTATGCTGTGCGGATTCCTGATCTGACCGTGCCACTTGTGCCAGCACATCCTGAAGCTTGCGAATCTCCAATTTCCATTTATAAAAAAAGATTTCATTCGGTGCTTTAACCAATAGCGGTCCAAGTTGCATCAACAAATCCTGTGTCAGTACCAGCGAACTATCGGGAAGTTTCCATGGTTGATACAGCTCACCCTGTTTCAGTGGGCTTACCGAATCAGGTACTGCCGTCAGAATCTCATATATTTTTCCGTCTTCTTCCATAATATGTTCACTTGTTAGTACCCATTGATGTTCAATGAGCCATCGGCGTAAAATATCCTCGCCTACGTTAGGCTGTAGAACAAGTTGTTTTACTGAAACAAGCTTGTCTTTCCCTTGCTCTAGAATGGAAGCGATCAAGGCACCACCCATGCCGGCTATTGTAATAACATCAACCTCATTGGCCTTAATTACAGCCAAGCCATCTCCCTTTCTAACCGCAATGCGATTAGTAAGACCTGCTTCGGCCACCTGCTTTTGAGCCGCACGCAACGGCCCATCGTTGACTTCACCCGCCACGGCTTGCGGTACTCTGCCACTACGCACTGCAGCCACAGGGAGCAGTCCATGATCCGAGCCAATATCCGCAAATCTGCTCCCGGCAGGAATTTGTTCCATAATATATTGTAATCGTTGAGAAAGTTTCATGACGTCACCCACGTAATCCATTTTTTTCGAGTCCAAAATAAAATCCCTACAACAAATGCCAACTTCAGTATGCTGTAAAACACCACATCTCCCGCTGCTTGATGGCGCAGGATAATCATGTCTGCTTCAGCCATAAATGCTAGTGTCATGCCTATAGCGAAATAAACCAAAGCGAGACGCGGAAAGCGGCGATGTACCCACCAGCTTAACCAGATCAACAATACTGCGTGCAAAATCCAAAAGGCCTCAAGCATCACTAAAGTTGCTGTAGGCCAGTAGCGGCCTATAAGGACCGCGTACACTAAAAGCAGCCCAGCAAGACCACAGTAATGAAGTAAGCTGATCCGCAAAGTTAATCCCACAAGACACCATACTACACCGCATAGGCCTACGAGAAAAAGAAACCAAACCTTAGCTTCACCTTGATGGAGCTGAATGATCCACACACCCGAACCCAGCATAATCGCACTGCCTAAAGTGCTCAACATCGCACTCATACTCTTTTCGGAAGACCGCCAAAATGCGGCCACTCCATAGCAAATCGTAGTAACTGCACTTGCCGAGAATATTTGCATTGCCAACGGAAAAGCGGTAAAATAAAAACCGATCAAACAAATGCAGGAAATAATGACAAAACCAAGAAGCCAGGCGATCCCATGCCCGTGTCTAAGATATGTAAGCAGCCCGGTGTTGTTACGGTTCTGGCTCTGCGACGGATCTTCGTCCTCCCGATACAGGTTAGACAAAAAATCGCAATATTGCTCAGGGAGCAGCCGACTTCGCCGCCAATGCTCAATTTCATGTAACAGTATTGCCCGTTTTTTCTCCTGGTCCAAGCTTCTTCCCCTCCACCAAGGCTGCCATGAGATAAAAAAAGACCCCCTGCGCGCTTCAAGCCGCAGAAGGTCCGCAATGTTACGCTTCTATTCGAGGAAATCCTTCAGTCGCTTACTGCGGCTTGGATGGCGCAACTTACGCAGCGCTTTGGCCTCAATCTGACGAATACGTTCACGTGTAACACCGAACACTTTACCAACTTCTTCAAGAGTTCTGGTTCTTCCGTCGTCCAAACCAAAGCGGAGACGCAAAACATTCTCTTCCCGTTCGGTCAACGTATCCAGTACATCCTCAAGCTGTTCCTTCAGAAGTTCATAGGCAGCCGCATCTGCAGGCGCCAATGCTTCCTGATCCTCAATGAAATCCCCCAGATGTGAGTCATCCTCTTCACCAATTGGTGTTTCCAATGAAACCGGTTCTTGGGCAATTTTCATAATCTCCCGTACTTTTTCCACGCTCAGCTCCATCTCGGCAGCCACTTCTTCCGGCGTAGGTTCGCGCCCCAGCTCTTGCAACAGTTGACGCGATACGCGAATCAGCTTATTGATCGTTTCCACCATATGCACCGGAATACGGATCGTTCTCGCCTGATCGGCTATTGCGCGCGTAATGGCCTGACGAATCCACCAGGTTGCATACGTACTGAATTTAAAGCCTTTTTCGTAATCAAATTTTTCTACTGCCTTAATCAAACCCATATTACCTTCCTGAATCAGATCCAGGAAAAGCATTCCGCGACCAACATAACGTTTGGCAATACTTACAACCAGACGCAAGTTCGCTTCTGCCAACCGACGCTTAGCTTCTTCATCGCCGTTATTGATCCGTTTGGCAAGCTCCACCTCATCATCAGCAGAAAGCAACGGTACACGACCGATTTCCTTCAAGTACATCCGGACCGGGTCATTAATTTTAATACCGGGAGGCAGGCTCAGATCGTCATCGAAATTAAAATCATCCCCATCATTGTTTTCAGGGTCGTCATTTTGACGCAATCTGGTAACTTCTTCGTCGTTGTCATTCACAACCTCAATCCCCAAGTCACCCAGCTGCTCATAAAACTCATCCATTTGCTCGGGGTCCTGATCAAACGGCGACAGTTTTTCCATGATATCTTTGTAGTTCAGAGAAGAACTTTTTTTACCCAACTCAATCAGTTGATCTTTAACCTGATCCAGTGTTAGTTCCGTCTCCAGTTCAGTATGCTGATCATTCGCCATCTTTCGACTCCCTCCTCCCTAGAAACATCCGACCTCTGTGTGTTCATTGTCTCTCTAGGGCTATAATCTCACTTGCAATTTGTGCTGCGCGCAAAAAGTCACCTAAGCGCTCAGCGGCTCTCATTTCTTCCCTTTTCAAATCCAGTTGCTCCTGCAATGGAAATTTTCGCACTTGATGAATATAATCATCCAAAATGTGCGGTGCCCATACGCCTGGAGCATCCATCATCATGATCGAACTTACGTTCTTCTCCAGTCGGTCGTCTTGCAAAGATGAAATAAAACGGCTTGTATCCGGTAACTTCCCTTGCGCGTAATAGGCATATAGATAAGCAGCAATTGCTGCATGATCCTCAATATTAAAGGCGTCGCCCAGATGCTTTTCTACATACTCTGCAGCTTCTAAATCCTGCATCATCCAGTGAAGCAGCCTGCGTTCAGCCACATGGTAAGCTGGCAACAGATTAGGTGTGGAGACCTGCCCTTTTTTATGCCTACCATTATTCCACCCATTTTCGTTATTATCCCCAAAGTTCTGTTTTTTTTGCAGGGATTGACGGAGTAAATTGCATTCTTGCTTCAAGGTTTCAAAATCCACCTTGACTTCGGATGATACTTCGCGCAAATACACTTCCCGCTCGGTCGGGGATGACAGAGGTGCAATGACATTTAATGCTTCGCGGGAATACGCGATTCTTCCTTCTTCCTCTTGCAGTATATGGTTTTTTTTCAGATATATAAGCTTAAATTTCACCGTTGAAACAGCACTTTCGATAATTTGGCGCTGGAATCGTTCGCCGCCGTATTGCCGGATAAAATCATCCGGGTCCATACCGTCACTGACCAGCGCTACTTTCACGTGAAGCCCCGCATTTTCCAACAGCGGAAAATTTTTAAGCGCAGCAGCTTGTCCTGCCCGGTCACCATCATAACAAATAATAACCTCGTCGCACAGTCCTTTTAACATCGTAGCATGGTGCTCCGTTAGAGCAGTGCCCATGGCGGCCACCCCGTTTTGTACGCCAGCTTCCCACGCCGAGATAACATCACCATAGCCCTCAAAAAGAACACTTTGGCGTAGCTTGCGAATTGAGGTTTTAGCATGATGGAGATTGTACAGCGTTCGGCTCTTGTTGAATAGCTTGGTCTCCGGTGAATTCAAATACTTCGGCTGTCCCTCACCAAGTATACGGCCTGCAAAGGCAATAACTTTTCCGTTGCGATTCCAAATAGGAAACATGATACGATCTCTGAATCGATCCACATATCCATCACCCTCATGCCGGGGAGAAATAAGCCCTCCCTTTTCCATCTCCAAGGGATCAAAAGAACGCTTCTCCAGAAACTGAACGATCGTATCCCATCGGTTGGGTGCATAGCCAATTTGAAATTGATCAATGATCTTGTCACTGAATCCCCGTGAGCGCAAGTATTCCATGGCTGGTTTGCCGTGCTCCGTATTTTTAAGCAAAAAATGGTACATCTTAGAAGTTAACTCATACGCTTGCAACAGCCTGTCCAACTCAGGATGCTGATGCGATGAATCACGTCCCTGCCATTCGCCGAGCGGGATATGACTTTCTTCTGCCATTGTCCTGACAGCTTCGGGAAAGGATAGTCCTTCGATTTCCATCATAAATTTGATGGCATTGCCTCCCGCGCCGCAGCCGTAGCAGTAAAAAATCTGACGATCCGGTGTCACGGTGAATGAAGGGGTTTTTTCGGAATGAAAAGGACAGAGGCCTTTCATATATTTCCCCTGCTTGGTCAAATGCACGTACTTGCTTACCGTATCTACAATATCATGATGTTGTAAAACCGACTCAATGATATCGTCCGGTATGTTGCCTTGTCCGGCACTCATATTAACCACCTTCATCTCTTTAGCACGTAAATATAATTCGATACCGTTACTCATTCTCCTGCAAGCGAAGTAAAAGTTTTGTCAGTTTATGTTGAAAAACTTCACGATCCTCTAATGTAAACGGTTTAGGACCTTTTCCATAACGTCCTTTTTTCCGTTCTTTGGCAGAAGTATGACGTCGGTCAAGCATGAAATCTATCGAATCGTTTCGATACATAGCTCCGCGAAAAGACATCACTTCACAACCTTTTGCCAAGGCAAGTGCAGCAAGACCATAATCATTGGTGGTTACAATATCTCCGCGGCGGATATGATTGGCAATATAGAGATCGGCACTTTGGTCGCTTCGGTCTACTTTAACGACGCTTACGCCTTTGCTGCCCTGAATGAGATGATCATATGAAGATACCATAATAACCTCAATATGAAAACGGGAAGCTATCTCCGCAATTTCACTTTTAACAGGACAAGCGTCCCCGTCAACAACGATCCGCACATCCAGTAAAGTTCCGGTTTCCTCCATGAGCATCCCCCATCTCCATCCGCATTCGAGTAAAATACGGAACGGCTGCAAGATTACTCTTACACCGTTCCGTATATTTATACCCATTTTTTCAAGTTGTTCATACTACCACAACTGACGTTTAAACTACAAGCTTGGAAAAATCGGCAAAACGCTTCAGTTCTGAGTCAATAGCAGCCAGCAATGCCAAACGATTATTACGAACAGCATCATCCTCAGCCATAACCATAACGGAATCAAAGAATGCCGTCACCGCAGGGGTAATAGATGAAGCAAGCGCTAACGCTCGTGTCGCATCACCTTCCTGTAAAGCTACGCTATAAGATTCATAAGCGCTAGACCATGCTTCGTAAAGCGTTTTTTCGCCTTGCTCCGTAAACTCACTCGTATTAACTAACTTATGCACTGCTTTAGCAGCCAGATTCCCTACACGATTAAAGGATTCAACTGTTGCTTTGAATACCTCACCTGTTTGTACGGCAGTCATTAATGCAGTTCCGCGGTTAACAACGGAAGCAACATCGTCATATCCAGCTGCAAGCACAGCATCCACAACGTCATAGCGAAGTGTCTCAGACAATAGTTTCTTCACCCGTAATCCGAAAAACTCATGTAATTCTTTACGTATTTCATCTGCGGAACGTTTCATATTTCCAAGGTTGCCGTGCACATCGAGCGCGATATTGAACACATCAGATAACGTAGCCGAAAGCTTACGATCCAACAAGATCTGCACAATACCTGCTGCCTGACGACGAAGCGCGTAAGGGTCCTGTGAACCTGTTGGAATAATACCGATGGAGAAGCATCCTGTAATGGTATCTATCTTGTCTGCGATACTTACAATCGCTCCAGCATTCGTTGAAGGAACCGTTTCTCCTGCATAACGCGGTTGGTAATGCTCAAACACCGCTCTCGCCACTTCTTCCTTCTCTCCAGCCTTACGAGCATAATCCTCACCCATCACACCTTGCAGTTCAGGGAACTCATATACCATTTGTGTTACCAGGTCAAATTTACAAATATCCGCTGCTCGACTAACCGATTCCTGTGTATCTGAGGAAACGTGAAGTTTCTCTGCCAGAGCATCAGCAATACGGCGAATTCGGCGCACTTTGTCTCCAACCGTTCCCAGCTCTTCGTGGAAAACGATACTTTCCAGTTTGGAGAGTGCATCTTTAATTTCCAGCTTCTGATCTTCTTCATAAAAGAATTTGGCATCAGACAGCCGCGCACGCAATACTTTTTCATTCCCTTTAGCAATGACTTCCAGCGATTGACTTCCTCCGTTACGTACCGTAACAAAGTATGGCAGTAGCTCTCCTGTGCGATCCAGCACTGGGAAATAGCGTTGATGTTCACGCATGGAAGTAATAAGTACATCCTTCGGAATGTTCAGGAACGCAGGATCAAAACCTCCGAACAGTACTGTTGGGGTTTCCACCAAATACAGCACTTCTTCCAGCAGATCATCCTTGACCGCAATCGTCCAATCTTTTTCGGCAGCCAGCGCTTCAATTTGCTTTACAATAAGCGTTTGACGTTCCTCAATGTCCACAATGACATGCTGCTTGCGAAGTACTTCAACATAGTCAGCTGGACTTGCTACAACGGCATCCTGTCCCAGGAAACGATGCCCTCTTGTCACATTTCCTGACTTCACGCCAGCAATCTCCAAATTAACAATATCGTTACCAAACAAGGCAATCAACCAGCGGATCGGACGAACAAATTTAAAGTCATAACTTGCCCAGCGCATGAATTTAGGGAATGTCATGGCATGTAAAATGTGCAATAAACCTTCGGATAGTACATCCGCTGTTGGTACTCCTATGCTGCTCTTAGTGGCGTAAATATATTCCACGCCTCCAAGCTCCTTGAATGTGAACTGTTCAGGATCAACACCTTGGCTGCGAGCAAAGCCTAGTGCAGCCTTGCTCCAGTTACCAGCTTCGTCGAGTGCGATTTTGCGGGAAGGACCTTTAACTTCTTCGTTAATATCTTCTTGCTTCTCCGCTACTTCCTTGACAAGTACCGCCAAACGGCGAGGTGTAGCATAAGCCTCTACAGCACCATAAGCAATACGCGAGCTGTCAAGCCACGCCGTCATACGCTGCTTCAACTGCTGAATCGCATTCGGGATAAAACGTGCAGGGACTTCTTCCAACCCGATCTCAAACAATAAATCCTTAGACATTTGCCGCACCTCCTTTCTTCAACAGCGGGAAGCCCAGCTTCTCGCGCTCCTCTAGATAGGTCGCAGCCACCTGACGCGCCAAATTACGTACTCGTATAATAAACCCAGTCCGTTCCGTCACGCTGATCGCTCCGCGAGCGTCCAGCAAGTTGAACGCATGAGAACATTTCAGCACATAATCATAGGCTGGAAATACAAGATGCTGCGCCATCGCTTTATTTGCCTCTTCTTCGTACATATTAAAAAGAGTAAAGAGCATTTTGACGTCAGATACTTCGAACGTATACTTGGAATGCTCAAATTCAGGCTGGTGGAAAACATCACCGTACGTGATTCCATTGACCCACTCCAAATCGAACACATTCTCCTTGTCCTGGATGTAGGAAGCAAGACGCTCCATACCATACGTGATTTCTACGGCAACCGGACTGGCATCAATACCGCCCACTTGCTGGAAATAGGTGAATTGGGTAATTTCCATACCGTCCAGCCATACTTCCCAACCTAAGCCCCACGCTCCCAACGTCGGTGCTTCCCAGTTGTCTTCAACGAAACGAATATCATGCTCCAGAGGGTTAATGCCCAAACGGCTCAAACTCTCCAAATACAATTCCTGAATGTTATCCGGTGAAGGCTTCAAAACTACTTGGAACTGATGATGCTGATACAGACGATTCGGGTTCTCACCATAACGTCCGTCTGACGGACGACGAGAAGGCTCAACATAAGCTACATTCCACGGCTCAGGTCCGATCGAACGTAAATACGTCATTGGGTTCATCGTGCCTGCCCCTTTTTCCGTGTCATACGGCTGTACAATAATACAGTTGTGTTCAGCCCAAAATTGTTGCAGCGTTAAAATCATCTGCTGAAAATTCATTGGTACACGCTCCCTTTCTACTTCCCTCAAATGTTGGTGATTTCTTCTCATTAAGCTCGTATGTACAGGGCTATTTTATCCCAAAAGCCTTGCTAGAGACAGCAAAAAGCCCCCGCCTCTACGCCTGTACAGACGTAGGGACGAGAGCTGACTCCCGCGGTTCCACCCTACTTGATTGCGATCCTACATCACCAATCAGATCGTAATCCTCTTTTCCGTGTCCATTCAGATGCTCCCGAGTGCCTTGTTCACGAAGAATCCCCGCTGGGCTTACACCGTCCCCAACTCGCTAATTACAGAGAATACATCCCGCTACTTTCTCGTTCAATGCATCTGCTCCCGAAGGAGATATATAGTAGGATATTACACGTTTTCAGCAATACAGTCAAGAGAATAGGGCGTTTCACATATCGTACTTGTCGAGCTGATCCAAGAAATTGCGGGATTTCAGCTTGACCTCCAACTGCATATCCATGAACTGACGCATGACATGTTTGATCTCCAGCTTAGTGGAGTCCTTCACGTCAATGTTGCCGAGCCGATTCAAATCCATTCTGGCGAACAAGCGCAGCAACTTCAATGTACGTGGAGTCACGCTCAATGCAGCTGGATCAAAATGCTTGTAGCTTCGGCACAAAACTCCGCCTAGCCTCGGACTGACAAACATATCTTCATCAGCACATTGTTGGCCACTTGAAATACATGCATCAAGCTGAGGAGCATATCCGGCCGCCTGCAATATTTTAAATTCATAAATACTCATGACGATCAGCGGATCTTTGCCACTCTCCAGCGCCTCCAAACATGCTTTTAGTTGCTTAAACCAGAACGCACCTGTTTCCTCATCCTGTAACACCCGATCGAGTAATTCACAAGCATAAGAAGCGTAAGCAGCCTTAGTAATATCCTCGCGTAATGTATGGTGGGATTGGATGATTTCACCGGCATTCAACGTGCCTAAGCCTGTGTTTCGAAAAAAAACGAATTCACCGTACGTAAACGGCTGCGTTAAAGCAGCGTGACGGCTTTTGGACTTTTTTGCACCTCTGACCAGCACGCCTGCTTTGCCTCCGCTTTCGGTGCAAAGCGTAATAATTTTGTTCCCCTCACCGTAATCCATGCTGCGGATGACGATTCCTTCCACCCTGTAAAGCATGCCTCTTCCCCCAAACATTCGCGAAGAAGCCAGTGGCTTGTACTATTCACGGGCTTCTTCATGCTCGTCCGACTCTCCCTCATCCGTGTCTTGCTCCCTTGTCACGGCGCTCTCCCGATATAACAGATACGCACCGACATCTCCAGTCATCGCAAAATACTTCCACGAAAAATCTCGCAATCGTATTCATCCTTTCTTCGGAAATGACGTTTGCATCTCAAAAATAGGATGATGCGAAGAGGGGAGAAGTATGCGATGAAATAAATGGATTGCGTTAAAAAAGGCTGCTGTATGTAGATTGGAATGCCGCTTCGCAAATGATTTGATCTTACGATCGCTGTTACCCCCGAATTTATTTGAATGTACAAACATACAAAGGGTTAAATTCGGGGGTAAAGGCGAACGCTATCGCTTCTTCAGTTTCAAAGCCTTCGCTCCGCTACAACGTGCATACAGATAACCTTTTTTAAAACGTTCGTTATTTCATCACTCGACGAAAAGGGTAAAAAAGAGCAAGAGTTAAGCGCCGCATATGCGCGGCGCTTTGAATGACCAGAAGACTGTTACTTATCTCAGTCATAGAGATCGGACGGCTTTTTTATGATGCTTACAACAACTATACATATTTAATATCAATTTTTTTAGCCTCAATAAACCCTTGAACTAAAGTAACGTAGAATCGAATTCTGTTTTTAAGCGTCGCGATGGAAGCCAAGGTCACGAAGGACGCGGTCCTGGTTGCGCCAGTCTTTTTTTACCTTAACCCAAAGTTCCAGGAAAATCTTGGAGCCTAGCAGGTTTTGGATATCCTGGCGGGCCTGTTTGCCCACCTCTTTGAGCATGGCTCCCTGTTTGCCGATAATGATCCCCTTCTGGGAGTCACGCTCTACAAAAATAACAGCCATAATATGCACTACCCCATTATCCTGCACTTTCATGTCTTCAATCATAACCGCAATAGAATGGGGTACTTCCTCACGTGTCATATGCAGAATTTTTTCCCGTACCAACTCGGCAATAACAAACTGTTCAGGATGGTCGGTAATTTGATCATCCGGATAATATTGCGGACCTTCTGGCAAGTATTTTTGCACCTGCTCCAGCAGGGTGTTTACATTGTTGCCCATTTTGGCCGAGATCGGTACGATTTCTGCAAAGTCATACAACTTGCGATACTGCTCAATCAGGGGCAACAACGCTTCCGGCTCAATGCGATCAATTTTATTCAGCACCAAGATAACTGGCGTTTTTACTTGTTTAAGCTGTTCCGCAATAAAACGGTCGCCACCGCCCAGGCCTTCAGCAGCGTCAATAAGAAAAAGTACCGCTTCTACTTCACCCAACGTATTAAAAGCAGTCTGATTCATGTAATCGCCTAATTTTGACTGGCGCTTATGAATCCCGGGTGTATCCAAAAATACAATTTGCGTGTCCTCCGTAGTAAATACGCCGTGAATTTTGTTGCGTGTAGTTTGCGGCTTGTCTGACATAATGGCGATCTTCTGCCCAATGACGTGGTTCATCAGTGTTGATTTTCCGACATTGGGTCTGCCAACAATTGCGACAAAGCCTGATTTAAAGTGTTTCTTAGCCATTTCATTTCCTCCAGCGCGATTAAGCACCTATTTTATTTTGGTTTTTCCATTAAAACAGCGAACTAATTAACGTCAACATAGGCCTATAAAACACAAATATACCAATAATTACAGCAAAAACCGCTGCCAGGAGCACGGCTCCGGCGGCGGTGTCTTTAGCCGCTTTGGCCAGCGGATGAATATCAGGTGAGATGAGATCCACCGCCGCTTCAACAGCGGTGTTGAACAGTTCGGCTACAATGACTATAGCGATAGCCACGCAGACGAATAACCAGTCGAGCCGGGAGATGTGCAGAGTTAAGCCTGCTACAATGACAAGGAACGCCACGGCCACATGTATCCGCATATTGACTTGCGTACGCAGAGCATACATCACGCCTTCTGCAGCATAGCGAAAGGTCATTCTCCAAGGCTGACGTCTCATTACCTTGTCAACCCCGCTTGAGCCAGTACAGCTTCCTGTTTGCCCATCATTTCAGCTTCACTCACATCATCCTGATGATCATAGCCTAACAGATGCAGAAAGCCGTGAACAAACAAAAAACCGATTTCACGCTCAATGGAATGTCCGTATTCTTCGCTCTGAGCTTGCGCTGTCTGTACAGAGATTATAATATCCCCCAGAACATCCGGTACATCATTCAATGAATTTTCTTCATTCGGTTCGTAAATAATTTCAAGCTCTTCATCCAGTGTCTCCTTCATAGCAAAAGACAACACATCGGTGGGACGATCAATTCCCCGATAGTCCCTGTTCAACTCATGAATTTGCTCATCATTAACGAAGGTAAGGGCTACCTCACCGTCTGTGACTCCTTCCACTCTGCCTGCCTCCTCTAATAAGGTGTTCAGCAGCGTAATTAAAGATTCGTTAATTACCATATCGTTTTGTTCATTATTCCAAGCTAATTGAAGGCCCATGCCAACCGCTCCTTTTAATTCTAGTGCTCTACCCGTGCTTCATGCACAAGTTATATTAAGCTTTTCCGTTTTCAGACTTGGGCCTTTCCTCTGGATACTCAATACGGGAATGGAAAATCCCCATTACTGTTTCCTTGAGGGTTTGAGCCACGATATCAAGCTCCCGCATGGTCAGCTCGCAGTCGTTAAATTGGTGATCATCAAGACGGCTCTTAATAATTTTCTCAATCATGGATTCAACCTGTTCCACCGTCGGCTTCCGTAAGGAACGAACTGCTGCCTCCACACTATCAGCAATTCCCACCACAGCAGACTCTTTAGACTGAGCCTTCGGTCCCGGATAACGGAAATCATCCTCCGTGAAGTCAGGCTCCACCCCCCGCTCTTCAGCCTCACGCAACGCCTTGTGATAAAAATAGTGTAAGAATGTCGTTCCGTGGTGCTGCTCGGCAATATCGCGAATTGGCTTGGGTAGCTTGTAATCCAATTGCATTTCCACGCCGTCACGAGCATGGGCGATAATGATGGATTTGCTAAGCTTGGGCTCTATTGAATCATGTGGATTTTCCAACCCATTTTGATTTTCAATGAAGTACGAAGGCCTCTTGGTTTTACCAATATCATGATAATACGAACCAACCCGGCACAACAAGCCGTTTGCTCCTATAGCCTCCGCTGCGGCCTCTGACAGATTACCCACCATTACACTATGATGATACGTTCCCGGTGTCTCCGTAAGCAGCTTGCGGAGCAATGGATGGTTGGGATTCGACAGTTCAACAAGCTTCAGTGCCGACAAGATACCAAAAGTAGACTCAAAAAATGGCATTAGCCCTATAACAAGTATTGCTGTTATCAGACCGCCTGCAAAAGCAAAGGCTACCCCATAGAGCGTCGTCGTTTGAGTCCAATTCCCTTGGTCAATCAGTGCCAGAGAAAAAACAGACAGGGCACCGAACAGGCATACCATAATCGCCCCTTTGAACAGTGTTGAACGCTGGCTGGCTCGATGGGTAGAGAAAATCGCTGCCAGACAGACCACAATAGCAAAAAATCCAAAATTAAAGTCAAAAATTTGTCCCTGACGGACATTCAAAATAACACTTGCCAATATACTGAATATAACGGCACATACGAAAGCCAACGACATATCAAGCAACAGCGTTACGAGCATAGCTCCAAGCGCGATAGGCGCCAGATAGCCGAGATAGGAACGTTCACTGTTTTGCAGTATGGAAATTAACATCATTGCTCCTACTGTAATCACAAAGATTAATACTAGCATGAGCAACTGCGCATTATTATACTTGAAGTTTCGTGTTCGTGATTGAAATTGACGAATATACATAAACAGGCCCAATGCCAGCATCATAGACAACATCAGTAGGCCAAATTGTGGCCAATAATTGATTTTATCCTTGAGCAATTCATTTTCATCAAGCAGTGTATAGATTTCCTGGGTAATAATCTCACCCTTCTTGACGAGTACTTCACCCTGTTTAATGTAAACTGTCGGTGTATCTTCACGAGCCTGTACCTTGGCGTCCTTCGTAGCTGTATCATCATAAAACTTGTTGGCGGTAATCACAAGCCTTGCAAGTTCCTGAACAACCTCCCGTGAAGTACGCTTAGTAAGCGAGCTTGTACTAACCCGCTCAGCTACTTTCGCTCGGGCTGTCTGAGCATCCGTAATTTGATCATTCATCAACCCTGTCACAATCTCACGGGCAACAGGCCGCATTTCAGCAATATCCTCAGATGTAAGGCGCGGAATTTTAATGAATGTCTCCTCTGGAATTCGGTACGTTTGCTCTTTCGTTTTTTCCAGCACTTCATCCAGCAGCTTATCTGGGTAGGCATCTGCATTACGGCTATTATTCACAAAATTTTGCACAAATTCCCGTGCACGTTGCGGAATCTCATCCTTATAAATCGAAATCTTATCTGCTCTGGAAACCTGATCATCCTGATTGAGCCGTTCAATTCGATCCAAAATACCAGTAATCAGGTTATCGTTGCGAACGGGCACAATGGTATACATGGGCTGCACACGTTCAGCTGATTCCTCTTGAGCCTTCAAAGTCGCCTTACTGTTAGGAAGCTGCATCGGGGCGACAATTTCCTTTTCACTCGGTTGATTTACCCGAATATCATAACGCTCGGGAAGCAGCTTGGACGCAAAGCCTACATAAAAAAGAACCACCAAAAATAAAAACAGAAGATAGCGTGTCGCCACGCTATACTTCCATCCATTCATTCTATGCTGGAACGTTTTCCCTTTAGATAATTCCTTCGAGGTCATCTAAAACAATCCCTCTCCATCATCTTTTTCAAGGCAGCTACACTGCTCATTTTATACTTCTGATCGTACACACCATACTCGTGATTGAATGGCTATCCTTGATTTTCGGCAACACGGTCATAAGCAACAATGATTTTTTGAACGAGGGAATGACGGACAACATCCTCTTCTGCAAACTGGACAAAGCCTATTTCCTCAATCCCTTGTAAAATCGCATTCGCTTCAATCAGACCGGATTTTTTGCCACGAGGCAAATCAATTTGCGTGACATCGCCGGTAATAACCATTTTGGAGCCGAAGCCAAGTCGAGTCAAAAACATTTTCATTTGCTCGGGTGTGGTGTTTTGCGCTTCGTCCAAAATAATAAATGAATCATCCAGCGTACGTCCCCGCATATAAGCCAAAGGAGCAATTTCTATTAACCCGCGCTCCAGTGCCTTTGCAGTCTGCTCTGGGCCCATCACATCGTATAGGGCATCATACAATGGGCGTAAATACGGATCAACCTTTTCCTGTAAATCCCCTGGTAAAAAACCTAAATTTTCACCTGCTTCCACCGCAGGACGAGTCAGTACAATTCGCTTGACTGAACCTTCCTTCAGGGCAGCTACGGCCAGTACTACAGCCAGATAGGTTTTACCAGTACCCGCCGGGCCAATTCCAAATACAATATCGCGTTTCTTAATCGTGGTTACATAGTGCTTTTGTCCAATCGTTTTGACGCGAATCGGTTTACCCCGGAACGTCGTCGTAATTTCACCCTTGAACAAATCGAGCAGCTGATCAGCGCGCAAATCTTTGGCCAATTCAATCGCATAATGGACGTCCCTTTCGGTCAGTATATACCCATTGCGAATTAACTGGAGTAATACATCGAACAATTGTTCGAGCACTTCCACCTCGTGTGCATTACCAAAAACATTAACTTCTGCCTCACGAGATGCTATTTTTGCTGGAATAGCGGCTTCGATTAATTTTAAAAAGGAATCCTGCGGGCCAAATAACGCCTGTCCTTCTCCCGCATTGTTCAATGCAATTTGTATGCTGCGTTGTTGTTCTGCCAAATAGCCTCATTCTCCTTGGTTATGAACTAACGGAAGTTCTTCCGCAATATCCTGCTCCACTTCAAAAAGCACTTTCATATAAACTTTACCATTCTCTCTCTTCTCATGCAAAATTTTTTGACTTATTATTTTCGTTCCTTTGCCGTATTTAGCTAAAATATCAGCTCGCGCGCCTTCTATTCCTGACATTTTCGCTTCTGCTTCCGTAAGCTTCTGCTCTTGTATCTTTGTCTCCCTCACACTTTCGGTCATCCAACCCATTGGAAGTTTGTAGGAACGCCAGGTTAGCGGATCATGTTCAACTGTTGTTTTATGTGTAGAATAAGGTATTTTCCCATATCCCCACAATTGTATCGCACGGTTGCCTAACACCAGATACAAGCGGTCGTGACTGGTACCTGTATACGTGCTGCTGCGTTGCACCGTGGGACTGCTAATTTCGTATTCATGCCATACAAGACCCTTAACCTCTCCTTTGGCTACGACCTGCTGCTGATTCTCCTCATCTCCAAGCGTTCCCGAGATGAGAATGGCTCCTTTTTTGACACGCGTATTTTTATGCACGACAGGACGACCCTGCTCGGCAAAAATTTCAGTGACTACCGCATCTGCCTTACTGATGATATGACGTGGGCTGTAGAGCGGCGCAGGGGTAGGCTGTGAAGCTTCAACAACCTGAATCGTCACCAAAGTACCCTGTTTTTCCACACCGATCCAGGATGCCTCTGGAAGCTTCTGCATGAGCGCACGGGAAAGCTTGTCTTGACTGGAAAGACGAAAGCTCCATTGAAACGGATACAGCCCCTCCTGTCGGGCGGCTTTGAGAACGGATTCCGTCGAGAGCTTATCATTCCCCTTCACTTCAATGTCCCAGATAAGCGAAGACATCAGCAGGAGACCTATCCAGAACAAAGCCAATCCAGCCAGAAAAAATTTACGTTTGGCAAGTCGTATAACAGTAAAGGGAAGCCCTTGCCGCTTCAGAACATGCATTTTACAGCCTGTCCTTCTCAAAAGCGGGCGTAGGAGGAAGACGTGCGGCAGCAGAAGGTTCATTTCTGCATGTCTAGTACCCATCGGCCGCACGTTCCAAACAGGTATATGTTGATCGGTGAGTAAATTAATGAAAGCTTCCACACTTTCGCCCTTGACAGCAAGGGTAACCGTGCCATGCAGCTTTGCTAAAGCAGGATGTTTCACGAGCCTTCCTCCGTTCCTTCCATTTGGATATCCGTTATATGTCCCTCCACACTTACCTGCTCTGGCAGAATAGACGTAATGACTAGATCATGGCCGGACACCCTCAGCCTGCCTTGCGCAAGTGCAAGTACGAGCTGATCCGGCGTGAAATCCACCACGCCCCGGTGATTCTCCACATAAAGCTGGCGGCTGCCGATGAGGGTTAACCGCGGCAAGTCAAATAGAATGTCCTGCGGAAGCTCCAGCGTCTCGCTGGCCCACTTTCGCAGTTTGCGGCTCATCCTGCTCATACGGCGAAATCTCCTTTCCCGTCATCAAAACATCTGTTATCCATCGGCTCATAGTTGTTTTGATGACAGCACGCTGCTATTTTTTCATCTTCTGTTATTGCCATTCGGACCCATAGATGTTTCATGGCAGCTACGCTGCTGGCTTTTCATCGTATATTCTTATTATCAGTGAACACCATTACACCAGCGCCACAGATATCTGTTCTGTACATTTTATGATCCAGTCCCCGCATTTATGAGGCTAAACTTACAATTCGTAGCTGCTACTATATTGCAGAGGCAAAAGATGGGTCTTTCAAAATTCACAACCAAAAAAGCCAACCTCGTTTTCATATCGAAAACAAGATTGGCTTTTTTGATTTTCATTATATGACACGGTTATTTCTCGGTATCTCGATTCAAAAGAGAGTTTTTTCTAGAGTATAAGAAGTAAACAACCATACCAATGACAAGCCAAATCATAAAGCGAATAAATGTCTGACCATTCAAATTAAGAATGAGCACCCCACATGAAACGATAGCCAGAATTGGAATATACGGAACTCCAGGACATCGGAAGGCCCTTGGCAAATCAGGTTGTATTTTTCTCATAACGATGACGGCGATCGAAATCAGAATAAATGCTGACAGGGTTCCAATGTTCACCAAACTAGCTAACTCATCTAACGGGATCAGCCCACCCATTAATGCAGATAAAGTACCGAAAAACAACGTGTTAATGTAGGGCGTTTTATATTTGGAATGAACCTTGGATAATACTTTGGGGACTAAGCCGTCACGTGACATAGCAAACATAATGCGAGTTTGACCATAGAGCATAACCAGCATGACCGTTGTCATTCCTAAGATAGCTCCTATATCTATAATACCTGCAACCCAGTTCTGACCCGCAACCTGCAATACCAATGACACAGGGTGAGAGATACCTTCAAATTGCATAAACGGTACTATACCAGTCATAATCGCGCTAACAACGACATACAAAAATGTACAAACAACAAGTGAGAAAATAATGCCTCGCGGTAAATCACGAGCGGGATTTTTGGTTTCTTCAGCTGCTGATGAAACAGCATCAAAACCAATAAAAGCAAAAAACACAAGAGCTGCGGCTCCAAACACCCCATTGAACCCAAACGGTATAAACGGTGTCCAGTTATCTGGCTTCACATATTTAAAAGCAACAATGATAAACAATAAAATAACAACAATTTTTACGATTACCATGATGTTGTTTATCCGTTTTGATTCTTTTATCCCAAAATAAAGTAAGAACGTGATACCCATCAAAATTAAAAAAGCTGGGAGATTAAAATAAGTCGTTTGGTCTTTTAAAGCCCCAGGTGCAGCAGTGAATTCAAGCGGAATGTGAAGGCCAATTCCATTCAAAAATGATACAAAGTAACCCGACCAACCTGCGGAAACGGCGCTGGCTGCCAGCATGTATTCCAAAATCAAATCCCATCCAATAATAAAGGCCAATAGTTCCCCCATCGTTGCATATGTAAAAGTGTAAACAGAACCGGATACTGGAACGGTGGATGCAAACTCCGCATAAGCCAATGCTGCGAATAAACAGGCGAGTCCCGCAATCACAAAAGAAAGAACCAAGCCTGGACCAGCTGTAACTGCTCCCGTACCTGTCAACACAAAAATCCCCGTTCCAATAATGGCTCCAATTCCAAGCATCGTTAAATCAAACGCACCCAGTTCCCTTTTGAGTGCTTTTTCTCCCCGCGTAGCAGCAATCAACTGATCAATGCTCTTCTTTCTGAACAAGCTATTCCCCATCCATTCCATCCTCCTAAAAATTAATTTTTCATTTTTATAACCTCGTTTTATCACCTCAATTTAAATCAAATTTTAGCTAAATATGGAGTTAATTTCATAAGTATCTATCATTGAGAACATTATATATAAAAAAGAAAAAATGAAAACTGCTTTCGGAAAGCCTCATTCATATTGTTACATTTGATCATTTTTCACGAATATATTTTCATAAATGAGGCCCTAAATTAGACAAAATGCCGCCATTTTAGATGACAGCAAATGTTAGAAACCTAGGGCACACAAGAGATTATCACATTCGTTGTCAGGTAATTAGAGCATTTGTCGTTAATTCACTTTTTATTCTGAGCATGCTTATGTATTCCTAAAGCATCACAAAAAAGATCCGCCACAGCCAAAGCCGTGACGGATCCACTATCATTTTAACGTCTTCCTCCACCCATGTAGCGCTTGGAACGCGGAGGACCTAATATTTCTGCCCAAATCACACCTCTGCGCAGATCAGCCGTATCCACCGTATTACGGTCTTGCGAAGCTATCTCTGGCGCATCTGTAATTTCCCCTGACTCCCTCGCGTTGGATATACGATCGAGACGGGCTAAAACCAATCTGCGTTCTTCTTCCATAGCACGGATCCGATCCTCTAGAGTCGAACCGTTATCTAATGAATCCCGGTCCATCCGTTCTTCCGTTTCCGACCGATCGCCCACTTCTTCTATACGACGAGCCTCCATAACCGCCCGTCGTTCATTAGGAAATTGACGTTGCAACTCACCAGCAACATCCTGCTGGCGCTGCTCTTGCCCATGTTCCGTTGTGAAGGGTCTGGATGACGTCGAGAGCCCGCGAGAACCATGATCACCCCCAAAGGTAGGCATACCTTTTCGCGGCGGTGATTTCCGCCCTGTACCTTGGATGCTTTTCCCCAAGAAGGACACCAAAGCAAAGCCAATCACGATCAGGATATACAAATGTTCAAAGATCCAGCTGATAAAGTTCATTACTCACCACCTAGCTGCCGTAATTCATCGGCTATGTCCCGTTATTAATCCCGGTTCTTGTTGTCATTCCCCGAGTTCTCATTCGGTTTGCCTAAGGAGCTACGCATTTGCGTATCTGCCTCAATATTTTTCAAATTCATATAGTCCATGACGCCAAGCTTCCCGCCACGCAGCGCTTCAGCCATTGCCAGCGGCACTTCGGACTCGGATTCCACCACGCGTGCTCTCATTTCTACAACACGTGCCTTCATTTCCTGCTCCTGCGCTACAGCCATCGCACGCCGCTCTTCTGCTTTTGCCTGCGCAATACGTTTGTCGGCTTCCGCCTGCTCTGTTTGTAGAAAAGCACCGATATTTTTACCTACATCAACGTCCGCAATATCAATGGACAAGATTTCAAATGCTGTCCCGGCATCCAAACCTTTGGACAATACAGTTCTTGAAATTGAATCTGGATTCTCCAATACGTCCTTATGCGAGTTACTGGAACCTACGGTTGTAACAATACCTTCACCGACCCGTGCAATAATCGTTTCTTCTCCGGCACCCCCAACAAGTCGATCAATGTTGGCACGCACCGTAACACGAGCTTTAACCTTTACTTCGATACCATCCTTGGCGACCGCAGCCACAATAGGTGTCTCAATAACACGCGGATTAACGCTCATTTGGACCGCTTGCAGAACATCCCGTCCCGCAAGGTCAATCGCTGCCGCACGTTCAAACTCAAGCGGAATGTTAGCTCGCTGCGCAGCAATCAACGCATTGATCACTCGGTCTACATTCCCTCCTGCGAGAAAATGGCTTTCCAGCTGGTTGATGTTCAAGCCCAGACCCGCCTTGGTTGCCTTAATGAGCGGATTGACAATTCGGCTTGGCGTGACGCGCCGTAACCGCATAGCTACCAGCGTAATGATACCAATGCGCACACCCGAAGCCAATGCTGAAATCCACAGCATCACCGGGAAGAAACTGAAAAATACGCTCAATACAATAATCACTACAACGGCAATCAGCAAAACGCTGACAATACCTGATTCGAACACTCGCATCATCCTCCATTAATCTAATTCTTTGTTGTTTACTTATTTAGACGCTAGTGTCTGCCTTGACCACAATACGCCCACCTTCTACTTTGGATACTATAATCGGCATATCTGTAGCAATAAACTCGCCGTTCGTTACAACATCGACTCGCTCATCAGCGATCAGCACCGTTCCGGCTGGACGAAGTGGTGTCAGACTGACACCCCGTTGACCTAATAGCATTTCCCGGTTCACAACTGAAGAAAAACCTTGGTCAGCCGTTAAACTTTCTTTAAGTATAAAACGGTTCCATATCCCTCGGTCCTTGAATACAACCGCAATGATCGCCACCACGGCAACCGCAGCTGCAAAGGCAATGCCCAAAGATATAAACGCGTGCTGCATGTTGTATGCTGCGCGAACAACTCCGGCGACAAGACTGACTGAACCCAAAATGCCCAAAACACCAAAGCTTGGGATGAACATTTCAAGGATAAGCAGAGCCAGACCGATAATAAACAACAACCACGTCTCCGAACCTGCAAAACCAGCGATATAATTGCCGAAAAAATACAACCCAAATCCGAGTATGCCCAAAATTCCCGGTACACCAAAACCAGGTACGAGCAGCTCAATAACGATACCCGCGATACCGATAAATAAAAGCAACGTCTGCACAATTGGGTTGGTCAATATCTCGGCTGCTTTTTCAGCCCATGTTCGCTCCACATGAATTACATCATCCATGCTGTAACCCATCCACTGGATAACTTCTTGTTCGGAAGACGCGATGTGATCCGCATAACCCAACTTCAGCGCTTCCTCACTGGTTAAAGAAATGATCTGACCATTTTCCTTATTAAAGTTCATCTCTGGAATAGATATGGTCGTTTTAGAGTCAACCATACCTCTGGCAATATCCGGATTACGTCCGCCAGCTTCTGCGGCAGATGCCATGCTACTCTTCCACCAGGCTATCGTTTTTGGATCTGTGATAGCCTGCCCCCTGCCGTCTACTAACGCTGCTGCTCCGATAATACTCCCCGGTTTCATAACAATCTTGTTTGCGCTCAACGCAATATAGCTACCCGCTGAGGCCGCTTCGCCCCTTATATAGGCTACGGTCGGAATTGGACTGTCTTTAATCAGTTTGCCCAGCTTCTCCGCTGTATCTACCCGTCCACCGGGAGTGTTAATATCCAGTAAAATCAGACCTGCTTTGAAATCTGCTGCTTCTGCAAATCCACGTTCCATAAATTTGCCCAGACCTTGCTCAATCTCCTGATCAACTGGTATAACAAACACAGCTCCACCTTTAGTTTGGGCCGCCGCTGATTCAGAATGAACTAAGGGTAACAGCAAAACGGATACCATAATCCACAACGTTAAAAAGATCAATTTGCGACTGGAGTGGTGATGTTCTCTATGCATTTCTCTCCCCCCTTTCGATCTTTCTATGTTACAGCATACCAAACTTTGTTAGACAAACTATACAGTTTTCAGGATTTAATGTGAAATTATTGGGTATATTGCTAATCCTGACGGCTGTCAGATACTTTACGCACCCAATGGACATCACGTTTCACACAATTAACGATAACGCTTACATATAAGAATCTTTCATCATTACATTCTATGGTAGGCATCGCTTATATAGAAATAACACCCTCTGTAAACAGAGGGTGTTGTGTTTTCCTGTTTGTCGCAGGTTTATTGCAGAAATTGCTGAACCGCTTGGTTCACGAGCTTACCGTCAGCGCGGCCTTTTACCTTAGGCATCAAGGCCGTCATTACTTTCCCCATCTCGGCTTTCGAAGAAGCACCGGTTTCCTGGATGGTCTGCTGTACAATAACTTTAATTTCTTCCTCAGAAAGTTGTTCGGGAAGGTACTGAGCGATGATCTCTATTTCTGCTTTAGTGCTTGTCGCAAGTTCATCACGACCGGCTTTTTCAAATTCATGGAGGGCATCTTTTCGCTGTTTGATCTCACGACTCAGAATATCAAGCACTTCGTTGTCGTCCAAATCCCGTTTCAAATCTATTTCAAGATTTTTAATCGTAGAACGAACCATTCGAATGGTGGAGAGTTTGAACTTGTCCTTACTCTTCATTGCTTGCTTCATATCTTCGTTCAATCGTTCGCTCAAATTCATGATTGCTTAGATCCTCCTAGAACTTTCTCTTACGAGCAGCCTCGGACTTTTTCTTGCGCTTTACGCTTGGCTTTTCATAATGCTTGCGTTTCTTCACCTCAGCCAATACGCCATCCTTAGCAATGGAACGTTTAAAGCGACGAAGTGCAGCATCAATTGTCTCGTTTTTGCGAACTTTAGTTTCAGACACCAGTTTTCCCTCCCTCCGACCAGACCGTCCAAGAGCAATAACACGGTTCATCAAATTTTATTATAGGTGAAACGGAAACCAGGTGTCAACCTATAAGAAAAAATGAATACATAAAGGGCCATTTTTCTCCATTCACTTCCGTATTACTGAAAAGACAAGCTCTGTCATTTTTTAAGAATGTGAGTCTGAAATACCTGTCAAGGCACCCAATTTGGCGCCGCCCAGTAAGTGATAATGCAGATGCCCCACCGCTTGTCCACTATCCGGGCCACAGTTGTTAATCAACCGATAGCCAGACTCAGCGATTCCTAACTTTTTCGCAACCTCAACCGCAACACGATGAATCTCCGCGATAAGAGGAAGATCCTCCTCCGTCACAGCATTCATCGAAGGAATATATTTTTTGGGAATAATGAGCACGTGTACTGGCGCCGCAGGCTGGATGTCATGAAATGCGAGCACATTGTCGGTTTCCAACACCTTTTTGCTGGGGATGGTTCCATCCACAATTTTCAAAAACAGATCGTCCATTCAAAACCCTCCTTTGGCAGTGAGCCGATCGTAAGTAAATAGGCATAAACAGCCCTTGCTCTCGGCATTCAAAGTTATGTATTTCCCACACTGAATAGAAACATATACAGCCATGTTTGGTTATACTTATGTTTCTATATGTATCATAACGGAAAAAGGGTCTTAATACCAGTTTCCCTTACTAACTTCCTCTATAATAGCTTTCACCCCTGCATCAATTTGATCCAACTGCGCGCGCGAAATACTTATGCGCAAAAACTTCTCTTGTTCCCTATAGCCTGATAAATAAAAGCCTTTGCCAGCTACAACCTGGATGTTCCTCGCGGAAAGACACTGTACCAAGCGTTCCAAATTCACCGTCCGAGGCAGTTTAAACTGCATATAAACTCCTGAGGTTACAGCTGAAGTCTGAACGTATCCGGCCTGATTGTATCGTTCCACAGCCTTGTTAAGAGCACGAACGCGCTCCGAATACAGGTTGCATATCGTGTGCTTGTGGCGTTCATACATTCCATTTTTAATATAAATATCAAGAGCCGCCTGAGACAAAATAGATGTGTCGACATATCTTTTATAGGTATTAAACGTCTTTAATAGGGCTTCTGGCAATACCGCAACTCCTAATCGTAAGCCGGGGAAAATGATTTTCGAGAAGCTTTTCAAATAAATAACATGGTCCGTCTGGTCGTATGCATAAATGGGATCAAAAAGATGATCGGCCCCCAAATCTGCCATATAGTCATCTTCTACAATGTACACATCATATTTGGCGGCTAAGGCAGCTATCGCTTTTCGCTCCTCTGTGTTGTAAGAGACTCCTAATGGATTATGATATCTTGACATGGTATAAAAAAACTTGATGCTCTCGTTCTTAAATTGATTCTCCAATTCGTGAAAATCCATACCTTCCGCTGTCCGGACGATGGTACTGACGGGTATGTTCTCTTCCTCCAGAAAACGCAAATATATATCGTAACTTGGCTGCTCGACCAAAACCTTTTCTTTGCCATTGGGAAACGGCATTTTAGCGAGTATCTCCAATGCCTGCTGAACACCCGAAGTAACGATAATCCGATCCATTTTTGCAAACACCTGAGTATCAGCCAAATGGGAAACCAACGTATGACGCAGTGTTTCCAGTCCTTGCGAATCGCCATAAGTGAACAGATGATATTTGTAGGTGTCAATAGCCTGATTCAAACAATGTTGGAAATCCAGATAAGGGAATACATTTAAATCCGGGGAGGCTGAGGCAAAATCAACGAAGTCTTGCATATGGCTATGGTGTAAATCGCCCGAATTTTCCACTACATAGTATCCACTTTGCGGTATGGAATAGATGGCGTGTTTCTTTTCAAGTTCAGCGTATGCCCGCAAAATCGTGCTTTTGCTGCACCTGTATAATTCAGAAGCCTCACGGACCGACGGCAGCTTGTAACCTGATTTATATTGTCCCTCGCGAATTTTAAGTTCTATATCCAATAAAATTGAAACGTATTTTTTCACAATATCCTCCCACCTGCTCTTTACATACTCATTACATGCTCATTTCATTACATGCTTATTCCGTCTTATGTTTCTTTACACGCTAGATGTTACCATGGTTTATGGATAAACAGGATACCTCATTTCATTGAACTGTACTGATACAGTTTCAATTATTGGATCATATTTGGGATGGTTTACGTGAAAAAGAGGCTGTTTCTTCATAATGGAAGAAACAGCCTTGCATGGTGATGATGTATGGATGCGCCTTAAAGTCACTTGTACTGTACAAGAACTGTAGGCGGGAGAGAGCAGAGAATTCACTATATCTGGCGACTAAGGAATTAGGATTAGTAATAAGGCAGCAAGCTAATCGCTGTCAACGCTGCAAGTGGCAGAATCAAACGATTAAAGCGACGGCGTCCGTATGGGAACCCATATGCATAAGCGGGTACTGGATACGGGTACGGATATGGGTACGGAGGATAAGACGCATAGCCACCATAAGCACGGGAGCCGCAGCCACAATTGTTAGGTGGATATGGGAGATTAACATTGACTTTCTCCATCTCGTCTCCACCCATAGGAACGGCTAAGTATATCTTTTCATCATCCACATGCTCTACAATGCCATCATACATTGTCCCGTCCTTCACCCATACGCATACATAACGATGCATATGCTTTTGACATAGTGTTTTAGCATCCGTCTGTTCCGGTGCTGTAACTTTTTCGGTTGTCATGCTTTTTTCCATGGTTGTTTCCTCCTAGGCTCTTGCATGTATACCGTATGTTATTCAAAAACGGGCTATTTGCTACATCAAATTGGGCGAATTCCGGCTTGCAAAAAAAAGAAGCACCCCGGGAGCTCTTGGCAGAGCCCCTCTGAACGGACGTATGACGGGAAGATTTCTTCCGCAGCATACGTCCGCCGGGGTGCTGTATGATTAACTTGTCGGCTTGGCTGTATTATAACAATAGTTTGAAACTGTATCTGTGACCTGTATCACATTACTTCAAAAAGTTTCCATAACCACACGTGAGCCGCCTCCAGCCTGCTCTGCTGGAAGAACAACTAGCTTGCGCGGAAGACGGGCCCGTAGTTCAGGCACATGACTAATCACACCAACAGACAATTGATCGTGGTGCAGCTTTTCCAGTGAAGTGATCACTGTGTCAAGCAGCTCAGGGTCCAACGTTCCAAAGCCTTCATCCAGAAAGAAAAATTGCAGAGGGTATTGGCCCCGCAATTGAATTTGAGCCGACAGCGCAAGCGCAAGCGACAAGGAGGTCAGGAACGTTTCGCCACCGGACAAGGTCGATACTGGACGTTTGACCCCACCGTTGGCATCGTCACTAATGACAAAACCACCGCTGGAATCTACCTCTAGCGCGTAACGTTGCTTGGTCAGAAAACGCAGGCGGCGTGAAGCTGACTGGCTGACCTGCATGAGCTGCTCCTCGGCAATATATTCAACAAAGGCATTGCCACGAAAAACAGACTGGAGCTTGGACATTTTTTCCGCTTCGCTACGCAAATGTATACGATTGGACTCCAGCTTCATCCAGCGGACGTGTCGATGCTGCAAGTCCTCTAAATCACGCTCAGCCTTGGCGCGATTCTGAAGCGCCTCTTCGTCGCGTGCACGGCAATCACGTAGCTGTGCAGTAGCCGTTTCCCACTGTTCCTCTGTTACCGTTGCTCCATTCAGCTGCTCTTCGACATGTTTTAAGCGGGAAGACAGCTCTTTTTCCCGTTCTCGATGCAAACTCGCTTCACGCTCATAGCGTGCGGCTTCTTCCGGTCCCAGGCAGCATTCCATGACTTCTGCTTCCGTAGCGAAGGAGGAGGCTTCCAGACGGTTGCCCCAACGGGACTCTGCCATCTGACGTCTTTCTTCTGCCGAGTCGGAGGCCTGCCGGGCAATCAGTGAAGCATGAACGGCTTGCTGCTTGCGTTCTTCCGCTTCGGTACGGCGGCGTGCCGCGGCTTCGGCTCCGTTTTTCAGCCCCAACAGTCGCGAGGTCGCTTCTTCCAGCAATGAAGCCGCTTGGCCATCTCCAACCCATTTTCGGAGCTGTGCTAGCTTTTCACGAAGCGAATCATCTTTGCTTTGGAGCCCTGTACGACGGGCAATAATGATTTTGTCCTCCTCGATGATACTCTGCTGTATCTGTTGAACACGCGCCGCCTTTCCTTCGAGGAAGGTCACACTCGTCTCCAGCCGGGACCGCAGCTCTTCCGCACGCCCGTCGCGCTCCTGCATGGCACGGTAGCGCTCCGCAGCTTCGCTCGGAGCGACATCCGGCAGCTGCGCCGCCCATTCGGCGCGCAGCCCCTCGTTGCGCGTGGTGCATGCCTCGCGCTTGCTGCGTGCCTGCGTCAGCGCTGCAGCTGCTGCCTCCTGCTCGGCAGCAGCACGGATGCGCCGCTGCTGTCCGGCGGCGTCTGCCTCGCGCAGCGCCTGCGCCTCGGCAGGCAGTGCATGCGCACGTGCGGCTAGCTCTGCCGCAGCACGCTCCAGCGCCGTGCAGCGCTCCACCCAAGCGGCAATACCGCGCGGCTCTGCTGGCGCTGCCGCAGGCGTAAAAGGCTCGCCCGTGGCGGCAGCGCCGCTGTCTGCGGTGGCGGGCTGCGCCAGCAAGCTGCGCTGCTCGTGCAACTGCTGGCGCAGTGTGAGGCGCAGCTCCTGCAAACCAAGCCGCAGGCGGTGCAGCTCATCTGGCGCAGCGGCATCCGCGCTATGCGCCGCAACGACGGCAGGCGCGGGGTGATGCAGCGAGCCGCACACTGCGCACGGCTCGCCTTCGCGCAACTCGGCAGCGAGATGCTGTGCGAGACGCCCCAGCTCCTCCGCACGGAGCTCGTGGCGCATTTGTTCTTCCTCGGAAGCCAGTGACGACATATCGGCAGTGATCTCTGCCTCCAACGTCAGCAATGCCTCAATACCATCAGCTGCCTGTGCAGCAAAGGCAGAACGCCGTGCCTCTGTCTCCTGTGTCTTCTGGTCCGTCAGCTTTAAACGTTCGTCAGCTTGCGCAAGCCGTTTCTCCTGAGCGGTGTACTCCAGTTCAGCTTCACGCAATTGCTCATTCGCGATTTCCAGCTGTTGCAACCGTTGCACAGCCTCTTGCAGCATACGCCGCTCATCTGCCCGCACTTCATTTTGCTTTAGCTCTTGTTGAAGCTCTTGCTGTCGCTTCAAGCCTCGCGTCTGTAGCTCTTGTTCCTTTGCGAGTCCTTCTGCATGTTCAGCAAGGGTTTGTTCGCTTTGCACAAGCTCGGCCGCCAGACGTTCCCGTTCGGTCCGCAACGCTTCCGTATCATGCTCCAGTTGAAGCGCCTGCTCTAGTTGGTCGATCCGAAGCAATAGCTTCGGTTCTTCGGCACTGAGTGCTTGCCGGGCCTGCTCATCTGCTTGCGCAGACACAAGCGCAGCCTCCTGCGCGGTAGTGGCCAAGACTTCCATTTCTTCGGCACTCTTTTGCCGTTTTTCCGCTTCGGCAATGGCTTCCTTCCAATCCGTCAGCGCAGGCAGCAATGCCTCGGCTGCAGATGCTTGGCGAAGCTTGCGCTCCAGCAAAGCAATGCCCGGCTCCTGTGCTGCCAACTGCTCCAGCTCGTTCGATCTTTGGCTGAGCTCGACGACCAGCTCACGGGTTTTGTTTAGCGCCTCCCATTCACGTGAGACACGCTCTAGCTCACGACGCGAAGCTTCTGCATTGGCAATCGCCTCTTTGAGACGCAACTCTACATGTTCAAGCGCTTCAGCACTGGCATCCCCCAGCCCTTGCTGCTCCGCCTCTAACGCTTTCAGTGCGGTATCGTTATCTTTCACACGACGGCTTAGCTTCTGCGCAAGTTGGTCTCCGTACTTCTCCAGATGGAACAAACGCTGAAGCATCTGTCTGCGTTCACTGCCTTTTAAGGACAAGAATTCCGCAAACTTTCCCTGCGGCAATACGACAGCTCGTGTAAAATCGTCCATTTTCAGACCAATATACTCCTCCACACAGCGCGTCACATCCTGCACCTTATCGGCAAGCACTTCCTCGCCATCCTCTGTTAACGCAATAAAACGGCTAAGCGTATTATTAACCGATACGCCTCCAGCACGTTTGAAACGTCGTTCTACACGGTAGCGACGAGGACCTTGAGCTGACATTAATTCAAACGTAAATGCAACAGACAATGTATCCTCAGCATGATTCATAATGCCTTGTGTACCATTCACTGCCCGCTCCACTTTACCGTACATAGCCAACGTAATGGCATCCAGCAGCGTTGATTTTCCACTACCCGTTGGGCCAAATATCCCGAACAGTCCAGTTTCGGTCAAATCGTCAAAGTGAATTTCCTGTGACTCCCGGTAGCTTTGCAACCCCGCCAGTTTTAGAAGGATTGGTTTCATGCGTCATCCTCCTCAGCGTGGTCTCTAGCATCATCCTGTTCCACCAGTTCCAGAAACAACTGCACTAATCCGTCATCCGGCTGTGCTCCGCCTGTCTGCCGCTGATAGAATGCCCGGAACAACTCATGCACTGGCAGTTCTGATCGTTGGTGCTCCAGCTGTGCGGCAGCCATTTCTGGATACATGGGGCGAATATGAATGATGCCTTCACGGCTTTTGCGCAGCCGCTGAATATCTCCCATCGACATCGCTTCATCCAGCGTAATTTCCAGATCAATAAAGGCATCGGCATCCAATCCTTCGTCCAGCCAGCGATATACTTCCTCCAGACCTCCCCGTGCACGCCACCTCACTAATGGGCGTCCACTGGTGATATACAGTTCCTCGACCTGAGCAGGCTTGCCAGCAACCACGTCAATTAACGTAACCGATTTGGCTTGTCCGGCTTCGGAAAAGCTATAAGCCAGCGGCGAGCCACTGTAACGCATCAGCCCGTCTCCCTTCACATATTGGGGACGATGCAAATGTCCTAGAGCCGTATACTGTGCCCCAATGCTCAAAGCAGACGGATCTACGGTATACGCCCCCCCGACCTGAATCGGACGTTCCGAATCCGACTCCAGCCCGCCGAGCACATAAATATGGCTCATTGACAAATTAACGGTGTCAGGCCGAAATGCTGTACCCAGTTGTGACATCAGCAAGCCCACACGGCGACTGTATGCCTCGCGCAAGACTGTTTCATCTCCGTCTTCAGACAATAGCTCGTTCAGACGAGACTCGGATGGATATGGCAAGGCTGCAATGCATGCCATTTCACCCGTTCGCGGTGTACGAATGCGTACCGCTTCCCCATGGGGCAGTCCCAACAATGTAATTCCACGCCCGCTCACCAGAGGTGTGACCGAGGATACCCTTTCCGGCTGATCATGATTGCCCGCAATGACGACTAGTGGTCTTCCTCCAGCCGTAAGACGGGCAGACGTTTCATAAAACAATTGCTCGGCTGCGGCCGAAGGATTGACTGAGTCATATACGTCTCCAGCCATCATAATCAAATCGGCCTGCTGATCGTCAGCCATTTTCGCCAACTCTTCCAAAAACGCCTCCTGCTCCTTCAAACGGCTGCGTCCTTCCAACGTGCGGCCCAAATGCCAATCACCTGTATGCAAAATCCGCATGCTATTCCTCCTCTCCTATCTATATAACTACAGCTGTACACTCTCTCCAGCTTCTAAAAAATACAGCCACTTCTCAGCAACCTTTTTGCTTGTAATCTCTTCGATCACACGGGCATACAGCTCCAATTGAAAACGATATTGGTCTGTTAAATGGGACAATGTACGATATTCAGATATCCGATCTGTTTTATAATCCACCAGCACGAGTCCTTCGGGAGTTTCAAATAGACAGTCAATAATCCCGTTCATCAGCACTTTATCTCCGTCCTGTCCACCTTCCGAATCTGTTTCTTGTCCTGGTGACATTGATGGTAAGCTGTGGTTCCAGTAATCGGTTGCCCGCATGGTATAAGTAAACGGAAGCTCTCTTTGAACATGGGATGCCCCTAGCATTCTGCTACCCAGCTCACTAGTGAAAAAGCGTAATATTTTATCCGTATCTAGCGCCTTTGCATGAACATCCAGTAACATACGCTGATTGAGCAAACGAGCCTTGGTTTCCTCAATAACTTCGGCGCTCATCCCCCCATCTAATGGCAAATGCAGCATCAACGTATGATAGACTGTTCCTCGTTCCGTTGGAGTCAGTCGCTGATTCCCCATAAACTTAGGTCTGCGCAAGTGTAATTGACTACCCCCAGTGTGAGGATCCTCCCGATCCTCCGGTGACTCTGCTAGTAGAGAGTTAGATAGATTCAGCCAATCGTCCGAACCCATCTCCTGCATTTCCAGCCATCTTTTCATCTCAGTGACCGATGTATTGGCTGCGGTCTTGCCAGCCCGTTCATACGGATAGATCCAGGAAAGAGCAGCTTCAATATCCGTTTCACTCTCTTCGTTCAAGTCGATTAGCTCCGCATTTCTCAGTGCTTCTGTCTTCTTTTGGCGCTCTTCGCCCGACACCTCTTCCTCATGATCTGAGTTCACACGAGAGCCGGAAAGTGTTTCCGAGGCGACGATTTTAAATAACCAGTCTGTTCCCGGCATATGTTCCAGCCTGTGATAGTACCCATCCTGATCGCCTGCCGCTTCCCTCAACAAAGTAGCAGAAGGATGCCGAATCAAAGCAGGACCTACCCAGTCCAGATAGCTGCGGCCTGCCGCCAGCATATAGTCTGGTAAGACCGTTTCCGTATGTTCTTTGGCACGTGCCCAACCCGCTGCGCGCGAAGCGAGATCCTTCACGGTTCCGGTCATAATCAGCTTTTCACGCGGACGCGTAAGCGCCACGTATAACACCCGCATTTCCTCAGCCAATAGCTCCAGCTGTGAGCGTCGGCGGATCGCTAAATTAGGCAGCGTAGGGTAGCTGACACGATTTTGTTCCTCCACATATTTAGGACCAAACCCCAACTCCTTGTGCATAAGAAACGGCGCATTGAGATCCTGTTGATTGAACATTTTTGCTGTCCCGGCAATAAACACGATAGGGAATTCAAGTCCTTTACTTTTATGAATGGTCATAATACGGACAGCCTGATCAGGTTCAGTCCCCCCGCTAATGGATCCTAAATCACCGCCTCGCTCCCGTAGACGGGAAATGAAGGTCAGAAATCGGAACAATCCTCGGTTGGACGTAGAAGTCTCATACTGTCTCGCTCGGTCATATAGCGCCCGCAAATTACTTTGACGCTGTGAGCCGCCAGGCAGTCCACCGACCCAATCCAGATATCCTGTTTCCTCCAGCACATTCCAAATCAATGCACTTAAGTTGCCTTGTCGGGCTTCCTGCCGCCAGGCTTCCAAATTACGCAAAAATGAACGTAGTCGGGCAGATAACGTATTCCCGTCATTTCTATTACCAAAGTCAGATGAAGATAAAGAGTCCTTAGGGAAAAGATCCAACTCCATGATGTCAGCTGCGATCCCTTTTTCACTTTCTTCCAGTGGGTCAGCTTCTGCCGCCGCCAGCAATGCGTCATAAAATAATCCATCCGGCTTCTCCAACCGAATTTGTGCAAGTTCATCTTCGGTCAAGCCAACAATTGGCGAACGAAGCACGGATGCAAGCGGGATGTCCTGCTGCGGATTATCAATAATGTGCAGCAGAGACAACATCACCTCAACTTCCGTTGCTTTAAAAAAGCCTGTCGTCTGCTCTCCGGAGGCCGGAATACCCTCAAGCCGCAGTTCCTCCACAATTAGGGGGGCCCACACGCTTGCCGAACGAAGCAAAATGACGATATCGCCGTAGACTGCCGGACGCATCGCTTTTAATCCTCTGTCGTAAATCAACAGTGGTTGTCCAGTGTCTCCGGTCAGTTCTTTAATCCGTTGCGCGATCGCACGAGCCTCTAACTGTGCCGTTTCTAGCTCCGCAAGCTCAGCCAGCTCACTTTCCTGTAGAGCAGATTCGTCCCCCGTTTCGGACAGCTCCGAAGCCTCGGAAAGACCCTGTCCACCCTTATCAACTAAGAGCAACTCAGGTGCGTATACAGATGCGGTGTCTTGATCCGACGGGTCGGGATAGGATGCGCCGTGTACCAGCCAGGCTCGTTCATCGTACTCAATTTCCGCCACATCCACACTCATAATCTGGCGGAACACCAAATTGACCGCATCGACAACTTCCTCCCGACTGCGGAAATTACGCGCCAGATCAATTAAAAATCCATCTTCCTGCTCCTGCATGCCGTACCGTTGATACTTATTCAAAAACAGACCCGGCTCCGCCAGCCGAAACCGATAAATACTCTGTTTCACGTCGCCCACCATAAAACGGTTACCCGGTTCCTCCCGTGATACTAGCCTAACGATATCTTCCTGTACGGTATTCGTATCCTGATACTCATCTAACAGCACCTCGTCGAATTGCGCCTTGTATTCGAGCGCAGCGTCGGAAGGTAGTAGCTTGTAAGGAGTAGAATCCGGATGTCGTAATATTTTCAGACAATAATGTTCCAAATCCCCGAAGTCCACCAACCCTTTTGACTGCTTGTGCTGTTGAAATCGTTCCCCGAATACAATCACGGTTTCTACCAATTCGTCCATCAGCGGAGCCGCGGCGTGCAGCTCCTCCCAATAAGCTTCTGCTCTCCTGCCAAACAGGGAAGCCTTCATATCTGTAATCATTTTTTTGGCTGCTTCGCGCAGCGTCTTAACCCGTTCCTGCAATGCAGGCTCAGTCTGATCTTTTTTGACTGGCTTGAGCTTACCGAAAGCAGCTGCCTGAAAATGATCATATAGAGATGCCCACGGCTTTGTCTCCAGCTCTTGCAGTAATCCCTTCACCATCGCCGCATCCTCTTGCAGTGTCACGGCATAAGGTGCAGGACCGCCGGGCTGCATAGCTGTTTCATGCGCCTGTTCCAGCAAGCTCGCCGCTCCGCGCAATGAAAGTGCAGCATCCGCCAAAATGCTGCGAACCCAGGGTGTATCTCCCAAAGCAGCTACATCCTGTACACGAAATGCTGCCGCTGTCTCCCGCAGCCAATGTTCTGGCCAAGGATGACTTTGAGAAAAATCATACAACCGCTGAACAAGCACGTACATTGCATCATCGGTGCGTTCTCCACTAAACCAGTCGACCAGTCTGCGGAATGTACTACCTTCATCATGAGCCTCATATTTCTCCTCAAACAGTTCTTCTAGAAGCTCCTGACGCAACAATTCTGTCTCATGCTCATTCATAATCCGAAAACCAGGATCAAGAGGAATGGCCTGATAATGCCTGCGGATGACCTCCATACAAAATGAGTGAAGCGTTGTAATCGAGGCCCGATTCAGCAACGACAGCTGGCGGCGTACATGCTCACTTTCCGGTTCCTGTTCCAACACACGTTCCAACGCTTCGCGTATCCGTTGACGCATTTCGGCGGCTGCAGCCTTCGTAAAGGTTGCTACCAGCAACCGATCCACGCTGAAGCCAAGCTGGGGATCGACAATTTTACGAATAATACGCTCTACGAGCACCGCTGTTTTGCCTGACCCTGCCGCTGCCGCGACCAGCATGTTGTTACCCGATTCCGAAATGGCACGCCACTGGTCATCGCTCCACATACTGCCTTCCGGCTTCGGCATGTCTTTAGTGTTTGACGTGCCTATCATTGGTCCATTCCTCCTTTCCCTTCCTGTGTATGACCCAACAGATTCCAGATTTGATCCTTACCGGGTTTACCCCATTGATTGTAGCCACTGCCCTCCAGACTGTCGTCAAATTGACAAACAGGCTTAAAAGAACAGAAGGTACAAGCCGTCTCTTGCTGGATTCGATAAGGTTCAATGGCCACATCGCCCTCTGTCATCCGTGTGCCAATCGTCCGAATATTATTACGCACCGAGGCTAACAAGCTGTCCCACTGTTCCGGCGAAGCAACCGAAGCACTGCTATAAAAACTGCCGTCTGCTTTCACCGCAACAGGTAAAATAGAGGAATATCCTTTGTCCAATGCTGTATCCATTTGTCCAACTACATCCCGATCCGCAAGCAATAATCCCTTCATCTTAAAACGTTTCAAAAGCTCCTGACGAGCCTGTTCTGCGCTAAGACCGTTAGGCGACTGCAACATCGGATTGTGGACGTGAAAATACAGGGTACCCGCTGGATAAGCTGTCTCGCCCAACCATTCCTCCGCCGCATTCAGCAGCACATCCAGGTAGGTGAGCATTTGCAAGGACAGGCCATAGTACACTTCATGCAGCTTGAGATCCTTTTGGCTAGATTTGTAATCGATGACACGCAAAAGTAACCCCTTTTCTCCCTCTGCCACATCTACACGGTCAATCCGTCCGACAATTTCCATCACAACGCCGTTATCTAACCGGAAGCTTAACGGAGGAAGCTGCTGACCCGGTCCAAAGTCCAACTCCAGCCCAATCGGCTCAAAACTACCTCTTCGCGCATGTTCACCTAAAATCAACGAAGCACGGCTCACGATGTCTTTCAATTTGCGCAAAATGTAGCCATACCGCTTGGAGCTCATTAAAATCTCGCCTTGCAGACGAGGAGCCAAACGCTCCACTGTACTTTCCGCCTCTTGTCGGCATTCCTCGGTGCTGAGACTGCCCCAGCTGACATTGCGTTTACGCAGATTGATCGCCATCTCTCCAAGCGCTGCATGGAATAATTGTCCGATATCCGGGGCCTTCAGGCGATACATTTGACGTTCCTTCAAACGAAGACCGTGAGAGGCAAAGTGCGAAAATGGACATGCCACAAAACGTTCCATACGAGATACGCTGGTACGCAGCTTGCTACCGTACAGACGGCGGCTTGTTTCCTTCTGCATTTCGGCATGGTTCTCATAAAAAAGTGAGGTCAACAGCTGACGCAGCTTGTCCTTCTCACGCCCTTGCTGGCTTGCATACCAGTTATATACCTCCCACCAAGGAGATAAAATGTCACCGCCACGTCGCCAATGCCGTAATTGCGCAGTGAGCTGCGGCAAAGCCTCGGACGGATGAGAAGCATACTCCCATTGCGTCGTCCAAGCATCCCCAGGCAAAGGGTATCCAGCCAACGGACGTTCGTCCAGACTAGGAAACAGGTGCCGCATATGTCGTACTAACTCAGACGGCAACAATGACTTGCCTTCTTCATCAGTCACTGCATAGCTCATCCACAGGCTTTTACTGGCTGAGGTAAGGGCCGTATAAGCGAGAAAACGTTCGTCCAACAGACGTCTTGTCATATCCGGCGCCAGCTCTACGCCTCGTTCGTTTAATGCCGTACGCTCCTGCTCATTCAGCACACCGTCCTCATGGAACACAGCCGGCATCACACCTTCGTTCATACCTAGCACAAAGGCATGTTGAATACCGGATACACGCGTACGGTCCGTGTTTCCGACCAGAACCTGATCCAGAGCCGGCGGAACAAGTCCCATACGGAACTCGGCCAATCCCGTTTCCAGCACACCCGCAAACAAAGAGGTATCCAGCCTCTCATCACCCATCATTTCGACGATTTGATCCAGTAGTTCAAGCACTGCATCCCATACCTGACGATGCTCCTTCGCCTGCTCAGGTTTTCCTGCTTCCTCTGCCTGATGAATGAAGGCGTCCAGCTTGTGGCCGATTTCTGCATCCTCCAGTAACAGATATACCGCTTCACACTTCTCAAGTGCAGTTCGTGCCTTGCCCACACGTTTCTCAAACGCACGTAAAGGCGTCACGATCACATCCCGGCACAGCTCCATCAAATCCAACGTTTCATCCCGCCTACGGTTCCGTTCCTGCTCCTCCAGCTCCAATGACAAGCTGGGCACAGCCTGCCACGGCCGACCATCTGTCCAACGGCTGCCTTGTATTCCGCAGGCCAGAACATAGTTTTCCAAACGGTCCATCTCCTCGCGGCTCACCCGACCGTCCAGCGGCAGTAGAAGGTCTGTTTTGACCGCACGGAATACATCCTCATACCGCCAGCGCCGCTGCACGATATCCAGCGAAGCCCGAATCAATTCCACCAAAGGATGATGTAATACACTTCTTCGCTGATCCAGAAATACTGGAACCTCATACTGTTTGAATATCGGTTCCACCCATGGCTCATAATCTTCAATATGACGTACAAACAGAGCCATCTCCCGGTAACGCGCGCCTTCAACTCGGGCCAGACGGCGCATTTCGCGTACAGCCCCTTCCAGCTCTGCACGGCGATTAGCCGCAGTGTACAGTTTTATGCCCTCCGGCTGTTCTTCTGTCCACTGCTCTCGTAGCTGCTGCAGCCGCATCCGTTGTTCCTGATTCCGCAACCCTGTACGATGTTCAAAGTTAGCCTCCAAATACGCCAACGCCGGACGCTCCTTAAATCTCGGCAACGGATCAGGGCGCAGTAATTGTGTCTGCGTCTCTATCATCAGCTCGTCTGCCATTCCTTTGAGCTTTACATACGTAGCCGCCGAAGGATGAAACAAATCCAACTCATGCGGAAGCTGTCCGCTCTCGTAGCTACGGTTGCAAGTCAGCGCCACCGTCAACGAAGAGGCATGCAGCATAAGTTGCTCCACCACCTTGTATTCATGTGGTGTAAACCTACGGTAGCCATCCATCCAAATGTCTGCTCCACGCACAAGGGAAGACTCCGCAATCTGTTCTGCCAGCATACGCAGCGTATCTTCACCGTCTATATATTTAAGCGTCAGCTCTCGTTCAAAATCCTCGTAGATTAGACTGATATCTTTGAGCTTGCCGCGCAAAATCGGAGTTGACTCTCCCACAGCGTTCATTCGCTCCAGTTGCTCGGGTACAGACCGAGTATCATTTCCATACTGCTTTAGCTCCGTAAACAATGTATTCAACCGATCCACAAAGCCGAGCTGGTCTCCCGAATCCTTAAACAAGCTCAGTTCATCCTTGCGACGACGAATAATTTTATATAAAAGCATCTTCTTGCCTTCTTCCGTTACAGGCACCAGTGCAGAACCCCCGGTTTCCTGCATAACTAAATAGGCAAGACGATGAAATCCCATCACTTGGGCGCGCACCGACCCCTGAATACCGTTTCCGGCTTCTGTAAGTAACGCATGCTCAGAAGCAAATGACGATTGCTCCGGCACAAGTAACAGCATAGGCTTACCTAGCGGCTCCTCGCGTAACATAGACGTCATTTCATTGCGGATTAACGTACTTTTACCACTACCAGAGCGGCCAATCAACAAGCGGACCGACATGATGCGGCCTCCTTTCCAACGAACAACATTCTATTAAACAGTATAGCATATCAGGCAAGGGAGAAAAGAACGTACGTTTGCCATGTTGTAGCAATTCATCCTCCCCCTAAAAATAAATCAGTCCCGCAGGTTGGCTTGGTGCATGCCTTCTCTACAGGACTGATTTATACCTAAAATGAGTCTATTTTACCTATTTAATCACCAAAAAGGCGATTGACTTTGACTTTGTTGAAACCTAAAGCTGTGTCCGGCTGCGCACCTCAAAGATGGCGAATTTCAAGTAATGGCCTTCCTCCACACCCAAAATTTGAGGATGATCCTTACCAGCCGCTCTCCAGTCTACCAGACGAAGGATTTTGCCGGCATCTGCCGCCGCTTCCTTAATAGTGTCCAAGAACAGCTCTGGCCGCATATGGAACGAACAGCTCGCTGTCACCAGATAGCCGCCCTCATTGACAAGCTTCATCCCATGCAGGTTGATATCTTTATATCCACGTGTAGCTCCTTTGACAGCGTTCTTCGTTTTGGCAAAGGCTGGCGGATCGAGAATGACCACATCAAAGGTGCGTCCGCCACCTGCTGTCAGCGGCTTGGATGTATCTCCTTTGCCCCCGGCTCGTGCATTGCGTTCCTCTACACCTTTCACTTGATTGCGCAAATATTGAAAAGCATCGTCGACGACAAACTCGACGCGTTCCTCAAAACCGTTCAGCTTGACATTATCCCGCGCACTTTCAATCGCATGCTCAGAAATATCAAGACAAGTTACTTTTTTAGCACCATGTTTACATGCATTGAGCGTAAAGCTTCCCGTATGTGAAAAACATTCCAATACGGTTGCGCCGTCCCAGAATGGAAATCCAACAACCTTACCGCTTTTATTCACTGGCTTCATGACCGTTGTGCCAGCGTCCCCTGAGTCTGTAGCAACTTCTTGTAGCGTAATTCCACTACGTGCTCCCCAACCTGTCATCAACGGTGCTATGGCCGCTCTATTTTCACGCTGGTCAAAAAAATAACCCGTCTTCTGGCCCTCTACGATATCAACCTTGATGTGCAGCCCATTTTCCGTCACCACCACATGACGCGGGCAATCACCGTACAAAGGACCCTTTGTTTGTTCCAATCCTTCCAGCTCACGGATGGATACATCACTGCGCTCATATATACCAACAGGACCCACTACTTCAACGAGCGCATCCCTGATTTCTTCCCTGCGCCGATCCATGCCAAGCGTTAACAACTGCACGACCAACACATCACCAAATCGATCTACAATCAGTCCAGGCAAAAAATCAGCCTCGCCGTACACCAACCGATAAGCGTCTCCCCCGGTCACAAAACGTTCGCGGTGCTCCAGACATTTGCGAAAGCGTTGGGCAAAAAAGTTTTGATCCATTGCTTCCAGCGGCTCATAGGACATCACACGTACTGTAATTTGTGAAGCCGGATTATAGTAACCTGTCGCCAAATAACGCCCCTGATGGTTAACGATGCTGACCAAATCGCCTGCCTCTGGGTCACCCTCAATCTTGGCTATTTCGTTTTTAAACACCCAAGGGTGTGCGTGCTCCAGCCTTTTTTTACGGCTGCGTTCTAATATTACTGAAGGCAAAATCCTTCACTCCCATTCTTGAATTACTCAAAGTGTTAAAACGTTGTTCGATAGGGGCGCGGCTCCGCGGATCATTTGATCTTACGATCGCTGTTGCAACGGGATTCTTGGAATTAGGTAACACATTTAAAGGTAAGAATCCCGTTGCAAAGGCGAACGCTGGCGCTTCTCCAGATTCAAATGAACCGCTCCGCTACTGCCCGCCTGTATATCGACGTCACGCTTTTAAAGCTTGTGAAGATACTACAAAAATTATCGTTCTATAAAAAAACAGCTCGGCCATGCTTGTCATGGCTGTCCCCGACAGATCATAGGCTGTTACATAAGTATTTTCACCTAGAAAAGGGGGCTATGCCCGTGTTTATACATGTTATACTCCCGTTGTGCGGTGGGCTGTTTATTTTTTTGGGCGGGATGAAGCTGATGGAAGCAGCCCTCCGGCATTTGGCCGGCCCCTTCCTCACCCGCTGGTTGAACCACGCCACCGTTTCCCCTTGGCGGGGCATGCTGTTCAGCTCAGGCATTACCGCCCTGCTGCAAAGCAGCACCGCCGTAACGGTGCTGACGATCGGACTGGTCAACGCCGGGCTGTTGACCTACGGCCGCACGCTCGGCATCATTCTCGGCACCAATATCGGCACCTGCCTGACCACCGAGCTGATGGGGCTCCAGCTCGGCAAGCTGGCTGTTCCGCTGCTCTGCGGCTCACTGCTCTGCTGGAGCACTGCCGTCCTGTGGAGTGAAGCTGTCCCCAGCCGCCAGTATGTGTCTGCCGGAGCTTCATCCGGCTCCAATGGGCTCAGCCGTTCGCAGGCTGTACAATATATCAGCCTCGTCTTTGCTGGATTTTCGCTGATTCTGGCGGGTATTCGCGTGATGCAGTCGGTCGGACCCTGGATTGAGCAGGCCGGACTATTCCGTTGGTTTCTTGATCACGCTGCAGCCAACATGTGGTGGGCCTTCGCTGCTGGAGCCTGCCTGACCGCGCTGGTTCACAGTAGCGCAGCCGTCATTGGCATGGCGATTAGCCTTGCCGCTGCTGGAGCCTTGCCAGCCGATGTGGGGATCGCCATCGTCATCGGCTCCAATGTAGGCACCTGCGTAACCGCCCTGATTGCCGCTGTTGGCGGCAGCGTGTCCGGCAAATTTGTAGCCTGGTCCCACGTGCTGCTGAACGTCGGCGGAGCCTTGCTCTTTATGCCGTTGATCCCTGGTCTGGAGATGGCCGCTGCCTGGATATCTACCGAGCCCGGAGCCAAGGTAGCCCATGCCCAAACTCTGTTTAACGTTATTAGCTCTCTGCTGGTCTTGCCTCTCTGCTATCTACCTGTGTGGACGCGTTTAGAGGATCGTATATCTCCCCACAGAATCAAACATTAATTCCTAGCATGGACAGCGCCTTGCTTAAAATGACATCATTATTGTCATACCCACCCTGGCGCTGGAGACGCCATGCTTCCTCAGGCGTATGCCACGCAACTCCTTTAATTTCTTCGATCTGTGCCTGTAAATCCCCATCCAGTGCCTCTACGAGATAATAATGTACTTCTTTATCTACTTCCCCAAATTCTGGATGCTGATACGTATAAGCAATCATATCTACATGCTGGATAATCCGCCCGTTCAACCCTGTTTCCTCGCGAATTTCACGTAAAGCCGTCTGTTCGATTGTTTCTCCCAACTCCATTTTCCCTTTAGCCAAGGATACCTTGCCATATCGGTCAGTAATGAGCTGAATTTCAAGCTGCTCCCCCTGTTTGCGAAACACAACGCCGCCTGCGGAAATTTCCTTTTTTGCTGCCATCCTGTAATCTCCCTTCCTTGCGCAACAAGGATTCCGTCCTCTCTGTAAGGAAAGGCGAAATCCTTGTCTGCCATCTCTATTGCCTGTTCAGGCTTTTTTTGTTCTTACAGAGCTGTTTGCAACCCATTCTCTAGTACGCGGACCAATTGGCCTTCACTTTCATTAATGCCTGCCTTCGTCAGCTTCACGCGGCATACCTTGCCAACCAGATCCTCAGTACCTTCAAACGCCAGTTGAATATAATTGTCACTATATCCATGGAGTATGCCGCTATCTTCGGTCCCTTTCGGCGCAACTTCCGGAATGACCTCCAGCACCTGACCTACAAACTTCTCAGCATACGCCAGTTGCATTTGCTCTGACAGTTGTATCAGCTCATGCACTCGTGCATTTTTCACGTCTTCGTCCACCTGATCCTCCATACGCGCCGCAGGAGTTCCACTGCGCTTGGAGTACGGGAACACGTGCATTTCCGAAAAACCGATTTTTTTCATCAGCTCATAGCCATTGCGGAACATTTCATCCGTCTCCCCAGGGAAGCCGACAATCACGTCCGTTGTAATCGCTACATCTGGCATTGCTTTGCGAATCATAAGCATTTTGTTATAAAACTCTTCTGTCGTGTACTTGCGACGCATCCGTTTCAATACAGTGTCATCCCCCGCCTGAAGCGGTATGTGAAAATGACGAACCAGCTTGGTGGAACGGTTCAGCACATCAAGCATTTTTTCATCAATCTGGCTGGCTTCAATCGAACTGATACGGATACGCTCCAGCCCTTCTACCTTCTCCAGATCCCACAGCAGATCAGATAGGTCATAATTATCCATGTCATCACCATAACCGCCTGTATGGATACCAGTGAGTACTATTTCCTTGTAGCCTGCGTGTACCAGTTGATGCGCCTGTGCAATAATGCTCGCAGCGTCACGACTGCGGGATAGACCCCGCGACCACGGAATGATGCAGAAAGTACAGAAGTTATTGCACCCATCCTGAATTTTCAAAAATGCCCGAGTATGATTAGCAAAATCAGGTACATCCATTTCCTCAAATACACGCGTTTTCATAATATTGCGCACGGCGTTCACCGGTTGACGCGTCCCTTGAATTTCCTGCACGAACGGAATAATTTTGTCCCGGTCCTGAGTCCCGATAACGAGATCAACGCCAGGAATATCCATAATTTCGGCAGGAGAAGTTTGGGCGTAACAGCCCGTCACTGCCACAATGGCATCTGGATTCCGGCGAATCGCACGGCGAATAATCTGACGACTCTTTTTATCACCGGTATTCGTAACGGTACATGTATTAATAAGATAAACATCAGCAGTCTGCTCATCAAAGTCTACCTGTTCATAACCTTCATTTTTAAACAGCTGCCAGATCGCTTCTGTATCATAAAAGTTTACCTTACAGCCCAATGTGTAAAATGCCACTGACGGCATATTAAACCCCTCCCATTTCTCCTGTCTCATATAAAATGCATGCCAATGCAGCCATTCCTGCGGTCTCAGCACGCAAAATACGTCTTCCCAGTCCTGTAGACTGTGCCCCGGCCTGCTCGGCCTCCAGGCTTTCCGCTTCAGTAAAGCCGCCTTCCGGGCCTACCACCAGCAGAACACGCGGCATGTCCGTCGACGCCCATTGTCCTGCCAAAGGCTGGATTACATCCCGTAGCTGTTTACCCTGCTCTTTTTCATAGCAATAACATATCAAATCATACCCAGCAAAAGAAGCCAGAAGTTCTTTCCACGTCATGGGCGCGCTAATTTCTGGAATCCGGTTACGGTGGCTTTGTTCAGCCGCTTCCTTCACAATCTTGCGCCAACGCTCCAGTCGCTTGCCTTCTTTTTTGGCATCATACTGCACGACCGTACGCTCGGACAAAAACGGTACAAACCCGGTTGCTCCGATTTCTGTACATTTTTGCATCACCGTCTCCATCTTGTCTCCTTTAGGAAGACTCTGAGCGATGGTGACCTGCACATGTGGTTCAGAGGTCATCTTCAGCGGCTCAATAATCGTCGCCGTAATATGATCCTGCTCAATCGTATTCAAAGCAACCAGCGCTTCTTTAGATACCCCGTCACTAACTATAATTTTGTCACCACTACGGCCCCGCATGACTTTAGCGATATGCCGCGCGTCCTCACCCGCGACAATCACGTGATCTTCTAGAAATTGCTCTGCCGGAATAAAATAACGCTGCATTCTCTCTCACACCTATTCCTGGATTTTGCAAAATCCTCATTCTAAAAATAACTGTTGTCCACTAACGTTCCGTACAAAATCCGAATAAATCACCAAGCAACATCATATCATCTTTTGCGCCTGTATGACCAGTCTGTTCCCTCTTCTATTCAGGTTATACCTACCTATTCTCGTAAAAAAAGGAGCCCTTAGGCTCCAAACAATCCAGTGATATAAAAAGAGAACTGCAAAAACTGTATATAAATCATCTGGGCCAGCGTGTAAAGAGGTTCAATCGTTACAGCTCGAACCTGCGGAATGACCAGGATAAGCAGAAAAATAAAGATCGACCACTGTTCAAACTGCTGGAGTTTGCGGCGCACAGGAGTGGGGGCCACATCTTCCACAATCCGGTATCCATCCAGTGGAGGCAGTGGGATCAAATTAAAGATAAACAAAAATAGATTTAAATTGATCAGAGCATTGATAAACAAATAGATTGCTTGAGCCACCCGTTGGTTCTCCATCCCCGGCAATACTTGAAAATGAAGGAGCACGGCATAGATCAAAGTAGTAACAAATGCAAGCAGCAGATTGCTCAGCGGACCCGCAGCCGATACGATAATGCCCATGAGGCGCGGACGGCTAAAATTGTCACGATTAACCGGAACTGGCTTGGCCCAGCCAAAGCCTCCGATCAACAGCAGCAGCGTACCCAGCAGGTCAATATGCACTGCCGGATTTAAAGTCACACGCCCAAGTAGCTTGGCCGTAGGGTCACCAAATTTATTGGCATAATACGCATGTGCAAACTCATGAACCGTGAACGATATGATCACAGCCAGTAAATAAAAGGGAAGAACATTTAAATTTACACGAAAAATATTTTGTAGAAAATCCATACTTACCTCTTTCTCGCCACAAACGCCAGCCAATCTTCATCCCGGCTTATTTCGGCAATCTCAAAGCCAGCTGCTTTCAAAGCAGTTTCGACAACCTCTTCTTTGTTCTTCCAAATCCCTGAAGCAATATAAATACCACCTGGTTCCAGGGCTTTATATACATCATCAATGAACAGCAGAATAATCTCTGCCAATATATTAGCTACCACCAGCTTGACCGGTAACTGGATACCCAGCGTTGGATCGCTTGCATTAAGCACAGATAGCAAATCACTTTCTTTAATGGTGATGCGTTCCTCCAGTCCGTTCAAACGCGTATTTTCCCGCGCACTGGATACTGCCACCGGGTCCAAATCCAAGGCAAGTACATGCTTCGCTCCCAGCTTTACAGCTCCAATGGCCAAAATACCGGAACCCGTGCCGACATCAATAACTTCTTCTCCACCCTTAATCACAGACTCCAGCGTTCTCAGACAAAGGGATGTCGTAGGATGCGTTCCGGTCCCAAAGGCCATACCAGGGTCCAGTTCAATGATTTTTTCCTCTTCACTCGCAGGCTCATATTCCTCCCAAGTGGGTTTAATCGTCAGACGGTCCGATACACGCAAAGGCTTGAAATATTGCTTCCAAGCATTTGCCCAGTCATCCTCATCAACTGTTTTCAGCTCATACTGAACCTCACCAGGATCAATATCGAAAGTTCTCAATTCTTCGACGCGCGGCTCAATCTGCGAACGAATACTATCCATGTCCACTTCTTCGGCAAAATAGCCTTTGATGATCGCTTGTCCTTCAGGTATGTCGTTCAAAGGCCGATCATACCACTGCCCATAGGATGTATCCCGTGGCTTGTTGAGCGAACCAGATTCTTCAATGGAAACCCCTCCTGCACCTGCTTCGTGCAGAAAATTCGAAATCATTTCGATGGCTTCTTCGGTTGTATGTATTGTAATTTCATTCCACAACATGGTTTTCATTTCCTCCTCATTTCACATGCATACATTACATTGTACTATATACATGCACAGGAGTTCAAAAAAGCTAATATTATCGGTGCTCAAAATATTTTTTGTAGAGCTTGTATTTGTTGTCCTCTCTTTTAGTCCAAGCACCCTTAACTCTAGTACATACAATACAATATACTAGAAAAGGAGTGATTTAGTATGGCAAAGACGGTGTTAGATTATAATGCCAGTGTTATTACACCTATCACGAATGGTATAAATCTTCCTGTTCCGATTTCTCCAGCCGGACTTGGAATTGCTACGACGTCTGTATTTATTGATCCTGCTATTCCTGGAGCTGTCAACAACCGAGTAGAGTTAAAAGCCTCGATTGGACTACGTTTTGTCGGTGCCGGTAACATTAGAGTACTTGTACGGATTTGGAGAGCTGGCAAAGAAATTTATTACGGACTGGAATCCAATGTCTTCGATAACAATATTATTCTTAATGTCGAAACGGTAGACGTTGCACCTCTGGGCGTGCAAAACTACCAACTGATTATTGAAAATCAGACGCCTGCGACGACTGCATTTGTCTCCGGTCCTCTTGTTTTTAGTGCAACAGCATATAGCGGATAATGAATAGGAAGAGGAAAGAACACAAATAAGACGGGTTATCCCAAAATCATCATTGTTGATGGGGATAACCCGTTTTATTAAATTCTACTCATTGTCGTTTATGATACGCTGCTGACGACGGTCAGCTACTTCGCTACGCCGGATCGCTTCTAGATCCTCAGCATCTGCCTGATCTGCCGAGAACTCAACATCTTCATTTTTAGCAGATTGCATGCGTTTGATTTTTTCGGTTTTGGTCAGCACTTTATCAAACCGTTTGTTTTTGGACATCGGTCACTGCTCCCTCCAAACTTTTCACAGCATTCCACCCGCCTGTTCCACGATGGACATCGCCTGATGATGTATGGATTCATCCACCACAGCGGTCAACAAAATATCGCGGCCTGTCGGTCCGCCTTGTCCTCCATCACTCATGCCACTGGCGGACGGATCAGCCGCAGCCAGTATTGCTGGAGTTGCATCTGTAAAGTCCACGCCCTGTGTCAGTGAGGACAAGCTGCTAATCTGTCCTGAAAATACAGGCAATCCGGCGTTGCCAGTAGACTGCCGCGGATACCGGCTAAATCGGTCTATCGACACATCGGCTACCCGGAGTGCTTCCAGTTTTCTAGCGGCTCCCTGTGCTTCCTCAGGACTTTTGAAATACGCCAAAATATTTTTTTCGCCCATCTCAAAATCTCCCTGTGTAGTATTGAGCGTAACTGCTCTTCAAAAGCATAGAGCGTTACGCTTTGTTATATCCTGCTCATTGGCACGATTTTATATTCCCTACGAAGACTAGACGGATGCAGACGATAATGGAAACAGTGGGCCTAGACAGTGAACTATAGTTTGTGAAGAATATAACTTTTACGGGTGTAAAGTAGCTGCCGGAGCTTCACCTGACTTGGCTACTCCTGTCTCCCATGCAGCACGAATAACAGCATCCCGTACCTTTTGAACCACCTTCGGATTAAAAACATTCGGTATGATATAAGTTTCACTTAGCTCTTCAGGACAGATCGCATCAGCGATGGCAAGTCCGGCAGCTAGCTTCATTTCCTCATTAATCGTCGTAGCATGGCAATCTAGAGCACCCCGAAAAATTCCCGGGAAGCACAGCACATTGTTAATCTGATTTGGAAAATCGGAGCGACCGGTAGCAAGTACACGTACATGAGGTGCGGCTACAGCTGGATCAATTTCCGGATTCGGATTCGCCATGGCGAACACAATAGGATCAGTTGCCATGCTCTTTATATCCTCTACAGTCAGTATATTCGGGCCTGACACACCGATGAATACATCAGCTCCCACAATCACATCGGATAAACTTCCACTTAAATTGTGCGGATTAGTCATGTTCGCATACTCTGTCCAATGCGGGTTACTGTACTCCACGTCACGATGAATAGCTCCCTGTCGATCAACGCCAATCAGATTGCGCACACCTGCCTTAAGCAGCATACGGGAGCAGGCCATACCCGCCGCACCAATCCCTGCAAATACAACTTTAACATCCTCCATTTTTTTGCCACATACCTTTAATGCATTGACCAGACCCGCTAATACAACAACTGCCGTACCATGCTGATCATCATGAAATACTGGAATGTCTAGTTCCTGCTTCAACCGTCTCTCGATTTCAAAACAGCGTGGCGAAGATATATCTTCCAAATTAATGCCGCCAAAGGCAGGAGCAATCATTTTGACAATTTGAACAATTTCATCAGCGTCCTTCGTGTTGAGACAGATTGGGAAGGCGTCGACACCTGCAAATTGTTTGAACAACACTGCTTTACCCTCCATTACAGGCATAGCGGCCTCCGGTCCGATATCTCCTAATCCAAGTACTGCTGTTCCGTCTGAAACGACTGCTACTGTATTCTTTTTGATCGTTAATTGATACGCTTTGGCTGGGTCATTGGCGATTTCCATACAAATTTCAGCTACACCCGGCGTATACACTTTGGACAGCCCCTCCATCGTTTCAATTCGCTTCTTTGGTAAGGTCTCCATTTTGCCACCTGCATGTAATTCTCTAATTTCGTCTATTAAACTGCTCATATTTTTCTCCGTCCTTTCATGTCTCTATTTGGATATGAAACTCAGTCCTGTGTATAAAACTCATCAGCTCCAAAATTGGAGTAACAAAGTTGCTAAAATGACCGTGCCTGCCCCGCCAATACGTGTTGCAATTTGTGCAAAAGGCATCAGTTCCATCCGATTGGACGCAGACAGAATGGCTACATCTCCCGTGCCCCCTAACCCACCGCGACAGCTAGTCACCAAAGCAGCTTCTACGGGATACATGTGAATCCATTTTCCTGTGAAGTATCCGGTAACAATCAATGCAACTACAACAGATGCGCAGGTAATGGCATAAGGAACCGTTAAAATCCCAACTACACTATCCAAAGGTACATACAAAATACCCAATCCCACCATCAAGGGCCACGTCAGACTTGCCGTTATACATTTGTACAAGTGAAAAGCTCCCTGCTCCAATGTGTTCGGCATGATCTGAATACACTTAATTAATGCCGCCGCTAGAATCATGAGGATCGGACCTGGAATATGGAGATACGGCTCCAGCAGCTTACCCACAATGAAGAAAGTACAGGCCAACAGCAGACCTCCTCCCATCAATGGAAAAGAAATCGATTGTTCCAGACTTGCCGGAGCTAACTTGTCTGTATCTTTCTCCAGTTTTATTAACCTCCCGTTACCCGAAGTTTTTGGATTTTTCTCTGCTAATCTCTTCAGAACACCCGCACCTATGATTGCAACAATGTTCCCAATAATTGCAGCCGGGATAAACTGGGATACGAATACTGCCGAATCCTTGCCCAGCACCAACCCATACGAAATGGACAACGGTAAAATGCCTTCCCCAATCCCACCGGAGATAATTGGAATGATGATGAAAAAAAATGTATGATAGGCGCTATAGCCAAAAGCCATACCCACCACCATTCCCACGCCAACAGCTGCAATAGATCCTATAATAATGGGGGCAAAAATTTTAACAATTCCGTTCATCAGCATTTTGCGATCCATGCCAAGAATACTTCCCGTTACTAGACATGCGATGTAGAAGTAAAGAAAATTCGAGGTTTTCATAAGCGTGTGTACCGCACCCATCGCAGATGGACTAAACATATTCCAAAATACCATTAACGATGGAACCATAAGTGATAAAATGGCCGGCCCGCCAATATGCTTAAGCAATGGAAGTTTGGCCCCTAGATCACTGAGCAGTATACCTAAAATCATGATGACGGCAAACCCGCCCAACAGATCGTTTGGAAGTCTTTCAGTAACTGCAGCTGCATAAACAATCAGCGCGATCACGGCATAGAGTGGAAGAGGAATAACCCCCAACTTTACCCTACCCAGCATTCTGAGGCCATCTACAAAATTTTTACTCCATCTTTGCCCCTTTTGAATGACAGGCTGATTCGTAGCATTTTCCATAAATCTCCCTCCATAAAGTGAAGAATGATGATCATGTTTCCATTCTACACCTTGGAAAACGCTTTATTTGGTTTTATAACTAATCATTCACTTTTGTAATTAAAGTAATCAGAAAGAAGATTTAAATAAAACTGTTCATGATGCCTTCTGCCTGTGGCAATATTCGGTATTGGTAAACAGGGCGTCCTATGGTACCGTATATGGTTTCCATGGAAAGAGCCTCAATCTCTGTCATAAAAGCCAGGTACTTGCGCATAGACACCCTGGATATCCCTGCGCTCTCCGCAATATCCTCGGTGGAAAATAGTACCTTATTATGCCGCTGGATACAATTCCATATCATAGCCAGCGTGGATTTAGTTATGCCTTTGGGCAACCGTGCCAAGTCTTTAGTCAAGCTTTTATGATAAATCAGTCGGTCCAGTTCCTCCTGAGAAAGTAGATTGTGCTCACGCACGATGCTAATGTGCTCTCGGTACCCCGTGAGGGCCTCCAAAAAACGGTTAAAGTGAAACGGCTTAATCAAGTAATCCACCGCGCCGAAGTTCATCGCTTTTTTGACACTGTTCATGTCACTTGCAGCCGAGATGACAATGACATCTATATTTACACCTGTCTCCCGTATGAATGACAGTAAATCGAGGCCATTGCTCTCCTGCATATACACATCTAGCAGTATCAGATCAATGGCCTGTTCAGCTATATATTTCTTCGCCTCTTCTACAGAAGAAGCCCAGCCCCCACATCGAAAACCTTCCACCTGCTCCATATATTTGCGGTTAAATTCCGCAACCATCGGATCATCTTCTACAATCAGGACATTAATCATGTTCATCATTCCCCGCTATCATGTATGGAATCGTAATCTGAAAACAGCACCCTTGCTCGGCTGGGATCAACTTTATACTTCCCTGTAATCTCTTCACGCTTTGCGTCACCAGATAAAGGCCCATTCCTCGTGACTCTCCCTTGGTCGAAAAACCTTTTTCAAATATAGCCTTTACAAGCCCTTGCGGTATACCCGGACCATTATCGCACATGATACAGGTCAGATAACCGTTCTTCTGACTTTCCTCATAATAAAGTGAAAGGGTAATCCGCTTGTGCTCCAAAGATTCCATCGCCTCCACCGCATTATCAAACAGATTGCCAAGAATAGTAATCAGTTCATGCGTCGTTTGAGTTTGACTGGATTCGGGCAAGTAACTACCTGGAGTCAGTTCAAAATTCGCCCCTACTTCTCTGGCCCGGCTTAATTTCCCCAACACAAACCCTGCCATAACTGGGTCCCTGATCTGCCGGGTGATGGAGCCAATCTCCACTTGATGATGCTCGACGGCATCCATAATGTAATGCTCCAGTTTATCATACATTCGTAAGTGTACCATCCCCATAATGACATGCAGCTTGTTCATAAATTCATGAGCCTGCGCACGTAGTGCTTCTGTGTACAGGGACACTCCTGTCAAACGTTCCGCAAGCTGGTTCATCTCCGTTTTATCCCGAAAGGTTACAATTGCCCCCACAATTTCCCCCTTGACCCGTATCGGAACACTGGTGGTCAGCAAGGTTATTCCACCCAGCTCCATTTCCTCATCCATTTGTGGAGTACTCGCTTCCAAGACCTCTTGCAATCGAAAAGCGGATAGATAAACGGTAATCTCCTGTCCGGAGAATGAGAAATCTTCAATCCCCGCTTGTCTAAGCAGACGTATCGCTTCTGCATTCATCAGCATGACGCAACCGAATTCATCTACCGCAATAACTCCTTCCTTGATAGATTGCAACATAGCGCTGCGTTCCTCCAGCAAGCGTGCGATTTCCGGCGGTTCGAGACCGACTAGCATATTTTTGATTTTACGAGCCAGCACAACGGCACCTCCAGTGCCAATCAACATTCCAGTGCCAATGGCTATCGCAATAAGGCGGTTGTTGCCTTCCTGAGCCATCTGTACATCTTGCATGGATATACCCACAACAATCGCCCCTACCTGCTTCCCCGTTAAACCGAACACGGGGGAAAAGGCTCGCATGGACAAGCCCAATGTTCCCTTCGCAACGGATACGCTCTCATGTCCATGAAGTGCAGTAGACTCGTCTCCGCCGACAAAGGCTTTGCCGATCATCCTAGCATCCGGGTGCGTTTTACGAATTCCCTTCATATCCATTGCCACGATAAACTGGATGTGATTTGCTGCTGAAACCCTCTTCACATACTCCTGCATGGAAGGAGACGAACCCGTCCCTTGCAATTGCTCGACAATAAGCGGCGTATGGGCGAGTGTACGCGCGATGGACATTGCCTTTTCTTCTAGTCCCTTCTCAGTTTCATGCTCCACTCTCTCAGCAAATAACAGTGTTACAGGTAGAAGCACAAGTGCCATAACTAGACATACTAGCAGTGTAATTAGGCCTCTGAGCTTTAATAGCGGTTTACCCCGACGCAGCTTGAGCTGTACATTTCCGATGGAACTCACCCCTTTCTACTTGATATTAAGTCTCAACAGTTCAACATGCCTATACAAAAATGGTTATGTATGTGTTTACGTGAATATAAAAAAAGGAAACTATCCCGCAATTGCGGAATAGTTTCCTTTGATTCATGGTTGAAGCTCCGCGATTCCTAATTGGGCTTAGTCGCCTCGGAAGGCGCGCTTCACACGGTCAAAAAAAGACTGCTCATTCTCATGTGTCTGCTCTCCGCTAAGCGAAGAGAACTGACGCAGCAAATCCTTTTGTTCCTCACTCAGTTTACTAGGCGTTACCACAACGACCTTAATATGCTGGTCACCCTGACCTACGCCGCGCAGTTTTGGCACACCTTTTCCTTTAAGACGGAAGTAAGTACCTGTTTGTGTACCTGCTGGAACTTTCAGCTTCACTTTCTCGGTCAACGTTGGGATCTCGACTTCATCTCCCAATGCTGCCTGTGAGAACGTCAGCGGAATTTCACAGTAGATATCGTCTCCCTCACGCTCAAAGAAGTCGTGCGATTTCACGCGGAACACGACGTACAAGTCACCTGCCGGTCCTCCGTTGACACCGCCTTCGCCTTCACCGTTAATACGCATTTGTGCGCCGTCATCCACACCCGCTGGAATACGGATATGAATTTTACGTTGCTTGCGTACCCGACCCGAACCGCTACAAGTCGTACATTTTTCTTTAATGATCTTACCGGAACCGCTGCAATTGGAGCAGGCGCGTCGATTAACCATACGACCAAACGGTGTATTCTGCACCACTTCTTCCTGTCCGCTACCGTGGCAGACGGAGCAGGTTTGTGGTTGAGTACCCGCTTTGGCTCCCGTACCGTGACACGTATCACATGTTTCCGTACGTTCAATATGAATGTCGGTTTCTTTACCGAACACCGCTTCCTTGAATTCAATCGTCATCGTATATTGAAGATCGTTCCCACGCTGCGGTGCATTCGGATCGCGTCGACCGTTGCCGCCGCCACCAAAGAACATATCAAAAATATCGCCAAACCCGCCACCGAAGTCGGCACCACCACCAAAGCCGCCTCCCATGCCCTGGTTCGGGTCTACATGACCATACTGGTCGTATCTTGCCCGCTTCTGACCATCGCTGAGAACATCGTAAGCTTCTTTCACTTCTTTAAATTTAGTTTCCGCGTCCGCAGCCTTGTTCACGTCCGGATGATACTGACGCGCAAGCTTACGGTAAGCCTTTTTGACTTCCTCATCCGAAGCGCCCTTCGCGACGCCCAGCACCTCATAATAATCACGCTTATCAGCCAATGTTCCACCCCCATGCCTACAACGTGTCTGCACTACATATAAAAGGAAAGCCAAAGGCACGGGATGACCCGGCTTTGACCTTCCCATCATTTCAAGGCAGTACAACCCGTAATATGCTTATTTATCTTGGAAATAACTGTTACCCTTCGGCTAATTGTTATTTATCAAGGCAGCTACGCTGCAATTACTATTCAGTATATCATAACGCATCGGTGTACCGTAAAGCTACCACTACCCGATCCGTAGATTAGTCTTTCTTCTGGTCTTCGTCAACAACTTCATAGTCCGCGTCAACCACATTGTCGCGGCCTTTGCTGTCTGCTGCGCCATCTTGAGCTTGTTGAGCCTGCGCTTCTTGAGCAGCTTGCTCATACAGCTTCACAGACAATTGCTGAACGATTTCAGTCAGTTCTTCAGTAGCTTTTTTGATGTCTTCCAGGTTGTCGGTTTCCAGCGTTTTTTGCAGATTTTCTTTAGCTGCATTTGCTTTTTCGACTTCGCCTGCATCCGCTTTTTCGCCCAGATCTTTAATCGTTTTGTCTACGGAGTAGATCAGTTGATCCGCAGCGTTTTTCGCTTCTACCAAATCTTTGCGTTTTTTATCTTCTTCCGCATGCAACTCGGCATCCTTCATCATACGTTCTACTTCCTCATCGCTCAAGCCGCTGGAAGATGTGATCGTAATTTTTTGGCTTTTGCCTGTGCCTTTATCTGTAGCGGATACGTTCACGATACCGTTCGCATCCAGATCGAAGGTAACTTCGATTTGTGGTACACCACGTGGTGCTGGAGGGATATCTCCCAATTGGAAACGACCCAACGTTTTGTTGCCTGCTGCCATTTCACGTTCACCTTGCAACACGTGAATTTCTACGCTAGGCTGATTGTCGGCATACGTCGAGAACACCTGCGATTTGCTCGTAGGGATCGTCGTGTTACGATCAATCATTTTAGTAAATACGCCACCTGCGGTTTCAATACCGAGGGACAGTGGAGTTACGTCAAGGAGAACGACGTCTTTCACATCACCAGTAAGTACACCCGCTTGAACTGCCGCGCCCAAAGCTACCACTTCATCAGGGTTTACGCCTTTGTGAGGCTCTTTACCTGTCAGCTTTTTGATTGCTTCTTGTACAGCCGGAATACGTGTGGAACCGCCGACCAGAACGATTTTGTCGATGTCGCTGGCACTCATGCCTGCATCTTTCATCGCTTGACGAGTAGGTCCCAAAGTACGTTCTACCAGACCTTCAGACAATTCTTCAAATTTCGCACGAGTCAGGTTCAACTCCAAATGCTGTGGAACGCCATCAGCTACTGTGATAAACGGCAAAGAAATCGTTGTTGTCAGTACGCCAGACAGTTCTTTTTTCGCTTTTTCCGCTGCATCTTTCAGACGTTGTACAGCAGCTTTATCTTTGCTCAGGTCAATGCCTTGATCTTTTTTGAACTCATTTACGAGGTAATCAATAATCACTTGGTCAAAGTCATCGCCACCCAGCTTGTTATCGCCGCTTGTTGCTTTAACTTCGAAGAAACCGTCGCCCAGTTCCAGAATGGATACGTCGAATGTACCACCACCCAGGTCATACACGAGGATCGTTTGGTCTTCGGATTTTTCCATACCGTATGCCAATGCAGCTGCTGTTGGCTCATTGACAATCCGCAGAACTTCCAGACCGGCAATTTTACCTGCATCCTTGGTTGCTTGACGTTGACCGTCATTGAAGTAAGCTGGAACAGTGATAACAGCTTGAGAAACCGTTTGTCCCAGGTAAGCTTCAGCATCGGATTTCAGCTTTTGCAAAATCATAGCGGAAATTTCCTGTGCGGAATATTCCTTGCCGTCAATGCTTTCTTTATGATTTGTACCCATGTGACGCTTGATGGACATGATTGTACGATCTGGGTTCGTAATTGCTTGGCGTTTTGCCGTTTCCCCTACAGTACGTTCTCCATCTTTTTTGAAACCAACAACGGAAGGGGTTGTGCGTGCGCCTTCCGGATTTGGAATAACGACCGCTTCGCCGCCCTCCATAACAGCCACACAAGAGTTGGTTGTACCTAAGTCAATACCGATTACTTTGCTCATCGGACAATTCCTCCTTCTGTATATACGAGGCCCGCAGGCCAGAATGGTTGAATCAAAATGATGTATTTCTAATGTATATTGAAAAAGCTACATGCTCACTTTTACCATCGCTGGACGAAGCACCTTGTCCTTCAGCATGTATCCTTTTTGTACCTCTTCAACGACGATGCCTTCCTCATGCTCTTCGCTCTCTACCTGCATAATAGCCTGATGGAAATCAGGATTAAACGGTTGTCCCACTGAATTCATGGCCGTTACTCCCTCTGCCTGAAGCACACTCTCAAACTGGCGGAAAATCATTTCCACGCCTTTGCTGAATGACTCAGACTCCGCTCCTTGCGGTGCTGTTGCCAGCGCACGCTCGAAGTTATCCAAAACAGGCACCAACTCGGTAACCAGCTTCATAGATGCATATTTGGCAAGGTCTTCTTTTTCTTTCAGCGTACGACGGCGAAAATTATCAAAATCCGCCTGAGCGCGTAAAAACCGTTGCTGATGCTCTTCCGCCTGAGCGCGAAGCTTAGTCAGCTCTGTTTCGCTTTCTTGGTCTTCCAGTGTCGCCGCTTCATTAACCGGCTCTTCCTGCTGGCTCGTTTCGGCGGCTTCCTCTGTGCTTACATTTTGTTGTTTTTCTTCTTGGAACGCTTGTTCTTCCTTCAAAATGTTTCACCTCCTTCAAGTCATAACTACCTTTACAAAAACACGCAACAATGCACCCACGCAGGATACAAACCGTATCCCGGCGCGGAACATGTAGTACCGCAACCTATGCGGTCTTGTTCTATTTAAACCGCTGCGTTAGCATTGCGGTCAAATCCTTAGACAGGATACCCAAAATATTAATAACTCTCGCATATTCCATCCGTGTCGGACCCAGTATGCCTATAGTACCCAACGCTTCTCCGTCTACTGCATACGTAGCAGTAATTAGGCTGCAATTGGCAAACGCCTCATGATCATTTTCAGTGCCGATGCGGACTTGAATTTCAGGTGCTCCGGCAACAGGTGTCATTAGTTTAAGTAGCGTTGGTGTTTCCTCCAGCAGATCGAGAATATGTTTAACCTTTTCTACATCTTTAAATTCAGGTTGATTGAGCATGTTCGTCGCACCGCTCAAATACAAGCGCTGATCCGATTCATTATCCAGTGCTTTATCCAGCACCTTCATAGCGTCCTCAAAATGAGACACATGCTTCTCCATCTCCTGACCAAGTGCGGTGTAAAGGCGTGATTTAAGCTGATAAATCGGCACACCGACCAGCTTGCTGTTCAGTAAATTCACAACCTTCTCCATCTCGGAAATTGAAATTCCCGGTGGAATATCTACCGTTTTATTCTCCACCTGACCGGTATTGGTCACGATTATCGCCACAGCCGTCGTTTCGTTGAGCGGCAGCAGCTGAAAATGACGCAATGAAGTATGAAAAACCTCCGGCCCAAGCAGGATGGAAGTATAATTGGTCATATGGGACAAAATGCCTGACGCATGCTGGATCACTTGCTCCATTACATTCAGCTTTTCGGCGTAAAAGGCTTTCAGTTCCCGCATTTCCATAGGCTTCAGTGTATTCAGTGGCACCAGATGGTCCACATAATAACGGTAGCCTTTATGAGACGGGATGCGTCCCGCAGAAGTATGGGGTTGCTCCAGATAGCCCTGTTCCTCCAAATCCGACATTTCATTACGGATTGTGGCCGGGCTGAATCCGACATCCTGCCTTTTGGATATGCTGCGGGAACCCACTGGCTCAGCCGAACGAATGTAGTCATCAATAATCGCATTCAGAATGAGTCTCTGACGTTCGGTTAACAAGCGAATCCCCCCTTGTTGTTTATCCATAATAGCATGATTGTTAATGGAATCATTAGCACTCGTTCGCGATGAGTGCTAACCGTTAATACAAAAATACCAAACCGACCTGATCATTGTCAAGTCAGTTCAGTATTTTCAATAAACAAGATTTATCACAACAGTTTAGTTTACTGGAATGAATCCACAACGTTTACACTTTTTCACGAAAAATCTCAATATACAGCGTATAAAAACCGTATTTATGTATAGTGACACAGAAAATAGAAAAATTCGAGACTATGTCTCCATACCATTATAGCTTCTTTGTCCTTGAGGAGGAATTAAATTTGAGAACTAATCGCCGCAATCTTTTATACGCATCGATCGCACTTTTACCTACAATTTGTTTGTTTCAGATTTTAATTGAGTTGTTTCCGTATACAGGACTAGGAAGAATAGTTGCTTTGCCATTGGTTTTCATCCTGAATGCAACCCTTATTATTTCAGTCATCCATTTAATTCGTAAATTAAGCCCCCTGTGTTGTGCCTTAATCTTGGTTCCTACAATACTTTTAAGCATATGGAATACCATTTTGTTTTACCCTCAAGAATTCAGTCCAAGTATTCCCAAGCAAATAAAATACAGTATATCGGCAATACAACATTACGATGATTTAACACTAGCCGATTGGGAAGGATATACATATAGTCCAAGCAGAAGCGGAGAGTCCGAAAGATATGTTGTCGCCTTGTATAAATATAAACACCGAGTTCCATTAGACGGCACTGCATACTTTTATAATGATATTGATTATCATAAGGACCAACCCATAAGAAGCCTGAATGGAATACCTTCCGAACTGGAGCCTCATCATCAATTCATTTGGTGGTTGCTCAAAACATATGAGAAATGAATCAGGATTAAACAATGTAGGCTGTATAATATACGCATGATTAGGTCCTGATGAAAAAAGAACTGACCTCACTATTGACAGGTCAGTTCAGTACTTTCAACACTGCGATTTCATCACAATTGTTTTGTTTACTACAGTGAATGCAGTCGGTCCATACCTTTTCAGGGAAAATCTCTTTGCTTACTACATCAAAACCGTTTTTTATAAAAAAGGAGACCTCGTAGGTCAATGCCATAATTTTAGGAATACGTTGCCGCCGTGCTTCTATAATAAGGCCCTCCACGAGCTTGGAGCCAATACCCATACCTTTGTGTCCTTCAGAGATGCCAAGGGAGCGAATCTCTACCAGATCAGCGCCCAATTTGCATAAAGAACCACAACCAACAACTTCGCCGTCCACCTCTGCAACAATAAACAGCTCCAGTTGGCGCGTAAGCACTTCCCTCGAACGTGGCAGCATAATCCCCCGCTCTGCATAGCCGCTAATCATTTGATATAAAGGCTCCACATCTTCAGGAACCGCACTTCTGCACAATATATCTTTACACACTGAAGCCATCTTGCTCTCCTCCTGCCGCTTGCCGCATATAATGAATAAATATACAACATAACGCATAGAATCGCAATACTCCATTTACCCTGCTGTGACAGAATGGTGTTATAAAATGATCGTCCCAGCTTATAAAGTTGAAACGTACTGTACTGAAGCCTACGACTTATGAATTTACCGTGATAGAACCGATGAACTCTGCAAATACATCATTTCCGAATAAAATGCCGCGTTCACTCAAACGATAACCGTCCTCAATTGATTCGATTAACCCGGCATTGAGCATTTTTCCGAGAGGAGCAGTAAATGTATCCTCCAACGCCTGACCGAATTGAGCTTCAAAGCGGGACTTAGAAACGCCCTCTAGCATTCTCAAACCGACCATAAGAAAATCCTCCATGGCTTCCGCCGCCGGTACCTCAAAGCTATCCAGACGTGGCAGCCCATTACGACTAGCCTCCACATAAGGGTTAATACCCTTAATGTTCATATGACGCTCTCTGCCAACATATCCATGTGCCCCTGCGCCGAGACCGTAATAGTCTTCATTTCGCCAATAGGTCATGTTGTGCTTGCTCCCCAAACCTGGTTTTGCGAAATTGCTAATCTCATACTGCTCATACCCCGCTTCTTTCATGCGACGCATGAGAAGTAAATACATTTCCAATTCATCATCCTCGTGTGGAAGCGGTAGCTGATTTTTCTGATACAGCGTGTGGAAGAGCGTGTTTTCTTCAACCTTCAAGCTGTAGATAGAGTAATGAGGAAGCTCCAGCTCTAGTGCTCTACTCACGCTTTCATGCAGCATGTCCACCGTTTGATTCGGCAAACCAAACATCAGGTCAATCGACAGGTTGTCCAAGCCGACCTTACGGGCGTTTTCCAAACTACGATATACGTCATCTGTACTGTGAATGCGACCTATGCCTGTGAGTAGCTCATTCTGAAAAGCCTGTACACCAAAGCTCAGTCGATTGACGCCGCCTTCTTTCATCACAGAGAGTTTTTCAAAATCAGTGGTGCCTGGATTGGCTTCCATGGAAAACTCAATATCTTCCGCCCAATGAGGGAAATAGGTTCGGACACTCTTCAGAAAATATTCCATTTCCTTCGGGTTTAGGGTTGTTGGTGTTCCACCCCCGACAAAAATGGTTTTAATCTCTCCTGGCGGGTGAAGCTTGACTGTATGTTCCATTTCCCGTTCCAGTGCATACAGATATTCCATAACAGGTTGATCCTTGAGCACATAAGAGTTGAAATCACAGTAAAAGCATTTATTCGTGCAAAAAGGTATATGCAGGTAAACCGCTTGAGGGGCGGATGAATGTTCATGTTTTTGTATGGATGCGGTCATACCGATCCTCCTTGTCAATTCAGAGTGTGGTGATTGAAAAAAATGGCGAAGAGGGGGAGAACGCTCCGTGGATGGATCATTCTTCCGATCGCTGTTACCCCCGGATTTTTTCTTTCTAAATAAACTTAATAGGGTAAAATCCGGGGATAAAGGCGAACGCTAACGCTTCTTCAGAACGATTCCATCCACTCCGCTGCTGCCTACCACCATCGGTCATTTTTTTGTGGTGTAGGTGTTGCAGTAAGAGTAAAGCATCTTTAGAAATACGCTAAAGATGCTGTTGATATACTATTTTTGCAACTGAGATAACAAACACTCCATCTCTGGATAGCTTGCTCAAATAAATAACGTCCATTCTCCATGCACGGCAAATGCCCCATGAAAGAATGGACGAATACTTCAAGCAGCTTTACTCATCTATTTTCAGTACCGCCATAAATGCTTCCTGTGGTACTTCTACGTTACCGACCTGCTTCATACGCTTCTTGCCCTCTTTTTGCTTTTCGAGCAGCTTCCGTTTACGAGAAATATCGCCGCCGTAGCATTTGGCCAAGACGTTTTTACGCATCGCCTTAACGGTTTCACGCGCCACAACCTTTGTTCCCACAGATGCCTGGATCGGCACCTCGAACATTTGACGCGGGATGAGCTCGCGCAGCTTCTCACAGATAATACGTCCGCGATGATAAGCCCGATCTCTATGCACGATGAACGACAGCGCATCGACCTGCTCGCCATTCAACAAAATATCCATTTTCACCAGGTTGGACTGGCGATAGCCTGAAATCTCATAATCAAAGGAAGCATAACCTTTGGTACTTGATTTAAGCTGATCGAAGAAATCATATACGATTTCAGACAGCGGAATTTGATACGTAATGGTTACCCGTGTCGTATCCAGGTATTCCATATTTACGTATTCCCCACGCTTGGTTTGACAAAGCTCCATCACCGTACCTACATAATCATTAGGGACGATAATACCTGCTTTTACATAGGGCTCTTCCACATGTTCAATCCGTCCGATTTCCGGATAATTCGATGGGTTGTCGATCTGGATCGTTTCCCCATTCGTCAACTTTATGCGGTAAATAACGCTTGGTGCTGTTGTAATCAGCGGGATGTTAAATTCACGTTCAATCCGCTCCTGGATAACGTCCATATGAAGCAGACCAAGGAATCCGCAACGGAAGCCAAAGCCCAACGCGCTTGATGTTTCCGGCTCAAAACTGAGCGAAGCATCGTTCAACTGTAGCTTTTCAAGCGCCTCACGCAGATCGTTATACTCCGATGTTTCGATTGGATACAGACCGCAATAAACCATCGGATTTATTTTGCGATAACCTGGCATCGGTTCTAATGTTGGATTTTTTGCATCTGTCACGGTATCCCCGACACGCGTATCGCCTACATGCTTAATTCCGGCAACGATAAAGCCAACATCACCGATATTCAGCTCGTCCACGATGTTCATACGCGGCATAAAAGCACCAACTTCAATAACCTCAAACGTTTTGTCAGTCGCCATCATTTTAATTTTCGAACCGGCTCGAATACTACCATCCACGACGCGAACATATACGATAACGCCTTTATAAGGATCATAGTGCGAATCGAAAATGAGTGCCTTGAGCGGATTATCCGGATTACCTTGCGGAGCAGGCACACTTCTGACTACCTGCTCCAAAATTTCCTTGATACCGATTCCAGCTTTGGCTGAAGCATGCACGGTCTCGCTTGTATCCAAGCCGATAACATCCTCGATTTCCTGTTTTACCCGTTCAGGATCAGCACTTGGCAAATCAATCTTGTTAAGCACCGGCAAAATCTCCAGATTGTTATCTAACGCCAAATATACGTTAGCCAACGTCTGTGCCTCGATTCCCTGCGCGGCGTCTACTACCAGCAAAGCACCTTCACAGGCTGCCAAACTACGGGATACCTCATACGTAAAATCGACGTGTCCCGGTGTATCAATCAAATTCAAAATGTACTCTTCGCCGTCATCGGCCTTGTAAGTGAGTCGCACTGCCTGGAGCTTGATCGTAATTCCGCGCTCCCGTTCCAGTTCCATCTGGTCAAGCACTTGCTCCTGCATTTCACGAGAAGTGAGTGCACCGGTATATTCTAAAATCCGGTCAGCCAGCGTGGATTTACCATGGTCTATATGTGCAATGATACTAAAGTTCCGAATTTTACGTTGTCTTGCCAAAATGTCAGTCATGCCTTACCCCCACACAATGCCTAGTGTCAATCAGCTTATTATAGCAGTTGTAAGGGGGGTCAGCAATATTTCTATTCTGTTACTCCATCAAATACAGATACGACCCATCGAATGCCCTGTCTCGACAGGTTTTGAAGCAACCCAGCTGTTTTATCCGCCATGGTATCCACCGAGGCTTGCTGTTCCTTGACGGCCAGCAGTTCACGCGGTGTATCCAGGCCCTGAGTATTGATGTGCTGCGCAGTCGTCGAATACCACCTGGATGCCCCGTGCTCCGTCTGTTCCTCATTTTCTTCCCTTCCACTAGCTTCGTTTATACCCACTCCCGTTGTCGGCTCAACATTAACATTTCCACTTGTGCTATACGTACCGCTATATGCACGAGTGTTAACTGCGGGTGTATCCTCAATAACCGTCTGTTCATATCCGACTTTCTGTTGATTTACCGATTGTATCGTATCCCCATTCCATTCCGGTCCATACACTGAACGCAGGCCAGATCCTGCCAGTTGCATACCGAGTAGAATACCTGCCCCCATGAGCAGTACAAATCCAAGTGCTTTCTTACGAAAATGTCCAGACATTACCCTTCCCCCTTACCGCTACCTCATTTAATTGCCGCTGTTGCTCTTTTTTGTATCCGATACGTTAGTGCCCGCTTTCTGAGCTTTCTGATCTTCCCAATACACTTCACCGATCATGTCCGCCAAAACGTCCGAGGTACGTTTTAACTCCTCCTCGGTGTTGTCAATACCCCCGATTTCGATCAAAATACTGTGGGAAGACAAGCTTTGATTGTACTCACCGTTGTTGCCTTTGCCACCATCTTTCCCCCATACACCACGTGATACGCCGTGATACGATTTTTCCAGCTTTTCATGAATACGAGCAGCAAAAGCTTCATTCTCGCGCCAATTTTTGTTGTCATGCCCGATAATAAAATATACCTTGGCATAGGAAAGCCCATTAATGGTTGCTGTTGTTTTTCCGTGACGTTGTGAATCTCGATGGATATCAAGCAGATAAGTTAAACCTTTATTTCCAGCTAAAGCTTCCTTGACTGTTTCGCGTGAATATTTATAGGAGTAGTTCCAATTGTAATTTTGAACTGTAGTGGCATAATCCTTGTTTACATGCAATGTGGATATCCCTTGCTTTTCAAGTCTCTTCTTTACAAAGTCCCCTACCCTTGACACATTGGCTGATTTAGAACCTGAATTGGGGTTGGAACTGGTTTTGCTGAGTAGTGGGTTATATGCTTCTCTGGGATGAGAATGGTAGATTAATATACGCTTGTCCCCTTTGGCTGTATCACCTGGATGATCCTCACGTACCGGGTCTGTTTCCGGTGTTGTCGGAATATCCGGCGTAGTAGTCGGTGGATTCTCAGATGCATCTGAGCCACCAGGGGCATCCGTCGTCCCCTGATCGGGCTGATAGTCCGTAGGACCCTCTACCTTGGTGTTCCCCGAACCCTTGCGCAGCAAGACAGGTGCTCCTGCAGACATGCCAGGAATCTCACGAGAAATGAGACTTTTGGGATCCTGCGGATTAATACCTGTAAGCATCTGAAAAACAAAAGGCGACCATTGTTCACCCGACAACGAAGATTGCTGCTTCTTTTGTGCCAAATGAGGTACTTCCATACCTAGCATATCCGCGAAAAAACCGCTGGACACCGATCCTGCCAATCCTTTCATGGAAGAAACAGGAGAGGTTTGTAGACGATTTTCTGCCAATCCCCCTAGCCCCAAAACGACAAATAAAAGCGCCGAGCCCATGATCAGCAGCACAAGCGTATGTCCCATCGCCAAAATTTCGATACCTTTTCTTCTCCATCTTCCGACGTTCCAGGTCTGAATTTTTTTCATGTGAGCCTTGTCCTCCTTCGTCCCGTCGAAACCCGCTTTATTTAGGAACATAGGGTTCCTATCTGCTACGGAAATCTCTTATACTTCAACTCTATGAACGGAGAACAATTGCTAGAACACAAAAAATCTCTATTACAGGTATATCACCTCCCTTTTTGAAAGAGATTAGATTCCTGTTAAATAGAGACTATTGTGTATGAAATACGATTTTACCACCCTTGATTAATGCGTATAGGCGGCGACATTGCCAGGATCAACAGCTTCGTGCAGAGCAGCGTTCAATCCAGTAGCAATAATGTTCGCGATATCTTCAATAAATTCATCGATCTCTTTAGGAGTCACGATCAGATCATGTCCCAGCGGTTGTAGGACCTCTCTCACCAGCCCAAGTCTCTCAGGTTCTGAAATATCGTCCAACATCCCCAGGATTGCTTTTGTAGAAGCCTTTTCTTTGGTAAAATGTGTTTTCATCAGTTCAATTACGTTATTGACAATGGTCGAAGCGTAGCATACCGTTGGTACGCCGATAGCGATACACGGAACACCCATAATATCCTTGGTGATACCGCGCCGCTTGTTGCCAATACCTGAACCCGGATGTATCCCGATATCGGCCACCTGAATAGTCGTGTTGACGCGCTCCAGTGAACGTGACGCCAGAGCATCAATGGCAATAATCAGTTCTGGCTTTGTGCGATCCACGATGCCTTGAACAATTTCACTGGACTCGATCCCCGTAATACCCAGGACGCCCGGTGCAATTGCACTCACATCTCGATAGCCCGGATTGATTTGATCAGGTGTCAGTTCAAAAAATTGACGAGTCACCATTAAATTTTCAACGACAAGCGGACCCAGCGAATCGGGAGTGACGTTCCAGTTGCCCAGACCTACCACCAGTACCTTTGCCGTATTAGAGATTCCTATTTTTTGTATAAAATGCTCCATTTCTTTTGCAAATGCAATAGCGACACGTTGCTGGAGCCCCGTGTCGCCTTCACGCAGGCCGGGTACTTCTAGTGTGACGTAATGTCCTTGTACCCGCCCAATACGGTTGGCTCCTTCTTCATTCAGTACATCCAGCCGTGTGATTTTGATTCCGTTATCTTCCTCCACATTCTCACTTATGCCCGCCAGAGGTACAGGCTGATCCCGTTCGGCCAGTTCTCTTGCCTCTAATGCCAAATCCGTGCGTACCGCATACTTCTGCAAATCCAGATCCATCTTTTAAGCCTCCTTGGATACCATCTTTGACTATAGTGTGCGAGACACCCAACAGGTTTATGCACATCCATTTTCATCCTGTAATTCGCATCGCCTCAGAATGTTTTCTTATTGCAATTTGAGGTGTGGCATGCTAAAATATTTTAAGTTGTGAAACGTTTGTGTTCATAAGTAATGCCTTTACAGGAGGTGAATGTAATGCCAAACATCAAATCCGCTATCAAACGCGTTAAAACTAGCGACAAACGCCGTGCGTTGAACGCTTCCCAAAAATCTGCGCTTCGTACAGCAGTAAAAGCTGCCGATACAGCGTTGGTAGGTAACGAAGCTGAAACTGCTGCTGCTGCTTTCAAAGTAGCTTCCCAAAAGCTGGACAAGGCTGTAACTAAAGGTCTGATCCACAAAAATGCAGCTGCTCGCAAGAAATCCCGCTTGGCGAAAAAACTTAACGCTCTTACAGCTCAAGCGTAAGCAAGAGCTACTTTCATACGTTAATGAAAAAAATCTGACCAGCCTTGGCTGATCAGGTTTTTTTAGTTTATAACTTTTATTAATTTATAGAGTCAGCTTTTCACGATACATTAGCTGACTCTATAACAGCACATGGGGGGAATTAGATTGAAGCCCCCGCACCCATTTTCATCAAAAACAGCTCCAATCCCAGTACCTTGTCAACGACACCTGTTTTCATATGATAATCCAGCTCGCCCAATTCGTAGAGAAGCTGACGCAGCTGCTCAGGGCGAAACCTCCGCGCTTGGTCTCCTGCAACTTTCACCCCATAAGGATGCAAACTAAGCTGACTCGCAATTTGTTGCTGGGAATAGCTTTGACCTGCCAGCTCTTTGACCTGCAACATAATACGGAACTGGCGCGTGATCAAAGCGGCAATCTTGATCGGTTCCTCTTTTTGCTTAAGCAACTCATAGAAAATACTGAGTGCCTTATCCAGCCGCAAATTAGCCAGATCCTCAACCATCGCAAATACGTTTTGCTCTGTGTTACGAGGCACCAGGGATTCTATATCAGCAGATGAGATGGTTCCCTGTGCTCCTGCGTACAAGCAGAGCTTGTCTATCTCAGCAGCCAAGGATTGCAGCCCGGTACCTGTGAATTGAATGAGGCTTTCAGCAGCTCCTGCAGCCAATTGCACTTCTCTTTCTCCTGCACGCTTATGAATCCAAGCCACAAGATCATCTCCACCCATTGGAGCAAAAGCAATAACCGAAGCATCACTTTTCAGTTTTTTGACAATCTTTTTCCGTTCATCCAACTTTTCAGCCTGAACCGTAAAAACGATGACGCTATAGTCAGTCGGGTTATCCATATAAGTCAACAGCGTCTCAAGCCGGTGCTCTATCTTACCGCTATCTTTGCCTGCTGCAAATACACTGGTATCCCGTACAATAATCAGCTTCTTTGGTACCAGAAAAGGCGCTGTTTCTGCCTCCTCCACGACCACCTCAATGGGCGTTTCGGTTAAATCATAAGGAATGATTGCGAAGTCACGGTGCTCCTCTTCCACCACTTTCTCTTTAAGCATCTCAACAAACTGCTTCATTTGATATTTTTCACTGCCGTATAGCAAATACACTGGCGAAATGTCGCCTTTGCGAATAGCCTTAGAGGCTGTTTTTACATCCATTTTCCGTTCCCCCCACCCACTGATCGTACCCGACATCCGAACGGAAGGCAAGTCATGATACAAACGAAGGGACCCTGCCTATAGGCAGGATCCCTTCACCACCATCTATATCAACACGGCAGCAGAAAGCTCTAGAAACTTTCGGCCGTCGGGATACGACGTCGGTTCATATAGTTTATTCTCTGTTTTTAAAAGTGTGTCAACTTACGGAAACTATTTTCCAGTGCTGCGCGGGACGGTGTACGTATATTTACTTGCTGTCCCATCCTGCTCCGTCTCATACATAAAGGTCTGGCTATCTTCTGACCAGCTTCCTTTGACCCAGGCACCTTTTAAAGTACGGACTTCCAGGGTTGTTCGGTCTACACCGTTATCGGAAAGCTTATACACTTTCAGCTTTTTGCCCTCAATAGCCACCGCATAGCTACCATCAGGCGAGTTGAGCTGATCTGTAGATGCGGATTGGGCACTATAGCTGGAAGCATTATCGTTGTCTGGAGAGACCAGTGAATTAGATACAAAGCCTTCTTTACGAACGGGGTCTTGTGACACGGATGATTGCTGATCATTAGAAGCTGCATTGCTGCTATCCGTTCCCAAGGTATTCCCCGAATCCTTAGTGATGCTTTTGGAAGTCGTGTCTTTCGACGTTTCGTTTGACGCAATCCGCTCCTGCACCTTCAATTCCTGACTAAGCGACGAAGATGAATCATTCGTACTCGTGCTATCGTTATTACCGTCCTGAGCCGTACCCGTACCCGCTAGGGGCGCTTTTTCCATTTTCGGTTCTAACTGTTCATCAGGAGCAATCGTGGGTTGATCAGATTTTTCCTGACTTAACTGTTTGTCCTCAGATTTAGGAGCATCTCCAGCAGACGGATTTTCCTTTGTCATCTGACGATCCGTACGTAGCTGTCCCTGCCCTTCCTCCTGACGAGAAGAACGTTCAGCTGGTGCAGATTTCGTCGAATCTTCCTCCCCAGCTCGCTGATCGTCACGTTTCCCAGCATCCCGTTTGGAAGAGTTCTTTTCATCGTCTGCATTGGTTGCACCTTTGCTCAGGTCAGGATCTTTATCCGCAGGTAGCTGAGATGCATCCGTTCCTTGCCCCTGCTCTGACGGCTGCTGTGTAGAATCCGAACCAATTGCATCACGGCCTCCACTGCCATTGGATGTCTCTGGAGGAATTTCCGTCTGATTCTGCGGATTCGTCACTTCGGGCGACTGGGTTGTAAGTATGCCTTCCGCATCCTGCACTGTTTTAGGCTCGAAGTTAAATACTACAATCCCCAGTACAACAGCAGCGGCAGCCACGCCCATAGCAGCGCGCCCAGCCATTCGATTCCACCAAGGTGTAGGCTGGGTACGCTGTCTAGGCACTGGTCCAGGCTCTACAGCCACAGGCTGCATTTCCTGAAGCGCACTTCCCTGCTCTTCACGTGCGCGGTCAATGGCATCAAGCTGAGGCATGATGGAATCCACCAGGCTGAACGCCGGGGAAACCGCAGGCAATTCCTCCAGCTCGCGAGAGAGTGTCTGAAGAATAAGAAATTTTTCCGCACAGTCCGGGCAAGTCGCAATATGGTTCATTAATTGGGACGTCTCTTCTTCGCCCAGCTCATGATCCACATAACGCTGCATCCAATCCATCACCTCTTCCCCACACTTCATCCTGATACACCACCTTTCTGATATTCCTGAAGTAGCCCTTGCAATTGCTGTCTTGCACGATATAAGTATGACTTGACCGTATTTAGCGGCAAATCCAGAGAATCTGCAATCTCGTTATAGGAGAAATCCTGCAAATATCTTAAGACAATTACCGTCCGGTGGTGCTCCGGAAGCTGTTGTATAGCCTCACGAACATCCTGTGCCATGTAAGAGGTCAACACCTCGACCTCCACGTTTTGGGGATCGTTGAATATCATGTCGTGCTCGTCAATGGAAACCGAGGGTTTCGTTCTTCTGAATTTGTCGATGCATATATTCGTTACAATGCGTTGGACCCAAGTTTTAAACTGCGCTTTTTCCTCATAAGAGTTAATTTTGGAATAGATCCGTATGAGGGCTTCTTGTGAAGCATCCATGGCGTCCTGCTCATTGTTTAGAATGTAATATGCCGTACGGTACACATGCTGTTCTATCTCTCTTAATAGGGTAATGAGAGCGTCGCGATCGCCCGATTGAGCGGCTCGAATGAGTCCCTGCTCTACCACAAAGGATCCCCCTCTCCCTGCAATATTACAGACGTATCCATTTTGCAAATTGTTGCAGGATAGACGTCTGACACTAATTTTATTTTTTTAACAAAAAAAATTATACCAAAAAGCCCAGAATCCCCAGCGTATCCTCCCTTAGAATAACAGAAAAAGGGAAGGTAGTCACCTTCCCCTAGCTCCTACATACATCTAAATGCTAGCCTATCGAGCTGCAGGATCATATTGTTACTTCTTGGAAACCAAAAAATCAGATATGAGTTCTAATTGATAAGTCAGAGCAATCGGATCTTGAAAATAAAAATCGTCGATTGAGTATTGATATACTTTACCTGATTTAACGGCAGAAAGGTTCTTCCACACACTTTTAGATAAAATATCTTTTCCTTGGTCTGCTCCGTCGCCTCGAATACCCAACATTAAAAAATCGGCATCTCCCAGCATCTCCGGTAAAGCCTCTATTGAAATGCTGGCCCACCCCTTCTCGAACGCTGCCTTTTCTACCTTCTCAGGAGCATGAAGTCCCAACTCATCATAAAGTATGGCTCCTCCACGTCCATAAGATTTTCCATATAGATATAATTCTTTTCCTGTAATCTCAAAAATAGCGATTTTTTTACCCGAATCAATGACGTCAGACAAAGCCTGTTTCTTCTCAGCAATCTTGGTTGCAAAATCAGCCAGGCAATTCTTCGCTTCCTGCTCCTTGTTTAACACTTTGCCCAGCTCCATCAGACGGTCCTTATATTGATATTTACCATATGGAATAAACACAGTAGGCGCTATTTTTTTCAGATTTTCATATGCTTTCTCATCATAGGTAATGATCAGATCCGGCTTTAGGGTGATCACCTTTTCAAGGGACAATGCGGAGCTGTCACCGATATTTTCAACACCATTCAAGTATTTTTTATAATATGGAGCATTAAATACGGTATCTGGAGCCCCTACAGGTGTAATACCAAGTGCTAGCACATCACCTACATAATCACCAACTGCAACTACAACACGCTGAGGATGCTCAGGAAGGGTAATTGTACCTTTATCACTTTCATATGTACGCGTGGCAGCCTCACCTCCAATTGATGTGCTCTTGGGAGCAGTCGATTGACCGCTTTCTGTTACAGTCCCACCCCCACTTGTAGCGCATGCACTCAATACCAGCATTAATGAAATGATGAACAAACAAGCTGAGGCTCTAAATTTAAAATAACTCACAATATTCCTCCCGTTAATAATGATTCTCATTTTCATTACTCATATGATTCTATCAAAGCTTACAGCTACTGTCCATGCAGATTGGATTCAAAGCAAACAGCCCACTCCTGAGAGTGAGCACCCTTTTAGTATGTTGTTGTATTAGTATCTGTTTTGTACCGTTTACGTTGATACCGCACACTCAGTTTACCTTGCTGCGCTCGAATCTGTATCTCTCCCATCGTATCTGTTCGATATATAGCAGAATCAACTGCCGATAAACGTTCCAATACCGCTTCATTCGGATGTCCGTAAGTATTGGTCGCACCGACCGAAATAACGGATACTTTCGGTCGCCAGTAGGATAACCACTCTTCCGAGGTGGAATACTTGCTACCGTGATGTGCTATTTTCATGACATCTACAGCTTTCCCGACAGCCCCCGCTGCTCCCTTATCTTTCACACCTGATGAAAAACGAGTTAATTCAGAGAGCAACGACGACTCTGCTGCATCATCCATATCTCCTGTGAACAAAAAAGAGGCTCCCTCCATCTCCAATATCATGGCAACAGAGTAATGATTTTGCTCCTTCATAACAGGCAACTGCTCAGATTCGTTCTCCGGTGGCGTAAACGGATAGAGAAAGCGGATTTTCGTAGCCTGGTCTGGTTCCCATTCCATACTATGATGTGCACCGTACAGCTTAATCTGCTTGTCTAAAGCCGTGTTCAACAGCTTACGGAATGGGGCTTTATCTGTCAGGGTACCATTAAAAAACAAGGTAGATACGGGAATCTGGTCAAGCACAGCCTGTAGTCCTCCTGCATGATCATGATCTCCGTGTGTTAAAATGACAGCGTCCAGCCGATGTACACCTCGTTGCTTTAGCAAGGGTACAATCGTATCTTCACCTACCTCATAGGGATCTGCGCGTTTGCGCCAAGCATTTTTCCCTGTAGCAAAGTCCATTGTACCCCCGCCATCCACCAAAATATGTTTCCCGCCCGGCGTGGTAATTAAAATGCTGTCACCTTGGCCCACATCCAGATATTGAACAGTTCCCGTATTTCCTCCACTAGGAGATTGGTAACCTGTATACAATATGCCAAGCCAGGCGATAACACTTAGAGCCAGTGCCAAATGACGATAACCATTCCACTGTCGACGCGCAAATTTCCCTGCTCCCTCAGGTTCATGAGCTGTATTCAAAACAGCAGCCCATTCGGCAGAAGCAGCTAATCCCGTATAAACGGGTGATGATATGGGTGTGGAATTCAAAACAGAATTATCGTCTGTTTGCCTGCGAGATGTCAGCCACGTTTTAAGCCAGTACAGAACACTATACAGAGCTGCGTAATACGCCATGACCCACAGGATGGAGGAAGACGGCCAAATACTCACATAAGCATCATCCACATTCAGCCATTTCACTAGTAAAAAGGTCAAATCGTTCAATTGCTCTGCCGGCCACGCAAGAATACGAGCCCCATCCCCCCACAAAAAGGAAAGCCCCATCGCCACCGTACCTATTGGAAGCACGATATATGTAATAAGGGGTACAAGCACAAAATTGGCCGCAAATGATAACAGCGAAAATTGATTAAAGTAGAATACCGTCATTGGAAACGAAACAAGCTGTGCCGTAATTGTAATCGCAATCTCACCGCCGATCAGGAGAGGCCATTTGGCGAAAAACGGCTTCATAAGCGGCATATAAATGAGCAACCCACCTGTCACCAAAAAGGAAAGCTGAAAGCTGACGCTAAGTAGATAATATGGATTCCAAATCAGCATGAGCAACGCGGATATACTTAAAATATTAAGTCCGTCTTTGAGCACACCTCGTCGGGCTGCAAACAAGCCGATCATCGCCATAATTCCCGCCCTCACAACAGAGGGAGAAGCACCTGTCAGCAGGACATAAGCCGGAATGAGTATCAAAACGACTGTAAGAGATGTCTCGCGGCTAACTCTTAGTAGCTTGAGTAAATATAATAGTGTAGCTGCATATACCGCCACATGCATGCCCGATATTGCTAAAATATGCGTTAAACCAAGCTTCGTAAACTCGTTATACGTTGCTGGGTCCAACTCATCTGTTACCCCAAGCACCAGTCCTTTCATATATCCTGCGTGATGAAGTGATGTAAATGCCGATTCCATTCTCTGCCCTAGTTGCTCCCTTAGCTGATCATTCCATCTGAACAAAGTGTAGCGGTTCCACAGTGAAGCCTCCTGCTTCTGTAACGAGGCTGCTCCATCGCCTTTGAAAAGCCAGTGGATTTCCTGTGTGTGCAGGTATTCACTATAATCAAAGCTACCAAAGTTCCCCGCTTTTGTAGGAGCCTTTAAGGTGCCACGCAGTACGACTGCATCTCCACGTTGCCACGCTGCCGCAAGTTGCTGTTCCTGCTTGGCAGCCAACTTGATATGAACAATGACCTGTTCAGAAATTGGTGTACGATTCTCGTCCTTTTTCGAATGACTTCCGTAGTGATTGATTGAGGTGACTCTCATCTCAAACTGTGTTCGATCACCATCTACCTGTACTTTAGAAGCGATAAGCCCTGCTACTTGAACAGGCATGTCTTCCACCATAGAAGACGATACATGAAGAGCATCGGGAATACTGCTAACATTATGCGTATCATGCCAAAACCAATGAAATCCACCCCCGTTGAATGCAAGCCAAAGTAATACCATATGCCGGATGGGGATTTTCATCCATAAAGCTATAAGCGGAAAGATCAGGGTAACCCCCGCCCAGAGTAACAAAAGCATATGTCCAGAATACAGACATGCTCCCGCACTTCCTGTAATCCAACAAACAGTAAGGGTCAATATAGGTCTAGTTAACACAAGCTTAGCCTGAATACAATCACCTTCCGGTAGCAAACATTGCTTTCTGTCCAAAAAACACAAAACAAAAAGAACCTCTGACAAAATAGCATTCGTCAGAGGTTCTTCCTCGTTTACTTTTTTAATTCATTACATCCATCAGCGTTTCTTTTGGTGGATGATAGGTTTTCAGCATACGAAAGGCGATTCCCTTTTCCTCCATCATAGCACGAACCTTGTCGGCATCTTTGGGATAAGGTCGGTGGTATACAATCTCCACAATACCGCTGTTCGCCAACATATTGGCACACGTCCAGCATGGCTGGTCGGTGACATATACTGAAGAGCCTTCACGATCAATTCGGTCAGTAAACAGCAGCAGGTTCTGCTCCGCATGAATAGTGCGAATACAACGCTGCTTCTTAACCATTTCCTCGCGCCCATCACGGTGAACGACCTCATACTCCTCTGAGATCATGCAGCCTGCCTCAGAACAGTCAGGTACCCCGGATGGTGCTCCATTATAGGCCGTCCCCAAAAGCTTTTTACCTTGTACAAGTACGGCTCCAACATGACGCCGCGCACAGCGCGAACGGGTGGATACCATATAAGCGATATCCATGAAATAGGTGTCCCAGTCCTTGCGTACATCTGCACTCATTTCCATCTCTCCCGTATAAACAAGTTAAAACGTAAACCATACCGCTACCGCCGTTCTCAGGACCTGTACATTATAATCTTATATAAATTACAAACTGACATACGGCTTCATTTTAGCCAACATTTTAGCTCCGATTCCCTTTACATGATCCAAATCGTTCACACGTTTGAACGCCCCGTGCTGATTACGGTAGTTCAGTATAGCCTCGGCTTTTTTAGCCCCAACCCCCGGTAATTCCATTAACTCAGCAGCAGTCGCCGTGTTAATGTTTACCTTTTTTTCGCCGGAATCGGGTGTAGTAACCGAATCACTTACCCTATTGGTCCTACTCGTCGTTGCACCACTCGAACTAATAATACCTGTGTCTGAGCTCGGATTCGCAACACCTGACTGCTTTACGGTACTTGAATTTCCCGTAATAGAGTTTTCGCTCACAGCAGCAGATACACTAGTAGAAATCTGCACAGTATCACGTTTCACATTGTCAGCGGCTTCGGCATTCCTACTGCGCTCAGCTTTGTCTGAAGGTTCTTTTACACCAGGCTTTTTCTGGGCGTAGTCACTGCTGCGCTGCGACTCATTTGGCTCTGCCTCCATCGCCACAGCCTGCTCCACCTTATGGTTAAGTAAAGTCCACTCTTCTTGCGGCTCAGAGCGCTGTCCTCCGGCAAATAAAATAAGTCCACTCCCGATTACAGCAAGCGTTATCGCTGTTCCTGTCCATACACGTTTCATTTCCGTATCGTCCCCTACTCCACATGGATTTCGGGAAATTGAGCCGACTGAAAACACCGTCTCAATCAAACAGAGCAAGTCTGTCCAATTCCCGTTAAACCGGAGGGTGCAAACAACCTCCATACGGTCTCGCTGTGAGCATTTTCACAAAAAAGTGGTACGACCCCGGGGACGATCTAACATGCTCAGACATAAAATTCGTCATGTCGGCCAAGACCAGGCGCATACACTAAGAAGAATGACAGCTGACAGCACAGCGTCTATACCGCAAAGTATGAAAGGAGGACGTTGAACAATGAAAGTTGGATTTATCGGGACTGGCAGCATGGGAAGTCTGCTAATTGAGTCTTTTATTAATTCTAACGCACTCAAGCCGCAGCAAATATCAGCAAGCAATCGAACGCATTCCAAGGTAACCGAGCTAGCCCGTCGCTATCCAGGTTTGCATGCAGCCCAAAGCAACCGTGAAACGGCAGCGGAAAGCGATGTTCTGTTTATCTGTGTGAAGCCGCTGGAATCAAAAGCCGTAACGGATGAAATACGCAACGTCATTACAGAAGAGCAAATCGTCGTATCTATCACAAGCCCGGTGCAGATTCGTATTTTGGAACATGCACTGAAAGCCAAAGTGTCCAAAATTATTCCAAGTATCACCCACCAAGTGGGCAGCGGAGCCTCGCTGTGCATCCATGGAAGCCGGATTACAGAGGAGGATCGCACCCTTCTGGAAGAGCTTATGTCCCACATCAGCAGGCCGATTCGGGTTAAAGAATCTTATACTCGGATCACGTCGGATTTTTCGAGTTGTGGTCCTGCTTTCTTGGCCTTTTTTATGGACCAGTGGATTCAAGCCGCAGTTCAAGCTACAGGTATAGACCGTACGGAGCTATGCGCCCTGGCCGGAGAAATGATCATCGGCACTGGAAAGCTGCTCACGGAAGGCGGGATGACACCAGCCGAGTTACAGGCCAGAGTGGCGGTTCCCGGAGGTATTACCGCCGAAGCTCTCGCATTGTTGGACATCAGCCTGCATAGCGTCTTTCCCGAGCTGATACAGGCCACGCACAACAAATATGAAGAGGATATGCAAAAGGTAGATGTCTCCTTCGGCTTAAAGCCGATTAACCGGCAACAATATTAACCAGTTTACCTGGAACAGCAATTACCTTGCGGATCGTTTTGCCGGCCAGTGCCTGCTGAACATTGTCCAACGACACAGCGAATGCCTCCATCGCTTTAGCATCAAGGTCCTTGGCAATCGTTGCACGCTGTACGATTTTACCATTTACTTGCACAACAATTTCCACTTCGGCGTCCACCGTCCATGCTTCATCATAAGCAGGCCAAGCCGCGTAGGTAATGCTATCATTGTGCCCCAGCAGCTGCCACAATTCCTCAGCCAGATGGGGTGCAAGCGGCGACAGCATTTGCACGAAGTTTTCCATTGCTGCACGCGGCAGAAGGTCTGCTTTGTATGCATCGTTGGTGAAGATCATCAGCTGGCTGATCGCTGTATTGAAGCGTAGCGCATCCAGATCTTCGGTTACTTTTTTCAGCGTCTTATGCCAAGTACGATTGAACTCATCGCTACCGCCGTCATTTGTAATTTTATCGTTCAGGCTACCATCCTCGGAAACAAACAGGCGCCATACGCGGGACAGAAAACGATGTGCTCCCTCTACCCCATTCTCATTCCATGGCTTGGTCGCTTCCAGCGGCCCCATAAACATCTCATAAATACGCAGCGTATCGGCGCCAAATGTATTGACAATATCATCAGGATTAATGACATTACCGCGTGATTTACTCATTTTTTCATTGTTGTTGCCCAAAATCATACCCTGGTTGACCAGCTTATAAAAAGGCTCTTTCGTTTCCACTACGCCGATATCATACAGTACCTTATGCCAGAAACGGGCATACAGCAAGTGAAGAACCGCATGTTCCGCTCCGCCAATATACAAATCAACAGGCATCCATTCACGTTGTTTCTCTTTGGATACAAGCTCTTTGTCATTTTTCGGATCAATAAAGCGCAGGTAATACCAGCAACTTCCTGCCCATTGCGGCATTGTATTCGTCTCGCGACGTGCTTTCATACCTGTCTCAGGATCAATGGTTTCCACCCAATCTGTTGCGTTCGCCAGCGGGGATTCACCTGTACCTGAAGGCTTAATATTGTCCATCTCCGGCAGTACGAGCGGAAGTTGGTCCTCAGGAACCGTTTTGATCGTTCCATCCTCCAGATGAATTACCGGAATCGGCTCGCCCCAATAGCGTTGACGGCTGAACAGCCAGTCACGCAGGCGGTAGGTGACTTTGCCGTGTCCTTTGCCCTCGGCTTCCAGCCATTCAATCATCTTCGGAATCGCTTCCTCATTGGTAAGTCCATTCAGCGGGCCTGAATTGACGTGCGGTCCATCCTCAGTATATGGCTCATTAGCCACATCTCCTCCTTGGACAACCTCAATGATATTCAATCCGAATTGCTTGGCAAATTCCCAGTCACGCGTATCGTGAGCAGGTACAGCCATAATCGCTCCAGTTCCGTAGCCTGCCAGTACATAGTCAGCAATCCAGATCGGCAGCTTTTCGCCGTTCACCGGGTTCACTGCATAAGCTCCTGTGAATACGCCTGTTTTATCCTTGGCCAGATCCGTACGCTCCAGATCGCTTTTACGAGCAGCTTGTTCACGGTACTGTTGTACAGCATCCTTTTGCTCAGGCGTAGTGATAATATCCACTAATTCCTGCTCTGGTGCCAGCACACAGTAGCTTGCGCCGAACAGTGTATCTGGGCGGGTTGTAAATACTGTGAGTTGCTCGTCATAGCCTTCAATTGGAAAACGAACCTCTGCCCCGGTAGACTTACCGATCCAGTTCCGCTGCATATCCTTAATACTCTCAGACCAATCCAGTTCCTCCAGATCATCTAGCAGACGATCCGCGTATTCCGTAATTTTCAGCATCCATTGACGCATTGGTTTACGGACGACCGGATGACCGCCACGCTCACTCTTGCCGTCAATAACTTCTTCATTCGCCAGCACTGTTCCCAGCGCTGGGCACCAGTTCACGGGTACTTCAGCTACATATGCAAGGCCGCGCTTGTACAGCTGGATGAAGATCCACTGTGTCCATTTGTAATAATCAGGGTCCGTCGTGCTGATTTCACGATCCCAGTCGTAGGAGAAGCCGAGCGATTTGATTTGACGGCGGAAGTTATTTACGTTTTTCACCGTAATTTCGCGTGGGTGTTCCCCTGTATCCAGCGCATGCTGCTCGGCAGGCAGACCGAAGGCGTCCCAACCCATCGGATGCAGTACGTTGTAGCCGCGCATTCTTTTATAACGTGAAACAATATCCGTAGCTGTGTAGCCCTCTGGGTGGCCTACATGCAGGCCGGCTCCAGATGGGTACGGAAACATATCCAAAGCATAAAACTTCGGTTTGCCCGGCTCTTCCCCGGTGCGGAACGTCTTATTCTCATCCCAATATTTCTGCCATTTTGGTTCAATACTTTGCGGTTGATAGCCGTGCTTCGGCTGTGTGTCTGTCATTGTCTTTTTCCTCCTCAAACGGTATGCAACAAAAAAACCTCTGCATCCCGTAGCGTGTCAGCGCTAGGGACGAGAGGTTATATTCCCGTGGTACCACCCTAGTTAGCAGAAAGCGTTCTTCGCGTTCTACTCCCTTTGCACCTGATAACGGAGGTGATCCGATGCGGGTTAATAACAGGATACAAGCACCTGTAAAGGCGTTCCTGCGTTGGACGCATATCTCCGAGGCGAGTTCACTTTGCGCTGTCAACCGGCTTGCACCACCCGCCGGCTCTCTATATGTCCAGACAAAGCTACTATTCCTCATCAGCGATTGTTTAACCGTTAATAATGGCACTATTATATTGAAAACCGCGAAAAAAGTCAAATAAGGACTATCTTTGGTGTTAAAGACCCTCTTCATACTAATTGTTCATGACACATGCATACGAATGTTTTATAATAACTTCGAATTAAATTGATGAAAATTGAGTTGAGTTGAGATAAGAAAGGTGAGCTGAGACATGGCACAGATTAAAATTTTCGGAATAAAAGAAGCTCTAAATCCAATCAAAAAGCAGCTTTCAGAGGTGATTCATTCTGCTGTGGTGGATGCGTTCAAATATCCTCCAGACAAGAGGTTTCATCGTTTTTTCCCTATGGATCAGGAAGACTTTATATATGCCGATGGTCGCTCTGAGGCGTACACCATTATTGAAATCAGTATCTTTGAAGGCAGAACGACAGAAGCTAAGAAGCAGCTCATCCAGCTGTTATTCCAACGAATTACGGACCATTTTGGCATTGCTCCACAGGATCTTGAGATTACTATATTTGAAACGCCCAAACAGAACTGGGGTATTCGGGGTGTACCGGGTGATGAGCTTCAGTTGAACTATAAAGTGAATATATGAGTGCAAAAAGACGCCCTTCATGTCATCATGAAAAGCGTCTTTCTTTTCCTAAATTTGCTCAATGAGTCTTCACTATTTTACAGCAACATAAAACAGTCTCGCCGCGTCACCTTCTGCTTCTACCCATTCAAAATCCGCATATACCTTCACATCACGAAAACCTGCTTTGGACAATTCTGCCTTCATCCAGTCTGGATCATAGGCACGCTGTACATGAATTTCCTCGAAACGCTGATACAAATCGCGTCCCTCATGTTCTGCTTTCGCAAAGATACTAAGATGATGCTCAATTTCACAACGGGGAGTGTCCAACGCACATGTCCAGATATATGAGATAGAGCGATCATCCAGTACGAATGGCTGCTCTTCATCATAACGTAAAAACGTCTGCGGATGATGTACATCGAACAAGAAGGTTCCGCCAGGCTTCAGACCAGCATGAGTTCTACGAAAAGTAGAAATTATATCTTCTTCCTCCAACAAGTAATTCAGACAATCGCAAAAAGAAATTACAGAATCCACAGGCTCGGGTAAAACCCATTCTCTCATATCTTGCTGTATCCAGCGAACGCTTCCCTCACGAAACAATCGCTGTCCCTGGGGAGTGGTTTCCATTTTGCGACGGGCTACTGCCAGCATGTCAGAGGATAAGTCGATTCCAGACACTTCGAAGCCCGAGTTAACTAGGGGAATCGTAATCGAACCCGTTCCACAGCCCAGCTCAGCCACCGTATGCGGCATACCGTACTGATCCCAAGCCTGCCGTGCAAAGCGTAACCAGTCCGGGTACGGCATGTCCTGCATCAGCTCATCATACACATAGGCAAACTTCCGGTAAGAAGCCATTTTTATTCCCCATTCCCGTCCTTCGGTTTCGGCATTTTCTCCACCAGGTAGGTCCAGTTTTCCTTTTGTGTAACCATTCCTTCCTTCATCAGCTTGCCCATCGCACGCTTGAAGGCGGATTTACTAATACCAAACCGTTGCTTGATAATATCCGGCGGCGTTGCGTCGGAGTAAGGCATGCCGCCACCCGGACGCTCTTTCAGAAAAGCAATCAATCGATCTGCATCCTCATCACGGCCTACTTCCTTGCGTGGCGACATCGCCAGATTGACCCGACCGTCTTCGCGAACAAGTGTGACCCTTACCTTGACCTCTTCGCCCAAGCGAAGCATCCGGTTGCGTTCCGAGGAGTGAATCATCCCAATCGCGCCAAAACCAAGCACACCTCCGTCCACCAGAACGAATGTACCCATTTGAAGCGGCTTGTACACAGTCGCCTGTACCCACGTATTCAGCCACGAATCAGGGGCGTGGAAGCACAACGGAGCAAGCTCCTGTTCCCCTGCCAGCTTAGCCCGCAGTCTGCCTTGCTTGTCATGCTCCATAATGGCATATACGTAGTCGCCCACCCGAGGATGTAAATCTCGGTTTTCTGGCAACTCACGAATCGGCAGCAAAAGCTGACGACCCAATCCCATCTCTAGGAAACAACCCAAACGCGGATGCACATCGGCCACCTCAAGCTTTGCCATTTCGCCCAACGACAAGAACGGCTTTTTCATGGTTGCGGCCAAGCGGTCCTCTGTATCGTGAAAAATAAATACCTCCAACCGTTCACCAACTTCAATTTCACGTGTCAGCTCCGTATAATGCAGCAGCACATCCTGCTCACCAACAGTGAGAAAGTAGCCGAAAGGAGATACCTCACGATCCACCATAATGGTGACATAAGTACCGGCGATCAAACTCATACCTTTTCCACAACCTTAGCATCCGACCAGAGTCGTTCAATGTTATAGTATTCGCGCTCGTCGCGATGGAAGACATGCACTACTACATCCCCCAAATCCATTAGAACCCAACGGGCGGAATCCATTCCTTCGATTCCTTTGATGGTTACACCTTCATCATGAGCGCGTTTGCGAATTTCTGTTGCAATCGCCTGTACCTGTGTATCCGAATTACCGTGGCAGATGACAAAATAATCAGCTACTAGTGATATTCCCCGCAAATCCAGTGCGACAACATTCATTGCCTTTTTATCATTTGCAGCATCAACCGCTGTTTGCATTAATTGCTCATTAGTTAGGGTCATTCATGAACCTCCGTTTTTCTCTGTTTTAGTTGTTGAATCAAGTCATTACGCGACAAGACTGTTAGTGGAAAAATAACCTTTTTCTTTTCCAGCAACAATGAAATCGTGGAGTCGAATCCAGCGATAAGGCCCTGCTCCAAGCTTTTCTTTGCCTGTTTACGGATATGCTCAACCCCCGGAAAATCCCGTCCCGGTTCGATGTAATCAGCGAGACACACGACTTTATCCAGCAGGCTCATACCTACGCGTCCTGACGTATGCCAGCGAATCGCATTCCTTATTTCCGGATCATCCACTCCGTAATCTCTTGCTGCAACGCAGTATCCTACCTCTGAATGCCAGAGCTGCTTGTCATGTTCCAAAAGCTCCTGATCACATTCGGGATGACTGCGAATCACCTCTTCCATCTGCTGAACAGGCCAATATTTTGCTACATCATGCAAAATAGCCGCCAGTTCTGCCTTATCCGGATCTGCTCCATAGCGCTTCGCAAGCTCCACTGAGGTATGCATAACACCTAGTGTGTGCTTCCAGCGCTTTTCAGGCATTTGACCAGATACGGCTTCCATTAATTGCTCACGGCTGTACTTCATACAAACAGCCCCTTGTAATATAGTCATGCACACGATCAGGCACAAGATAACGGATAGTGCGCCCTTCCGCAGCACGCTCTCGAATATCCGTCGACGAAATATCCACCACCGGCATATCCGCCAGCAGTACCTTGTCCTTCAAATAATGCGGCAACTCATCCAACGCAAGCTGGAACCCTGGGCGCCGAACACCAATAAAACAAATTCGCTGCGCCAGCTCCTCAATTCCCTGCCAATGAGGCAAGTAGTTCACCATATCCGCACCAATAATAAAATAAAAATCCACAGCAGAGTGCAACTCTTGAAGCTCCTTGATCGTGTCAATGGTATAGGATACTCCCCCGCGAAGCACTTCAATATCCAGCACTTCAAAAGCAGGATGACCCGCTACCGCTTCACTCGTCATCTCCAGACGCTCCTTACCGCTCGCCCCCGCCTGATGCTTGTGCGGAGGAATATGAGAAGGCATAAACCATACTTGATCCAGCCCATAGGCATCTCTTGCCGCTTCTCCAGCCAGCAGATGTCCAATATGAATCGGGTCAAATGTACCACCCATAATACCGATTTTCATAATTTTCTCCCCGCGTGTTATCCTCTAGGCAACTCAATTTCCTTATGATCACGGGATTCTTTGTACAAAATAATAGTGCTCCCGATGATCTGAACAAGCTCAGAACCTGTCTCCTCGGCCAGTTCTTCCGCAATTTCATGCTTGTCGTCCAAACAGTTGTTCAAAATTTGCACTTTCATCAGCTCACGCTTTTCAATCGCATCGTTGATGTGACGCATAAGATGCTCATTCGTGCCGTTTTTACCTACTTGAAAAACCGGGTCCAAATGATGCGCCATTGAACGCAAATATCTTTTTTGTTTACCTGTTAACATGTATATTTAACCCCTTCGTCGCCACATATACAATGCAGCATTTCCATAATTTTAATGTACAATCTTACTTACGACAGGCTACTCAGCACAGCCGCTCTCATTTGCTCTACAGCAGGGACAACCCCTGTAAAATACTCAAAAGCCACAGCCCCCTGGTACACGAACATGCCCAAACCCCCATGTACAGTGCAGCCGCGCTGTTCACGGCTTTCCTGTAAAAGTCTCGTTTCCAGCGGGTTGTAGATCAAATCACTCACAATGATTCCCTCCGGAATCAAGCTCGTTTCCAGTGGAAGCTCATCCGCTAAAGGAGACATTCCCACCGAGGTTGTGTTAATCAACACATTCACTGTGGCGAGCACGCTCTTGGCATCTTCGTTGGAATAACCCCTCACTGGGATCGCTTCCGTCGTCCACTCTAATGCCAGTTGCTCAGCTTTGTCACGTGTTCGGTTCAAAATAATAACCGATTCCGGTTGCTCCTCCAACAGAGCATGAATCACGCCACGAGCAGCCCCTCCGGCTCCAAGAACAGCAATTCTTGCGCCCTTCAACTCGACAGAAGTCTCTTCTTTGAGGGAACGTACGTAGCCAATTCCGTCCGTGTTATAGCCCTTAAGACGTCCATTGTCATTCACTATCGTATTGACAGCGCCAATGAGTCTGGCCCCTTCATCAATCTCATCCAGATATTTCATAACCTCAACTTTATGGGGAATCGTCACATTGACTCCGCGGAAATGCAAAGCGCGAATCCCCTTCATGGCATCTTCCAGCTGATCCGGTTTGACATGAAGAGGTACAAAATCTCCTTCAATCCCCGCTGCCTGTAAAGCTATTTTATGCATAAGAGGCGATTTGGAGTGCTTGATCGGATCACCCAATACGCCCAATAGTACAAGACCTTGTTCGGTCGCTTCAGACTCCCCGCTGTTCATCGTTGCTCTCCCCCATATTGCAAAATATTAGGCCGCACAAATACATGAATGGCGGCAGGAACCAGTACCTGTTCCTTGCCGCCCTATAACATGGTTACAGCAACGTTATATCAACGCAGGCCGCAAAAGCACACGGACTCCCCGAGGAGCATGAACCGCAATCAGAGCTCCGTTCTCGCTATTTACCCTGATCCATCCCAAACCGGAAATGTAGATGTCCGATGGAGATTTGCGTGGAACGCGGAACTCATGTCTTGTCCATTCCGGCATCTCTGCCAATTGATCGCGTGTTGGCGGAGATAACAATTCCCCGGCATGATCAGCGAACAACTGATCAGCTCGCTCCAGCTTCGTGCGATGTATCTTAAGACCACCGTTAATGTAGCAGGTAAATGATTGGTGCTGACCCTCCACAAAATCAAATCGGGCCATACCGCCGAAAAACAATGTTTGTCCAGCATCAAGCTGATATGCAGCAGGCTTCAGCGGCTTGTCCGGCATAATAGCGCTCAAGTCCTGACGGGAGACGATTTCACTGAATCGCCAAGGGTATACAATACCCGGAGTATCAATAATGTGCTTGCCGTCGTCGAGCGGAATATTCACCATATCGAGTGTAGTCCCCGGGTAACGGGACGTTGTGAGTTCCTGCTCCATATCGCTATAATCACGAATCAAGCGGTTAATAAGCGTCGATTTACCCACATTTGTCGCTCCGACTACATATACATCGCGGTTACCACGGAGCTCAGATACCACATCCAACAGACGGTCAAAGCCCTGATTTTTTTTAGCTGAGCACAGTACGATTTCTTCCGTGCGAAGTCCTTGCTCCTTCGCTTGCTTTTGTACCCAGTTACGTACCTTGTTCCAATTCGTTACCTTAGGCAGCAAATCGGTCTTGTTCACAGCCAGTATAACTGGATTGGAGCCTACAAAGCGTTGCAAACCGGAAATCAAGCTACCTTCAAAATCAAAAATATCTACAATGTGGATGACGAGCGCATCCTTGTCGCCAATCTGGCTGAGCAGCTTCAAGAACTCATCTTGATCCACCGTAACTGAAGACGTCTCATTATAGTTTTTGATCCGGAAGCAACGCTGACAGATGACAGGTTCGCGAGTAAGCAATTTTTCAGGAATATATCCCGGAAGCTCCGGGCTAGTGGTCTGCACGGTGATACCGCAACCACTACATTTGACGGCAGTGCCGCCGTCAGGTCTTTCAGTCATTCTTCTTTTCCTCCTCAAGCCATAAGCCTTTCTTACGTAACCTTGTGAGCGCGATTCGCTCTAACCGCCGATTAAATCGGGTCATGACTCCTTCATCATGAATGGATATCGGTAGCACCAACACCGTATGCAATCCCAGTCGGTTGCCTCCCAATACGTCCGTCAACATTTGGTCCCCGACCATAATAGTCTCTTCCGGAGTCAGCCCCATCATACGGATGGCTCTACGAAAAGACGAGTTGGAGGGCTTCCGTGCGGCATGTATAAAATCAATGTCCAAAGGCGTAGCAAACACGGATACACGGTCCATATTGTTGTTAGACACGATGACAAGCTTAAAACCCGCCTGTTTGACCTTCTCAAACCAGGCCACCAGCTCGGGAGTCGCATTCGGCGCTTTTGCACCAACCAGCGTGTTATCTAGATCCGTAATAATGCCGCGATATCCTTGAGCATACAAGCCTTCAAGATCAATATCAAAGACGGTATTCACCCGTAATTTGGGCATCAGCATTTCAAACAACGTCGGTCACCTCAGTTTCATACGACAAACTATACCATATTACTATGGCTTAGTAAAAAGCTATCCGCAACAAACGGACAGCTTTTTCACTAAATATATAGCTTAAGATTAAATTAGACGGCGTTTGGACCTAATCAAAAATAGACTAGTCTTGATCCTTCTGATCCGTCGCAGCTTTTCGTCCAGCCCATCGTTTTATCCATCCTTCTTTGTGTAACAGAGATGCCTGCTGGCGAACCATATGCCAATCTTCTGCGGTTACGGATGAGGGGCTATAACGCGCTTGTTCAAATCGGCCAAGCAGCTGATGTAAAATTGAAGCGTGTTCCGGTACTTCTAGCGACCATCTATCAACTGATTCCCTCAGCGTCTCGTGACTGGCGCGGACAAATCCCTTTCTTCGCATGTACCTTAACCAGTGCTCAGTTTCGACGACCACCTTTTCATCCGGGGTCAGCGGCTTACCTCTGCGTAAACGAAGCAGGTAAAAGTGAATGTCTGCGCGATTACGCCAGACGATATAAGCAGCCCACAGCAGCAGAATTGCAGCAGCAGAACCTATGATTACAGGATGAATCTTTGAACCTTCCTCCGGATTAGTCTGCGGGGTCTGCTCAGGCTGTTCTGGTTCAGGCTGATCTTTAACCTCAGGGGCTTCTGGAGTCTTTGAATCCTCCTGTTCCGTAAGCAGCGGCATATCAAAGCCAGGCGTAGCTTCTACAGGGACCCAACCGTATTCACCTAAATATACTTCCGCCCAGGAATGAGCATCCGCATTTGTCACGGAGTAAGAGGACATATTTTCGTCACTTTCGCCCGTTGTTGCATCATCTGAAAACGTCTGCTGACCAGGTGCATATCCTTTAACCCAGCGGGCTGGAACCCCAACAGAGCGAGCCATCATGACTAATGAGGTGGAATAATAATCGCAATAGCCCTCCCGAATCTCAAACAGAAAGGCATCCACAAAATCTCTGCTTCTTTTCCGTGAGAGGTCCGGATTGTTCGTATATGCATAATTTTGCTGCAAATACTGCTGTAGTAATCCGACTTTTTCATACGGCGTTTTCGCCGTTGACGTTACGTTCTGAGCCAAATCACGAACCCGCTGTGGCAACTCATCTGGAATTTGTAGATAGGCTTCCTGTTTATTTTTTCCGTACAACTCATTAAAAGTTTTTGTGCGTAGCTCTTTCTCAGGGATCACAGGGACATGCGATACCAGAGTATACGTTTTAGGATAAGCAGTTCTTCGGGAGGATGGATTCCAAAGCAGTTCCGCCTGTTCCGGGTTCCAACGTAACCCATCTGCCCGTGAATCTCTGTCCACCGATTGAACACGCTGCACCGAATAGGCGCCAAACAAAACAGGATAGCTCTGGTCGTTTTGCATCGTAATGGTCTGAACGACCTGCTCAGTCGAATGCCGCGTTTCTTGTGTGTTTTCAAGCTCTGCGGTCATCGGCACATCATTCAGCGTTTGATCATCGTTGCCCCCGTCACTCCAGCCTGTACCGGAATAGGTTCGTTTCGTTTCCCCCCGCCAATAGCTTCGCTGAGTGGTCGTGATGGTCATGACAGGAGAATAATCAAAATTAAAACCTCCACCCAACCGATTATCCTGGCGACTATAACCCGATGCGGTGTTCATCCGCTGATTCAGTGCCCCAGATCCATTGCTGATCCCAGCGGTGGTTGAGCTATCTCTCTGGGTCCACGCTGTATAGGGATCAGTCAAAGCTGGCTGTACCTCAGGCATATTAACACCAGCCATAATAATGAGCGCAAAAATGACCGCAATATTGGCTGCTATTTTATATGGATAGCGCCGAATATGCTTCCATCCTTGAGGATAATGCTGCCGAAAATACTGCAGATGCTGTGTCACCAGCCAACCCATACCAGCAAAGACGATCCAAGCAACCTCCTCCCACAGCACAGTTGGCGTGAAGGAATCAAGCACTGCCAGCGCGGCAATATTAATACCCACAAAAACAAGAATCCGTTGCTTCGTTGTAACGATGAGCGGCACCATTTCAATAACTAGCCAAGCGATAAGGGAAAACCAAATATAAGGAGACATATTGGATATAAATTGGTCCAGGCGATTGGCTACCCCTCCGAAGGGGATAATGATGGAGTAAGACACCAATGTCCGATACAAAATAAAAAACAGCGCCGCCGCCTTAACAATAAATTCAATCCAAGGACGAAATGGTAGTACAATCTTCACCAGAGCCAGCATCGTAATGGTCATCAGTACAAGTGCTCTTGTCTCTTCCAGCCATAATTCGGAAGCAAAAGAAACCCATTGCATGGCAATAATAATAATCCATAAAAATGTAAAAGCGGGGGCCCAGGAACCCTTTAACGATTGTAACCAGCTCTTCATAGTATTCCTCCCCCCATTACAGCCGGGAGCTCCTCAAGGCTCTCAACATCGTAGCCCTTGATTCCTCTTGCACGAAGCATGCTCATCCATTCTTCAGCTTCTCCCTCAGCAGAACCTTCTCCGATATAGACGTGGCACGGAGTCATCCCCCGGGTATCGGCCCAGCGAAGAAGCTCCATCGCCTGATAATCCTTCAGCGGACTAATCAATATAAAATAACAGCCTTGCGGAAACTGGCGTACACTGCTTTCTACAGCGGATTTCAAGCTACCTTGTGAAGTTGTGTGTATGTCTACCAAGTGATGCATCATTCGTTGTCGTTCCATTGTCTGCTCACTTGGCTGAAAGACGATACCTTTCTCTCCAGCTGTGCACAATCCAACCCCCATTCGCTCTCGTCCACCATATTCCAGCAATGAAGCGGTAGAGGATACAGCTAGCTCAAACTGTTCGGCGTTTACATAATGCTTCATGTGTACGTCCAGCACAAGCATCGTTTTAGGAACGGTCTCATGCTCAAATTCCTTGGATTTCCAGCTACCTGTACGCGCCGTCGCATTCCAGTGGATGCGCGAAAACCGATCTCCATATACATAATCCCGTACACCGTTAATTTGTGTCGTTTCACGCCGCGTTCGAGTTTGAACGGTCTGCGGTCCAGACATCCTTGAGCGACGGTCATTCATCTGCCAATACGGAATGAATACCGTTCGGGGCAGCACTCGAAATTCACCGCGTGCGTTCAAGCTGCCTTTGTGCTCCAACAGGCCGAAGATGTCCTCACTCACACATTCCGTATCCTCAAAGTGATAGCTTCCTCGCTCTAAAGCAGGAGTCTGAAATGTAAGCTGACCGCCCCCTTTTAGACTGGGAATGACACTGTCCTCAAACGACCAGGATTCACCTGTATGTCGCTTGAGGACCTCACGGACAATGACATAGGGTAACGGAAGAAAACCAGGTATACTGAGGCTCAGCTTTACATGCACCTGATCTCCCGCATGCAGCAGTTCTCCAAACTGCGAGCCTTGCGAAAGCTGCCGGGAGCCTTGCACACGGCGAACTCCGCTCAGACCAACGATCCATAAATAAACGATTAACAGCGTAACCATAGACAACAGCATGACCGACGTCTTGCCGCCCTGAAACAACAAATATAGCAGGCACACCACCCATATGACCACCAGAAGCCAGATGCGGCCTGACAGCCGTGGAAGCCTGCGCTTCCTTTTGACCATATTCATTCCCTAAGGACGCTCCATTCGTACGGGTACATGAACCTGCCGAAGGACAGCCTGGAGCACGGACTGGGCACTGGAACTGTCCAGACGCGCCTCGGGACGCAGCAACAAACGATGCGTTAGCACATAAGGTGCCAGCGCCTTCACATCATCAGGCAGCACATAGTCACGGTTGTCTAGAAAAGCGTATGCCTTCGCAGCCATTACAAAAGCAAGCGCCGCCCGGGGGCTAGCTCCCAGCAGCACGGATGGATGTTCTCTTGTCGCACGAACGATATCAAGTAAATAGGACGTCACTGCTTCGTCCATATAAATCCCTCTAATTTCCTGCTGGATGTCAGCAATCTGCTCCATATGAGCTACAGCCTCCAGACGGTCTGCTGGCTGGCCTGCTTGATGATGAAGCAGCATGTTTCGCTCCGTCTCCATGTCAGGATAACCCAAGCTGATTTTGAGCATAAAACGATCTAACTGTGCTTCCGGCAGCATATAAGTGCCTTCAAAATCAATCGGATTTTGTGTAGCACACAGCATAAAAGGATGAGGCAACATATGAGTGTCCCCATCCACTGTCACACTGCGTTCCTCCATAACCTCCAGCAGAGCCGACTGGGTTTTCGTCGTCGCTCGGTTAATTTCGTCCGCCAGTAAAATATTAGTCATCACAGGACCCGGACGGAAATAAAAACGCTCGTCCCGTGGATGAAATATGGATACCCCTGTAATATCACTCGGGAGAATATCAGGATTACATTGAACACGGCGGTAATCACCGCGCATGGATTTGGCAAGAGCCTTGATCATTTGCGTTTTCCCCGTACCCGGAACGTCCTCGATCAGAATGTGTCCACCCGCCAGCATAGCCGTAAGCAGTAATTTTATTTCAAAGGATTTACCTAATATACATGATTCCAGATTAGAACGGATTGCAGAAACAATCTGCACAGATTCTTGACGTACGGGCATAGCTCTGTAAACCTCCTAGATAGCAACATGTTTCCTATTATTGTACATGAAGGTGGGCACAGAGTACACTTAACCCCCTGCCCGTATGATTTAAACTCCATCCTTCTTTCGATCTTTCATGTGCAGAACAATTAAAAACCCTTCGGTCATTAGATCCGAAGGGCACATGTATATAATCATTTATTTTTATGTCAACTCTATAGTACGCGTCTTTTATATGCTTCCTTTTGGACGAACAAACAAGCATGCCAGAAAAGAGAAAATAATCGCAGAGGAAATTCCTGCACTTGTCAGACTAAAGATCCCTGTAATGACACCCAGCCATCCGTCCTTCTCCAATTCGGTTAATGCGCCGTGTACAAGTGAGTTACCAAAACTGGTAATTGGAATGGTCGCACCCGCTCCTGCAAATTTAATAAGCGGATCGTATATCCCAACAGCATCAGCAATTGCACCTGCAACCACCAACGTACTCATCGTATGTGCCGGCGTCATTTTGAACACATCCATCATCAACTGGCCCACAACACAAATGGCACCACCCACTAAAAAAGCCCATAGAAATATCATACTGTTCCTCCCGCTTCAAAAGCTACAGCATGTGCAACACAAGGAATGCTTTCACCCTGCTGTGTAGTCAAAGGAGATAATAACGCTCCGGTCGCCACGACCAGTACCTTTTGCAGCTCTCCTTTTTCGATCCGCTTCAACAAATGCCCGTAGGTTACAACAGCCGAGCAGCCACAACCACTGCCTCCTGCAATGACTTTCTTTTGCTTATTGATGTCGTAAATCAGCAAACCGCAATCATTAAATTCCGTCTGATTCATATCGAACCCATCTTTTTTGAGCAGCTCCTTGGCAATTGGTAGCCCCACTGAGGCTAAATCGCCCGTTACAATGAGATCATAGTAACCAGGGTCACGGCCAGTGTCTCGAAAATGAGACAACAGCGTATCCGCAGCCGCGGGAGCCATGGCTCCACCCATATTAAAAGGGTCTTTAATGCCCATGTCCATTACACGTCCAATGGTAGCACAATCCACCACCGTTCCTGACTTGGCATGTCCTACAATTGCGGCGCCGGAACCGGTAACAGTATACTGAGCCGTAGGAGGCTTCTGTGATCCGTATTCATTAGGATAGCGGAATTGTTTTTCTACAGTACAGTTATGGCTGGTCGTACCCGCCATCACGTAGTCACCGGCCTCTGAGTCCACAATAAGTGCGGCTAAGGCTAAGCTTTCCATTGATGTTGAGCAGGCTCCAAAAACCCCCAAATAGGGAATGGCCAGCTTGCTAGCCGAGAAGGAGCTACTGATAATCTGATTCATCAGATCACCACTAATAAAAAACTGCACTTCTTCTTTGTTCAAATTGGCATTAATTAGCGCCAGCTCTGTAGAATGCTCAATCAATCTACGTTCCGCTTTTTCCCACGTTTTCTCGTTGATTTCTATATTGTCATAAATATAATCAAAATCTGTGGACAACGGCCCTTCTCCTTCATCCGGGCCCACAACAGTGGCACTTCCAATAATGCGCGGTCTCGATTCAAACTTCCAGGTTTGTCCGCCCTGTCTTCTCATAAGTGATTGCCTCCCACACCAAGGATGGCATATATAACGCCTACGATAAATGCAGCCACCACCCCGAATACGACAACCGAGCCTGCAAGTTTGAACATATTGGCGCCTACTCCGAGCACCAGTCCCTCAGAACGATATTCCAATGCAGCCGAACACATCGAGTTAGCAAAGCCTGTAATGGGCACAGCGGTTCCTGCTCCTGCCCATTGAGCAACCTTATCGTAAACCCCGATACAGGTTAATATGACCGCCAGCAAGATCATCATCGATGAGGTCGGCGGGGCGGCCTCCTTGGCTGATATGTGCATTCCTGCCATAAAAGCCTCTTGAATCGCCTGTCCAATCACACATATCCCGCCTCCAACCAGAAAAGCGCGCACACAATTGGCAAATACTTTTCTCGAGGGTTCATGCTTTTGTGAAATATTCTGATAGTCCTTCTCATTTATGGACAGCGGCGACGTATTGGTACGAAAACCGCGCTGCCCGGATTTAGCTGGCATCATTCACCACCCCTTATCTGTAAGTTTTCGCGCTTGGCGGTTCGAATTGCTTGGCTCTTTTTCATTATGAGCTTTTTGGAGAAATGTTATGTCAGGAAAATGATATCGTGGACATTCGATACAAATCCATTCATACTGAATACATGACGACCACTGGTTAATTAATAAGGAGTGAGGTATACATCATGGAATCAAAAACATTGGAATTGTTTAAAACCTTAACGGAGTTTCCTTCCATTCCTGGACATGAGCGTGAGTTGCGGGCATGGGTTAAGGAACGGATATCCGGCTATACCGATGAAATCGTGCAAGATCGACTGGGCAGTCTTTTTGGGGTGCTACGCGGTCAAGAGAGTGGACCACGTGTGATGGTGGCAGGCCATCTGGATGAAGTCGGTTTTATCGTGAATGGTATTACGGAAACTGGAATGATTCGTTTTCAGCCGGTTGGAGGCTGGTGGAGCCAAGCCATTATGTCACAACGTCTTCAAGTATTGACTCCAAAAGGCCCAGTTATTGGTGTAGTTGGCTCTGTCTCGCCTCATTTGCTGGATGAATCGCAACGCAGCAAACCTATGGACATCAAGCATATGTATCTGGATATCGGCGTAGACAGCAGACAAGAAGCGCAAGATCTGGGGATCGTACCAGGAACGGCCATTGCGCCGATCTGTGATTTCACTCCACTGGCAAATCCTAAAAAAATCATGGCTAAAGCATGGGATAACCGCTACGGTGTAGGCTTGGCTATTGAACTGCTTGAAGCATTACATAAAGAAAAAGACAAGCTTCCCAATACATTGTATGCAGGGGCCACTGTTCAAGAAGAAGTGGGACTGCGTGGTGCACGCACAGCGGCCAATCTGATTCAGCCGGATATATTCTTTGCACTGGATTGCAGTGCAGCCAACGATATGGGCGGCGACCCGAATGCTTACGGGCACCTCGGTAAAGGCGCACTGCTGCGGGTATTTGATCCGGGTATGATTACACATCGCGGGATTGTGGAGTACGTGCAAGACATGGCGGAAACTCACAAAATCAAGTATCAATATTTCATCTCCACAGGGGGAACCGATGCAGGTCAAGTGCACTTGAGCGGAATTGGCGTGCCATCCACTGTCATAGGCATCTGTGGACGATACATCCATACTTCCTCGTCCATTATTCACACTGATGATTATGATGCAGCCAAAGAGCTGATCATCAAGCTAGTTCAAAATCTGGATCGTACAACGTTGAATACCATTATTGAACGAGCCTAAGTTGTAACAGAGAATCGCAATCTATAAAAAAACAGTCAAGACACGTACAACGTGCATTGACTGTTTTTTTAATTTAATAGAAACAAAAGATAGAATATATCAAATCAAATGCTTATAACGAAGCAAAGCAATCACTACAAGTACAGTAGTTAAAGCAATACAGACGTTTTCTATCTTAGCTCCCTTCCGGGTTCCGGTACTCATCAATTTAAATCGCAGCTTCCATTTGAACGGCGGCAAAGGTTTGATTCCATTATTCGTCAAGGAATCTGCCAGTAAATGCAGCAAGTACGCTAGACCTCCAGCCAGCCATATGCTGTCACCGTGCAAACGTGTCGTACCATAAAGCAACGCAGTCCATGCGACTGTCCCGTATACCGTATGTGTCAACCCCCGGTGTGGGACTAACGTACAAATGATCAGCAGACACCCGGCGATATAATTCCACGGTGCATATGATTCTCCATACCAGGCTAGGCCGATACCAATTAGAAAGATAATAACCTTGCGCATGGATCGTGAAGGCATAAAAGAAGCACTGATCATCAGCAAAGCCAAAACAAGATTCCATGGCGGTGGAGCCAAACGGGTGAAAAATACCCAACCAGCAGCCCCAATCATTAGAAGCTGTATAAGCCTAAGCATTTTGGTTGGCAGCGCACGGCTCACGAGCATGGAGTTAGGCTCATCAATATCCGGCAACAGTGAACCGACCACAGCAGCTGCCACGGCAGCCGGGGTCACTTCGTATCCACTTAAAGCTAATACCGACAGGGAGACCCCGGTTCCAATAATCAAATGGGCTCTTCCCATCATGGTGCAAAACATCCTTTCGTTGTAGCATACAACAGAGTTCAACATCACTCCATTTGAATCAGCATGATTCGATTGTATACGACAAACAAAAGGAGAACAATAGTTCGCTTATTCTATTTAAAAGACTTCATCCAAAAGTCCTATTTTCGTCCTCATTACTTAATCCTCCCCTTGTTCTTTATCTGTACAACCATTTCTTAAAAAACACGCCATATGGCCTATGAGTATGTTGACAAACATCTTCAATATTTTCTTTTTGCCTCAAAGTCCTATTGTACAATTTGAAATATTAGGTAATATAGTGTTTATATTTACTATATGAATCTATTAAATGAATAAGGAGGAAATGTTATGCAAAAAATATCGACGTTCCGAAAGTTCAAAACCATCGGTCTAACATCGTTGCTAAGTCTTGTATTATTCGCCCTTCCCGCTTCTGCTGCTTGGAATGATACATACACGGGGTACGCCACATATACAGGATCAGGTTACTCTGGAGGGGCATTACTGCTTGATCCCATCCCTTCGGATGCCAAAATTACAGCGCTTAATCGCACACAACTGAATTATAACGGAATCAAAGCTGCATTAGCTGGAGCCTATTTGGAAGTTCAAGGTCCCAAAGGGAAAACAACCGTATATGTAACTGATCTTTACCCTGAAGGTCCAAGTGGCGCACTCGATCTGTCCCCAAACGCGTTCAACCTGATTGGCAATCAAATAGACGGAAAAATTAATATTTCGTGGAAAGTTGTCAAAGCTCCGGTTAACGGCAATGTCTCCTACCGCATTAAAGAAGGCAGCAGCCAATGGTGGGCAGCCATTCAAGTACGCAATCATAAATATCCGGTCTTGAAGATGGAAGTCCAACAAAACGGACAATGGCTCAATCTCGAAAAACAGGATTACAACCACTTTCTAGGTACTAACTTAGGAAAACAACCTCTGAAAATACGAATTACGGACATTCGTGGTGTCGTGCTAAACGATACAATCCCAGCTCTAGCGGAAAATGGTACAGGCGGAGCCTATATCGTTAATGGTAACGTTCAATTTCCTGACTAGTTGCAGTACCGTCATCTTTCCTTCTTTTATTTGAATACACAAACCCGGCCGGGAACCGACGCAATCCAATGCGTATAAGTGTTCCTGGCCTTTTTACGAAAAAATCATTATTTTTCACAAAGAATCGGTTTGTTCACTGTCCTGTTCACAAGATCACACGTATAATGAATACATAAATAGGGTGTACTTTACAGCTACGTGCACACAGACAGGAGGCCTGTTCATATGAGCAATTTCAAAAAGCATCACAAGCTTCACAGCAAATTGCTGGTCAGCATTACGTTATGTATTACGCTAACGTTGCTGGTATCCACCACTGTGTATTATTTTTACTATATTCGCGTGGAAAAGGAGCAGGCATTCGAGGCCAATCACAACAGCTTGACGTTGAGAAGCAAAGAAGTTATTAACATGACATCTATTGCTCAATCTTTGGCATTTCAAATGTATCGCAGCAGTACCCTGTCCAAGTTGTTGTATTATCCAAAACCTAATGTATATGATGTAACCGCTGCCATGACCGAATTGAACAATTATCTTAACTCCATGCCGTATATCGAATCCATCTACGTGTTTAACCCTAAAAGCGGCACCTTCTACATTGCGTCATCACAAGGTCAAAACGGGTTATTCAGCAAACATGAACTGGCTGATACAGATATCATTCGCGTGCTGGATCATTATCAGGACTATAAACCCTTTACGCCTATTCCACGCACGTATCCGCTGCTGTCGGCCTCAGACTCCGAAACTGGAGTAGAGCAAGCAAGCCCAGATATCGCAGCCTATACGTATTTATGTTATGACGCAATTAACTCGAACGAAGCGATAAATTCGGCTGTGATTGTGAATGTGTCGGCGGCCTGGATGAACAAGGAAATGTCGGCGAATCCAATCTCAGGCGGGACCGCTTATATTTTAGACGATCAGGGCAGACTGTTGTCTGGTACAACATTGACAGACGAAACTTTGAACGAAAAAGAGCAGCTATGGTTGCACACGAGAGTCAAAAAACAAGAAACAGGCTATTTTGTAGAAGACTTTCATGGTAAAAGATCACTCATTTCCTACACCTCCCCGGACGGACTAGGTTGGCAGTATATTAGTGTCACCCCATATGAAAGCGTTATCAAAATGGCGAGTGTTATTCGTAATGCGATGTTACTGATAGCCGCCATCATTGCATTGGCAGGATTCGTGGCTTCGTGGCTGCTATCCAAAATGCTGTATACGCCTATTGGCCAAATTGTTATGCATATGAATTCACTGGAATCGGAGAAACGAAACAGCATGTACACGATCCGGCAAAACATTTTACGGAATGTGATCCGAGGAATCCGAAATCTTCCTGCCGGTGAAGAACCGGAACGATTACGCGAGCTTGGGATTACGTTCCAGTTCGACAAAGACTACCGCCTTGTGCTGCTGCGCATAGATGAATATACCCGATGGCAAAGCGAACGTGGACCTGATCTGCTACCCTATAAGTTTGCAATCATGAACATTGCTTCTGAAATATGCGGACAAACGTACCGGGTGGAGACCGTTGATATGGATGAGGACAGTGTACTGCTGATGCTTAACATTCTCGATCCCGCAGAACATACAGACACTGTACTGCTAGAAACCTTATTACGCCAAATACGTGAAGCTTGCTTTGAATATTTGAAGCTGAGCGTTTCACTGACTTACAGTGCCATCACGAGTCAACCAGAACGGCTGCATTTGCTGTACCGCCAGGTACAAGACGCATCTATGCACCGATTTTTTCAGGGGCATGGCTGCATTATTAATGCACAAAACACTACAGACGAGGATATCCAAAATACTTACGTATATCCAGCCGATAAAGAGAAAAAAATGCTGGATACACTACTGTCTGGTCATACGGAGGATGCACACAGTATGTTCAAAGAATTGTTGATGCATATGGAAAAATATCCATTTTCCTCTATTCAAGTGGCAATATCCCGGCTCATCATGAGTGTGAATAATGCTGTTCGGCATATCAGTGAGCTCAATGGATTTGCTATAGAAACTAAACCTGAATTACCATCCGCAGATCGGTTAGAGACCGCTGAGAATCTTATTGATCATTATCAATTGGTCTTTGATCATATTCGCTCCAGTCTATCGGAAAAACGAAACACGAAGCAGGAACGATTGGTGCGGCAAATTAATGAACGAATAGAGCAAGCCTATACGGATCCCAATTTTTGTCTCAATCAGATTGCGGAAGAGCTGGATATGTCGCCGATCTATGTCAGCAGGCTATATAAGCAACAGACCATGTCTACCATCGTGGACGTCATCCAACAACTCCGTATTCGCAAGGCCTGTGAACTGCTGGAACAGACCGACTGGTCTGTGGCTGACGTAGCAGAACAAACCGGATTTGCGAGCAGCTCTTATTTCCATCGCATGTTCAAACGTAGCTTGGGCGTAACACCGACAGATTTTCGCCGTTCTAAAGCAAATGCGCAATAAGTAGACTGCTCTACACGACCGCTCCGAGAACGGAACATTGCTCCCAAAAACATAAACTGACATTAATAAAGCAAGCCTCCAACTTTCTGGAGACTTGCTTTATTATTTATCACAATTCTTTATGTTTTATTTAATCCCCTTCTCCTTTACGTAAGCTTCCCATTGTTTTGTATATTCGGTTTGAATTTTTTCCAAACCAGCTTGGTTTGCCTTCTGCAAGAAGGTCTGCAAGCCTTGATCTACATTGTCGATCAGCCCAGCTTGGAGCGGATACAGATATTGCTTCTCAACCTGTTCTAGAGCCGCTTTTTCAGCTTGGTAGGTTGTGTAGTCCTCTGCAAAGCCGGTAAACAGGTCAGGGTTCTGGATTTTATCCAGCTCAGCAAATATCTTCTTCACACGGTCAAAGCCTGAATCAAACAGCATATATTCCGGGTTACGCCAAGCCCAACTGTTCATACCTTCGCGTGAAAATCCATTAGAACTGCCGCTACCAATCATATGATAGTAACCATCTTTGACTTCATAGTTTTTGCCTTCAATACCATATTGCGTGAGCAAATTATAGCGTTTGTCCGTCACAAGCTTTTCATAAAAAGCTAATGCGCGCGCCGGATTTGGGCTGCTTTTTGGAATTGCAAAGCCGTTGTGAATCGGATGCACTGGAGTTGCATAACCTGTCGTCAAAGGGAATGGGTAATACTCGAGCTTCCAGTCCGGGTGAGATGCTTTGAGCTTAATGACCATATCATTAAACCGGGTTGGATTATCACCGAAAATACTCGCTGCTTTGCCAGAAGTCACTTGATCCTGAAGCGTATCTTTTACGTTTAATACATTTTTGGGAATGAATCCTTTATCGGCCCAGCGTTTGTAAGTGTTCAGCTCTTCCTTTTGTTCATCCGAGCCCCAATATTTATAAACCTCTGTTGGTTTTTCATATTTAATACCAATGCCATAAGGCAAGGCACCTACACTCTTCGTTACTAATTCGGTATATCGATCATGCAGATTTCCCTTGATATCGCTGTTTAGAGATACGGTTTTCATATTTGGCTCATGCTGACGTATCCCATCCATATAAGCCTCGTAACTTTTGATATCTGTCGGTTTAGGCAAATTGTACTTCTCTCGTAAATCCTCACGCCATACAAAGCCGTTAGTGACATACTCTTTATACGTGCCAGGCACGGTATAAATTTTGCCTCCAATTTTAACTCCATCCCACATGTCCTGAGGTACAAATTTTTGCAAGGCAGGTGCAGCCTTAGGCAGCAGATCGTCTAGCGGCAGGAATGCACCTTTCTTGGCATAGGCCTGATACTGCGTCCAATCTGCAGTGAATATCAGGTCGATAGGCTGACCCGAAGACAATAACAGCTTATATTTTTGATCCCAGTCTGTCCACGTCGTATAGTTAAATTTGACGGTGGCATTCAGATCCTTTTCTGCCAATTTATTAATCTCTGCCTCAATGGTAGACAGATCCTTAGGAGCATCCCCCAGCATATAAAATTGCAGCTGAACTTTTTGGGATTTATCATCCTCTCCATTTGCTTTTTGTGCGCTGTTTCCGCTACCGCCTCCACATCCGGCTAATAGCGCCATGATAACCATTACTGCAATCAGGATGGACATGCGTTGTTTTCTTTTCTTTGTGAATGTCATGTGAATCCTCCCTTTGAAATGGTAGTCTGTTTATTAAAACGCTTACAAAAAGTGCTGCTTTGATGGCATACCGTCAGCACGTTATGCCATCAAAGCCTTTTAGTGCCGCTTCAGCCTTTTACCGCGCCTATGGTCAGCCCCTTAACAAAGTAACGCTGAATGAACGGGTACAGCAGCAAAATGGGTCCAGTAACCACGATCGCCATTGCCATTTTGGTCGATTCTGTCGGCATATCATTGGAAAGAGACACACCAGTACCTGCACCCATTTGAGCGATAAATTGCATGGAGTTAATTACATTATACAGATAATATTGCAACTGGTATTTATGCGGATCGTTAATAAAGAGTGAGGATGAGAACCAGTCATTCCAGTAAGCCAAGGCCAGAAACAGCCCCACAGTGGCAATCCCCGGTGTAGATAAAGGCAGCACAATTCGATAGTAAATTTTAAAATCACCCGCGCCGTCAATTTTAGCGGACTCGAACAGTTCTTCCGGCATGGAAGAACGAATGAAGTTTTTCATTAAAATGATCAGAAACGGAGTCATCAATCCCGGGAAAATAAGCACTGTATACGTATCAAGCAATCCTAAATACTTCGTCAGCATAATGTACCAAGGTACCAACCCGCCTCCGAACAGCGTCGTAAAGTATATATAGAATGAAAACGCATTGCGGTATTTAAAATCTTTGCGTGCCAACACATATCCTGCCATCGTCATCAGGAACAGGCCCAATGTCGTGCCTACAACCGTGGTAAAAATTGTCACCCCGTACGCTCTTAACACCTCTTCAGGAAAGGTGAACACCGTCCGGTAACCTTCCAGTGAGAATTGCTGTGGTATAAAGTGATATCCATCCCTGATAATCGATTCATTACTGGTCAGTGAAGCCGAAATAATAAGTAGGAACGGGAGTAAACAAGCAATGGAAGCAATAATGATAATCACATAAGAGATGATTTTAAAAATTCGAGTGTATACATCCTCTTTGATCGCCATCCGTTTGGGTCCTCCTTTCTAGAATAAGGCATATTCGTCGTTCAACTTGCGGATGATGTAGTTCACGGTCATGATCAGTACAAAACCGAACAAGGATTGGTACACGCCTGCTGCCGAAGCCATACCCACATCAAAAGTCACTTTCAAGGAACGGTACACATAAGTGTCCAAAATATCCGTCGTATTGTACAGCACCCCATTGTTGCCGATTAATTGATAGAAAAGATCAAATTGTCCTTTCATAATACTACCAAGTGCAAACAACAGCAGCACAACGAATGTCGATTTAAGCATCGGAACGGTAATGTACCAGATTCGTTGGAAAATATTAGCTCCATCCATTTTAGCTGCCTCATAATATTCGTCACTGATCCCTGTAATTGCTGCCAGATAGATCACCATACTGTAGCCGAGATTTTTCCATAAATAGAACAGGATAATCAGGAAAATCCATACCCATGGTTTGTTGTATACATCCACGCGTTCACCACCAAGTTGCAGCAACAGCGTATTCAGAAAACCATTATCATAATTAAATATGTTATACACGATGACACTTAGAATAACGAAAGAAACAAAATAAGGCAGGAACATCACGGATTGAGCGATCTTTTTAAAGTAGCGGCCTCGCAGCTCATTCAGCAAAATAGCGAGAACAATCGCTAACACGTTGCCGAGTAAAATAAACGCTGCGTTGTATCCGACCGTATTCAATGTCAGTTTTGTCAGCGTGCCGGATTGCCATAGAAAGCGAAAATTTTGGAGTCCGACGAACTTGGCATCAAACAGGCTGGTATTGAAGTCGAACTGGGTAAATGCATAATAAATACCCACCATAGGAATGTAGGAGTTAATGAAGAAAAAAATTAAAGTGGGCAACAACATCAGAAATAATACCCGATTGCGGAACAGTTCATAGAAAAAACCGTGTTTTCTACCCGTTCCCAGCCTCTTACCGTTCAGGTGGGAATCCGTTGCAAGCATTGCAGAATTTTTGGGCATAGGCTGATTCAATGTGAGTCACTCCCCCTCTGTATACGTTGCCGACAGCAAGGTTTGTAGCACCGCCGCCGTATAAGTGTATTTTATGTAAGCGCATTCAAAATGAAAAGTGAAGCCTCTTATGCTTCATGAACAAAGGAGTGTCCGGAGGAGTGAACAATTCGGATATTTGTGAAGTTTTATGTAATATGAGGCGCCTGATCGACGCCTTGAGCCCATTCACAAAGCATATTTGAACGATCTACTCTATTCCTTTTGTCCCCCCTGAAAAGTGGTTTCATCCTGTTTCACCCGAAATCCTATTTTCTTGGCCTGCTCCAGCACCTCAGCGGCATTATCCTGCGGCTTATATCCGATTAGTTCTTCCAAGTAGCCAATGTCATAATAATTATCCGTATTGGCTGACGTACCGTACAAATTAAGATAGCTTATCTCTGGACGAGCTTCGATACAGCAGACGGTCAGACGGATCATATCGCGCTCGGAGATCCAAATATGAGCGGCACGCTCAGAATGGGGCCAATCATCCCCAGGAAAATTTCCGATACGGATATTCATTGAAGATATTTTGCCCTGATCGGCATACAGTCGTCCCAACAGTTCAATGTAGCACTTACTCAATCCATAAAAACTGTCTGGTCGGTAGGGATCTTCTACATCTATACTTTCGCCTACTTTATAAAACCCTGTGGCATGATTGGAACTGGCAAAAACAATGCGCTTTACCCCATTTTTCACCGCAGCTTCATACAACTTGTAGGCTCCGCTAACATTGCCAGACAGCACTTTGCCGAGAAAATCCCCTTCATCCTTGATCCATGCAAAATGCAGTACCGTATCCACTCCACGCGTGAGCTCATCCAGTCGTGCAGCATCATGTATATCCATTTCCACAATCCCTGCCTCTTCATCGTTCTTCACATCAGCAGCGGTTATTTCATATTTACCTTCCGCTTGTAGCCCTTCATACAATACTTTTCCAATTGTACCTGCCGCACCTGTAATCAATAATTTTCGTGCCATCGCCCGCATCTCCCTTCTTAGCTTGGTTGTATGCTGTCATCCATATCATAATTTTAACCAACTCCCCAGGGAGGAAACCCCTTAAACTCTCGAATTCGGTATGTCATAACCCACTTAACTGTGTCACCTGTCGGCATATAAAAAGGGACCCTGCTATTGTGCAAGAGTCCCTTGTTGTTACTTTGTTTCAAATTCTATGTTTCAAGTTCTATCTTTCAATTTCTTTGTTTCAACTACTACGCTCAAGCTTGTCGTACTACTTTCACTCTGCGATTAACCAAATAAATGCTAAGCCCGATTAAGATCAACCCGATAAGCAGGAAAGCCGTAATCGCTTCGCCCAGCACCAACGAGCTGACAAATACTGAAATCACAGGCACCAAAAACGTATAGGAAGCGACCTTACTGGCATCCCCCGAATTGACCAGCGTGAAATACAGCAACCAGGAAAGTGAAATTCCCAGCACCGTGCCGAATATCAGCCCTGACACATACGGGACATTCCATACGATATCTGACCAGCTTTCCGTCACCGTTCCAGCTCCCGTCAGCACGATGCCTCCCAGTGTACATTGAAATGCAACCAGCCACAGCGAATCGACACGCTGGTTTACCTTTTTCACATATACCGTTCCCAATGCCCAGCTCACGGCAGTAATAATGGCGATGATTACACCTGCCACAGCCACATGCCCTGAAAATCCGCCCACACTGACAGCTGCAACGCCCAAAAATCCGATGATCAATCCAATCACCTTGAGTCTGGACATCGCTTCTCCCAGCCACATCCATGCAAAAATACCGACCAGCACAGGCTGGAGATATACCAGCACAGAAAACAAGCCGGAGGGGACGTACATCAGTCCCACTGTTTGCAGACCATAAAACAGTACCACGTTAAAAATACCTGAAATAGCATACACCCGCCAATTTTCTTTCCAACGAATGCGATTCCATCTCGGTACTAAAATTGCTCCTAATAGCAGACCGCCCAGCAGTGTACGTAGCCCTGCAAACAACAATGGAGGTGTGAATTCCAATGCCACTTTATAAATGGGCCAAGAAATGCCCCACAATACAACCAGTAGCGCGATCATCATCATCCGCTTGGCTGTCGTTAACTCTCCCATGACGCTATCGCTCCTCTATGAAAAAAATCACTAGACTTTATATACTACGCCTGCAGAACAACTTTATCAAACAAAAAATATGTATTGGAAAGCTCCACCTTTCATGCCCGCTTGTTCATCGAGGTATGTCTTCGGACAGAGGAATCCAGTCATTTGCCTATGTTACAATATACCAAAAAGACTTATAAAGCTTATAAGGATAGGAGGTTGTCTGCACTTGATTTATATCATCAAATTTTTGTACAGCTTTGTGCTCCCTCCCGGTTTGTTCATCCTCGTGATGGCAGGACTCGTGATCTGGCTATGGAAAAGGGCACGTATACCTGCGGTCGTGCTGCTTCTTGTCACATTGCTGCTGTATGTTTCCTCGACCAATCTGGCTGGAGATTTGTTAATCAGTAGCCTGGAAAAACAGTACCCACAACCCCGTACCGTTCAAGGCGATGTCATTGTCGTGCTTGGGGGCGGAGCCACACAGGGAACCCCCGACATCAATGGACAAGGCAATCTGCTAGGATCTGCAGCCAATCGACTGCTCACTGCGGCCAGATTGCACGAAGCAACAGGCTTACCCATTCTTTTCTCCGGCGGGCAAGTGTTTGGAGACAGTGGAAATGAAGCGAATATTGCGCAAAGGCAGCTGCTAGGACTCGGTATTCCGGCAAAGGATATCCTGATCGAAAACCGTTCTTTGAACACACAGCAAAATGCCGTATATACATCGCAAATTTTGGGAAAACATCAACTCACTAGACCTGTTCTGGTGACCTCCGCTTTCCATATGCCACGTGCTGCACTGGAATTTCAGCGTGCAGGCATGCAGATCATAGCTTATCCTACCGACTATCTAGCAAGTGAAAAGCTGTCACTGTATGCTGGCAAGCTCTCGCCGTCTGCTGGGGCCATGTCTACAACCGGAACAGCCCTCAAGGAATACCTAGGAATTCTTGCATTAAAGCTTAAATAATGTGATGTCTAATCGTATAGCGGCACATAGCACAAACAAGCGTCTTGCGCTCGCAGGTATAAGCCTGTAAGCTAGCAAGGCGCTTGATCTACCCTTACATATTCTAATCCAAGAAAATATCTGATATTTGTTCTTCCGATATGACCTTAAAGCCTTCCTTTTTTAACAAAGCCGAAGTTACCCCGTTACCTGCTATTTTACGATTTTCGAATGACCCATTATATATTGCTGCTGATCCGCAGGACGGGCTGTTTTCTTTTAAAACAACAAGTGTTGCGTTAACCTCTCTGGCTATCTTCAAGGCTTCGTACGCACCTCTAATGTACATATCGCTAACATCGTTGCCTGAGAACTCGACCACCTTGGCTGTGCCGTTCAGCACATCCTCGCCTGTCCCTCCAACAATCTCAGCAGGCTCTCTCGGAGTCACAAAGCCCCCCAAAAGCTCAGGACAAATCGTCACAGCTTTCTTTTCCTCTACCAACTTCTGAATATGTACATCCAGGCTATCCGTCCCGTTATATCGTACCTTCATGCCCGCTAAACACGAACTTACCAGAATCATTAGTTCCACCTCATATCCATTGCATTCACTATTAAGTAGTTAAAGTATAAACAAATTTTCTAGTAGAGTCATCGTACGAAAATTTTGACTCGCCACTACGATGGTACAACTTCATCAGCGCGCGCTTTTCAATTCGTGACTTCCTTATCAGTCCCTATAGGATCGCGGAGAGATACGTCTTTGCGTGTTTTTTTCAGGGAACGTAAATGCATCAGGATCTCATTTTCTATACAACGGGCTGCAAATGTTGCCAGCTTGGTGCCTTTCCCGGTCCGAAAGCTTTCAATGTATTCATCCAAAATAACCTGATAAAAACAAGCCGGAGGCGTATATTGGTTTTTTATTTGTTAAGGTTCATCCTGCTCGTAAGTAAGATAAATTCACTCTTGCTATAAGTCATAATTTAAGATATATTATTAATTAAATAATCAATCATTTAATTAATAATAGTTTAGTTTAAAGAGAGGGGAATACATTTGGCAAGACCCATCAATGAAGAAAAAAGACTGGAGCGGCGTAAACGTATCCTAGAAGAAGCTGTTGTCCTGTTCGCAGAAAGTGGATATTCTAATACCACAACGGCTATCATTGCGCAGAGTGTGGGAGTGACTCCTGGAACCATTTTTCAATATTTCCCCAGCAAAGAAGCTTTATACTACGCCGCTGTCCTTGAGCCGCTTGCTGATATTCAGGTGAAATCGCTTGCTTGTCTACAACAAGAGGGGACGCCGGGCGTATTGATTAAGAACATGGTGGCAGAACAATTCAACCATATCTACTTCTATATAAATGAATTGCGGCTTGTTCAATCTGTCTTAGGACAACGAATAAGATTCCCTGAACTTACACAGAAGGTCCTTGAAAGTATAAAGGTAATGACAGATGCGATCGAATGCGTCTATGCCAAGGGACAGTTAATGGGAGAATTCAACAAAAGCTTTTCTCCAGCAATGATCTCTCGTGCCTATATCTCTTTCTTAAATGGAGTGGGCTTAACTCTTGGAGAAAGTATTATTCATCATCCCGAGTGGGAAAATCTGAAGGGGCATGCCTTTTATTTGTTCGCCCCCATACAACCTAAAGAAAAACTGGAGGAGTCTGAATGAGTCAGGCATCATTACAACCCGAGCTGACATTTAACGTTCGTGTGAAAAAACGAAAGAAAATTTTATGGAGCCTAGGGATCGTGCTTTTGCTTGTGATGGCTCTTGTATTTTTTATATCTTATAAAGTAGTAGACACCTTGTTGCACCATCCTAGAGATACTAATGTCAGCTACGGATTGAATATCGTTAAAACTCCCTACGAAGAGGTCGAGTTCAAGAGTTTGAAAAATCATAATACGATCAGAGGTTCCTTCTTTCCTGCAAGTCGTCTTTCTGGTAAAGCAAGTAATAAGACAATTATTGTCGTCCATGGATATACGAGCAATCGTTTAGTCAAAGGGCGGACCCAAAAGTTAGTAGAGCATTTCGTTCCGAAAGGCTACAATGTATTGGCATTTGACCTCAGCTCACAAGGTAAATCCGATGGTGATTTGATTACACTGGGCTTCAATGAAAAATACGATTTGCTAGGAGCTGTAAGCTATTTAAAATCCAGAGACCATACGGGTGATAAGATTGGAGTTATCGGCTTTTCAATGGGTGCTGCTACTTCTTTGCTAGCCGCAAGTGAAAGTGATGACATCAAAGCCGTAATTGCGGATAGTCCTTTTCGTAATGCCGGTCTATTTCTGAGAGAGGGTTTGCCCTTCTTTTCAGGTTTACCTGCGTTTCCATTCAGTTATACATCGACATGGATGACAAATTGGGCCTTTAAGGTTGATCTTGATTCCATATCTCCTATGGATGCGGTAAAAAAGATGCAAGACAAGCCAGTTATGCTCATTCATGGTACTGGAGATCAGCAAATTAGTTATAAAAATACAGAAATTATTTACGAGTCCTTAAAAGATAACCCAAAAGCAGAAGTATGGTACCCGCAAAATACGGAGCACATCGATGCCATCAACCATTACCCCACTGAGTATTTCAAAAGAGTAGATCGCTTTTTGGATGAGTATGTAGGAAAATAAATTCAATCCAAGAGAGCCAACTAGCGAAGGAGCTTGTCCTGACAAAGTATAAACACCCAATAATATCAAGCATTTTTTAGCCTGTAGTGTAGAAAACCACTACAGGCTTTTATTTGCGTTTTAAATAAAAACACATAGCAAAATAGTTATTATTTAAGCGAAAAGGAGCAGTTGTTTTTATAAAATAGCCTTAGATAAGAATATTGGATGGGTAGAGGGGGATGCAATTTAAACACGCCTCTGAAAAGAAGCAAGTAATCGAATTATGAAAAAGACCTAAAAAGGCCCTGTTAAGGGCCTCAAGCGGCTTCATATATCTCCTTATCCATTACCCCTTCTGCTTGTAAAACTCATGGTACAACTTCATCAGCGCGCGCTTTTCGATTCGTGACACGTACGAGCGCGAAATTCCCAGTTCTCGTGCAATTTCCCGCTGTGTTCGTTCTTCTCCTCCAGCTTCCAGGCCGAAGCGGCCAATCACCACTTCTTTTTCACGCTCATCTAAAATATCCAGGTTGCGATAGATTTTACTTTTCTCAATTTTGAGCTGTACTTTATCTACAATATCATCCGCCTCGGTGCCGAGGATATCAATCAAAGTAATCTCGTTGCCTTCCTTATCAGTCCCTATAGGATCGTGGAGAGATACGTCTTTGCGTGTTTTTTTTAGGGATCGTAAATGCATAAGAATTTCATTTTCTATACAACGGGCTGCAAATGTTGCCAGCTTGGTGCCTTTCCCAGTCTGAAAGCTTTCAATGGCCTTGATCAGTCCGATGGTACCGATGGATATAAGATCCTCCAAATCTTCGCCGGTGTTATCGAATTTTTTCACAATATGGGCCACCAGCCGTAGGTTATGTTCAATGAGTGTGTTACGGGAGTGTGCGTTGCCTTCGGCAAACAGCTTTAGGTGTCGAGCTTCCTCTTTCTCAGTCAATGGCTGCGGAAAGGCGTTGTTTTTCACGTAGGAAACGAGCAGCGTCAATTCCTTGATGAACAGAGCGATAGCGCTAAATAGTCCGGGCACGGATGACACCTCCTGAGGTAGTTGCGAACTTACCGGCCTTTGTTACTTACCGGGCTTGCGGTCTGTTTATTGTATGTAGGCAGGTGCCCATCCGTGCCTGTACTCCGAAAACTGCTCCGTAACAATTTGCCAGATACCTTCTGGAGCAACCTCCGATACTTAATTCGAAACGTAGAGATATCTTCGACACAAATCAACGCACTCCATATAGCCAGAGGGAAACCCGGGATAGCTTTACATTATTCATCACTTGGTTTCCTCCTTTTCTTTCAGCAGAGTATTAACTTCTTTCTAAATGTGACAATGGGAGTGGGGAATAGACCGTTGTATCTCCATCTTCATCTCGTTTTAAAACAATAGCAAACTCAGCACCATTACTTTTATCGCCTCAATTCAGAATCACATCTATTTTGTCGGTAAGCACATTAAATCCACCTATTACAAAATCATTATATTCTTGGGAAGCCGTGTACTTCTCAAATAATTTTCTTTTATATTCCTCAACAGTACTAAAACAAACTTCCCAATCCAAAGGGAATATGCCGTCTCCCAAATAATAAGTGTATATTTTCATATTCTATCCATTTCCTTTCTCGCACCTCAATTAGTTATTTATATTCTAAACATGCAACTCCCCGCCCGCAAATGAGCTTGCAATTATGATGTTAGACCGCTTAAACACTAGTATGCATTCCATCATCAAGGAATATATTCATAGAGAGTTCCATATAAATGATATAAATCAACCTTTTCAACACATTCAAAAATTAAACTAAAAGGGGAATTTCAACATGGCAAAATTCAGCCAAAATCCAGACAACTATACTTTTTCTGTAGATCCTGTTGTTATAGCAGAGGAAAATGTTTCAACCAACGGGGATTCTAAAAATACTTTTCCGAAAAATGTTTTAGTCGATAATAATCTCTATTGGGAGAGCAGTTTAAGCGGTAGAGGTGGAGAAATCATCTTCAAATTAGATACAGGCAAGACGATCAATGATATTCTTTTAGCTCAGCCATCTTCTCGAGCTTTTATACTTTCATTTTCTTTTCACGGCTCTATTGACGGAGAAAATTGGTTTAGGTTAGGTGAAGTTGAAACTTTGCCAACCACTGCAAAAACAACTTATCAATTTAGTAATGAGATTCCTTTTTCATATTATAAAATAACTGTACTTTCATCCGGCTTGAGTAGTACAACCTCCTATTATGGTATACGATATATTCAGCTTAAAACCGCACTCATTAATGGCGTTCCTGCCTACAGAGCATCCAATATAAACCCCGCTATTGCGGAATAAGTTACTACACACAAAAAAGGGGCTGGCCAATGCCGCCCCTTGATTTATTCTATTTCATTTGAAGCATGTTATAAATCATCTCTGCCGCTTCCGCCCGTGTGACCTCCTGCTTGGCACGGAAGCTACCATCTGGATATCCTTGTACTAAATTAATCTCGGTTAGGCCAAGTACATCCTTTCTGGCCCACTCTACAATTTGAGAGGAATCCGAGTATGCACTGCTTTCTTGCTGTGGAGTAGCTTTGATAATGTTATTCACCATTTTAGCCGCCTGCTCACGGTTAATGATCCGATCTGGGCCAAATTCTCTATTACTAAACCCACGAGCGACCTGATCTTTAATCGCCGTTTTGAGCAGATCAACGTACCACGCCGATGGATTGATATCCTCGAAGCCTAAAGTCACATCCGTTTCGAGCGGTAATTTCAAGGAACGGACCAGCATAGAAGTGAACTCCATACGCGTCACAGGTCTGTTCGGCTCAAATAACATGTGAGTTGTTCCCTTTACTACACCCAAATCGGCAAGCACATTTATTTTTTCTTTATTAAATACCCGTTCAATGTCGCTAAAATGATTTGGCTTCTTCTCAACGGTTGAATCTTGAATATACTCTGCTTCTAACGATTCCTTTACAACAGGCTGAATCAGTTTTACACTCTCCGCCCCTCCTGCTCCACCCCCTGCGTCCACAGTATTACCCGTTGTTTTTCCATTCGCTTGTTTTGCCTCTGTGCGTTTTCCTTGACTATTTTCTGCCCATAGTTGAACTTTATACAATTGCTTCTCTTTAAGTTCTCTCCAGATATAGCTTCGTTCCTTACCACGATATAGTTCTACTCCTTCACTGGCGAGGACGAAAATATCATTCTCATGGTCTGACTCCCAATGGATGATAAACTCACTATTCGTTGTTTCTGTCTTCGAAAATGCAAACGCTGGAGACGGCAGCGTCTCGACCTGACCTTCTGTCTGCTTACCTTCACCACTTGTGTTCAATGGCTTGACGGTAATACGGTACAATGTAGAACTATCCAATCCATCTACTTTAAATTCATGGGAGGTCGTATGACCGATAAGCCCCCCGTTTTGGTAGACATTGTAAGCATCTGCACCCGGAGCTTCTTTCCACGTAACAACCAAATCGGTATCTGTTACTTCTTTCACAGTCAATCTATTGTCTGGTATTTGACCTGGCAAAGCGCGATGCGTAAAGGGAGTTATATTACCTCTCCCCGTTGTATTCACGGCCTGTATACCAAACGAGTAAATCATACCAGGCTGGATATCTGAAAGCTTAATATGAGTATCTCTGGTGTTAAAAACTTCCCCCGTATCTTTACGGGTTACAGTATATTGATAAGCGCTCTTGATTTCATCCCAGCTCAGCGAAATCTGGCCATCCTCAAGTTCTGTAACATTAACATTTTGTGCTTGAGGAGGAAGTGTCAGCAGCTTACCCAACGCTGGCTGGCTGAAACCACTACTGTTCCCACTGCTCACTTGAAAATCATAGTTTCTCCCACCTGTTAAACCAGATACAACCACACGTGGTTCCGTACTATAATAATCTTGACCGTTGATCGTTACCTTATATTGAGTTGCCCCATCAACCGGGGCCCATATCAACGTGGCATCGTGCTCGCGAACATCTTCAGTTGCAAGTTGCACAGCTGAATCAGGTAGTGTTAATGCGTTGATAGATGTATCTTTACCTGTACCACTTCGATTGTAGGCTCGTATTTTAATATTGGCAGATCTACCCGCAGGCAATCCCTCAAAAGTATATGAATGGATACCACGTGCAACCCGCACCTTCGGTTCATCGTTAACATTCAAGATGTATCCTTCAGCCCCCTGCACATCCTGCCACGCAACACCGATAGCATACACATCCTTCGTCACACTTGATATTGTAGTTACTCGATCAGGTAAAGTGATGACTCCTAGATGGGCATAGTCTCCGAATCCTGTTGCATTTTCAGCGGAAACGTTATAACCATACTCTGTTCCTGCTTGAAGATCAGTATCGGTAAATTCTGTATACACATCGTTATAAACCGAGACTTCGTCACGTTCTAGGGCGTAGTAGGTGGCAGTGATTACAGAATTCCACTTCAAATCGATTCCATCTTCTCTTACAGTTACATTCCGGAATCCGTTCGGGCTGTCTGGTAGGCTTAGAAAAGATACATGCTTTGCTGTACCCTCTCCAGTGTCATTAATAGCTGATACAGAAACATCGTAATATTGACCAGGCTTAATTCCCGTAATTGGATTATACACATCCTGTGTAACGGTATTCCTAAATATGATTTCTCCCGTACTTACGTCCGCTGCTGTAATGTTATATTTGTTAGCTGAGAAAACTGGCGTAAAATCAGCCATGATTTCTGTAGAATGACGAGAGACAGGTCGTAACTGGATATGATCAGGAGCATCAGGTAACGTTAATACATGGACTCGATTGGAATACGCATTGCCTCCTACATGATTACTAGAACGGACTTCATATTCGTATTGCCGTCCTCCTTGTAGCCCTCTATCTGTAAAAGAGTTTGTCGGATGCGTAACATCCCAAACCTCATTAGTTGTTAGATTTCGGACTGTATAAACGTAACCCTCATCAAGACCAGACGGGAGAGTCCACTGCAAATCAGCTTCTGTATTTCGTATGGATGTCGCAGAGAGCACAACCGACTGGGGCTGCTTTTGAATGCGAAGTGCACTGCTGACCGTTTCATAAATGTTACCCACCCTGTCTTTGACCTTGGCATGAACATACCATTCACCTTCATCTGAAAGATCCATCTGGATTGTTGTATCGGCTGCAGCATCCCAGTTTTCGGGTGAATCAGGGCTGTTCGTGATTTTATACTGCATTGTGGATGACTCAATCCCCGAATGCTGATCGGCATATCGTATCCTTACAGGAATATGGGTATCTTTCCATTCACGCGAATCCGGCGTCAGTTGGATCGTCGGTGGTTCCAAATCAATATAAGACATTACGGATACTGGATCACTTCGATTCCCAGCTGCATCTACAGCTTGGGCAGTCACTTTTATGATACCCGAATCCTTTAAAATTCCCAACGAACCAGGCACATAAGCGCCAGAACCCAATTGATATTCATAATGTACGGCTGTAGTATCCGTTGCACCCGAGAGCGTAAATTGTACTGGTTTATTGATATATCGGGTAGGATTCGTCACCTCAGAAAACGTAACTTTCGGAGGGGTTGGTTTGGTACGATCAATCATGATTGATTGAGTCACAATGGGACTAGACACCTCAAGATTATTGATCGTCCGCGCTGATAGTTCATAACTCCCTTCTGCATCTAATGTAAAAGTGCCATTGTATGTCAGCCACTCCCCTGTTGGACTCAAACGATACTGCGTTATCTTAATTCCATTTGTAGAGTCACTTCCTGACTCAATGGAAATATTCACATCACGGTTCGTTGGACCCGTTTCGCTAGCCCGTATAACTGGAGCTGTCGGCCCCTTTTTATCAATCGTGACTTCCTTGCTTACCTCTCGGCTCACATTACCGACGCTATCGATGGAACGAGCATAAATCGTGCTTTTGCCATCCTGGTTCACATGAAACACTCCACCGTATTCCCGCCAATCCTGATTTACAACGCCAGTCAACCGAAATTGAGTATGGGCTAGTCCAGAATAATCGTCTACACCTGGTTGTAATGAAATCGTATAGTCATTACTATTCCCTGTTGCTTCTATGCTAGGGGGAGTTGGTGGCATCTTGTCTATTCGGACATTCCCGGAAGAAAGGCCACTATACTGGTCATTCACATCCACTGTCCGGGCATAGATTGTATTTACACCATGGTCATAGACAGTGAAAGGCCCGGTGTATGGCTGAAATGCTCCTCCGTTCAGACTATATTCATAGTATTTTAATCCTTCAGGAGCCACATCTCCATCGATCCACACGGTTACAGGGTCTTTGGTCCACCCTGTAACAGCTTGTCCCTCTGCGTCTGCGTGAATCTGGGGTGGCTTAGGCATGAGGTCCGATTTGGGAATAACACGGACCCCAAACTTGGATATTTCATTACTTGTCTGTTGGTTAGTTCCCATCGCTCTGAAATAGCGAACATCCCTTAATGTAATTGAGTCGGTGATATCTATCCATTTTCCCTGGTAATAGCTATCAGCATAGAATTTCCTTACATTAATCCATGTATATAGATTCGTTCCGTTAGGCCTCCAACTGTCGCCTGCGGCGGCATTAGACGTATATATATCGGTATGATAAGACCCCTCAATATAAACAAAAATCTTGTAATCCGAAGCCTTAATAGATCTTCCAATATCAATAAAACGATTTGTCGGCTGTGTAGTCCCATCACATTTATACCTCGCCGAACCCGTGCCAGTGTATACTTCTGTTGCTCCTATCCCATTTCCTGACCAAGAACCCCAACTATCGCCCCCACCCGGCAAATTGTTTTGGCAAAAAGGGCCCCCAATGATCTCCTGAGCAGCAGCGGATACCCTTTCCGGAAATATGGGAATCATCGTTAATAGTAGGACTACAGCCAAAAATCCATACACCCACTTCCTATACTTCCTTACCTTTCGCTTATTTTTTCGATACATACACTTCTCCTTACTTTATTTTATTTTCAAAGAGTTTTACAAACTCGCTTCGAGTAAAATAGAAAAAGCACCTCAAACGAAGGCGTTAATGCCTAGGTTTGAGGTGCTTCCTCTATATCACGAGTATGTTTTGAAGCTATTATACTTCGTTCCAAGCAGGATGTAAACAGAACAGCAAAATGAACTGTGAAAAATTCTCGAATTTCTCATCTCAGCGATCGTTTTGAGTTTTAATCAACCTGAACACCCAAGTTCCGAAAAAATCCCCGCATATTCTGCGTATAAGAATCCTCAGTAACAGAAGATTCCTTTAGAAGATTTTGCATGCTGTTCATAAACGCGGAGGCTGAGGATGTATCCGCTTTGTCAAACCGATTCGTTAACTGTGGTTTATTTAACAGTTCTTCAGTCTGTCCTGTACGTTCCTTGTATTTATGAATCCAATCGGGGTTTTTAGGAACCTTTTGCGCAAAACTTAGCAGCTGGCTTAATCCATTTCCTCCACCCTTAATGTCATTCATGTACGTAGTAAATTTCTGAGGATCAACCTGTTTCATCACTTCAGACAGATTGACATAGTCCTCAGGTGCACCTATCGGACGATCTGCTGGAGTCGTGTAGCTAATATCTCCGGTCTCTGAATCTATGGTACGTGTCAGGGCAATCCCAGCTATCTGATTCATGGTTTTCATAAATTCCTTGGCTTTATCGCCTTCCATGTAATGATCTGCAATATACTTGGATTGGGAAACTCCCATCTCCAGCAGCACCGCTCGCTGCTTATCATCCGTTACCGTTCCGTCGACGATAAAATTGGATTGAATCATGTTGTACACTGCATTGGACACTTCTTCCGGCTGATCTTCCAAAACCCGGTTTAATGCATCATTGATCTGTGTTGTACCAAAATACTTGGCAGCATGTGACACAATATCCCCTTCAGCCAGCTTTCTACCGGCTTCACTGATCTCCACGGTGTCCTGAACGACGAACCTGGAGATTTTTTCTTCATGGAGCTGGGGGGACGGAACTTGCTTGCTTGCCGGGTCTATCCGTAGGCTACCAGAGCTAAGAACCGCTTGTTGTGCTCTAAGAGGTTCAAAATTCATCCTATTTCCTCCTGTCATGTTTGTAACAGGCAATCTAAGGCGTATGTATAATTGTAATGTAACCCTGTTGCTATATATATCGGACAAAGCATATATGGAATGAATATATGCTTTGTCCTAAAAATGAACAATTTCTGAAGCAAGCTCCTGACTCTGAATGTAAATTATTAAAACAAACAAGTTGCGCTGTCACTGCTTAATAGAACAGTACATCAGCCGCCATAAATGCTGTAAGCAAAGTGATATACAATATCTGTGGCTGTAAGCGAAGTACCTGACACCTGGGCAGCTACACCTGAAAGATCATAGTAATGTGTAAAACTTATAGGTCCCGACAAGTATTCCGCAATACTTCCCGTAGAATGCGGCAGGGAAAGGGTCACACTAAAGGCTCCATTTTGATCCGTATAACCAGTGCCTGTACGAGTTCGATTCCCGCTGCTTTCAGTCCAGTTCTGGTTCAACCATGTCACATTAACTGGCGCATTTGCTACGGGGTAATTATCCGTTGTAGTAACGACACCCTTTACAGTCAGGTTGGTGTTTCCATTAACCCGATAATGACGACCGTAAGAGTAGGATGGATAATCATTCGGACCGTTTTTAGAGTCGTAACCGTTAATTACAATTTTACCAGCCCGAAGTACTGGTTTAAGTGTCAGTGCATATAAGTGATCAGCTGAAAACTGATTTGTGGTGTACACTCGCACATAGTAGGTTCCCGTATTCAAGGTAACATTATGATTGGTTTGAGGCAGAAGCACCATTTGGTTGCCACTAAGAGCCCCGTAAACTTCCGCTTTGTAACCGTAGCTTTCTGAAGTGCTGTCCAGTTTGACATTCAAACCATCATAATTGCGATTCGCAGGAATTGCGATTTGATACCAATCGTTGTCAATTCCTGAATGAATAGAGCGTGAATTAAGGGTAGATCCCCCTGTACTAAATGTAAAGTTGTAGGCATGAAAAGCACTCTCATCCGGTTCATAAGCATCATATTGAGAGCTTACATCCACAGTTAAATAGAAAGGATCATTTATGCTCGATCCCTTTTTGGAATGGACTGCAATCGCATAAGCTTTTTCAGATCCGGTAGCATTGCGACTCCCTACGTTTTCAGGAAGGGATGCCGATCCCTGTTCATACTTGTTAAAATAGGTCCCGTAGGTGGAGGCATCAATAGCATTGGGGTTGATATCCCCTGTCGTCATATCAAATTCGTACAAGTATAAGTCATAGTCAAGCTGTTCTGAAAATGGACCATCCAATTGTGCCTGCAACAATTCACCTGGCTTCACATAAATCGGATATAAAAACTGTGTGCCTCCCTCTTCCGTAATTGTACCTGAATACGTAGCAGAAGAAGCTGTAGCTGCCGTTGGACTAGCTTTCAGGGAAGGAATGGTCTCCCTTTTCAAAGAGAATGTCTCTGGTGCTTTGAAATTGATATTTTCCTGCATGTTATAAACGGAGGATGTAATACCTTCAGGCTTGTCCACCCGGGTTAAATGCTCAATAACATCTTCGTTGTTCGTTGTTAGCTGAAAACTGGAATCAGCTTCAATAGCTTGTTTTTCCTTGTTCAACTCTGTACCTTGACTCGCGTTTGCAGTCATCCCAAAAGCAAACAGGAGCATCAAGCTTAGCATAACTGAAATAGCCTTTCTGAACCTCTTCATACCGAAATCCCCTCTCAAATGGTTTAAGGAATTCCCGCTATTCCCTGGAGAACCAGGGCGATTTCTAGGCTGTATGGCTCTATCATAAATCATCTTTGATTCTATTGGAATATATTATGCAAAAGATTTTCTGGTTTTAATATATGAAAACAAGACCATTTTCTTATCCTTGATGAATAAACACGGCTGAATACTAACTTGTGCTTTCCAAGCTTCACATTTAATGTATGGCTGGCCGGTACTGTAACTTGATACCCATCGTTGTGTAAAGCGGAATGGATGGTACATTAGTTAAACGAGGAGCCTTTGTCGTTAACAGTAAAATTATAAGCATGGAAGGTACTTGGATTTTCTGGAAGAAAAGTAGTTCTTTGTTCATATTTGTTAACATAAATCCCGTAGTTGGAAACATCTATTGGATTGGAATTAATATCACCTGCCGCTATATCAAACTCGTTTTTTTGTCTATAAAAATCATGACAAAAAAGGCTCTCCTGATTTAAAAGGGAGCCAGATTAAATAAGATTTGTATCGATACTTTGCGAGAATACGTCATACTTCCTTAAAAAGAGTAACAACGTAAAGTAGTCATAAAATCTGCAATTGCTCGCGATTTTAATGCGTCGCACTCATACAGAGTGCGACAGAAGGATTTAGATCTATATTGTTTTTATGTGACCTTTCAATCCACGCACTCATATAGAGTGCGACACCGGCAACGATTTGATAATATACTGCTAGATGTACTTTCAATCCACTCACTCATATAGAGTGCGACGACACCTACAAAGATTATAGTTGATGGAGAACAAGCCTTTCAATCCACGCACTCATATAGAGTGCGACTATGTGGGAAGAAGAAATGGAGTGTATTCGAAAAGCTTTCAATCCACGCACTCATATAGAGTGCGACAGCGAAAATGTAGTAATTCATACCCTAACGATATCAATTTCACACTTGTCGCAAAAACTGATGCCTAATAAGTTTGAATCAGCTATTGACTTTTGCGGATAGATAGCCAGTTCGATACTTTTCGACAATTTTCGAGGTGCGAAGGAACCGGGATTTTTATGTACGCTTGGGGTTCGCACCGATCATCTTCCCTATGGTCACTCCATTTTTGAAGAGCAGGTCAATCAACTTTATTTAGATACTATTCTACCACAAAAAAACTACAACTCTCTTATTTATACGATATAATAAACTTATATATAGTTCTTTTTTGACTATAAAGCACATCGAATTACCCATAAACATGCACAGAAAGGGGGAATAGATTGTTTTCCTGAAAAACGCTTTGCAGGCTTGATAGTCTTGTTCGTTGGCTATGTGCGCATGTTCCAGTTCGTCCAGCGACATGATTTCTCTTTTCATGTGTAGATATGCTTTATCTCCGTTTGATTTCAGCGTTTGATAGATGGCTTTCAATTGCTCTTTCTGGTGAGTCTAAAATATTTCCACTCCGCTTCGAATTTGTATTTACCATCAGTATTTTCGCTTACCCGGTCCTCATGAATTTCCTTGACAGAAACATAATGCAGCCGCTCGTCCTGCTCTGAGAATAAAAATTGAAGATTGATTGAGCAAATCGGTAAAAAATACTTCCGATATTGTTCAAGATCGCCAACAAATACATCCTCATATGCTGGAAACGCTTATGAACTTCTCAGGTATACTCATAGCTGGCTCCTATATTGCCTGATCCTTTTGGTGTATAGGTATGAAAATGAACCTCCCTTCTCCAACTCTTCTTCCTTTTGTTGAACGGGTCTGAAATTCTCTATATGTGGGCCGTCTACTTTCTGTTGTGTTGGTTCAATGCGATTACGATGGTAACAATTAATCCGATTAGCGCAACCAGCAGCGTACCGAACATCATCATTAATGTCAAAGCATCTTTAACCTCCACAGCCCCCACACCCTTTGCAGGAGACTAGCCAACTGTCCGCCCAAGCCATTTTGTCGTCTGCGTAGCAACTACACCTATGGATTGTTATGTACGGGCATACATTTCCTCTTCTACTCTTTCAATCGCTTGAATCAGCGTCATAAAAGGATCTTCCTGCTTATACTGAATGGCCTGTTCGCCTGTACCGCCAGCATCACACCATTCCCAGTACATATGCACATCTACGGATTCCAGAAAATATACAGATAAGGCTTCGACCGGATTCATAGCATACATCGCCATAAAGGTTTCATCTGGGAGTTGCTCATAACGCAGGTATTCGTCTTTCATCAGATAGAGCAGATGCTGGATTGCCTGATCATTCACATTCATGATACGACGGATAAACGCATTGCGTCTTTCAACGGTATTCAGTATGATTTGCATAGCATGACGAATCTGTACAGCTTCCGGACTGATTTTGAGCAGATGAATTAAATCATTAGTGGTTAGATTCGGGTTCCAGGGGGCTGGTTCAATAATCCGTGTCCATGCATCGTTATGCCCTCTTTCAAAAACCTGAATCGCGTCCGAAACATCGACACCGATGGTTTGCCATTTTCGATTGAGCGCATCCACAATATGATAGTAGTGCAGCTCCGCTGCTTCCTGCTCTCCCTTTTCCTGCTCCCACACGGGATTCATGCGTACAATGTCCTTAATCGCTTGCACATTCGCTTTCAGTTTTTCAGTCATAGGTATCATCCTCCATTGAAATTCTGGTAAAATGGCAATAGCAAAGCTAAGGGTATGTTGGATACATCCCTTTGGGAAGATAGCATGTCAACCCTTAACATGCCCTTAAGGTCATAAAATAAATATAACCCTATGGTCATATTTTGTCAACGATATATGGAGGAAATCCAAATGTTAAAAATTAGAATCAAGCTTAAGGAAATTCTCAAAGAAAAAGGTATCACTCAAAAACAATTAGAAGAACTATCCGGTGTTTCACAGGCAAGGATATCCAAACTAAGCAGTGACGACCGACAAGAAGTAAACTTGCTTATGCTTGAAAAGATCGCTCATGCTCTGGAGATCAAAGACATTTCCGTGTTAATGCAGTTTGAAGAAACAGAATAGCGTGGTTTGTGCATGTTAGCGTGGAAATACATTAAGGAGTCTGTTTTCAAAACGGACTTCTTTTTTGTGTTCCTCTTTTTAAAATGGTGACCCGAACAGTTCCACATCTATAAAAATGTTAGTTCATTATGAGTTTATTAGCATTTTATAACCAACATAAAAAAGGCTTGCCAAGTTCTAAGGCAAATCTTTTTTATATTTCAAAGAAAAATGAGGAACGTCATAGCTGTGCTAAATGTGTGGTATGAGAAATACGTGCTTTCAATTCACGCTCCTACGTAAGGAGCGACATTGAAAGAGCAAAAGACGGATATTTGGAGTGAAAATTTCAATCCACGCTCCCATATAGGGAGCGACTGCACGCGTTACAAAGCCTTACCCAGCAAAACTTTGTAAACGATTTTTCGCGAATCTCTTTTCAACTCACCAATAAATGTTAAAAATCACACCCCAAAATCGCTAAATCCCTTGTCTGGCGCGGAGTGCGAATGTTCCGGGGATTTCATGTGTACTTGGGGTTCGCACTCAAAGCCTATGAAACCCATGCATGTACTGCTATAAATTCTTTTTCAATTCCTGATCCTTTTGCTGCTCACTCAAATGCTGTAGTTCCTTGCTGTCATACAATAGACTCAGGCGGGGCTCGAAATTATCACCTTGTAAATCAAGCAAAATTTCTGTATCTTCTGTCTCCCATGCTGCCTGATAATGCAATTCGCCTGTCGCTACAGCCATTCCCCATTGGCTTGGCGTGCCTTTCTATAAATCTCCCTTCCAAAGGGTATCATCACTGCTAGGCTTGCCGTATTTCTCCGTTAGGCTCTTTTTTAAGTCATTATAATTCTCAATATACTCATTTTTATTCGTATGTTTTTCGGTCACTACATAACCTGCACGAGCCAATTGATCATCCACAAAAAAGTACATAAGTCCGCTTTCCAGTCCCAATATCTTGGAGTAATAGGCCACTGACTCATGATCTTCCTCTTCAACTTCCATATCTTCTGATGCCTTTACTTGTTCTTTACTCATCCCCCAGCCTACGTTACGAAATGAAATTTTACCTTGATATCCACTATTTTCTGCCGCTACCGTCTCATGTACAGATGAACTGGCAGAGCCTCCTGATGCATTTGAACTTGTAGCACTCTCTGTACTCGTAGTATCGCTCTTGGAAGTAGTACAGCCCGATAGAACGATTCCTGCTACACATAACCATAAAAATATCTTTTTCATAAACTGACCCCTTTACCGAATATATACCAAAACTCTACCATGTCTTTGGTAATAGGTCTATAGTAGTAATCAAACAAACCATTTTTTCAGCTATCTATTCCCCACCATTACGTTATAATAATCACAACTATTTATTCCGATAAGAAAAAGACGATATATATGGGTCAAGATTCAGCATAAATTTCACGTCCTTTAGTCAGGGTTAATCAGTGGGTGTTGTGCTGCCTGGAGTTTTCACTTGGATCACATTTTTCTGCTGGTCGCTTGGGTAGGATTTATACTCCAATGGATAACGGCAGTTCTTTTAGCCTATAAACACATCCAATCATCCATAGATATACGTAGAAAAAGGGGATCTGAACTTAATTAATGAGGGTAACACCAAGCTAAGCGAGGGTAGAAAGCTATTTAGAGATTTTGAAGAACAGATTAACACACTGGCTAAAGAGCACGATGTGAAGATCAATAAGAAATAAATTTTAAAGCTCCCTTATAGGGAGCTCAGGCTGTCGAGAAACCCCCTGTTTTTTTAATGAGGTTTAAAATGGTCATTTTGATCAATTAAAAATGGGTCCTCAGATCGTTTTAAATCGATTTTTGTTTTAAAAGTTGAGTCTCCCCAAATAAAAAATAAAGTGCCGGAAAGTCCTTTGGACTTTCTCGACACTCTGAGCTCCCTTATAGGGAGCTTTTTCTATATTCTAGGAATACTCGAAGCAAATTACCGCTTTACTCAATTCTCTATCGTAAAATAAATAGACGGTATCCGCCCCGCATGCTTGAAAATAATATCCGGTAATGGAACCGATATAGGTAAAAGTCTCACCATTGGGACGTTTAGGTACATGGAGCAAATTGGTTTGCTCAAACTGGAGCATTTCTTCCAATGATTCCCCATATTCCTTGATGTAGCTTTGAGCCTTATCAGACTGAAAAGCGATATCATCCAAAATTCCGTTAACTTCAGGGAAACTCAGTCCCCAACCACTGGATTGCTTTTCCTCAAAATCACGGGTGAGTTCTTCCACAGACTTTTTGGCCTCCCCAAAGGAGGAATATGGATAAATTTTATTGTTTTCCAGGAAAAATGCTTTGCGAGCTTGGTAGTCTTGTTCATTAGCCATGTACACCTGTTCCAGTCCGTCCAACGCCATGACTTCTCTCTTCATACGTAGGTACGCTTTATCCCCGGTAGATTTCAGCGCTTCATAGGTAGCTTCCAATTGCTCTTTCTGATGAAGACTAAAATAATTCCAGTCTGCTTCGAATTTGTATTTGCCGTCAATTACATCGAAACCCAGCATATCTTCCTTGGTATATGAGGTATGAAATTGCTGAGTATTTTCACCCACACAGCCTTCGTAGATTTCTTTTACGGAAACAAAATGCAGCCACTCGTCCTGCTCCGGGAATAAAAACTGAAGATTAATCGAGCAAATCGGCAGAAAGTGCTTGCGATGATGTTCCAGATCGCTGGCAAATACGTCCTCGTATGCTGGAAAACGTTTGATGAATCTCTCAGGTATGTTCATGGTACTCCCCCTATATTGTATGGTTTTCCAGTAGCCTTTTGATCTGAAACGTTCCTTCAATGGAAATCACGCTATAGAGTTCATCAAATCCTTCTTCGTAGCTTGGGATCTCAAGTTTACTCATTACACTTTTAATACCGATTTCAGGAACATACTCTTTGCCTGTGCGCTGCTCATTACGCTTAATAGATTCTGCAAAATCGGGCTCAAAATAGTAGCCAATAACTTTAAACCCCCTATTTTTACAAGCATCTATATATTTCTTCCGTTCTATAACAGTGGCATTTGTATTGTCTACAACAAAGCGCTGCATCGTTTCGATGGAGGCTTGTAGATAAATATTTTCCCTATTCCGTGTTTTAAGCATATCAAGGTTTATTCGCATATGTGTTTTGAAGAAATGTTCTTTATAAAATGTCGACTTGCCCGAAGCCTGAATTCCTATAAAAATGACACACTCCAAATCTACACATCCTTGTCCAAGTATACATATTGGTTAATATAATCTCTATTCTGTGAAAAAATCGGTGTCTCATGATCAACATCCCACTTGCTTCTGACGGCTTCGCCTTTGTTGTACTGTTGTTTGGTAATGCAAATTCCCCGCTTTTGCCAGACCGGAAGATCGTTCCAGTTTAGCTCTTTTTCCACAAAAAGCTTGTCTTGGAGCTGATTTCCGTTCAATCCTTCTAGTTCTGAATGCCTGAAATGGGCTTGAGCTACCATAGAAATGCTATTTTTAGTAGCATCTTGTTGTCTCCATAGGAAGTAGTTTGTAACCTCATCCTGGGGCAAAACCCATGCTCTCGCATCAAAAGTGGCTAAAGGCTGACCTGGGTAAACCTTTTGGATTTCCTCATTAAATTTGGCTGTAGCCAGCGAGGCAGATATGGACACCATCTTTTGAAGATTATTTTCAAACCAGGATTGCGTCGTTAATTTATCATAATTCGTAAGAAGCAGTGAGATTTCATCGCTCTGATGATACACCAATTTACACCCCATAATGTTATAGGCCAAATATTTACACGTCTCCCATAATGCAAAAATTAGTTTCTCATCAAAAGGTTTCGTCATCCCACGTGTAAAGGTATGAAAATGCGCACCATCAATTCTGATAATTACGGGTAAACGGCGTGGTAGGCTTAATCTATAGGCATTTTCATATTCCTTCATCCTATTTCCAAAATCATTTTTTTTCATAAACTATGTAGGTCCCTTTCCTGATCCGTGATTTGCGCATAGAGTACAACAATGTCTATCTTCCCCAATAGGCGTATATAAGAATTGTAACTAATTGGATTATGCATTGCTAGGAATTAAGCAAGACAAAAAACCTTAGCAGATGGGCTTGCAGAGTCTTTGGTTTTTTGGTATCTATTCCCCAAATGTTAGGCTATAATATTTCCATCTTTGAATTTATTCCGATATGAAAAGGATGATATATTTGAGCCAAAATCCATCCATTCCGCGCCCGTTAGTCAGGGCTAATCAATGGGTAATTGTTTTATCTGTAGTTTTCACTTGGATTACAGGGGGATATGGGGTGCTAGTAATTCCTCTTATCGCGGGGTTGCTCGGCGTCCTTTTTAACTTCAATCCAGTAATGCGGATAGCCAAGCTTTTCTTGAAGAAAAGCCCCTCCTCATATGTGCAGGAGAACCGAGAACAGCAAAGGTTTAATCAGCTTCTTGCCGTCTTTTTTCTGCTGGTCGCTTGGGTAGGATTTATGCTCCAGTGGAGTATTGTCGCTTATGTATTTTCGGCCATGGTCCTAGTGGCGGCCTTGGTGGCTATCCTTGGTTTTTGCATAGGATGTTTTGTTCTCTACCAATGGTCCCAATATCAATATCGAAGAAGAAAAAACGTGTAAACAGAAAAAACTCTCTATTCATTCCATTTCAATTAGGACATCGTTAATTAAATCGAGGGTGTAGCCGAACTCTCCAACAATATGGATGCTATATCGGTTCCGCCTTCTTTTTATTTTGCGGTAATATTATCTTCAAATACAAAAACAGAGATGGCTATATCTTCCTCCACTTTAATATCTGAAAAGAGGTGCAGCAGCCGCGAACCCATGTAATCCTCCAGTTCTTTATTGAAGTGTGTGGGATATATTTTTTGAACCATTTTGGTTCGAGCTGCATGCACCATCTCTTTCCCAGATTCTTCTTGTGCCAGAAACTTTTCGGATGGGGTTAAATTTCCATACAGCATCGTGATGGCCATATTATCTACAAAGGTTGTATGTATGCGCTCCGGGCCTTTCCCAAACAGCTCTTTACGTACTTTTCGAATAATTTCGTTAAAACCCGTTTCCCTTCTCATATCGCACCGCTCTCCTAAAATCTACTAAAATCCCTATTACTATATCCATCATAACCGATTCCTCTCCTATAAAACAGAGACTAGCGAAAGTGATTTTTGGAACATGATTTTATCTAAAATTATAAACGTTCATTAATTTTGTTTAACATTTCCTCTAAGATTTGCTTCTCCTCTTCGGTCAGGGCTTGAACAATTTCGTCCTCCACCTTTTGAAAAGAGTCACTAAAAGCTTCAATCAATTCAATGGCTTTTGGTAAAACATAAATATTTTTTTGCCGCTCATTATTGGCCGGGATTTTGCGCTCGATGAATCCTTTTTGCTCAAGACCTTGAAGTATGCTTGTAATGCTGGCTCCGCGCAGATGAAACCGATCGGCCAGATCCTTCTGAATTAAATTATTTTCTTGATTCTCGTAGATATATCTAATCATTTTTCCTTGTTGAGCATTTAATCCCAACTCTTTTATGCTCTCGTCCGCTCTTTTCTTTAACTTAAGACCGATAACCTGAAACAAATCCAGAAAAACCGTATCCTTTTGGGTTTCCATAATCATACCTCCTCAAATTATTAGAAGTCTAATTGTCAGTAAATAAACTATATAAATCTCTAAACTGTTTGTCAAATGAAAATCAGTTTATTGACAGTTATAAAACTAATAGTTAGAATTCTAAGTGTTTAAAACTGAACACTAAGGAGGAACGACATGAAGAATGTAACTCAAAGCTCTACGGTAGAAAAAGTTACAGCGATTACGAATGTACGTATTTTCGATGGAGAAAAAGTTATTGAGCCCAGAAATGTTGTCATCCAGGGGGAAACCATTATTTCGGTAGGCGGAGACCTTCCGACACATGCAACGATCATCGATGGGGAAAATGCGACATTATTGCCTGGCCTGATTGATGCGCATGTCCACACTTCAATCGGTGGGTTACGAGATGCTTTAAAATTCGGCGTCACGACAGAACTCGAAATGAACGGCAGTTTTACAGAAAGAGGGCGCAAGATCCAGTTGAAAAACGTGAATGACGCCGCTGAAGTCCGTTCCGCCGGCACAGCGATCACTGCTCCAGGTGGTCATCCGGATGAATTATTGCAGGATGAGGATGAAATTCCTGAGTTCGTATTAAAGGAATTGGAGAAGTTACCCAACGAAGACCGGGAAGCTATGCTAGCCGCCTACGCTCACGATCACGAAAAAGTGCCCCAAGTGACGACAGTGGAAGAAGCGATCAAACATGTGCATACCCAGGTGGAGAGTGGCGCCGACTATATTAAAATCATGATTGAAGAAGGGACGGTCTTGGGTGCCCCTGGACTGCCTATTTTAAGCGACGAGATTTTAAAAGCAGCCGTGGCAGAAGCCCATAAATTCGATAAAATAGTCATAGCTCACGTCTTGACGGCTCATTCTTCGCAAACCGCCATCGATATGGGAGTCGACGGATTGGGTCACTTATTTCTCGACAGGCCCGAATTCACATCTGAGTTGGTGAAATCCATAGCGGATTCAGACGCATTTGTTATACCGTGCTTGGTATTGAACTCATCCATTCTGGGGAATCCGGCATCAGAATTGGCGAATGATTCACGTGTTTATTCCAAATTAAGTCCGGAATGGATCGATATTTTGAACTCAAGCTTCCATACTTTCCCGCAAGGCAATTTGGAGAATAGCTTTAAAAATGTGATGGATCTTCACCGTGCCGGTGTGGATATTCTGGTCGGGACGGATGTCGCCCCCGTTCCTGTTCCCAATCTTGGCGGCCTTGCTCATGGAGCCAGCGTTCATCATGAAATGCAATTGCTGGTTGAGGCCGGATTTACTCCCATAGAAGCGCTTCAGTCGGCTACCGCGAAACCGGCCCGTTGCTTTGGGCTTAACGATCGCGGCTGTATTGCCGAAGGTTCGCTCGCTGACCTTATACTAGTAAACGGTGATCCGACAACCAACATCTCGGATACTTTGTCGATCAAATCCGTATGGTTAAAAGGTGTGCAGCAACTATGTTAATCGGAGCCTATCGAACAGGAACAACTTTCTAATCTCATTTGTATGACTTCCATTTTTACTTTCCGAGGACAGCTTAATCTTGTTGCCAACGCAAAAACACCTTCAAGGTTATCTCCATATCTTACGACATGGAGTTTCACTTTGAAGGTGTTTTAATTGCAAGGAACATTGTAAAGACGTACAAACAGTGGCCCCAAATACTTTCGCCATGCACTGTTTGTCATAAAATATAGGACTTACTCGTAGGCACCGATGTTCACAGCGGCTCCCTGTACTCTTGGCTTCCCGTCGATATCCAGTGTTCCAATGATGGCACGGTCCGTGTTCCCGGCATCGATCGCAGGTGACGAAGACTGCAAATGGAAGTCGCTGTTCGCGGCATTCACGAATTTAGGATCGGCAAATAGAGAATGCGTATCGTTGCCGGTCCCCGATTTGTACGCGGAGAATCCCGTATACTCTTTATTTTTCCAAGTCCAATTGGCTTCCGAGCTGCCGCCTGGAGCAAAATATAAATTATAATCCACAACATTGCCGGAATTTTTGGTGTATCCATTGGAGATCAGCATATCCGTAGAGCTAGCCACGAAAATATTGTTTTTGATCACGTTGTTTCGCGTATCATATTGAACCAAAAGCTGACCGCTTCCGTCGTCAAACGTATCGTTCTTGTATAGTGTATTGTTCACGATCTTGCAGTTTACCGTGGAGCCACGCTCCTCATTGTAACCGCCCATGGCAATGCCGGTCAGTCGGTTGTTATATATCACGTTGCTGCGGACCGTAATATTACTGGTTGCTTTACCGGCGTGCTCGGAGGCAATTTCGACGCCGATATCGTTGTTGTAGCTGTAGTTCTGCTCAATAATGCTGTCCTTGCCTCCATCTACATAAATGCCGCCGGCCGAGTTGTCATCGCTCTTGTAAGATGGGTTATTTTGAACTGAATTATTATACACCCGATTGCCCTTCACCAACCCGTTCCGCGCCTGATCGTAAACGGTATTCGGCGCAGTTCCCTCAAAGCCGATCAAATCAATCCCGATGTTGTCATTATCGTGAATGAGGTTGTTGGTCGCCACAAAGCCATCCACGTTGCCGTTTAAAACGAGCGATTCGCTGGAGCCCAGCACGAGATTGTACAGCTCATTGCCGCTGATCGTAAGGTCGTGAATCGAAGCCGGAGCTTTCGTGCCGTAAACAGCGATACCGTGAGCATCCCGACCCAGCCGATCTTTGCCGGTCGGGGTGACCGTGTTTTTGATGTCATGGATTTTGTTGTTGGACAGATTAATGAAGCCGCCCGAACCGTGAACATAAATACCTACAGGCACCACGTTCTTGGAAGCAGTGGTAAAATTGCGGATTTCAAACCCCTGAACAGTAACGTAATTGACATCGGCCAGTTCGATCAGCCCTTCGTTCCCGCTAACCGAAAGTCCGCTGCCATCAATAATGGCGGTCTCTGTCCCATAGTTGGTGAACACAATGGGACCCTGCGAAGCGGAGCCAGAGCGGGTAATCTTTAATTTCTGCTTGTACACGCCGCCTCGGACGTAAACCGTGCTGCCCGCAGGAGCCACGTCGGCCGCGTGCTGCAACGTCTTCCACGGCGCATCGTTCGTTCCGGCATTAGAGTCGCTGCCGCTCGTGGCCACATAATATTCTGTACCAGCCGCGGAAGCGGCGGGAGGTTGCACATTTCCGGCCACCAGACCAAGCCCGAAAGCCATGGCTAAACCTACCAGAAACATTTCCCCGAATTTCTTCATGTTCCTCATCCCCCTTTGTTTTTCTAGTAAATTGTACCGTAATTCCACTAAATCTGTTCTATGGCATCGGCCATTAGTGCAACCTAATGCGCGATACCAAGGACCGGGAGGTCACCGTAATCGCTGTCGAAAGGAACAAGAAACCCTGCGTTTTAGTAATCGCAGGGTTTCTTGGTGATCTAAGCTGCTCTATAACGTTGCCGCAGCTGCCCTATCGGCAGACTGCGCATGTTCTTACTCCAGACGGACTAATCCTTTACCAGTCGATTAGAAAGCATCAACATGATAAAAGAGAATAAAATGATGACGGCTACCCAGCTCCAGGAGAGTGTCATATTTCCGACCTCGGACGCAGTGTAAATTGCTGTAGGCAGAGTTTGGGTCTGTTCAGGAATATTACCTGCAAGCATCAGCGTAGCGCCAAATTCCCCTAACCCTCGGGCAAATCCGAGAATGTATCCTGAAATGAGCGGTCGATAGGCAAGGGGCATCGTAATGTGGCGAAACACCTGCCATTCGTTGGCACCTTGCGCACGTGCAGCCTGCTCTACCTCCGGGTCTACAGCTTCAAATCCTGCTTTAATCGTACGGTAAGCCAGTGGAAAAGCAACAACTACGGCCGCCACCACTGCAGCTCCCCACGTAAATACAATCGTCTGCTCGAACAGGTTTTCGAAGGCAGTGCCGATCCAGCTTTTCCTTCCCAGCAAGATGAGCAAAATAAAGCCGACAACAGTGGGAGGCAAAACGAGCGGAAGAAGTAGGACGGTCTCGATCACGCTGGTTCCCCTCCGCGGCGTGCAATTCGCCATCATTCGCGCTACCACAGTAGCTAATAAAAAGACGATGATGCTGGCGACGACAGCGACTTTAACAGATACGATAACCGGAGGAAGAAAAGCTGACCAATCCAACGGGACCCCCTCCTTTATCTGTAAATTCTATTTTCCCGTCATTTCTGTAGGGGCTGAAAATCCATCTTTACTGAACACACTCATTGCTTCATCTGTCCGTAGAAAATCAAGAAACTCGCCTGCTTCCTGGCTATGTTTGGTTGCTTTTACAATGCCTTCAGGATACAGGATGGGTGCATGCAATTCCTCGGGCACTTCCAGTGCTATGACCGTTTTATCGGATGATTTGGCATCCGTTAGATAGACGAGTCCTGCATCGGCGTTGCCTGTTTCAACATAATTTAATACCTGTCTTACGTCCTTGGCGAATACCATCTTAGGTTCCAGCTTGTCCCATAGTCCAGCCTTCGTTAACGATTCTTTGGAATACTGTCCGGCGGGAACGGTAGTAGGCTCCCCAACAGCCACTTTCAGGAAAGAAGGACCCATCAAGTCATTGAGCGTAATGCTTTTGTTATCTGTGCTTTTCGCCTTATCTTGCGGAATAACCACAACCAGTTTATTTTGAAGCAGCACGTTATCCTTTTCCACCAATGAAGCATCGGTTAATGCCTTCATTTGCTTCATGCCTGCCGAAATAAATACGTCAGCGGGTGCGCCTTGCTCAATCTGTTTTTGTAATGTACCAGATGAAGCGTAGTTAAAGGTAAGTTTGATATCTGGGTGCTGTTTCTCATACTGGCCTTTGAGCGTATTCAGACTATCTTGAAGACTTGCAGCGGCAGATACAACTAGTTCTGTCTTGGGTGCGGACTGTGCCGATTGTACAGCAGCCGGAGACGAGCAGCCCGCCAGAACCCATGCCAACAATCCAACGAACGTGAATATGTACCCAAATTTCTTTTTCAACTTGTTTTTCCCCTATCCTATAAATTCCAAAATGAGATGACGAAATGTGATAGCGAAAATAAGGAAACATTGTACATCTCATAACGGGTCGAATCTATTGGGTCAACCCAAATATTTGTGATAAATCGATCTCGCCTCGGCAATGTCCTTCGTGCCATGAATTAAGACGCGTCCATCCTGAAAAAGAACGATTCGATGCGTTCCGATAACAACGGATACCAGGTATGGATTATGCTCCACCTTGCCCCCCTGACGGGATAACAAACGTGCCGCTTCATTCAGATCACGTACAGTACCCGGGGCAGGGCGGATTTGAACCGTATCTCGTCCGCACAAGACAGCCGTTTTAGCCTGATGCTCCGATTGTAAAAAAGGAAACACTGGGTGCTCACCACACGTTGGGCAATCGGCTTTCTTCATGGCGCTGATTTGAATCGCCTGATGCTGATTGTTCCACAAGTCGAAAGATATCAGCTTATTTTGCAAAGCCGAATCGTCCCCGGTGAGCAGCTTCAATGCTTCGGCGCTTTGATAAGCGGCCACCATCTGTACAGCCGGGCTAATCACACCGACCGTATCACAGGTCGCACCGCCAAGCGGTACGGTCCCGAGCAGGCAATGCAGGCACGGTGTCTGCCCTGGCACGATGGTAAAGGTTGTCCCATAGCTGCCCACACACGCCCCGTAAATCCAAGGAATTCGGTGCTTGACCGCATAATCGTTCATAAGCAGACGTGTATCGAAATTATCGGTGGCATCTACGATAAGATCCACTCCTGCTGCGATATCGTCGATTTCCTCCAGCGAGACGTCCCGGACTAGCGCACGAATGTCCACGTCGGAATTGATTTGCTGCAATCGCTTCTGCGCGGCCACTGCCTTGGGGATCTGATCACGGGCATCCGTTTCGTCATAGAGCTGTTGGCGCTGCAAATTGCTCCAATCTACATAATCACGGTCTACCAACGTCAGCCGTCCGATGCCCGCTCGCACCAGCATGTCAGCATTGGCAGTGCCCAGTGCGCCGGCCCCCACCATCAGCACGTGCTTACTACGGATATTTTGCTGGCCTGTCGGTCCAATTTTCGAGAATAATTCCTGTCTAGAATAACGGGCATGAGACGCATGCGCATGTGCTTGTGCATCAACTTCTATTTTCTGATTTTTGTCCATTTCTGACATCGTTGATTTACGCCTCCATACTTATCCATTGATAGCTACAAGTTGATCAGACAAGCTAAAAGTTCAAATGTCCTCGCCCTTATTTGAAAGCTTTGGAGTATTTTGAGGGTTCCAGCCACCCAGCTGATGCCCCTTCCATTCTGAGCCGTCCTCCCACACTTCCTTTTTCCAAATCGGTACGATTTGCTTTAACCGTTCAATGGCATGGCGGCTGGCTTCGTAGCAAGTATCGCGGTGTGCAGCAGAGACAGCAATCACCACACTCGTCTCTCCAATTCTTACCGTACCAAGCCGATGTGTAATCGCAGTACGTGTAGAAGGCCAACGCTCTGCAATTTCGTCACCAATCTGCTTCATTGTGTTCATGGCCATCGGGACATACGCCTCATATTCAAGCAGCACCGTTCGTTGACCTTGCGTAAATTCCCGAGTCGTACCATTGAAGGTCAGCGAGGCGCCATGAGAAGGGTCGAGCACCTTTGAGGTTACTTCATCGGCATCAATCGGGTCGTACGTAATGGCAAATAAGCCACATTTTGAAACGACCGTCTCCATCCCGGGTGCTGACTGATGAAGAGCAATTGTATCTGATGGAAGCACAAGTTCATCTGGAGAAGCCAACTTTTTATGATGGGTAAAAAAAGAACCTGGCAGTTGTGAAGTTACTTCCGGGTACAGCTCATTCAGCCTTTTTCGAATGTCTGCAATGGTCACCGCTTCCTGTGAAAGTTCTACCGTGATCACATCACCAAGTTGCTCCGCCATACCTGCGAATAGCTGAATACGGTATTGCATATGATCTGCCCCCTTGCACCTATTCTATCGAATTCATCCATTCTATTAATAGAATTTACCCTCCTGAAACCGGAGGAATAATCGCAATCTCATCATGGATACTTACGAGGTCCTCAGGAGCGGCGTAGGCTTGATTTCTGGCAACAAAAGAACCTTGCAACTGGGCTGCTGCTTCAGGGAAACACTCGGATAGCAAGTCTTTTAACGCGGCAACGCTCATCGTTTCTTGATCAGTAGGCACCGTGATTATAGGCCCTCCCATCTGTTCCGCAAGTCCGGCAAATACTTGAATATGATAGTTCATTTAACATCCCCTCCTTTTCAGTACAGTGACTGTCCACCACATATGTACCAAGAAAAACCAACATGAATACCCCGAAAGGTTTTATTTCATGCTGGTTAACTATGACGGTGTACAATGAGGATTTGTATATTATATTTTAGATTCAACCAGTTCATCAATCCGCTCGGTATGCGTATATACATTCAGAGAATGACTGCGTATAAAGCCGACGGTTGTAATTCCCAGATCCTCAGCCAACTCAAGTGCAAGCTCTGTAGGAGCTGACTTGGACAAAACAACTTCACAGCCAATCTTTGCAACCTTCAACAAAATTTCAGACGAAATGCGCCCGCTGAAAACTATGATTTTGTCTTGTAATACAATATCATGTTTTAGGCAATGCCCATAGATTTTATCCAGCGCATTGTGTCGGCCGATATCTATTCTGGACAGGATCATCCCGTCTTTATCGCACAACGCTGCATTATGAACACCACCGGTCTCTTGGAACGTAAGTGCCGAGCTTTGCATTAAATCCATCAAGCGGAAACAATCGTCAAAAGACAGCGTAACATGGGTATCATTCATTCTTTTTGCCACTTTGGCATCATTCATAAAATAAAAGCCCTGTCTGCTTTTTCCACAGCAGGAGGTAATGTACCGTTTGGAATGAAAGTTTTGATAAAACTCATTCATTCGACGGGTTTTAATATGAACAAAACCTTCTTTTTCCTGAACCCAAATATCTTCAATATCATCGTACCGTTGGATGACGCCTTCAGAGGCCAAAAAACCTACTGCCATATCCTCCACATACTCTGGTGTACAAACCATGGTAGCAAATTCCTGCTGATTGATTTTGATGGTCACCGGATGCTCCGTCACCACAGTGTCTTCAAAACGCTTGATCTGACCGTCACGATAACGTAGAATCTCACGTTTTACCTCAGCTGGCTTTTCCATGTGCTCCACTCCCTTGTTTCTGACAGGCGGACTCTTCGGCTCACCCGCCGATGTGTGACATTTCAATTTTAGACGTTGCTTGTTGCTGTGTATGATTCAGTCGTTCCTCTGAATAGCGGTCGGTACGTTCTCTCCAAACACGCTCAATGTAAGCTCTAATCTCGTCATCGGACTGTTCGGAACGCAGCATCGCGCGAAGCTTGTACCCTTGAGAGGCAAACAGGCACGTGTACAAGGAGCCTTCAGCAGAAATTCTCGCTCGTGTACATGTGGAGCAGAAGGCGTCCGTAACAGACGAAATAATACCGATTTCCCCGTCTCTGTCCTGATACCTGTAGCGCGTCGCCACCTCACCTTTGTACTGGGGCGGAACAGGCTCTAACGGCATATGCTCATGAATGGCTTCGATGATCTGCTGCTTGGAAACGACCTGATCCAATTTCCAGCCATTGGTGTTGCCTACATCCATAAACTCAACAAAACGTAAAATATGCTTTTTCTTTTGGAAATAGTCAGCCATGGGAACAATATCCTGATCGTTAAAGCCCTTTTGCACGACCATATTTATTTTCACCTGCATCCCTGCTTGAGCGGCAGCCTCAATACCATCCAGCACCGCCTTTACACTGCTTCTGCCCCCGTTCATTTGGCGGAACCGATCATCATCGAGCGAATCCAGACTAACCGTCACTCTTTTCAGTCCCGCCTCTCGCAGTGCTACAGCATATTTAGGCAAAAATACGCCGTTTGTCGTCATTGCAATATCTTCAACGCCATCGAGTTGAGTTAACGAATGAATAAGCAAGGACAAATTTTTCCTCAGCAACGGCTCACCACCAGTAATACGCAACTTCGTAACGCCCAGCGAGACAAAAATACGGGAAAGGCGCGTAATTTCCTCAAAGGTCAATATTTTTTCTTTTGGCAAAAACGGATAGTCATGGCCAAATATTTCTTCCGGCATACAATATCGGCACCGAAAATTACATCGGTCTATGACGGATATTCTTAAGTCCCGTAACGGACGATTCCATTGATCGTCGCTCCGGTTCGCCATCCTGTTCACCTCAATCCGTCTTCATTAATAAAACTCTAATAAAACTCTTTACACTCTAAATTGGAACGGCATTTCCATTCATTTTATACTGAACCAAAAAACCGGCATCACAACAACTTCTTCGCTTATGAATATCGAAGAATCTGCTAAATGCCGGTTAATTTATCTACATCAGGATTTTACGAATCCCACTTCATGTGATATAGAAAAATCAAACTAACAAGCGCTGCGACAAATAAAATATACGCGGTTCCCACGCACACTCCATTTACGATTGCTCTGAAATAGATTACATTCCTATTGTTAGCAATCCTGGAACGTTTGTCAATGATTTTTCGATTTCTCAAACGATAATCATTATCAATTAAAAAATTAATAATGTACCGTTGAACTATCTTAAATTTTACGTTATAGTTACACGAGATGACATGCAGAAAATGACATATCTAAGTTATTCGGAAGTTATTGATATACAGACGGTGCGTACTGTTTGTTATTAATACATATTCAAATGGCGGATTGGCCTCCAGGACCTAGAGCTTGGTCACTACTCCACCATAAACACAAGTGCTGAAACACGAGCACTTGTGTTTATGGTGGAGTTTTTTTATTCCTAATTTTTAAATTTAAAATCTGAAAGGAGCCTGAACCGTGACTGATAGTACGATCAAAATCACATTAAACGGACAGGAACTGAAAACGAAGAACAGCGCAACGATTCTTGAAGTGATTAACGAAAACAACATCGCCCATCCCCAGCTGTGTTACGTTCCCGAAGTCGATCCGATCCGCACCTGTGACACTTGTATCGTGGAAGTGGACGGAAAACTTATGCGTTCCTGCTCAACACTGGCTTCGGATGGAATGAATATTCATTTACACTCGGATCGCGCGAAAGCAGCTCAAACCGAGGCTATGGACCGATTGCTAGAAAATCATCTCCTCTACTGCACAGTGTGCGATAACAACAACGGTAATTGTACTTTGCATAATACAGCAGAGCTTATGGAGATTGAACATCAAAAATATCCGTATCAACCGAAAGTTGACCCGACAGAAGTAGATATGTCTCATCCCTTCTATCGATATGACCCCAATCAATGTATTGCATGCGGCCAATGCGTAGAGGTATGCCAAAACCTTCAGGTCAATGAAACGCTGTCCCTCGACTGGGAAGCTGAACGCCCTCGCGTCATATGGGATGACAGGGTTGCGATTAACGATTCCTCCTGCGTCAGCTGCGGTCAGTGTGTAACCGTCTGCCCATGCAATGCCTTGATGGAGAAATCCATGCTGGGAGAAGCAGGCTTCATGAGTGGCATGAACAAGGATTTATTAAATCCGATGGTGGATTTAATAAAGGAAGTGGAGCCGGGCTATAGTGGGATTTTTGCTATTTCCGAAGTCGAAGCAGCAATGCGTGAAACCCGTACGAAAAAAACGAAAACCGTCTGTACGTTTTGCGGTGTAGGTTGCAGCTTTGAGGTTTGGACCAAAGGCCGCAAAATTTTGAAGGTACAACCTACCTCTGAGGGACCTGTTAACGGTATCTCAACATGCGTAAAAGGGAAATTTGGCTGGGATTTTGTGAACAGCGATCAGCGTTTGACCTCCCCTTTAATTCGTCAAGGTGACGAATTTGTGGAAGCTACCTGGGAAGAAGCCTTGAGCCTGATGGCCAGCAAAATGGGAGCTATTCAAGAAACTTACGGCGGTGAGGCACTCGGCTTTATTTCTTCGTCCAAATTTACCAATGAAGAAAACTATTTGATGCAAAAGTTGGCTCGTCAGGTCTTCCAAACGAATAACGTCGATAATTGCTCACGGTATTGCCAATCTCCTGCGTCATGGGGGCTGCAATACACCGGAGGCATCGGTGGGGACAGCGGTACGATTAAAGACATTGCCAAAGCAGGTTTGGTCATGCTGGTCGGTTGCGCGCCGGGAGAAGGACATCCCGTGCTGGCTACTCGTATCAAACGTGCGCATAAGCTACACGGTCAAAAGTTGATCTCGGTCGACCTGCGCAAGCATGAAATGGCAGAACGCGCAGATCTGTTCATTCGTCCGAAGCAAGGTACGGATTATGTATGGTTATCCGCTGTAGCCAAATACATCATTGAGCAAAACTGGCATGATGTAAAATTCATTGAAGAGCATGTAAACTTCTATCCTGAATATTTGAAGTTGCTAGATCGTTTCACCTTGGAATTTGCCGAACAGGAAACTGGTATTTCCAAAGAGACACTGATTCAGGTAGCGACTATGATTCACGAAGCCGACGGCACTGCCATTTGCTGGGGCATGGGTGTGACGCAAAACATCGCAGGCTCTTACACTTCGATTGCAATTGCCAACCTACTGCTGGTGACTGGAAACTTTATGCGTCCGGGTGCAGGCGCATATCCGCTTCGCGGACATAACAATGTTCAGGGTGCTGCCGATATGGGTACAATGCCGGATATTTTCCCGGGCTATCAGCCCGTGACGAACGATATCGTTCGTGCCAAGTTCGAAGCGGCCTACGGCGTACAAATTCCAGGTCAACGCGGACTAGACAACATTCAGATGCTGGAAGCCATTGAAACAGGTAAGCTCAAAGCGATGTATATCGCTGGAGAAGAGATGGCATGGGTGGATGCCGACTCCAACCATACCCAAGAAATGCTGGCGAACTTGGATTTCCTTGTCGTTCAGGATGTATTTCTGAGCAAAACAGCTGAATTCGCTGACGTTATTTTGCCAGCCGTACCTTCACTCGAAAAAGACGGAACCTTTACGAACACCGAACGTCGTGTCCAGCGTTTATATGAAGCCCTCCGCCCTATGGGAGACAGTAAGCCGGATTGGTGGATTTTCAGCCAATTTGCCAAGCACATGGGATTTGATTGGGATTACAGCCATCCAAGTGAAATTTTCGAGGAAATGGCGTCGCTCACTCCATTTTTCTCCCAATGTAATTATGACGTATTGGAAGGCTGGAACAGCTTCCACTGGGGATCGCCGGATGGTAGCAATACACCGCTATTGCACACCAACGGCTTTAACTTTCCAGATAAAAAAGCGCGTTTGGGACTTTTCGAATATGTGCCACCGAAAGAGTACCCCGTTGAATTCGATCTGACCTTAAATAATGGTCGACTGCTCGAACAGTTTCATGAAGGAAATATGACGACCAAATCGGCAGGCATTCAGCTCAAACTTCCAAAAGTATTTGTAGAAGTGTCCCCTGAATTGGCTGAAGAGCGCGGAATCCATAATGGATCGCTGGTTCGATTGGAATCCCCTTATGGTGCGGTCAAGCTACGCGTTCTGGTTACAGACCGGGTGCAGGGAACTGAAATTTATGTGCCGATGCACTCTACCAGCCATGATGGTGCGGTCAATCTGTTAACTGGTGGGGCGTTCGATGTAGTCACCCGTACACCGGCCTATAAACAAGCCAAAGTACGGATGCAAATTTTGGAGGTAGACGGTCAAAATCCACTACCACGTATCAATCCGCGTTACAAAAAGCGTCATCCGCAAAATGGGGTTGAAGTGGACCGTAAGTGGAATCGTCCCGGTTACGTCGATTTAGTGGATCAAAAATAAGGAGGTCAAGCCGTGGCTAAGCCTATTTCAATTGTGAGAAAACGCATTTTGACAGAAGAAGAACGGCAAAAACAATCGCTGGATCAGCTTACTGCTGATCTGGCGGACAATGGGGCGGCATTGCAGAAGACACTTGAAATCGTACGTGAACTGCATGATAGTGGTCTTCTCGAAGCAGCTCAGTCTATGCTAAAGGCTAAAGAAAGCATCGCCAAAATCGCTGTAGGACAAGCAACGCGTAAGCCTGTGACGAACATCATCAATAATCTCATGGGAGCAGCAGGGATGCTGTCTGAGGTAGATCCCGAGCTGATGAAAAAGCTGGCAAACAGTGTTACTAATGGCCTGAACGAAGCCGATAAACATCAAAAACAGAATAAAAAGACTCGTCTGCGCGATCTTATGAAGGCGATGAATGATCCAGATGTAAACCGGGCAATGGGATTTGGCATTCATTTTCTCAAAGGAGTGGGAAAAAGTTTGTCTGATAAATAGCTCATAGAGCGTGAAGATGGAAGACTAGTAACAACAGATAATAAAAAGAGCTGGCTCCGAAAACGGGGACAGCTCTTTTTATTTATTTTTTATCCACCTGTAATAGCGTCACCGTTTTAAGAGAAACGGCATCTTTTATTTGCTCCTCTGCGATGACCTTGAGCTTAAGCAAACTGGCAATCTTCGACGTATCCGGCTTGGAAAACAAGCGCCATAGCTGCGGATCAGGCAGTGAATCATACAGCTTTGTATGATCATATTCCTTGCGGTGCTGCTGTATAATCTTGACTCGGTAGTTGCCAATTTCCCAATCTGATACTTCCTGCTGTGCACAATGTGCGGTAATGTCATTACGCAAATCAGTCAGTTCACCTTCAATTTCTTTTTGCTTTTGCTTTAACTGGTAGTAGCGACGCACCTTGTTTTCCAATCCCATCACGCTCCTCTGCTTACATATGTATGTTTGCAGAAGCGTTTTAGGACAAGTTTTGTGATGTTAGGATTGAAGGTACAACTGCAAAAGCATTTCCCGGGTAATGGAAAGTTCCATGAGTTTGAGCCATCATCATCCAAACTTTATTTAGGCACATTCACACCTGGTTTTACAGGTCCTGCTCCTTGGGATTTCCCCTTACGTTTCATATAATTGGCCCAGTATGCCGTCAGAATAGGTACTAAAATCGAGGTCACAATGACCGAAGCAGCAACTAAGGCCGTTGCAGATTGCGCTACAGGCAGAAACTCAGGCTTGATGTTGGCCACAATGACTGGATTGGCTACTGCTGCACCTGCTGTACTGGAGGCTGCAATCCCTGCTGTACCGTTGCCACCACCGATATATTTATCAGCCAAAATCAGCGGAATACCTGTAACGATAATGACAAAAATACCTAATAAAATACCAAGCATACCTGTCTGGACAATGACACTCAGATCAATGGAACAACCAAGTGCAAAACCGAAAAATGGAATCAAAGCTTGCGTTGCGTTCCCAAAATATTTTCGGAAATCATGATCCAGATTGCCCAACATAAATCCGACCAAAAATGGTAATACCGCTCCCACAAAGGTCTGCGGTTCAAAAACGGCCAGCCCGGTGCTACCCAAAATAATCATGGTCACCAACGGACCCGATTCCAGTGACATCAGTACAAATGCTCCTGCCTCTTCCTTGGAGCCATACTGCTGCATAATAGAGGCGTATAACCCGCCGTTCGTCATATCCATAGCCGAGATCAACGCCAGCACCGACAAACCTGCAAATAGCCCACTTTCTATACCACCAACAGGCAGCAATCTGGATGCAATGATCGCCACTACCCACGCGACCGCGATTTTAGTCAATACGAGCGTTCCTGATTTACGCAATACAGTACCCGTCGCTCGCACATCTATAGAAGCACCCATACAAAAAAACCACACTGCCAAGATGGGTACCGTACCTGTCATCAGCCCCTTGGTAAAAGATCCAAAATAGTCGCCTGCCCATGGAGTAAATGTATGAAAAAGCGCGCCAATAAACAGCGGCACCAGCATAATGCCCCCTGGAATTTTATCAATGTTTTGTTTGATTTTCATAACTTCGTTCAACCCTTTCGTTTTTGCCAATGCAAAAACAAGGCCTTGTTACTTGCGGCTCAAGCCGAGCTCGGGAATCAGTCTCGCGAAGGTATCGTGACTCTCTTTCAGTTGCCGCGCGAATGCCTCTGCATCCTGTACACGCAATCCCAACCCATGCTTACGCATTTCCTCCCTGAATTCCTCGTCTTTCGTCCCCCTGATCAGTGCATCCGTCAGCGTTTGAGCAACTTCATCCGGTGTATCCTTGGGTACAGCCAGCCCTCTCCAAGTGCCGATAAAATGTACACGCAGCCCAGTGGATTGCTGTAGTGTCGGCACTTTTGGAAACGCTTCCGAAATAGTGTCTGCCTGGATCGCCAGTATGCGAAGTTTCCCTTCGTCCACGTATTTCTTCACTTCTGCGGGACTGACGGGTACAGCATCCACAAATCCGCTCATTAAAGCGGAGACGGCTGGGCCTGCTCCCTCATAAGGGATATGGGTAAAGCGAACTCCGCTTTTCTGCTCCAGCATCGCGGCAGCAAGGTGCCATATGCTCCCTGTGCCTGCATTCCCCATTTTGAGCTTACCGGGATGGGCCCCAGCATCCTCCAGAAATGCCTCCGCTGTCTTCCATGGTGCATCCGCCCGGACCGTAATGGCGGAAGGGTCCATATTGGTTTGAAGCAGCGGCTTAAATCGCTCATAGGTGAGCGGTAGCAGCCCCAAATGAGGCAACGTAGTCAGCTCAGCGACCAGATACGTTACGGTATAACCATCCGCCTGCGCCTCAGCCCCTTCCATTAGCCCGACAGAACCGCCTCCTCCCGTTCGATTAACGACGATGATCGGCTGACCGAGATGCTTTTCGGCGGCTTTCGCCAACGCTCTCGCGGTAATATCTGTACCGCCTCCGGCTGCATAAGGAACGACGAGTGTTATTGGCTTCGTAGGAAATATACGGCTGTGATCCTGCAAGGTGTGGTGATCCACATATTCACTGATACTCAAGGCAGAAAGCATAGCTACTCCCGCCGCAACCAGCACATATTTTTGCCATGGCTTTTTCTTCATTACGTTTCCTCTTCTCTAAAAATGAACTGGGCCCGTCATGCGCCCGTTTTCACCTCCAACGTTTTCGGTCTTGTTGTTTGCGTTTACATGAAGTCAATGTACCGCAACGTGGAGGGCTACAGCTATCGCTTAATCTTCGTATTTATCTTCTATTTCGCCAAAGTATCAACCTTTTGACCGATCTGCATATTCATTGGAAGATTTGCTGATTTGTCTGAATTTCCCTGGGGTCACTTGTTTGTGCTTGCGGAATACCCGGATAAAGCTGTTCTCATTTCGGTATCCGACCTGTTCTGCAATTTCGCCGATTTTCAAATGGGTTTCACATAGTAATGTGCATGCCTTTTTTACGCGTAATCCAGTCAAATAATCGTAAACGGTGGTCCCCGTTTCTTCCTTGAACATGCTACTCACCGAGGACACGCTCATGTGAACATGATCCGCAATTTCCTGAAGCCCGATGTTCAAATGTAAATGATGTTCCATATACTCGATCATCTCTTGTACACGCACAAAATCTTTGGACTGGATGCGTCCATTCCATTTTTCTTCAATATCAGTCAACATAATGACCAGCAATACCTCCATGTCTTGAAGGTCTAGCGTCAGAATCTGATTCCAGTGGTAATCAGCAAGCTGATCCGGCGGCGTCACACTCTGAGTGGCACACCATTTTAGCAAATCTTCCAGCAATTCATGAACAAACAAGTAGACCTGAGCTGGGGATGTTCTGTGGAGTCGAAGTTCTTCTACCCAGTGGCTGATTAGCTTTACACTTGCACCAGGTTCCTGTGACTCCAGGGCACGGATCATTTCCACACGCCGATTGTCCAGCAATGTTGAATCCTGAATCTGCTCCTTTGACTGTTCATCCACCGTATTATCCTTTTTCACACTTATACTGCTGTCTATATTCGTATATGAACGTCCATACCCCTCATACAAACGCAAATTAAGGGCCTCTTTTCCTTTTATAAAAGACGCCCGTACCTCTCGAATATCCGTGACCATATGACCAATCCCTATAGAAATAGTCAAAGGAAGATACTCACCGACAACCTGAATCAGCCTATCCACGCTTTTTTGAAACAAAATGCTCTCTTGGAGGTCAGTCTCTGTACCAACTTCATTCGAACTCTCGCTGAACTGTAACAGCACAATAAAACCACTTTCCTCCTCCGGCGAGCATACTGCTTTCCAGTGAGGTTCGAGCATCTCTAGCAAAATATTGTTCAGCGCATACTTGAGCAGCATTTTATCTTCTTCTGGAAAGCTTGCGGCCCACGCAGAATACCGGTCAATGGACACGATCATGACAAACAAAGAATGGCCGTCCCAATCGGAAAAATACTGTTCCCATTTCATACGCATTTCCTGTATGCCCATTCTACGCTGGATGACATCTTCCATATATTTGGAACGCAGCTCCGGTAGGCTTCGCTCTACCACCAATGATTTGCGGTGAAACTCTCCAACCAGTTTGCTAATCACAGGTTCCAGGTCATACAATCCTCCTTGGCGCGTTCCCTTATTGCCCGAATTTAATAGGCTATTAATTTTTTTCATGGGGCGAAAAGCTGCATAATTGTAATAGTAAACTGCTGAGCACCCAGCCAGTATGGAGATAAAGGCCAGCCACAGCATCATATTGCGCGCCAGCTTTACATTTTTCAGCAGCTTGTCCATCGGAACGAGCGATACTAGACGCCAGCCCGTTACATCAGAAAAGGTTTGGTTCGCCATATATTCCATGTCCCCTATCTCCACATAAGCATAGGGACTCACATCCAGTTCTTTTAAAATCCTGCCCATATCATTTAAGGGTAAGGACGATCTCAGCTTGGGATAGATCAACTCGCCCTCCAGATCATACACGTATTGCGAGTTGGATAAATGAATATATAGTTTGGAGAAAAAACGGTCATAATCCAGATTGATTAGCACCGCACCCATGACCTGACCATTCTCTACTATGGGCCTGGCCAGCGAAAGCAGCTCTACCGCCCCCTGCTCACGATCGGTGCCGTACCATCGCCGCTTAATCAACAACGGCTTTTTTTCAATATCCTGAATCCAGGGAACCCATGTGGTATCCGGTGCCTGCTTCCAATCAGGCCTGTAACCATAATTGCTGGATACGAGAGCATGATTGTCCAAAGAAATAACTTCAACCGAGTAAATTTCTTCGTGCGAAGAAAGGGTTTTCAAGTATTTGTGAAGCCGATCTATGACGGAGGCCTTGTCTTCCAGCGATTCCCCATCTGTTTGGACACGTACAAAGGCCTCTACGTCTGGATGATATGCTGCGTCCAGCGCCTTGTTATCAGACTCACGAAAAGCCCGATTGGTCACATCCAGATTGATTTGCAGCAATTCTATATTGGGTGTGTTCAGCTCGGTATCCAAACCTTCACGGTATCGTGAATACGATAGCAAGCCGATCACGCTAATTACAAGCGACACGCACAGAGTGAGCAGTAGAATCAATCTTGTCTGTTTATTTTTCAATATCAATCGAAGCTTAAGTCGCAACATTCCCGTAACTTCATCCTTCCGGACTTCGTTGTCCATCTTCCTCTTGCCAATATACGTGGTGACATATTCTCCCTAAATCTATTTGACGTAAGAGTTGGAATTCCCTGCCTATGTATATCAAACTTAATATAAGGATTCATATAAAAAAGAAGAAGCCTCCCTGTACTGTACAAGGTAGAACTCCTTCTTTGACACTGCTTGTAACCTTATTCAGCAAAAACAGATACTAGCTGCACAGGTTTTAGCTTGTCTATTCCACCTGAAAACGATCTAGCTCCCGCTGCATCTCTTCGCGAATCTGACGAAGCTCTTTTACCTTCTCAGCCGATTCCTCAAATGAACGCTTCTGCTCCACCGTGGAAGCCGTAATCTCTTCACTGCCTGCGGCGGACTGCTGAGTGATTGCGCTGATATTTTCGATAGCTTGCTGCACCTGTACGCTCAGTTCTCGCGATACATTCATGTCCGTTGATAGCTTGCTGACTTGGCTGGCGATTTGCTGCACTTTACCACTAATCTCTGTAAACGATTCTCCAGTCGAGGAGGTTGCCTTCTCCTGCTCACGGAACAGCTCCTGACTTTGCGCCACAGAAGTCTTCACCTTATCCATAGCCTGCGTGATACTGTCAACAGCAGTATAAATTTTCTTTACAGCAGACTCTGATTGATTCGCCAGCTTTTTCACTTCATTGGCAACAACAGCAAAACCTTTTCCTGCTTCACCTGCACGTGCAGCCTCAATAGAGGCATTCAAGGACAACAGTGATGTTTGGCTGGCAATTTCGGATACATATCCAGTCATGGTTGTAATCTCGGCTGCATTAGCCTCCAGCTCCTTGACCGTCTGCTCCACTTCGGACATGGCTGAACGATTTTCTGCAACGATACGCAGTTGATCGCTCATGACCCGCGTACCCTGCTCAATGACACGCAAAGCATCCTCACTATACGCGGTCGATTGTGTGGTCTCCAGTAGATTCGATTCAAACTTCTGCTGCATCTCGTCCACAACGCCAACTGTCGACGACAGATCCTCAGCAATTTTCTGACTGCCTATTGCCAGTTCCTCTGTTGACGTGCTGACTTGTGTCACAATTTCCTTCATGGCCTCATTATGCTGATCAATATCCCGAGCCATCAGATCGACACGATTACCCGCCTGATCAATGGAGAGTACAATGCTGCGCAAGTTCCCGATCATCACCCGGAAAGATTCATTGAGCTCGTCCAGCTCATCGCGTCCCTTGGTTTGGGCAAGCTGCACTGTCAGATTTCCCTCAGCAATTTGCTTTGCGGCATCCGTTAATTTGCGTGTTCTAAGGGCAAGCTGCCTGGATGTGTATGTATTATATAGCCCAACTGCCACCAGAAGTATAACTGCACCTGCCAAGGCCAATTGCCATGTAAAACGAATGCTCTTGGTCAAATCTTCTGTGTATTGGTCATAACGTGCTTTGGTCAGCAGATCCAGCATAAATACATCGTTCTGAATCCCTTGGGCACGCATGGCCTCCCGCTTGGACTCCGGGCTGTTTTGGGTACTCATGGCTTTCTCCGTTGCTACTTTCAATTGGCTGAATTTTGTTTTAATCGTATTCAGTCGCTTTTGCTGCGCTTCGGTTTGCATCATGCCCTGTGAAAGCAAAGCAATCGTCTTTTCAGACTGAGTCAGTTGATTTTGCACATCGGCTTTGTTGCTCTCCGTCATGGAAGCTGAATAATTTTGCAGTGCCTGCCCTGACTGAATCAAATAGGCATTGAGCTGCTGTACATTCAACATAGCCGGAACCAGATTGCTACTTTGCGAGTTAATACGAATTAATTCAAAAATGATATATGCCACTAAAGCCAGGCAAGCGATCAAGGAAATCATCGCGTTCAGAACCAGTTTACCTTGCAGTTTCATCAGCTTTCATCCTCCGTTTGCGAAAATTTATTGGGTGGGAACAGTCAGTGTGCCGGATTTGATTTTTTCCTTTAAATCATCCAACAACTTTTGCTGATCCGGACTCAGTGTCACGACACGAATAGGCGCCAAACCTACACCATCTTCCGCAAGACCAAACACCATATCCTTCTCCGTAAATTTTCTTTGATGATCTGCAAATCCTTTGACTGCTGTATAAATTGCAATGTCTACATTTTTAAACATCGAGGTCACTACCGCTTTTTCCGCAATAAAAAACTGGTCGCTATCGACCCCGATGGCGAATTTATGCTGCTTTTGCGCTTCCTGCAGCGCACCTACACCCGTAAGACCTGCGGCTGCAAAGATGACATCAATCTGATCCTGATTAATCATGTCATCTGCAATTTCCGTACCCAGTTCCGGCTTTCCAAAATCTCCTGCATACGTTGTAGTAACTTTGGCATTAGGCTTGACTGATTGCACCCCTGCGCGATACCCAATTTCAAATTTTTTCAACAGAGGAGATTCCGCACCTCCGAGAAAACCCACCTGTTCGGTGCGACTCGTCAAACCCGCAACGACTCCAGCCATAAAACTGCCCTCTTCTGCTTTGAAGCTAATAGAGGCCACATTCGGTAAATCTGATTTCTCATCCACGATTAAAAATTTACGGTCTGGATATTTTTTAGCAATGGATTCCAAACTGTCCTTCACCATGTAACCCAGCCCAATGATTAAATCAGCCTTTTCCTGAGCAAGCTGTTCAAAAGCCGCATCATACGTCTTGGTCTCCGTTATTTCTCGGTATTCAAAAACAATTTTCCCCTCATCCCGTGCTTGGACCAAACCTCGGAAAGCAGCGTCGCTGTAAGATTGGTCACCCAGACCAATATCTGACAGTACGATTCCCACCTTAATGGGCTGAGCCTTGGTTTGTGCTGCCGATTGCCCACATGCACTTAGCAATAATGCAAAGATTGTGACAATGGGAATCCACCTAAAATTTAATAATACAGCTCGCTTCTTCATGACATATCACCTCAGCATAATTTGGAAATCCCCAACATCTTTATATCGGTTATAAAAGCATATTTTTTCATAATAATTTCTGTAAACTCAGTTCTTCTATTTTATTATGAAAAAATAGAAGGGACTGACCACCAGGCTTGAATAACATCGCCTAACAATCAGTCCCCAATCTTATTTACTTTTACTCCATTTGGAAGCAATCACTTCGGTTTTACTTTCTATGAGATCCATAACCTCCTCGCGGTGCCTAGCCTTGAATAAATCAATCATGTCGATCAAGTCGTTGCGGTCTAATAATTTAACCCCGTTGACAGCAGCAAGTGTTTTACAGGATTCCGTATAACGGCCGGAGGTGATGACGACAGACTTGTCGGCCGCATAATAACGCATAGAGGTATAGATCTCCTGCACTGCTCCCAAACCTACCGGATGTTGTACCCCATAACGTTTGGCCTGTATGACAACTCTGACGCCTTCACGGTCTGTAAAAACCAGATCCGCTCCAAAATCCCGGCTACTGGTTGTTTTATAGATGTCCTTATAGCCAAGCGCGGATAATAACCGCTGCAAATAAAGCTCAAATTCCGACCCATCCTCCATACGATCTATATCCTGAATTCCAATTTTGCGCGGGTCCAGATCACGTAAAATCCGATTTCTGCGACCACGTATCAATCCTCTGATGATGAGCGCAAACAACACTAAAAGTACAATGAGTCCTATTCCTAATTCCTTGTATGCCAATAATTTCTCTAGCAACATCCAACTCTCCCTTTTCTACCATAAGCGTAGCTGTATCATCCTTAACAGGGAACTTTTCTATGCTCGCTGGCTCCCGTATTACATCTCTCTTTATCACATAACAATAGCCCCGCCAGATTCGACGGGGCTATCTTCGTCTTGCCTCAAAGCTGTCTAAACTCCATACTCCGCATCATTATTCGCGATTCAGCAAAGATTCTCCGGCAATACCAGGCTGAGTCATTTGGTACGGGTCCAATATAATGTCCAGCTCCTCCTCGGTCAGTACATTGTACAGCAAGCACAGCTCGCGCACCGATTTCCCAGTCGTAATTGCTTCGCGAGCAATGCGTGATACCACCTCATATCCAAGGTGCGGATTAAGCGCTGTAATAATGCCTACACTGTTCTCTACATATTCACGACAACGCTCCACATTCGCTTCAATTCCTTCTACACAATGAATGCGGAAGACGTGGAAGCCCTGCTTCATAATTTCCAGCGATTGCAGTAGGTTGTACACCAGTACGGGCTCCATTACATTCAGCTCGAGCTGACCAGCCTCTGAAGCCAAGCAGATTGTATGATCATTACCAATGACCTGAAAAGCAATTTGGTTAATGACCTCACACATCACCGGATTTACCTTGCCCGGCATAATGGATGACCCTGGCTGGCGGGCAGGCAGACTCAGTTCCCCCAGACCCGCACGTGGTCCAGAAGCCATCAAACGGATGTCATTTGCCACCTTAGACATATTCATCATACAAATTTTCAAGGCGGCAGACACTTCAGTATAAGCATCCGTATTTTGTGTAGCATCTACAAGATTTTCGTCAGCTTCCACAGGGAAGCCACTGACGTCTGCCAGTACCTCTGCGACACGCTGAATATAACGACGGTCTGCATTCAGGCCAGTACCCACCGCAGTTGCGCCCATATTAATCGTTAGCAGGTGCTGCTTGGTCGCACGGACGCGTCCGATATCACGACCCAACACACGCGCATAAGCCTGAAACTCCTGCCCTAATCGAATCGGCACTGCATCCTGCAAGTGAGTTCGCCCCATTTTAATCACACTATCAAACTCATTTGCCTTGCGGGAGAATGCTTCCTGAAGCTCACTCATGGTAGCTAACAGCTTATCAATCATACTTAATACAGCCAAGTGTACGGCTGTAGGAAAAGCATCGTTCGTCGATTGCGCCATATTAACATGATTATTAGGACTGATCTCCTGATAATCTCCGCGTTGCTTGCCAATCAGCTCCAGCGCGCGGTTCGCAATCACTTCATTTGTATTCATATTAATGGACGTGCCTGCGCCGCCTTGAATCGGATCGACGATGAAATGATCATGCAACTGTCCTTGTATAATCTCATCAGCAGCCTGAATAATGGCCTCTGCTTTGGGGCGGTGTAAACGGGTTAGTTCCATATTCACCGTCGCTGCTCCCTTTTTCACGATCGCCATGGCTTTAATCAACTCAGGGTGCAGTCTTTGGCCTGTAATTGGAAAATTTTCTTTTGCCCTCAGCGTTTGTACACCATAATAGGCATCTGATGGCACTTCCTTGGTACCTAAAAAATCATGCTCCAACCTCATATTCTCTGATTCCTCCGCTGTGTTTGCTACGTTTCTTCAATTCAGTACAGCCAAATTGACATAAAAAGACCTTCTCTGATCCCCTCTTCATTATACGTTTCTATTCCCGTGCTTTTCCAGTTGAATAAACGCGGAAAAAGCTATGTAATCCTATGACAAGTTATGATTACCCGTATATACCACACTTATTCGGTAAATGCTCAGCTATGACTTGAATACGGATTTAATGACTTATAATAATATCGAGTGGCATGAAGCTGACCATCGGCTGATTGAGCATAACCCGGAATAACACCAGCTTCTACAAACCCGATCGACTCGTATAGTCCATTGGAGGGATCACCCACCCGCGTATCTAGCACCAGTAACGTTCTATCCTGACTTAGTGCCTCTTCTTCCGCCGCCTTCATTAACTGCCGTGCGATCCCCAGCCTGCGACCGGACGGATGTACCATAAGCTTTGCAATTTCCGCACGATGAATAGCGTTAGCTTTTTGAGCCAAATGAAGCTGGACCGTCCCTACAGGTACTCCGTCCTTCTCGGCAATCCACAGAACTACGCCGTCCTCAAGTACATTGTTCCAATAAGCTGCTGCTTCCTGATAACCTAATGGGGGTAAGAACCCTATAGATGCACCGTCTGCAACCACGTCGATTAACAGTCGACTTAGCGAATCTACCAGGGCTTCATCCAGAGCTTGAACAGGGTAGACTCTCATTTCGTTAGACATTGTGATTCCTCCCGATGAGTTCGATAATATACAATAAAGAAAGCAAACTATCTTTTTAGGATAGTTTACTTTCCATAATACTTCGCTTACTTCATCATTCTCATTTCCATTACTGCTCTGCCATATAAAAGAACTCCCACAGATGACCATCCAAATCCTGAAAGCTCCATCCATACATAAAACCATGATCTTGAGGTTCGTTTGAGGGCTTGCCGCCCGCTTCCAAAGCCTTGTGGACGATCTCGTCTACCTTTTCTCGACTCTCCACCGATAAGGCAACAATTGCTTCTGTGCTTTTTGTAGCATCTGAAATTTCCTTTGTCGTGAACGCTTTAAAACGTTCTTCAACCAATAACATGACAAAAATATGCTCACTAACAACCATACAGGTTGCATGTTCATCAGTGAACTGAGCACTGAATTCAAATCCGATGGTAGTGAAAAAATCAATGGACTGTTGCAGATTTTTAACTGGCAAATTCACAAAAATTTGTTTAGCTTTTACTCCCACGACATTTCACCTCTTCATTTGTCATTCATTCTAATTTATCATACTACCTCTCCACAAAAGATAACTTAACTATCGTATAAAGTCAATCAATCTAACATTTGTATAGGGAAATCTCCTATTCCCAATGAAGCTTAGCCAGCGTGCGAGATAATACAGCCGCAGCTTCTGCCCTCGTCACGGATGTAGCCGGGCCAAAACGGCCTTTCTCGTCTCCTCTCAGAATACCTAGTCCAGACAAAGTCTTCACAGCCGGAGCTGCCCATGTAGAAATCTCCTGCGCATCCGACAATGATACGGATATACTTTCACTCACTTCTCTTGTATTTTCTTCTGTGTTCCCAACGAAGCGCAAGGCTCTCTCTATGATCACAGCCAGTTCCTCCCTCGATACCGGGGTATCAGGACGGAAGCTTCCGTCAGTATAGCCGTTGATCAGCCCAGCTGCTGCTGCGGTACGTACGGAATCCGCATACCACGATTCGGGTTGAACGTCGTCAAAGCTCGTCAGCGTGCGATCAGTACGCTCCAGTCCAAGCACACGAACCAGCATCGCTGCCAGTTCAGAGCGTTGTACCTGGCCTTCAGGCTCAAAATGCACGTTCGCTAAGTCCCTTTCACGAGTCGCACTAGCTGTAGACGCTGTTGAATGGGTCCCCGTCACAAGCAGGCGAGTCGCCAGCCGTGTAATGTCCTGCTGTGCCCAATGGCCGGATATATCCATGAACGATCTGACTTCACCAGAAGACCCGCCATCAAGCACAGCGTAAGTCCCTCCCGAACGTCCATACACGGTTATTTCCTCATTCGAAGTGTGAAAAGGAACAGGTTGATAGGACAGCTGTCCGGCTTGGTTGGTCGATGATACCTTCACTACAGCAAGCTGGTCTGTATCGACCATTGCAGGAACACGTAACAGATAACGTTCATACCCACTACCAGAGTCTCCGTTACCTGCCAAAAGCTGTTTCCGTCCATCCTCGCTTCTCAGCTCAGCGGCGATATCCAAAGCCTGTAACAGGGTACGCCCTGTTGGAACATCCAAGCGTTTAGCCAGCTCTTCGTTCAAAGCGATGGAAAAATTCAAGGAAATTTGTTTTACAGGCACCGGCAAACGACTTGTTGCTACTTCATATCCACCTTGTGGCGTTTCCACTCGAAGGGTACGAATACGGTCGTTCAAGACGGCTCCCAAAGCTTCCCCGTTTAAATGAACCTCGTACGTCCCCGCTTCTACTTGCTCCCCTGCACGGATCACAAGCGTACCCTTCGCACCATTTTGAATGGCCTTTTGTATTTCAGCAGCTGTTACTTGAGCAACTGCCTTTTTCAGTCCGTTTTTCTCCACTCCGGTCATTACAGACTTAACTTGCACCACATTTGTACCAGACAGGCTGCTTCCATTGGGCTCACTACTGGCAGTCTGACCCTGTCCATTTACCGTTCCATTCACGTTACCGCTACTGCCATTTCCAGTGTTACCATTTCCCTCGTTATCCTGCTGATCCTCATCATCATCGTCATTTCGGCCACTCCCATCATCTGTCGGTGGTTCTTCCGTTTTGCGCGGCACATCTATTTGCGCAACCAACGGATCATGATCACTGACCCGCCCGTCCGCCGCACTAAAGTCTGCATTCATATGAACGATATCCAGCACGGATGTTTTGCTCAGTGACGGGCTGACCAGCATATGATCCAATGTTTGCGAATTACCTTCATAAATATAAGAGTACCGTTCCTTTTCATCCAAATGGTCAATCAGATTGGTCAATTCCTGCCCCCGTAGTAAAGCCAGCGTTTCCGAAAATTGAAAATCATTCAGGTCACCGAGCACCACTATATTGGCCTTAGGGTTTACTTGCAGTACCGACTTTACAAAGCCATTCACAATCGTTGCAATCTTCGCACGCTGTATTTCGCTGCTTCTCACAGGTGGTTGAATTCCTCCAAATGGCGCTTGATCGCCCCCTTTGGAATTAAAATGGTTAGCGACCACAATCACCTGCTGGCCTTCAAACTCAAATTCAGCGGCCAACGGCTTGCGCGAGTCTTCAAATGACGCATTCAGGGGATCAATCCGACCCGGGTTGAGGGAAAGTCCCTGCACTCCATAAGTGACAGACGTAACTGAATCCCCCTTGGGCTTGTCGGTCAGCGTAACACGTTGCGGATTGTACAAGAAGCCAACACGGATGTTGCCACCGGGGGCACCGCCATCCTTATTATTTTCAGGGCCAATATCTGTAAAATTGTATTCCGGGCCTCCATGAGCACGAATCGCCTCTATGAGCACGCGGAAGCTTTCGGAAGCGTCTGTGGTGCCATCATCCTTCTCACCGTTATTATCCTGCACTTCCAGCAATCCTATGATATCCGGATGATTCAAATTTACAGCGATAGCCTGCCCCAGCTGATCTATCCGTTTTCCATCACCGGGATCGAAGTTTTCCACATTAAAAGAAGCTACTGTCAGCTTACGATCATCCCCTATCAAACGCGTATTGGCTGGCTGGAGGCCGCCAGGTACAATATCCGGCAGACGCTCTGGCAGCAGCTTATAATTGCTAAAGCTATAGCTCACCACACCTGTGATAGAACCCGCAAAACGATCGCCTGTTTTCAACGGTGTCGAAGGCTTCGCATCAATCAGAATCCGTTGCGGGTTCAGACTTCTTTCTGTCAGCATGAGTCCGCCTGCCTCCGTTACAACCTCACCTGTGTTTGGACCGTTAACAATTCGGACTGGAATTTCATAGCCATAGGGACCAATCACAGTGGCATCCTTCAACTCTACACGCATGCCTTCCAGGCTTTCGAAAAAGTCCAAGCCATCCTCCTGTGGATCAAACACCGTCATTCCGTCATGATCCACAACAGATGTGGGCATCACACGTCCCTGTTCACCTAGCAAAATTGGAGCTGGCAATGGACGGTCATTGGCAATTACCTTAACCGAAGAAGCCACAATTTCTGTGGTCGTCAAGTCGATTGGCTTGCTTGCATATGTTCTTTCCGTGTATTCCTTTACCGAACCGCTAACCCTTACCTCATCCCCTACCTGTGCACCGTGACTAGGCTTGTACACTAAAATGGCCTCGGATGTTTTTTCATCCTGATCCACTTGAGCATCCAACTCTTGGATATAGAAACTGCTCCCCTTCACCATCGTGACAACGCCTTCAATATCCGCTACTTTTTGTCCTTCATATGGAGAACGGTGTGCTGCCCCCTGTACATCGTGGATGCGAAGCTTTTTAGGAAAATAGACATCTGCATATACACTTGCCCCTACAGTTACGGGTGAAGGTTGCACCTCTTTTCCTTCAAAAGATGCAGGCTCTGCCGAAGCTTTTCCACTGGACAACCCTGCCGGCCCTCCAGCTGAAAGCAGCAGTATAGCACTGAGCCATGTGATCCCGAACCTTTTTAATTTCGTAGGTAATATTTTTTCTATGTATTCTTGTTTCATCAAAAGATACTCCCCTCCCCATTTTTACTATGATTACGCTTACAAATATATTCTTCTTTTAAGATACCATAAATTAGTCAATTTAGTACCTGAATTATGTAAAATGAATTCTTCTTGCCGTAGCATATTCAGATCAAATTATTGTAAACTTGTTCTAATACAGAAAAAGGTGGCACATACGCTATGGAGCATTTGCTTAACGATCAGGTTAAAAACATTCAAATCAGCGGCATCCGCAAAATCGCCAACAAAGTTGCCGCATTACCCGGAACCCTGTCATTAACGATCGGACAACCGGATTTCCCTACCCCTGCGCATATTATGGAAGCTGCCCATCGGGCGATTAACGAAGGATGCACCTCCTATACACCTAATCCGGGACTGCCGGAATTACGAGAAGCCGCAGCGGCGTTTGTAGCTCGTAAATACGGCCTGAATTACCGTGGACAGGATGAGGTGATCGTAACGAACGGAGCCAGTGAAGCGCTGGATATTACCTTACGCACGATTTTGTCCCCCGGCGATGAAGTTGTTCTACCTGTCCCGATCTACCCAGGGTACGAGCCATTGATCCGTTTGTCAGGCGGTATTCCTGTGTTTGCCGATACCCGCAGTAGCGGCTTCAAACTCACGGCCGAGGTGCTGGAGCCTTATCTGACCGAACGGACAAAAGCAGTCATTCTCGGATATCCTTCAAATCCAACCGGACGAGTGATGAGCCGTGAAGAACTGGAAGCGGTCGCGGATTTACTGAAGGAGCGCGATTTGTTTATCATTTCGGATGAAATATACAGTGAACTGATTTACGATACACCCCACGTTTCCATTGCAGCTCTACCAGGTATGCGGGAGCGCACCATCGTCATTAACGGTCTGTCCAAATCACATTCTATGACGGGATGGCGCATTGGTTTTACACTTGCACCCGCTGAAATTACACAGCACTTGGTCAAAGTCCATCAATACAACGTAACCTGTGCCAGCTCGATTAGCCAATATGCTGCCCTGGAAGCCTTGACTGTTGGTGTCGATGATGCACTCCCGATGCGTGAGGAATACCGCAAGCGTCGTGATTATGTACATGGTAGGCTGACAGACATGGGTATCCCGCTGGAGAAACCCGAAGGAGCCTTTTACCTTTTCCCTTCCATCGCCCATTTTGGATTAAACTCGATGGATTTTACCTTGAAGCTGCTGGAAGAGCATGGAGTAGCTGTCGTACCTGGAGATGCCTTTTCTTCCTATGGCGAAGGATACATTCGTTTGTCCTATGCTTACGGACAGGATGTGCTGGAGCAAGGGTTGGATAAAATAGAGAGGTTTGTTAGGGGAATTGTGAGGAGTTAAGGTAGCAGAGGCGCTACGCAGTCCATTTGATCTTCCGATCGCTGTTGCTGGGGGATTCTTGGATTAGATAAAACATTTATAGGTAAGAATCCCTCAGCAAAGGCGAACGCTACCGCTTCTCCAGATTCAAATGGCCCGCTTCGCTCACTGCCCGCCTCAAAGTCCCACGATTCTCTAACGTGTGTGAAGTATGGGGAAAAGAAGTACAATACTCACTGCTTTACACGGTGAATAAACAAAACAGGCCCTTGAACCACCTACACGGGTGGTTCAAGGGCCTGTTCGTTCTTCCTCTACTCCCTCACCTGGGTGTGGGATTCATGGGTGCGTACCTTTAAGCACGGTGCAGCGGAGGGGGCGGAATGGTGCTGGACAAGCAAAGCGGTCGCCTTTAAATTCCGATTTTAACCTTTAAATATTCAATCAAAAAATCGGAATTTAACAGCGATGGTAAGCACCATCCGCCACCGCAGCGACCTCTAAAGCACCAACCCCTAATCCCAACGCCACTCCCCTACTTTAAATGCATTTTGAATTGCAGGAACAATTCATTGTAATGAGCGAGCATGCGCTTGCCTAGATTGTTGTATACTTCCAGCTTGTCTGTAATTTCGGACGGAGGGTAAAAACGCTCGTCACCAGAGATATCTTCAGGCAACAACTTCTTTCCATCCTCGTTGGGTGTGGAGTATCCTACAAATTCGGCATTTTGAGCGGCTACATCGGGCTGCATCATGAAATTGATGAACTTATGGGCCGCATCCACATGGGTGGCGGTTTTTGGAATAACCATATTATCAAACCACAAGTTGGAGCCTTCATCTGGCACGATGTAATCGAGCTTCTCGTTCTCATCCATGATTTCAGACGCATCACCGGACCATACCACCCCGGCAGCGGCTTCCTCGTTTGCCAGCAGCATTTTAATCTCGTCACCGACAACCGCTTTGACATTGGGCGCTAATATCTCCAACTTCGTCAAAGCCTGCTGCAAATGTGCCTCATTCGTATCGTTCAAGGAATAGTGAAGGCTGTTCAGTGACATCCCTACGACTTCCCTCGCACCATCAACCAACAGTAGATTATTACGCAGCTTTGGATTCCACAGACCGTTCCAGCTATGAAAATCAATGCCTTTCGTCAGCTCCGGGTTAAACACAATCCCGACCGTACCCCAAAAATACGGGACCGAGTATTGGTTATTTGGGTCAAACGAAAGGTTTAGAAAATGAGAATCCACATGCTTCAAATTCGGCAGCTTGCTGTGGTCCAACGGGAGCAACAAGTGCTCCTGCTTCATTTTTGCCAAAGCATATTCCGAGGGAACCGCTACATCAAACGAAGTTCCTCCCTGCTCGATTTTCGTCAGCATCGCCTCATTGGAGTCAAAGGTCTGATAAATGACGGTAATCCCCGTCTCCTTTTGAAACCGTTCCAGCAGCTCAGGATCAATGTAGTCTCCCCAGTTGTACACCGTCAGCGTGTTACCACCGGAGTAGCCTTGACTGGAATTCAACCATGCGGCCACCCCCATCAGCCCAAACGAGATGATGAAAATCGCCAGAAACACGCGCACAAGTGACTTCATCTAGGCACCCCCATTTCTGCCGCAGGCTCTTTTTTACCATTACGATTCGCCTTGCGCATAATAAAGTAGTAACCCACCACCAGCAGCACTGTAAACAGAAAAATGAGCGTGGATAGCGCATTGATGGACAAGGAAACCCCTTGACGGGCACGTGAGTATATTTCAACCGATAAGGTCGAATAGCCACTGCCTGTCACAAAAAAGGTCACCGCAAAATCATCCAGCGAGTACGTTAATGCCATAAAGAATCCCGCATAAATCCCTGGCTTGATAAAGGGTAGAATCACCTTGGTCAGCACATCCATTCGACTGGCACCCAAATCACGCGCGGCATCGACCAGAGATAGACTCATTTCCTGCAACCGCGGCAAAATCATAATGACCGCAATCGGCACACTAAATGCAATATGGGATAATAAAACGGAGTAGAAACCCAGCTTAATCCCGACCATCGTGAACAAAATGAGGAAGGAAGCGCCAATAATGACGTCCGGGTTCACGATCAATACATTATTGAGCGATAGCAGCGTATTTTTGACTCGACGGTTTTGCATCTGATGAATAGCCAGCGCACCCATGATGCCAATAATTGTAGCCAACGCAGACGACAGCAAAGCAATCACCAAGGTGTTAATAACAATAATGATCAAGCGAGTGTCTGCAAACACCTCTTTGTAATATTGGAGTGTAAAACCTTCAAACTCATGCATCGTCCCGCCGCTGTTGAAGGAATAGTACATCAAATACAAAATAGGTGCGTATAACACGAGAAAAACAATCACCAAATAAATATTCCCGAACCGGTTTTTATTTACCATGCCGCACCCTCCGTTTCGTTCCCGAGGTGAGCAGCATAATGATCCCCATCGCCAAAATCAGGAACACGGCAACCGTAGAGCCCATCCCCCAATCCTGAGTAACCAGAAAATGCTGCTCTATCGCCGTCCCCAGTGTAATCACACGGTTACCTGCAATCAGGCGGGTAATCATAAACAGCGACAACGCTGGAATAAACACAGCCATGCAACCGGATCGCACACCCGCAAGCGTTAACGGGAAAATAACCCTACGAAACGCGGTCCACTTGGAGGCTCCCAAATCTCGGGCAGCGTCCAGCAATGAAGGGTTTAACCCTTCCAGCGCGTTATAGATGGGCAAAATCATAAAAGGCACAAAAATATAAACCGATACAAACACAAAGCTGGAGCTGGTAAACAGTAATTGCTGACCTCCCAACCCAACCATACCTAACACCGCATTCACCGGGCCATAGGTACCAAATATCCCGATAAAAGCATACGTTTTGAGCAGCAGGTTAATCCAGGTCGGCAAAATAATGAGCAGTAGCCACAGCTGCTTATGTTTGGTACGTGTAAGCAAATATGCTGCCGGGTAAGCAACTAATAGTGAAAATACAGTGATCAGAAATGCATACCAAAACGAGCTAAGCGTCATGCTCAAATAAACGGGTGTCAGAAACTGAGCATAGTTGCTGAATGTGAGATGACCATCCACATCAAATAGCGAATAGTAAAACACAAGTACAACCGGAGCTGCCACGAACAGCACAATCCATAAATAGTAAGGCAGCAGATACGCTGCTCTTGTATTACCGGACATGCTGATCCACCTCTTCATAGGCTTCCAGACGCCGATCAAATTCTTCTTCTGTTTCCCCAAACCGCATCACATGGATCGCTTCCGGGTCAAATCGCAGACCGATTTCACTGCCCAGCTCCGCCTTTTTGGTAGAATGCACGAGCCACTCCTGACCCGAATCATCATAGCAGCTTATTTCATAGTGAACACCGCGGAACAATTGGGTATCTACCTTCACACGCAGCTTGCCTTCAGCAACATTCGTAATCTCCAAGTCCTCTGGCCGGATCACAATTTCAATGGGTTCGTTCGGACGTAATCCTCCGTCGACACATTCAAACTGTCGACCGTTAAATTCCACTTGATAATCCGCAATCATCCGTCCTGGGACAATATTGGATTCGCCGATGAAATCAGCAACAAACCGATTGATCGGCTCATCATAAATATCATTAGGCGTACCACTCTGCTCAATCTTACCTTTGTTCATAACAAAAATTTCGTCCGACATGGCCAGTGCTTCCTCCTGATCATGCGTAACGAAAATAAAGGTAATTCCAAGGCGCTGCTGCATTTCGCGCAAAATGTACTGCATTTCAGTACGCAGCTTTAAATCCAGTGCAGACAATGGTTCATCCAACAAGAGAACATCAGGTTCATTGACGATAGCCCGTGCGATGGCCACACGCTGACGCTGTCCCCCGGACATCTCAGAAATTTCCCGCTCGCCGTAGCCTTCCAGATTGACAAAGGACAACGCCTGTGTCACCTTCTCCTGAATGTCCTTTTTGTTCATCTTTTTAATTCGCAGACCGAAGGCTACATTTTCAAACACATTCAGATGCGGAAATAGCGCATAATCTTGAAAAACCGTATTGACCTGCCGCTCATTGGCTGGAACACGATTAATGAGTTTTCCATTTAAATAAATAGAGCCTTCTGTCGGCTCCGCAAAACCTGCAATCATACGCAGAATCGTCGTTTTACCACAGCCGGAAGGCCCCAGCAGTGTATAAAATTTACCACGCTCAATCTCAAAGCTGACGTCCGCCAGCACTGGGGGATCGTTGTCATATTGCTTGGTCACCCGTTCAAATCGGATGATGGTTTGCTCTCCCATAACACCCTCCTTCAAAAAATTCGACTTCATTCCATTTCATTCTTTTCATTAAACCTATTTATTCAGGGCGTATCATTTACCCTTGAGACTTCCAGGTAAAATAGTCTGTCAGCACACGAATGGCTACACCAATCGCTTCCTCCGCAGGCTCCAGCTTGGCATGATGCAAACCATAAGGCGTATCAACACCAAGCCAGAACATCAGACCGGGAATTCGCTCCAGAAAATACCCGAAGTCTTCTCCGGTCATCGCTTCTCCGCATTCAATAAGCTGCACATCCTGCCGATTACGGACCCAGTTCATGAATTCCTGGGTTACCTGAGCCTCATTGTACACTTGCAAATAATTGGAGCCATAATGAATCTCGGCATGACATTCAAATCCAGCCTCCACACCGCGCACTAGTGCTTCAATCCGTGATTTAACCAGCTTCATCGTATCGGCTGATAACGTTCGGATCGTACCCTCCAAACGGGCGGTTTCCGCGATAATATTTTGCTTCGTGCCTCCGCTAACCTTACCCACGGTAATGACCGCTGCATCGAGTGGATTCACATTACGGGCTACAACCGTCTGTAATTGTCCCACCAGCTGACAAGCAGCCACTACCATATCATTCGCCTTGTGTGGATACGCAGCATGCCCACCCATACCCTTCAGGTCGATGAAAAGCTCCGACGTATTGGCAAATAGGATGCCCGGGCGAGTCGCAATTGTGCCAACAGGATATTCGGGCGCAACATGCAGTGCGACAATTTCATCGGGTATCCAGTCTGCCAGCTCCGTGCTGTCCCGCATAGGCAAGGCTCCGCCCGGCCCTTCCTCAGCAGGTTGAAACAGCACAACCAGGTCATCCTTAATCGGATGGCTTGCAAAGTGAGTAACAATTCCCAATCCAATCGTCATATGTAAATCGTGTCCACAAGCATGCATATAGCCGGGATGGGTCGAACGGAAATCGTACCCTGTCTCTTCTTCAATCGGCAAACCGTCCATATCACAACGATATCCATAGCGGCGTTCAGGAGCCGTTCCATGAATGAACACTAACACGCCCGTACGCCATGTACGAATGTCCAACCGTTCCTGAGGGAGCGTTTCCAAATAATCCAGCAAATATTGTTGTGTTTTGTATTCCTCAAAACCCGGTTCGGGAATTTGGTGTAAATCCCTTCGTATTTGGACAAAAGAACGATAGTCGACCGTACTCATTGCTACTACGCCTCCTCTTTATAGCTCATCAGCTCTTATCGGGCAAAAGAACAAAAGGACAAAAGCCCGGCGCAGCCGCCGAGCCTTGTCCGTTGTGCTTCGTCCCTAAGTTATGCTGTCAGTGCATCATGCTTCTGACAAGGAATCGTTCACCTTTGGTACATTAAAAAACTTTTGCCTTCTTACAGAACGCGCAGTTCTTTCAAAATCTCAGTTTTAGATTTGGTCTTATCGTCAACCTGTTTGATCACACGTGCAGGTGTACCCGCCACTACGGAGTATTCAGGCACATCTTCAGTTACGACAGCTCCGGCTGCAACAACTGCACCTTTACCAATTCGCACGCCTTCCAATACAACCGAGTTTGCACCGATCAATACATCGTCTTCTACTACAACTGGCTGTGCAGATGGTGGTTCAATGACACCCGCCAGGACAACGCCTGCACCGATGTGACACATGTTACCTACTTTAACACGACCGCCCAGCACAGCATTCATATCAATCATCGTGCCTTCACCAATCGTAACGCCGATGTTAATCACTGCACCCATCATGATGACTGCGTTGTTACCGATGCCAACCAAATCACGAATATATGCGCCTGGCTCAATGCGGGCATTGATGCCTTTCAGATCGAGCATAGGAACAGCAGAGTTACGGCGGTCATTTTCCACCACATAGTCTTCTTCTTTCGCGTTTGCGCTATCCAGTACAGGCTTGATATCAGCCCAATCCCCAAATACAACACCACTGTCTCCAGAAATAAAAGCTTGAACATTCTCGCCAAAAGATGCGGAAGCCAAAGCTCCTTTTACATATACTTTAACAGGCGTCTTTTTCTTGCTGTTTTTAATCACGTTGATGACTTCTTGTGTATTCATTTCGATGGACATAGTAAATCTAACAACTCCTTCATCGCTTCATACGACTTCGCAAGCCGGAATGATCTTATTCTCTCATCCTTTATAGCACAAAAGTGCAGGTCTCGCAATTATAGATTAGACCCTTATAGCTCTAATCTAACCCTTAAAATAACAATTTCCAGCGGCATGACTGCCTTAAATTCATAATTGTAAGCCGCCGACCATCCCACAGCAAAGTAGGGTTATTTATTAGCTTGCAGGCTCTCCAGCGATGTATAAATGAAGGATTCGAATCCTTCAGCAGGTTCACCTTGTGGAATGTTCACTTTCACGATGAAACCACCTGTTTTATTTTCTACAACAATATATTGCTGTGTCATCTTCGAACCGCTCGCTTGCAAGAACAGACGGCTACTGGACAGCGCTTGAGGTACGGCTGCTTTGTCCAGCTTTTGCACTTTGCCGATGGAAGCTAGGTCCTTTTCGCCTTCTTTCTGAAGTTCATCCAGATTAAAATCGGAAGGCAGCTTCGTAATTTCAGCATAATAGTTATCATCTACAGCCAAGGCAACACGGTTTTGATCGGGAAACAGGGACATCGGATCAAACACATACAGTGAATATCCCTCTCCTTTTGCCAATGTTGCTGTCTGCTTTTCCTTTTTTCCTTCAAGGGTAAGCTCAAAAGTTTGAGTCTTCGAGCGTTCTCCGCCTACTGCTTGACCAGAACTTCCGTTTTGATTGCCATCTGTTGCAGCCTCTGTTTTTTGTATTTTCGTTAAAGTCAGTTGCTTCGCCGTCGCGTCGCCCTCTACTGCTTTTTCGTTGTATTCAAACGCTACTGTATCGCCTTCTTTAAGTCCAGCTATTACCGTGTCCAGTCCCTCCCCCAATTGGAAGGATTGGGCTTCACCATTGGTTTCAATCTCTACCGTATGCGGGTCAGCAGCTCCATTGTATACACCTGTGCCTTTTTTAACTTCCGGCTCAGCGATTGGCTCCGGTTTAACTTGCGGCTGCTGTTGCGTTTGCGGTTGGTCTGACCCTTGAGGTGCGGTGTTATTGGTTTGCGGTTTCGTTCCACAGGCTGACAGAGCCAGCACTGCCACTACAGTCAGTAGTATGATTGAAAATGTGTTTTGTTTTTTCATAAAATCCACCTCCACTATGATAGACGAGCTTGTGCAGCAAAAGTTCTACGCAGCATCTCACTTAAACCCCTACCTCCTGCTCCCGTTTATTATATTCTCAGGATTTTGCAAAATCCTAATACCACGGGAATGTCAGGTACGGTATAATGGGCTGTATTAAACCCAATTTTCGAGATACCGCTTGGAAGGAACATAAACGTATTTATTTTCCTCCATACGGATGGAGCTGCCACATGAATCAAGCACACAAACCGTCGTTTTCCTTTGAATTATTGTACATCATAGGTATTATTGCTATTTCGTTCTCCTCGATCTTCGTAAGATGGTCTGAAGCCGAGGTGTCCGTCATCGCTATGTACCGTTTGTACCTAACCAATCTGATCATGCTGCCTTTGGTCTGGAAATACCGCACCGAGCTGTTTAGCCTGACCCGCAAGCAGTGGATGCTGATCCTCTGGTCCGGCATAGCGCTGGGGCTGCATTTCTTGCTCTGGATGGGCTCACTGCGACTGACCACCGTTGCAAGCTCTACCGTTATTATGACATTGGAGCCGATCCTTGTCATGCTCGGTTCTTTTTTGTTTTTCCGGACGGGCACGAATCGCGCTATGCTCATCGGAATGGGTATGGCTTTTATCGGCTCACTGGCCATCGGAGCTGGAGACTTTCATGTCTCGGGACAAGCCCTGCTCGGGGACGCACTGTCCTTCTTGGGTATGGTAGCCGTGTCCATCCATATGCTGATGGGTAAGCATCTACGCGAGCATTTGAGCGCGTTTGTGTATAATTTTTGGGTTTTCGCCATCGCAGCCACCTCACTTGCGCTGTATAATATGGTCAATGCCATTCCTTTTACCGGATACGCTCCACGGGAATGGGGACTGTTCCTGCTGCTTGCCATTGTGCCTACGCTGTTCGGACATTACCTGTTTAACTGGCTGCTCAAATACATTAACGCCACTGCGGTATCGATGGCGGTTCTCGGCGAACCTGTTATTTCTTCCCTGCTAGCTTGGGTGCTGCTCGGTGAAAGGCTGTCTGCCTTACAATTTGGTGCAGGCTTTTTTATCCTATTCGGGGTATGGATTTTTATCCGATACGGAGCGGATTTTAAAAAGAAAGTCATCCATCAAAGTGAGTTGCCCGACACTGAGCACCCCTTGAAGGCCAACTCTTAACTTATTTACCCCATTTTCATAAACCATACTCAATGAATTAAATTTACTGTTAAATAAAGGAAGGCGGAATCCTCTATGAAATCCATCGTATCCAAACGCTGGCTGCTGGCCCGATTGTATGAGCCGGACATGATCATTGCCGACTGCCGTTCCCTGCTCGGACAAGCCGGGGCTGGACGGACTCAATTTAATGAAGACCATATTCCAGGGGCGATCCACTTCGATTTGGAAGAAGACCTTACCGCTCCTCTTGGTGAGCATGGTGGTCGCCATCCCTTACCTGATGTGAATACACTTGCCGCACGTCTAAGTCGTGCCGGGATCAACGCATCTTCACGCATCGTCGCTTATGATGACCAAGGCGGTATGATGGCTTCCCGCTTCTGGTGGCTCCTGCGCTATCTCGGGCATGAGCAGGTATATGTTCTGGAAGAGGGCTACAGCGCTTGGAAAGAAGCGAAGTTCCCCGTTACGTCAGACCAGCCAATTCGCATTCCAAGTACATTCACACCGAATTTACAGCCGCAAATGCTCACAAATATGCAAGAGGTGCACCGTGTATCCAAAGATTCGCTTCCTGGTGGCTCTTCCATATTGATTGATTCGAGAGAGCGGCCTCGCTACCTGGGGCTGGAGGAGCCCATTGATCAAGCAGCGGGGCATATCCCAGGTGCGGTGAATTTCTTTTGGAAAGAAGTATTGGACGAACAAGGCAGCTTTAAAAATGCGGAACAATTGCAGCAGCACTTTGCTGACCTTGATCCAAACGCAGAAATTATCGTGTATTGCGGTTCCGGCGTATCCGCCTGTCCCAATGTACTGGCCCTGAATGAAGCTGGATTTAGTAAGGTCCGTTTATATCCGGGAAGCTGGAGCGACTGGATCAGTTATGAGGAGAATCCGGTGGCGACCGGAGAGGAATAAAAAGTTTTCAACGGATATACAGGTTCTAAAGACAAATACACTGTCCTAGCGATTAGGCTTACGGCAGTGTATTTGTCTTTGTTTAAAAAACAACTTGAGCTGAGTGAAGCAATAAAACGATGTAGTTGAAGTTGCTTGCTTTTTTTGAATAGCTATCCCATCTTTTGAACAAATATATATCTTAATTCATATTTTTTCTGTTGTTTTTCTGCATATATCAGAGTTTCTCTTATGGAACCCGTTTCTAATATATTCAAATCATTAAAATGTCCTTTTAAATCTTCTTCAGTAAAGAAGTGAGCATATTTCCCTTCCTTGTATTCATAAGTTCCTTCCTCAATTTCCCTACCCACACCGTTATTAAAATCACAATTAGAAAAACATGTGAAATACATTACTCCCAATTCCTTCAAATGTTTCACGCAATTCTGTATCAGTTTTTTTCGGTCTTCTAACAAAAATAAATGCAATAAATCATAACAATATATTCCATCATACCTTTGGCTTGTAGTAAACTCTAATACCGATTCTTGAATAAAATTCGTTTTTAAATCCCATTCTTTTGCTAGATTTATAGCTGAACTAGATATCTCAATTCCATCAACCTGAAAATAAGAAGAGAACGCCTTCGTATTTCTTCCATATCCAGCACCAGGAACCAAAATATCATGTACATGATTCTTTTTGAACAAATCTATAGCTTGGGTTACAGTTTGACTTGGTTCACAACCCCAAATCATCCCTTCTTCAGTAAATCTTTTGTTCCAATAATCCTCCATATGATTCACCCGCCTATATACTCACATAGCTCTTCTTTTAAGCTCATCAATCTGTCTGATATGATGTTGATCATGCCAGATAAAATCTCTTAAATAGGATATTACAGTAAAGTTCCCGTCAGCATATTCTTTAGTAAACTTATCGTCTTCAAAACTCTCTATACTCTCCAATATCATGTTACGGTACTGAATAGTCATTTTAATTAATTCTTCTTTCGTTTTTGTTTTTCCATATTCAATAGCATCTTGATTAAATTGTTCAAAATCCATATGTGTTAATGTCAAAGGTGTATTGTTTAATATGGGACTTATTGCTGCTTCAAAAAAGTATTTATCCCACAGCAGTATATGACTTACGATATCCTGAACTGACCATTTACCTTCAGCAATCGTTATTTGCCAATCCATTTCACGAATCTCAGAAACAAAACGAATCCATTCCTTGAACTCCTCTAGTAACCGCGACTTCTCATTCATGGTTTCACCCTCCTTTTTTCAAATTATTCATTGCTCCTTTGCCATTCATCTGCCAAAATCGCATATTGATATGCATTATACCAAATGGGTTGTCCTTCTTTTCGCATCAACAAGCGCTCCAATAATCTCCATGATGAAGCGTTTTCTGGATTACACATCGCAATAATTCGATGAGCCTTTAACTCTTCAAATCCATATTGCAATACTCTTCTACTACTGTATTTTAACTTCTCAAATCGACAACCATCGTGATTGATGAATCAACTTTCCCAACTTCTTTAAATCCGAATCTCTCGTAGAGTTTCATTGCCGCTGCATTGCTCGGATCAACACTGAGGGATAATTTTTTTATATTCCTCTTCCTAGCTTCTTTAAATAATTCATCCATTAAGGCCATTCCGATTTTTCTTCCCCTGTATTCTTTTAACAAAGCCATTCCTAGTTCGGGTACATCATTATCAATAAATCCAAATCCCTTATTATCCTCGTTAAAATATCGAACTGTTATTGATCCGACGGGTTCACCCTCATGGTTCATTGCTATAAATCCAAAATCCCCATCTCTTCCCCAACCTTCAATATACTTTGATATATAAGGGTCTTTTATTATCGCTTTATCGAATGGCTCTTGACCTTCTGGGACAAATAATGATTCATATAACATCTCCCATAAAAAAAACACATCATCTTCTATTATTGGTCGGATTCTGTATTGCATCATTGAAGTTACCTCATTTCTAGATTCTCAAAGGTTTGCATAACGTTTCTGAATTCCTGAACCCAAAGGGGTTGTCTGCAAAATTCCTCTTCGAAATCCAACTCGCAGACCTAGGCTCCATTTGAGCAGCAGCTTGAATAATATTTTAAATGTCACTTCCTTCATTGATTTCCTCAACGTAAATTTTTGTTCAACTTCTTTGTCAGTATTATTTCCAGAGGTTCATTCTCAAACATTAAACATCCAGCATCTCTATATCCAAGCTTTCTATAAAAATGTTGAGCTCCTTCATTCGACTGTGTTGAGGTCATGACCATTTCAAATCCTTTTTGTTTCATTAATTCTTCCCAATAGTGGACAACTTTTTTACCAATACCTGTTCCTCTATAATCCTCATCTATCCATATCATATTCATAAATGGTGTGTTGTCCCAAAAAAATCCATATCTCATCCAACCTATTTCTTGATTGGATTCTCTAAATATTAGAATTTCATTTTCTTTTATTTTTGGTCTTATCAGTGTCTTATGTATGTGCTTGTCTCTTAACGAGATATACTCATAATCTGATTCAATCGCAAAATCAATCTTCATTGTAAATCCTCCCTTTTACTCTTCTCATTGAATATCTTCTTGGTAACACTTAGCACTGATGTCTCATAACGTTTGTACATTACATAAGTTTATAAAGTCTTTTTAAAAATGTATAAGTCACCTTCTTCTCTAACTTTGGTAAACCCACACTTTGAATAGAAGTGATGATTCTTGACACTCCAGCTAGGAGTATTCACCACCATTCAGTGCTGTCTGGAAATTTACTTTCAATTTTCTCCATCACCTTCGTTCCGATTCCTTGATTTTTAAAATTTGGATCAATAAAGACTCTTCCTAGATTATGCACTTGATTACATTCTACGAATATCAAAGCTCCCCCGATTATTTCTCCATTAAAGAGCACCTTGAAATATTCGCAATTTTGCATCATCTCTTCTTGCCAACTTATGGAGTCATATCCTATTGGCCCAACGGTTTCGTTGTTATTAAAATGCTTTGACTCATCCTCAAAACTGGCCTTTTGTATTTCAGCAAGTTTTTGTGCATCATTTTTTCTAGCTTTTTCTAGTGTCAGCACCAAACATACCTCCATTGTCTTTTTATTTTTTCTGGGGTTGTCTGCTGAAATCCCTCTTCGAACTCCACCCCAACAGGTCAAGGCTCAGTAAGGATTCAATGCTTGAATATTATGTTATCAGAAGTTACCGAACTTCTTCACTATGCATTCAAAACCAATCTGCAAATTTTTTTATCAGCGAATTTTCTTATATGGTCTTTTTTCATTTTGTAGTTTGATTATTAGTTCATATGCATCTCTTTCACTTTTCTGAGCTTTTAGTGACTCTTCTTCTGTTATTTCTATTTCTATCATTTGAACCACTATTCCACCAGCATCAAAACTAATGAATATTCCCCCATCTCTTCGGATTATATTAATCCCATACTTGGCAAAGAGTATATCCATAAAATGACCTCCAGATCTTTCGCGTTCTTTATACTATAGTTTTTAGTACTTTTGAGATCTTATTATTATGTTTTAGTAATTCAAGAATTTCTGATAACGTTTGTGTATAAAGCCTCTAAATTAGAGGCTCATATGGACGATGTTCGTTCGTGTCCCTCGACACCACAGTTCAGCAAATTCCAAAATTGTTCAACCATGACCGATGCCGGATATGGCATCGAACGGGTAATCCACCATTCCAATACCCCCACTGCCGCTGAAATTAAAAATTGCACCGTAATGTCCCTGTTCATTTCCTGATCGAGGTTGATCGAATCCAGATGCTCGCTCAGACTTTGCCGAAACATGGTCTCCATTTGGTTCCGAAAAATCGTACTTCCCTTGTTCGTCAGCATTCTAGAATAGAATGAAGCATGCTGCTCCAAATATTCAAACGTACGCAGTAATGCGGTTTTGGAAGGGAGATGAAAGAAGTTATCTTCAGACATACAATTGCGTAATAACTCGTTAATTTGAGCTTCCATGCATTGATCGCGCAGATCATACTTGTCAGCGAAATGCAAATAAACCGTTCCGCGATTGACATTCGCTTCCTCCGCAATTTGAATGATCGTAATTCTCTCGAATTCCTTTTCTGACATCAGCCTCATAAAAGCATCAATAATGGCTTGCCTCGATTTTTGAATACGCCTGTCCATATCCTTCTCCCCTTGGTACTATCCGAAAAAATGAACACTTCGAAGTCCTCTGTTGAAAAATCAACAACCACGCTTGTTTTAACCATTGAACCCCATATACCGCTCTGATACATTCACTTTATAAAATTTATGTTGATGATTCAACATATGTTCAATTTTAGAGGAGCCATACTCATGAAATCTATTGTTTTACAATCTTTGGATAATTTAATTTACAATGAATTAGGAGGGTTTAAAAATTGAAACTTACAGGAAACACATTTTTATTACAGGCGGCGGTTCGGGGATTGGACGTGCGTTAGCAGAAGCTCTCCACAATCTTGGAAACAAGGTTATTATCCCCGGTCGACGTAAAGAGCGTCTGGAGGAGACGATTAAAGCGAATCCCGGCATGTCCGCAGTGGAATTGAATGTACAAGATCCTGCCAGCATAAAGGCGGCCGCCAAGCAGTTAATCAAAGAATACCCGGATGTTAATGTCTTGATTAACAACGCCGGCATCATACAGTCCGACGCGCGGCGGGCATGATCGATGAGGATGTTTTGATTTCGACTGTCACTACAAACTTGCTAGGTCCCATTCGGTTGACTTCTGCATTCATCGAGCATTTGAAGTCCAAAGAGGAAGCGGTTGTCATCAACACGACTTCAATACTTGGATTTGTACCGTTAGCGACAACTGCTGTATACTCCGCGACGAAGGCAGCACTTCATACCTATACGCTGTCCCAAAGGTACATGCTTAAAGACACATCGGTCAAAGTAATAGAAATTGTGCCCCCATGGGTTCAAAGCAACAACGATGAACCGCGTGCGATGCTACTTGATTCATTCATTGATGCAACAATAAAGATACTTGGCAGGGATACAGACGAAGTTCTGGTGGAAGAAGCGAAAATGTTTCGAAATACCCCTGGCCCGAACGAAGGTGTTTTTGTGACCCAGCTTAACGATACGATGAACTCTGAACCTCCAAAGATTCATTGATCCACCTGTGACTCAATTTGCAAAAATTTAAGCGAACATGAAGTAGACACTCAGCTCCGTCTACTTCATGTTCATTTTATTGCAACTTGCTCGTGAAGTAAGAAAACACGCCTAGCGGTCACACCCATGTTTAACCTCTTAAATAATTTAGTTGATTTCACATAGCGTTTGGGTATTCCTGAAGTTCAAACAGCCCTTTGTTAGGTGATGTCAGGGACATCCTCGATTTACTAAAAAAATGTTTTCATGATCTTACTTCATTTAAAAATCTTGTTATTATCGGTAGGTCGGGAGGACTTATTTGATTAGGTATCTTGTTTAAATCAAAAAATCGTATATCTTGTACTTCAGCTTCATCACCTTTCATTATTCCACTGTATTCTTTACATATATAAGCTGCAACTACGTTATATACTTCATCTCCATGAGGATATCGATAGTAAAGTTCCGGGCCTGAAAATATATCAAGTAATTCTAACTCTTCAGCTTCTAAGCCTACCTCTTCAAAAAGTTCCCGGCTTGCAACCTCCTTCATATTCTCACCAGGCTCCATTGAACCTCCTGGTAATCCCCATAGACCATTGTCAGTTCTCTGTTGCAATAATAATCGTCCCTCATCATCTATGAGAATCACACATGCTCCTGCCATAATTATAGGTCGGGTACCTACTAACTCTCTTAATTCTCTTATGTAATTCAATATCTTCACGCCCCTTTGAGATCCTCCAACAGACCAAGGCTCCGTTAGGAGCCAATGCTAGAATTTGACGTTATACGACGGATTCACTTCTTGAATCTGCCCTCACTATTGATTATCTCCAGGTAGATATTCAATCAAATCAGATAATTTACAGTTAAATGTATCGCAAAGCTTGAATAAAGTCTCCAGCTTTGTTGTTTCTATATTCGTTTCCCTATATAGCTTATTAATTGAATTCCGACTCAATCCAGATTTCGCCATCAATTCTGTTATATCATCTATTCGATGTTCTGCCATGAGTTCCCTTATATTGCACTTGATTACGGTCATCTTTTCCCCTCCATAATTCTATCTTATCTCCCATATCAGTAATCATCAACGAAAAGCAAAGATTTAACTCTACAAAGTTAAATATCCACCTTGTAATTAACTTTATAAGGTTATATAATAACTCTATAGAGTTAATTGATGGAGGAAAAATATATGATTAATACATTAGAATCATTGACAGAGCCACTTATAAGAATACGTTTAGAATTACTCTTTGCTGAGCTTCTGGAGTACCATACGGAGTACAATCAGCTTTCTTCGGAGACAGATCGATACTTTAGAACACTTAGTGAAGCGTTACCCGATCAACTTCAACATACGGTTTTTCTGTACGAAGATGCTCAAATTTCTCTCCAATCCATCTTAGAAAGAAGCATCTACATACAAGGTTTCAAAGACGCTCTACAACTCTTTAGCGAATTGAAAAATTCTAACATCTAGAGGATCATATGATCCTCTTTTCTGTTGTTTGATTCTGTCGTTTAACGTTCCCGTATTCACGACGCCCAGCGAATGCTGGGTGTGTCCGGCTGTCCCCGCTTCCCCGAAATCCTCCTGCCGGACCGAGGGCGTATGCCCGATGCGTGAATATAATGTTATCTGATGTCAGCCCTCCTTAGAGCCACTAACTCACTTATTTTGGGCTTCTTCAGTAATTTTAAAGTTTTCTTGCTTTGATAACGAAGGTTACAGGAAACATCTTCGCTCTTTTTACGAAATCATTATTTTCATCGTGCAATTGTATGATTTCATTCTCGGTTTCTTCAATCATTTGTTCAATAACAAACCCTGCTTTCGCCAACGCATTTATATAGGTTGATAGTTTACGGTCAGATAAGGTTAGCGCGCCTTGACAAAAATCAGGAGATACCGAATACCAAGATTCATCGAAATAACACTTGTTAAAAGCAAATCTATTATTTTCTTCAACAACACATTTGTGTATAGGATGAGACCAACTGAAAATAAAAACGCAGTCTTTTTTTAAATAAGAAGCAATTCGACAAAAAGTGCCTTCTAGGTCGGTTGTCCAGCCTATGGTGTAAATCGAATAAACAAAGTCAAAATAATCTACAGGTATGTCACATTCTTCTTCCATGGGAGAACAGATCAATTTTGCCGAAAGACCACACGCCGTCAAATGTTGTTTTGCCTTCTCAATTTGTTTTTCTGATATATCCATCCCCCATAATTCAGATGCTTTTCGATCCCCCTGATATTGCAAGGATTGACCATTTCCACAGCCTATCTCTAACATCTTTTTTCCTGAGACATCGCCAAAAAGTTGGCATTTTTCTTCTGAGACAAATGCTCCATAAAAAGGAAGTACGATTGCTCCTAAAAAATCATTTCCTTTTGTATCCCAATAGAAGCTGTTTGTTTCATAAACACTATGCTTGTTCATCCTGTGACCTCCTCTAATATAAATTTTGTTCGCTGCTCAGGTGTTTACCTATTAGTCATTTATTAGGTTTAGTTAATTTATCTGAAATAAAGTAAGCAGCAATAAATGAAAGAATAAAATTAGTTGTAACATTATCTGGTGTCCATCCAAAGGTGTTCACCTCATTACTTAAGTGTCTATGATTTAGCTGATTTCAGATAACGTTCTTGTATTCATGACCCAGCGCATGCTGGATGTCCGGCGACTGCCGGACCGAGGACGAATGTCCGATGCATGAATATTATGTTATCTGCTGTTTCTCTCTTCTTTGACTAAACAGTAAGCAAGTCTTTTAACGACCATTCATTATCATTTCCGTCTTTTGAAACAAACCAAATATGAGTGTATTTTTCTGGCTTGTATATTGCATTTTTATTTCTAAGAAAATCACTCATTCCGAATATAGGAGAAGCGTTCCTAATTAAAAGCGCTATTGGATATGCAGCATCATACTTCTCTATCTTTTTTTCCTTCTGTTTCAGTAGTTCATTAAGAACCTGCATATAGCTTGCTGAATTTTCTAATCCATGCATTTCCTCAGCCGATCTTCCAAATAACATTTTAGCTTCGGCGGCATCGTAGAATAGGTGAGTTACTTCTAGACCTACTAATCCATCTTTTATGCTCTTTAAGATATAATCTGGACGCTCACGTCTCTCTATTACTTCTAAGTGATCTTCGCGATTTAAATTATATAAATCTACAAAGATGCTAACGGCAGCTTCTTCTAAGGCAGATTTTTCATCATCATGATTTTTCATTACTTCTCCCTCCCTAAATGTATTTGAGAAATTGCAGATAACGTTCTCGCATTCACGACGTTCAAGCGGCTTAAGGCACGTAGTGCCGGGTGGCTCTGCCACTTAGCCGGTAAATGTGTCCGGTGAATCAGCTCCTCCGAAATCCCTCTCCCGGACCAAGGGTCGAGCTTGTCTCGACCCGCTGCGTTGAATGCAATGTTATAAGATGTTGGCGCCTTCTTCGATTTCTCTATCTAGATCCTTTGATGCTTCAATTATTACTGAGTCTAATTTATTCAACCACTCGGTGTATTCTTGAGAGTCTGCTTCCATAGGTTCCTTTCTCAATTCCTTACATTTCAATAAATGTTCCTTCCAATCAGAGGTAATATGTCTTAGTCCCCAATCAGCAGCTTGGCTTTTTGAAAATATTATTTCCTCACGTAACCAACCTATGAATTTTGCAGCTAATAGCAACCAATCTATTGAATGTAAACTTCCACCCTTGCCATGTTCCTTCATACATAGAGAAAATTCTATAAGAAATCCTTTTATTTCTTCCTTTGTGATCTCAGGAAAAATATGTTCCTGTAAATCTCCGTATATTAAAAGTCCTTGTTTCTTAATTGAATACATTGTGAATGTATCGAGTTGATTCTTCTCCCACATCCGTTCTCCTCTCGTTCCCCACCACAATGCTCGTCCCTGTTCGCCGAAAATCAACTTATATGGTAAAAATGCACCTTCCAACATATCGGTATATAGATCTACCAATACATTTCTATATATGACCCTCTGTTCATTCAATCTCGTGATCTCTTCCATAGTAATATTCTCAGAAAGCAAAGCTAAAAAATCCAAATCTCCATAACCAGGACTCAAATCGTTATGTAACGATGAACCATATATGTAAACACTAGTTAATTTATCCCCGAATATAGCTCGTATATCCTGAATGAAAATACGAAGAGTTTCTTGAAGTTTTTCATCTTTAAAGTGTTTCTTCAATGTGTCATCTCTCCTTTGGTTTTTTAACGTTTTGCGCCATTTTCTTATAACGTTTCTGTATTCATGAACCCTAAAGGGGTTGTCTGCTGAAATTCCTCTCCGAAACCCTTCTCACAGACCCAGGCTCCAAAGGAGCCGCAGCTTGAATATTATGTTATGCGTTGTTACTGCCATCTTTGAACTCCTTACAATTACCCTCTTTCTTATATGTCTTTCCATTTCTCTCTTCTTATTAGGTTTTCGATTTGGGATGCATGGTGTTTGTTGTGCCAAATAAATCTTTGTATAGCTGTCTCTAATGTAATTATTCCTAATACTTCAGTCTGTATAGTCCGTTTATAGTCTTCTATACTAAGTTCATTCAGCAACACCAAAAAGCGATGATGCAATACTTCAATAAGTGATAGCGAATTCTCTACGGGCAACTTCTTGTAATCAATTAATTCTCCCCACAGATCTTCTCTATATGTATTTGCTAATGGATTATTTTCAGTTAATCCTCTTTTAAATCTTAGGTACGCATTCATATCATTATCAGCTAAGTGATGTATGACCTGCCTTACTGTCCAACCATTCGGCCGATACGGAGTCTCCAATTGGTATTGTTCGAGACCACTCAGCAATGTATTTAATCGCTTAATTAGTTCAGGAATTTGTTTAATAAGATTTATTATTTCATCATTTGAAAGATTGTTTTTGGGTTGAAATTGACCAATCGGATATTTGATTTGATCCATTGTATTTCTCCTTTCTTCTTTAGAATTGTAGTAATTACGCGTAACGTTCTTGTATTCACGACGTCCCACCACCTTAACCCCGAAGGGCGGCCGCGATGCGGTTAGGTGGTCCGGATGTGTCGGGCCGAATATGCTTCCCCGCTACTGAGATGCCTCTGCGAATAACATCGTACTTCTGCCGGACCGAGGGCCGGATGGACCGAAGCTTGAATATGGTGTTATACGCTGCCCTTGCCCTCTTAAGTGACTATCATATTGTTCTTTATTCATTCTATTACGAGGTAATTATCAATGTGTTGATCTTTAAATACGGTTTTATTGTTCGTTACTGCATCTATCAATCTTTCTACTGTAAAATTTGAAATCGGTCTTGGTAAATTATCAATATCAAAAAATCCATATTCATCTATTTCTTTATTATCAACTTCTATGCGACCAACATATCCATCTGACTTAAAAGTATAAATGTATCCATTCCGATGAGACATAAAATAGATACCTGATAAATCCATTTCATTGACTTCAATATTGACTTCTTCCTTCAGTTCTCTTCTTGCACCATCCCATACTGATTCCCCTTCTTCTACTACTCCGCCTGGTACAGACCATTGTTTCTTTCCATATGTTTGATGAACCAATAGCACTCTATTATGCTCATCAATAATGATAATTCCTGAGGCATCATGGGATCGCTTCATTTTGTACCTCTTTCCTTTTATTTACTCTAGCAAGGGTTGCGTATAACGTTTCTGTATTCACGAACCCAGCACTGCCTTAAGGTAGTGCTGGGTTGTCGCATAGATTCACTTCTTTGCCACTGAATTATCTACATAGTGAAATTGCTTCAATGACTTCGGGCAACCAAGGGGCGGCGCAGCCGACCCACAGCGTGAATACTTTGTTATCTGATTGACCGGTCCCACTTCTTCAAATAGAGACAGGACCTCGGCCCACATGATATTTATCTAATTTCCGATTTACCCACCGATCATTTACTGATTCAGTACACAAGGGTCGTTTGAATTTTCCCATATATTAGTTCTCAAGTATTTTTTCCATTATCACATTTCCATCATTGTCCTCAACTACTTTATATTTTAGTTTATTATATAGATTGTAGGCTGGTTCATTGAATTTAAATACACTAAGTCTGAGTTTTCTAATTCCTTTATCTTTGGCATTCTTCTCAATCAATTTCATAGTTTTAAATCCATATCCCTTATTTCTGTAATTTTGCATAACCAAAAAATCACAAATGAATCCTGATGTATTCTCTTTTTCATACCAAATAAAACCAATTTTTTCTAAACTATGATTTATCATTACATATAAGAAATTATTTTTTGTTGATAAACCCATCGGAAGTAGTTCATCGAATTCTTTTTCAGCACATTTATAAGCATCTTTATCGCTACTCATTTTAGATTTGATTAAATCTTTTGCATAGTCATTAACAGACCACTCTTTAAATTGTTCAAATTCCTTTTCTGACATATTTCGAATCTTTATCATTTATTAACCCCTATTCATTTAAATTTGAATTCCTTGTTCCTATTTTTCTACAAAACATGTTTGAGTTGTACAAAAAGAAAATCCTCTAAATAATTTTGTACATCAGGCAACAGGACGTTGCAAACGAATTACTTTCAAAGTTTTTGGGGCCGATCTTTCAGATAACGTTTGTGTATCTACGAACCCTCACCACCTTAAGGACCGTAGGTCCGGCCGCGATGCGGTTAGGTGGTGCAGGGTTGTCTGGTGAATAGGCTTCCTCGAAATCCCTCTTGCAGACCAAGGCCGTCAGGCCGCAGCGTATATACGATGTTAACTGATGTTGCGGCCTCCTTCGAAATAATCAATACTCTGGTCTTTAAATAGTTCTTTCAATTCCCTTGATGTTTCACTAATAAAGATCTTAATAATTTCTGCTTTAAAATAGATAGGTGCTATATGAGGTTCATTCTTTAGATCTTGCAGCCATCTCACCTTACTATCCCTATACTGATTGACTTCAAGCTGCGTAATGTAAGGATTTATTGTATAGCCCTTGGCTTTTAAGAGTTTTGTAAACAGTTTTTCAGTACTTTCCATTGATCTTAAGAGATCAAATTCTACTTGGCTAACTTCAAGGTTATATGTCTTTCTAATATCATTCTTTTCGCCTTTGTAGTTTTTCTCAAAATCGAAATAGACGGTATCTGTCCACCTTAAATCTGTATAAATATGTGAAAAGTAACCTATAACAAAGTCCTTCCATTCTGGCCCCGCTTGCTTCAGTAAATATTCCTTGCACTTCTCCATGATCAATTCCTTGGCTGGTAATTTATCGTTATGTACGAGATGAGTCACACCTTTTTCTTCCCTGGATACCTTCCCTCTCATATGAATCGCATCCGGAGCAATACTGCCTAATAAAAAATTGGGTGAGGGGTCATTAATAGAAAGGTTTTCTGAGATTGCAAAGTGTACCATAGGCCAAGGCAAATTAATTCCTCCTTTGATATTTCCTTCAATCATGAACTTGCCGGAATTTCAATTAACGTTCCCGCATTCACGACGTTCAAGCAGCTTAAGGACCGTAGGTCGGGGTGGCTCTGCCACTTAGCTGGTTGAATGTGTCCGGTGAATTGACCTCCCTGAAATGCCCCTTCTGGACCATGGGTCGAGCTTGTCTCGGCCCGCAGCGTTGAATGCGATGTTAGGCGATGCTCTCGACTTCTTCGAAATACCTTCAATTTATATTGTTAATTATATAATTCAGTGCCTTCAAATGTGTTTTTGATAAACCGTTTTTGTTCTTTAGTTTTTCAATTGTCTCACTCTCACTATGCATCGGTCTTTGAAGCTCACTTCTAGCGCTCACATAGTCTCTACTAATATAAAAATTACATGTTACAATACTTGCATTATTCGCTAGAACATAATCAATTATCTTTAACAATTTTTCAGGATTCCTTGTTATTGTTTTAAAAGAATCAGTAAAGAAGATTGGATAACCTTCGCTTATTGCTTTAAGCACATTTGACAAATAAGGGTCAATATTAGGATCCATACCACTCAAGACTACTGTATTCTCCTTAAAATATTGGTCATTTCTTAATAAATTATCAGATTTCTGTTTCGAATTCTTAACTATGCTTTTGTTAGTCTTGTCATCAATAATCGAATATTTCTTATTTTGAAAAACGATTTTTCCTAATTCTTTTATAATGCCCCATGCTAGTGGATATGAAGACATTAGCTTACCGTAAACATCATTATCAATAATAACACTTTTTGAGACTGTACTAATATCAATACAACAGAAATACTTTATTGCATCAGAGGTAAACTTTCTGATATCTCGTTCAGGAATAATTGTCTTCTGCAGCCCCATTAACTTTGCGGCTTCATTAGTGCTCGCAAGATCCTCTATTAGACTATTTCTAATAGTCAATACAACAAGACATCGAATTTCTATGTCTTCAGGAGGCTGATAATAATGTGCTTCCTCAACACTCGTAACTAACAACGCTCTTCTATTATCACAATTATTCCAGTTATTAAATAAAGACAAGAGCCGGGTCTTTATATCAAGTCCTACTCTTTCAATGTTGTCTTTATTCATTTCATATTGTTCAAATCGTGGGAACAATACATTCTGTAGATAGTTATCAATAACTTCCATGTAATTCACTCTTTCAGTTAATATTTTTGAGAGTTTCGCCTAACATTCCTGTATTCATGAACCCCGAAGGGTTGTCTGCTGAAATGCTTCCCTGAAATGCTTCCCTGAAATCCTTTCTCGCAAACCAAGGCTCCAAAGGAGCCGCTGCTTGAATACTATGTTAGGCGATGCTAACGGCATCTTCGAATAAATTTACCAGTTCTTCGTAAGTCTTTTTATTCTTTCTTTGACAAAATTCACAAGTACCTTGATTCAAATCCGATGATAACTTCAGTTAGCTTGCGGAGAATAGCCTTTTATTTGTTTTTTGATCGTTTCTATAAAAACCTTCAACAATTTCTCCTAACGCTCTTTAACAACACGGACTCGAGCGAGTGCGGTTCTAATAATGCCATTCTGACGTCCCATAATGTTCCATGGACATTCTAATTAATTCATTCCAAAAATCTTCCAAATCACTAAATAGACGGTTTGGGTTTACTAATTCAATCAATTGTGAAATATAACTACTAAAGCTCAGTTCATCTGCATTGAAGGACTTCATAAATCTCAATTTATCTATTTCGCTATCAGTAATACCGAGTTTTTTGACTTCTTCTACCGTTTCGAAAACATGACTAACCCAAAGCAGGGAATAGAACGATTTATACATACTCCTCCCTTTGATATTGGATTTTATTAATATTTCTCTGTAAATTTTCCTGATTGCGTCGAATATATATGCCGAATCAGGTAACTCATCTATTTCTTTTCTGACATACTTCGAAGTTTGAATATATCCACCCTCTACATCAATTACATTAGAAGGTCGGTATATAGTTCTGTCTCTTACATAACAAAGCTTTTCATAAAGCCCTTTAATACTTTCATTTGGTTTATTTTCATCAGCAAATATAAAGTTGTTATAAAGTATTCTAAATACCTCATCCAATTTTTCACTTTCTTCTCTTAAACAATCACAATATTCTTTAACGTCAGTATGTGTTATAAGTGTTGAAAGGTCTTGTTCAAGTAATTTAAACTCATTCCATACATTTGGTAATTCGGAGGGATCTGATAAATCATTAAAATTGACTTCAAGATTTACAATACCGTTCGAGCATAACCTTTTGGGAACTTTTAAGTTAAAACGCTCATCTAATAACATTAACGAAATAAATAAATGATACACCGAGTAGTAAGTCAAAACTGCCCTACTAATTCTTAATCCCCCAGCACTCTCTACATCTTTAACTGATTCAAGTGCCCTTAATTCTGATAAACCAATAAGACTTTTATGAAATGAAAGTGCAGAACATGAGCACAAATAAACCATATTGGTGATATTAGTTCTATCCAAATAATTGTATTTCCCACTTTGTATATATGTAAGTTCTTCTTTCATTACCTGTCTCCTTATATAACGTTTTGGTCTTCTAAAATCTATCTAACAAATCTCACAGCTTTTATACCAGCCATCTTCTCATTTTTATAGTTTTTCAAGAGTTTCACCTAACGTTCCTGTATTCACGACCCAGCATATGCTGGGTGTCCGGCGCATGCCGGGCCAAGGACGAATGTCCGCAGCGTGAATATTATGTTATGTGATGTCTGCTTCTTCTTCGAACTACTTAGACAGCTTGTTTGATTTCTTTGCCATGCTTTTAAACTCTTCATATTTCTCTTTAGCAGCTTTAATTTTACTTTCCACTACATAAGGAGCATCATCTGAAAAACTGGGTAGTTTCTCATTTATGTAATCGTATAATGATTTTTTCTCAGCAGTCGTCGGAATTATCGGCGCAACAGGTATAGGTAGTGGCTTATCTTCTACTTCTATTCCTTCATGCAAATCAGCCATCCCAAAAGAAAGAAAATTATGAATAGCTCTTTTTCTATCTTCTTCTGTCTGTTTATAATTTCCGTCCGAATCTAAATGGAATCTATCAAATTCCACCATAAGTAGTTTATGCGGCTTCCTGTCTTTATTCCTGTAATATAAGATCACTTCAAGTACTTCCTCACCTGCTAATTGAGGAACAGATTTATGCTTATGATCTTTAGGTCGGGCGATCTTTATAACTTTGCCTGCACGAGATACAAATAAATATCTGCTTTGAATCATCTATCTCACTCTTTCTCTCTTATTTAAGCTGATTTCACATAACGTTTCTGTATTCATGAACCCCGTAGGGGTTGTCTGCTGAAATGCCTCTCCGAAATCCTTCCCGCAGACCAAGGCTCCAAAGGAGCCGCTGCTTGAATATTATGTTATACGATGGAATCTTCTACGATTAACCAACATTCATTCTTGATTCTAATCTGTCATTGTTCTGCTATATGTTCCAATAAATCTCCTGGCTGACAACCTAAAGCCGCACATAATTTATCAATCACTTCTAACGATACATATTCGTTTGTATTGAGTTTCGCCATTGTAGCAGACGAAATACCCGTCATTTTCAATAAATCCTGCTTCTTAATCTCCCTGTCGATCAATAATTTTTGAAAAGGCTTATAACTAATCATCTGATATTCCTTTCACACATCAAGTGAATTTTTCTTTAATTATATGAAAGTATATTTTCTTTATCAAAAACATCTTCAACATGTATTGACTTAATTATTTGACATGATAAAATTATATTTAATAAGTTGAACTTTTATTCATAAAATCAAATACATTGGATGGTGTTCAAAATGCATAATTCTTTAGAAGTCTTACTTGATTCACTGATTCAGACTCGAATTGAATCTTTATATGGCAAGCTTATCAAAAACAATCCCAGCTATAACCAGTTCTCATCCGAACGGAATCTCTACTTCAAGCAGTTACATGAAGGAGTACCGGAGAATATACAGAAGACCCTATTTCTTTACGATGATGCTGAGCTTTCTGTTCAAGCTATTTTAGAACGTGAAATTTATTTGCAAGGTTTTAAGGACGCTCTTCACCTGCATAACGAATTACATATATCTTTAAATTGAGAGCCTTCTGGCTCTTTTTCATTTGGATTCTGTCGTATAACGTTGTTGTATTCCTGAACCCGAGAGGCTTAAGGTCCGTCAGGACCGGGTGGCTCCGCCACTTAGCCTCGCAGAGTTGTCTGCCTGACTCCACTTCACTGGAAAACCTCGGGCAGACCAAGGTTCGGCGTAGTCATTCACAGCGGGAATACGTTGTTATACAAAGTCACTTAATTCACCGAATTTACTTTCAAAATCCTAAAATCAAAACACTATCCTTATTTGATATCTCTTAAAATCGTTCTTCGAGACCTTATTCCTTGATTAAATTCTTTGTCATTATTATATCTCTACCAAAATCTTCAGACTCTATTATTTCTAATGCATGGTATCCAAGCTTCTCATAAAATCCTTGTGCCGTAATGCTACTAGGAAGCTTAAGTGATGTAGTCCCGGAATCAAGAGCTATTCGTTCAATAAAATCAATCAGAACTCTACCAATTCCCTTATTGTGGTGGTGAATATCAATAAAGACTGTGTAAATGGTATCTTGATCAAGGCTTGCAGTACCGATTATCTTATTACCTTCAACTACAACATATACTTTTCTGATTTTTGATATCGAAGATATATATTCTGAGGTGAAGATTCTACTCATATTCTTTATTATCTTTTCTGGATAATCTTTGATGTTTACGTTTATTAAATTTTCTCTGATAATGCTTGATACCATTCCGGAATCATCGTCAATAAAATCCCGAATCAATAAATTAGTATTCAATAATCTCACCTCTTATTAGAATAGAATTAAATGTTTGGGTGGTTTCGTATTAACGTCTTATTTACGAACTTCAGAAAAAATGTTCTCTTCGTCATATTCACGAACTTCGTGAATCCTGCACTTTGTTCCTGATTTCCGCACTTTCTGCGTTTCAATCCTCCTGCCCGCTCTTCCGATCCAACGGACTTTGAATCCGCCCAATGTCCCGCCTGCTCACATGTGTATACCGCTCGTCGTTCGCACACTCTGATGCCCTAGCAGTTCCTGAATATAGCGAAGATCAATCCCATTCTCCAGCAAGTGGGTCGCAAAGGAATGCCTTAGCGAATGGATACTCACCTGTTTGCGAATGTCCGCTTCAGCCAGCGCTTTTTCAAACACTTTCTGCGCTGAACGTTCCGTCAGGTGGCGGCCTTCCCTCTGCCCTGGAAACAGCCAGTCTTCTGGCCGCTCCCCCCTATATACTGCTCGACCACCGTAAAAGCCGCTTCGGATAGCAGCGTTTGCCGATCCTTCCTGCCCTTTCCCTGACGAACTTTCAGTACTTTCCGTTCACGGTCGCAGTCTTCAAGACGCAACCTCACCACTTCGCTTACCCGCAGCCCGGATGTATACGTCAGGTACAGAATAGCCTTATGCTTTGGATTTTTCACTGCTTTCAACAGACGCATAACCTCATTCAGGGACAGCACATCTGGTAGTTTACTCTCCTTTTTCGGACGAACATAGACGGCGGATTTGGGCTGCTTTAGCACATGGCGAAAGTAAAATTTCAGCGCGCTGATCGCTTGGTTAACATAAGCGTGCGAAAGGCCTTTTTCGAGCAGCGCCAACGCATATTTTTGCACCGTCGCATCATTTATGCTTTCTTCGGTCCCTTGCAATCCGGCAAAAAAGCGTTCCGTTTGCGATATGTATGCTTTAATCGTCTTGCTGCTGTAGCCCCTTGCCACCAATACATCGCGCATTTCTTGCCGCTGATCCGGGTTCCATTCACCTCGTTCCGAAGAAAAGGGAACCGCATCAGCCTACGCGTCCCGCCAATCGTTTTTTCATCCCGATAAAGTAGGTTTATCTTCATCTCACTTGCCTCCTTAGTATATCAGCCGTTCAAAAAATTGGAAATCCAATTTTACACAAAAAAAGGGACTTAAGATGGATATTCATCTTAAGTCCCTGATTCTTTCAGAGTGAATTATTGATCCATTAAGTCCAATTCCCATTATCATAAAATGTTTTACCTTTACTTGTCCAGTTCCTCCGTCACATCATACCATAGCATCGCCGCCACCTACCATGTTACTCAACCTTAAACTGTTTTAATTCGTCTTGAAGCTTATTGGACAATTGGTTTAATTGTTTGGATAGTTCAGCAACTTGTTCGAAGCTCTCCAATTGTTCCTGCGTGCTGGCGCTGACCTCTTCGGTTGAAGCTGAATTCTCTTCGGTGGTAGAAGAGATGATCTCCAACGCCTGCAAAATCTCATCTTTGTGCTTGTGGACTTTGGAGGTGTTGGTGCTGATCTGAATCATTCGCAATTTCAAATCTTCCAAATCCTTGTTAATGCTAAAGAATACTTGCTTCGTGTCCTCCACCGATCTCGCATTTTCTTCTGCAATTTTCAGACCGTGAACCGTATGCTCAACCGATACGCTGGTTTTTTCTTCAATCACACGTACCTTCTTGTAGATTTCCTGTGTCGCCAGTGCAGTCTGCTCAGCCAGCTTGCGAACCTCTCCGGCAACAACAGCAAACCCTTTGCCCTGTTCTCCTGCACGTGCAGCTTCAATGGAAGCATTAAGCGCCAGCAGGTTGGTCTGCGTTGCAATTTGGTTGACCGTATCCACGATGCTTGAAATCTCATGACGGCTCAGATCAATATCCTGAATAATAGACGACATCGCTTGTGTGGAATTGTGATTTTCTTCCGCCCATCTGGATAACTGATCTACTACAGCAAGCCCCTGTCCGCTTTGCTCAGCAGAGATCTGCACCATCGTTTCGATGGCTTTGGCATCATTGGCAATTTCGTCAATTTGGCCGGATAATGCTCCGGTTTTTTGTAAAATGTTATCCGTTTCCATGGATTGGTAGTTCGTTGCATTGGCAATCTCATTAATTGCTGTCGCCGTATCGTTCATCGTGATCGCGGTTCTGGAAGAAATGGATTGCAAATCATTTGAAGACTGATTCAAGACTTGAGCTGAGCCGCCCACCATTTGGAGCATGCCTTGAATTTTTTGAACCATATTGTAAATTCCTTGAGAAATTTGCCCGATTTCGTTGTTGGAATGCGTATCAAACGGAACGGTCAAATCCCCATTTTCAATCAGCTTGATTTTGGCAAGCAATTTCGGGATTGATCTCAACAGATAGCGGAGCGTTATATAACAAATTATAACCAGCAGGATGGTAGCTGCAGCAAAACCGCCAATCGTAATCCAGGTAAAGGTTCTTAGTTCTGAGAGAGCCTCTTGTTCAGAAATGGTTAAGCCTACGGACCACCCCGTATCTTTACTGGTTGCATACCCAATGTAACGACGCTCGCCATTATCATTAATCAACTGTACTCCAGACTCACCAGCAATCATTTTCTTACCGATCTCGCCAAGATCACCTGTGCTTTCGTTAATCTTTTCTTTCAGCACTTTATTTTGATCAGGGTGATACAAAATATCACCTGTTTTGGACGCAAGAATTGAATAGCCTGTGCTTCCAAGCGAATAGCTTTGCATAACAGCAGGGATGTCTTTGAAAGCAATATCGACAGCAGCAAATCCGATTAATTGGTTACCGCTATCCTTGATCGGATAGAAAATGCCCATGACCACATTCCCCGTATTGACGTCCTTATAGGGTTCTGAGTAGTATAAACCGTCTGCTTCAACAGCTGGCTTGAAGTATGGGCGTGTATTGATATCGAAATCCGGCTTGGAAACAGCACCATCATTTTGTAGAAAGAAGCCTTTACCAGCTATTCCCGCAATCCAAGCATCAGCAAATGATGGCTCTGCCTTTACAATCGCTGCCAGAGTCGCTTCGGTTTCCGCAGCGTGTGGGGAAGTTTTTACCGTTTCAGCTGATTCGGTGGTCTCTATATACTGCCGAAAAAGATTATTTGTTGCCATTTGTTTGACAAGTGAGCCCTTTTCCTTAAATAACGCATCAAATTGACTGACGGTGGCCTGCGTCTTGGTCTGGAGCATGGCCTCTTGCTGCTTGACAAGCATGCTTTGCGTGCTAGCATACATGAACGTCCCCAAGGTTGCAAAGACGACAACGATAATGATTAACAAGACCATGGCTAATGTGTTCGCGATGCTGGATGATCTGATTACCCGCTTTTTTATATTTTGTGACATGCTGCCATCTCCCCGAGGAATATTGAGCGAAAAGCTCTTAGATAATATGTCGGAAGTTTGCAGCTATTTTAATAGGTTTTTAGTATACACAATTTAAAGTTTTGCTATCTGATTCCTCATAGATTCCCTCCTAACCTGTTCGTTAACTCCAGCAAAAGATTAGGGCAGCACAAAGAGCCTCCGTCAGACGTAGGCTCTTACTAAAAGCTATATATGAGAACGCAGAGTTTTGCGGATTTAGAGCGTTTCAGCGATCCGTAAGCTCAACCCTCATACTCCGTCGTTAACCCAACTGCATCGTTGTGATACACGTATCGTTTTTTTCATATGTAGAGAATTCAGTTTCAGCCGTTTTACCTTCATGATTCACGCTAATACGGTATGTTTTATCCCTCGGTAGCCATAGATCAATAAAACCATTGGATTGTGATTTCATGGCGGCATTCTCCATGATGACATTCCCTTCGGAGTCGTGAACGGTCACATTGAACGCTCCGTTTTTTATTTCGCCTTGGCAGCCCGTTAGACTATGAGTTGCACAAGGGTGGGTCTGTTCCACATATGGCGCAATCGAAACAAAAAACTCGTTGTCAGGCAAATCATAATTCATGGTCTGAGTATCGTCCTCTGTGACAATCAACTGACTGGAATTAATGGAAGCGGACTGGGCTGTTGCCTTGCCTGCACTGATATCATGCACCAATTGCTTAATATTTGTCTTCCCCGGGTTGTCCGTCCCTTCTCTCTGAATATTCCCTGCAATTAGGTACGTCCCCAATGCGGCAACAACCAACCCTGAAGCGACCAAGATTCCTTTTTTCATCTGGAGTTCATCTCCTCGTCTGTTTTGTATTATTATAAGGGAGAATGCACCATAATGAGCAAAATGGGGTGCTGAAGTCACTAGATATTCACATATCTGTGCTGTGATTCAGTCATATTTGTATAACATTAGAGGATTACCGATGAACGAAGGAACATGAGTAGTTCTTCTGTCTCAACGTAAAAACACCCCATTACTCTTGTGGAGCAATGGGGTACATTCGTTTTTTAACGGTCCCGGTTCACGACATAATGTATTAAGTGCTTCAGAAAAGCAATATTGCGTGGGATCTCTTCTAATGCTTCCATAGCGAGACAATAGTGTTCCCACATCTCTTTACTGGCACCTTCTAGACCAAGGATGGACACGAAATTCGAATTGTTGTTATCAGAATCTTGGCCAACAGGTTTTCCAAGTAAGAGCATATCTCCTTCCACATCAAGCAAATCATCTTTAATCTGAAAAGCAATCCCCATATGATAGGCGAATTTCTTCAAAGCAGCAATTTCCGGCTCCTTGACCTGTGCAAGCATGGCTGGCATAACCAGACAAGCCTCAAACGCCACTCCGGTTTTGTAAAAGCACACCATATTCAGCTGCTCCAAGGTCAGTGCCTTTCCTTTGGAATCCAGATCCATCGCCTGCCCCATACACATATCTTCTGCTTTCTGGGCCGAGTACTGTATCAAAGCAAGCACCGTTTCAGCATTGAACTGGTCAAGGGACGATTGTTCCCCAATCGCCTTCTGGATCAGATACAGACCGGTTAATTCCGCGGTAGCGCTATTGTGCACCTGATGCAAGGTCTGACGCCCTCTACGGGTAGACGCATTATCCTGGGAAGGAAGATCATCAAAGATCAGGGAGGCGGTATGCATATACTCCAGTGATCTCAGAAGTGGCACGATTGCCGATGCATCTAATCCATATTCATTCACGCCCATGACCCAAGTCAATACAGGCCGTATCCGCTTCCCGTCCCCTTCAAGACTATAATTTGCAGCCTCAATAAGCTGTTCTTTCATGGCCGGAATCCCTTGAGGCTTGGTAATTTTCAATTGGTTGTTAATCTGCTCACGGACCATTTTGACCGTATTGAAAAAGTCTTCCTTTTCCCTCGCATCGTTTTTCAGATGGGTAATCATCTGGTCCCGAAGCAGCTTATCTAAGAAATCTACATCATCCGCTTTTTGTACCATCTTCTGAATGAGATTATTAAATTCCGGATTTCCGGATGCAAAGATCTCCATCGTTTCATTATACTTTTCTATACCTACACGTTCTTTATAACGTTTGAGTCCATTCATTGCCCGATCCAGTATCACCTCACGAGCCATGGCATCGGAGTCATATACGTTATGGATCAAATAGGAAATAACCGCCCAGTATAATTCAAAGGGATTGATCAAATCCGGTCTCTGATGATGAAATTTTAAATAGTAGGTATAAGGTGTTACCGCACCGTCTCTCATATCGTCAACCATATCCGCAAAATCATCAGCAAGCTGGTTATAGATACCATAAAAGAATGTTCGTTGCTCAAAACCCTCATCCGCAGGAGCACTAATCACGGAACGTACAATCAAGCGGGACGAAGAAGACTTCAAAATAACGGGTATATAAAGCTCTTCATTGGTATAAGTAGCTCGCGTCAGATCCTTAACACGGTCAATATCTTGAGAATGAAAAAAGACATAGGCCTGCTCGAAAAAGGTTTGCTGTGTGTCCGGTCGCTGATGTTCCTTAATATACTCAAATGCATCCGAGAGCTCCGAATGTATGTATTGAATCAACTTCATATGATTTCCAGTCCAATTGCCCAACTCAGGCACAGATCCAGTGAGAAGTGCGGTACGTATCATACGAGAGTATTGTACTTTCTCTTGAGCGGTCAAAACCTGGGAATCGAGAAGATCATCAATGAAAGGATAGGTTAGACCATAGGAGTACCCAAGCCTGATGGCTTCATCAAGTCTGCGAGCACGTTCCATAGGCGACACTGTATCGTCCATTTCTTCCATCACATGCAGAATAACCCCGACAATGATCTTAATCAGTTTGCGCTGGGCTTGCTCGGCATCCATCTCCTTGGGAATATGGGAGGATACGGACCTAAGTTTGTTGATCACCCAAATTATCGCGGTCTCTATACCTTCCCTCTGGGCCCATCGATACACCCCTGCCAAATTCATAAATTCCGGTTGGTCTCCCCCGTTTGCACGGGTGGATTGGATCAAGTGTTTTTTTACGTCTGCAATGACACGCTGAATCCGGGTATGTGTATCAGGAGAATTCAGAGCTTTGCCTAGGTCCCTCATATAAATATAGGAGACACTTCGGTCCAGATAATCATCCAATTTGCCTGTATAATTCAGCCATTGAATGTATCTATTATAGTCCCGAGTATCAGGTTTTCTTTTTCTCCGTGAAAAAAAGGATAACCATGAGGAATGTTGAAGATGATTTTTTTTCCACTTTTGAATGTCTTCTGTCAGGGTAGTCACATAAGATTTGTCTATGACCTGATCATACAGTAATGCAAAATACTGAATCGCCTTCCGCTCAGCCAGCTGATATCCTGTATTGGCTTGTAATTTTTCATTCATATGATGCATTACCTCTACTTCTCATTTTGTTAAACATGGTTGCATTTCTCCCTAAGGGAACGAATTCGGATCATGTTTTTATCTTTATACGGAAAAAAATCTGTGAGGTTACGAAATTTAATGGGGTCGAGGCGATATAAGAAGTAATCCCAAGAGGTGAATCGTCATGAAATATAGTGAACAAAAAAAGCTGGGCTCTGCTTCATAAGAATAGCAGCCCAGCTTGATTTTATAGATATCTCCTTAGAGTGTTTGGTCCTTCTCAACCTTCTGCCATAAAGCCTCAGTCAGTTCATTTATCGTCTCCTTCATCGCCAGCTTCTCGCGCCAACGACTCGGGATACCACTTATTCCGTAATAAGCTCCTGCAATTTGCCCGTACACCGCCCCGGTCGTATCGGCATCATCCCCCAGATTCACTGCCAGCAGTGCCCCCTCTTCAAATGAATTCGAATGGTGGAATGCCCACAACGCAGCCTCAAGGGAACGAATGACATACCCGGTTCCTTGTATTTCGGGTGGCTCCTTATGCCGGTAAGATCCCCGAATTATTTCTTCAATGGCTGCCGAATAAGCGGGCTCGTCCTGCCGCCACTTATAACAGACCTCCGCCGATAACATGGATTCTTTGTCCGCTCCTCGCAGACCTGCCACAAGGATTGAAGCAAGCACAGCACAAGCCTCCACACTTTCGACTGCTCCATGGGTGGTTCGCGAGCTCATCTCAGCGTACATCACCGCCTCTTCCGGACGGTTCGCATAGGCCATAGCCACAGGTGCAAGCCTCATAATAGAGCCATTGCCGGCAGTCATGGGGTCAACGGACCCGCTGTACGGATCTCCGGTAGCTTCGAAGCGATGCAGTGCTGCTCTCGTTGCACCACCGATATCAAAACACGTTCCCGTGCTGCTCATATACCCCAAGTGGTACCAATTGGTGTATCGGCGCATTTGATCTGCCGGATCAAAGCCATCTTTACGTACCATACTCTCGGCCAAGCAGAGCGCCATCGACGTATCGTCTGTCCACTGGCCCGGCTTTAACCCAAATACACCGCCGCCCACGATATCCGTTACAGGTTCAAATGTACCTGGACTGCTGAATTCCACAGTGGTTCCCAAAGCATCGCCCACAGCCAGCCCAACCAGACATCCCAAAAAACGATCCTTGATAAGTGCCATTTTGGTTTTACGCCCCTTTTCAAATGTAATAACTAACGCATATTTTCCCATCTCGCCAGGTTTATACCCGCATTTGTGAAGCTGGATTTATCAACAAAAAATCTGATATCAAGCAATGCAGTTAATATTTTCATAAAAACTCCCGGTTTTTTCTTGCAAAACAACTTAAGATATGTAATTTCGCTAGGATTACTTTTGAGAACAAAATAGGAGTAATTCATCAAGATCAAGTTGGAGATGAACTGCTCTGTTGGAGATTGATGCTCATTGATACAGTCGATCAGCACCTCTAATACCCTAATTTTATTAGAGTTATAGGCTTGTATAAACATCGTTGCTTCTACAAACGGCTTGTTGAAATCATCGAATGGAAAATCATATACATCATGACTACCCAGTATGAAGTTAACCCATTGGCCTTGTAAAAATTTTATTTTTTCCAGCGCTGCTTGTGTATCCATATCCATCTTAATTTTGTGAATATGCTCATGCAAAATGTTAATAAGAATGTGCAGATCATAATGTTGTGCGTCTTCCATTCTGTACATGATCCTATTATTTTCAATCGTTAAACGATCATAAATGTCGTCACCTAAACCCAGTTCAAATAAAAGATGTTGAAGGAAAAATAGTCTGTCCTGAGCAAACGTGAATTCATTGCCTCTCTCTGCTAGATGTGAAACTTGATATTGATAATAAAAACAACATAAGTTTTTTCTCCTATAAGCAACATCTTTATGTATATCAAAAACATTAAAAATGAGCGAAAGCAATCGAATCAGGCGTTCAGCATCCAGTTCGCTTCGAATGACATGATCCATTTTTGTAAATTGCGACCTGTCAAACAGATCATGCCATCGCACTAGAGAAACATAATCCTGCTCGTTTATATTCAGGGTTAATATTCTTAAATTTTGCTCTTGATCGGGATAAGAATAAAATAGATATTCATGACTTAAATCAGAAATACGCTCATTAAAATAAGCTCTTAATTTGTAATCGTATATTTTAGAAAATGACATGCTTATCCTCCTTACAAGTAAGCCTGAGCATATTAAACTAAGCACAAAACATGTTCGAACTCCTATATTGTAAAATTATCTGGTTAGACTGGCAAGGTGGCACAATTACAGAAACATATGTTCTCCATATCTGTATTATGATATCTTTATGCTAAATGAAACGTTATTGTCGGAGGTCATAGCCTATAATTAGAAAGGAATGGAAATCCTTGAAACAACTAAGTGAAGCTTTGTCCCGTTTTGTACAACAACAAAACTTGTATAATGAAGCCTACGGGCTGTTCCAAAACCACGACATCCAGCCCCGGATGGAGAAAATTTCAGATTGCTGGGACAGACGGATTCCCGTATCCCCTGAGCTTGAGTACCTGTATAGCCATTATGAAATGATCGATGCTAAGGCAGCAGGAACACACAAATTGAAAAATGCGGCAGTTGAAATCGGGGATGCTGCTGTCCTCTTTTTTGCTGCACCAGAACACCTGTATCGCCAACAACTAGGCTATCGCTGGATTACATCTGGTGAGCTTGTCCAAGAATCTTCTTCGTGGCCGCCCCATCATGTCGTGATTGCCACTTTTAATGACGATCCAGTCATTGTCGATACTAGCGGACCCGATTCCCCTGTATATGCTGCATTCGAAGGCGGTGCGCCGCAGCAGGTGGCTGACTCTTTGGCTAACTTCTTTACTGCTCTTTCCATCCTGATTGAAGGTGCCTGTACCTTTAAGGGAGAAGTGAAAGATGAAGAAACATACGAAACCAAAACAGCATATATCGAGCACGTAAAACCATTGCTGCATCCGCTGTTGAGCGAAAATCAAACCACGTATTTAATGGAATACCTATCCCTTTGTTAGAAATCCTTTTTTTGAAGAGAGGTGGAGCTTATATGATCTATATCGCATTACTGCGGGGCATCAATGTTGGCGGCAATAACAAGATCGAGATGAAGAAGCTCAAGCAAACGTTTGAACATGCAGGTATGGAGCATGTGACAACTTACATTAATTCTGGAAACATTATTTTTTCTAGTCAAGGTCAGTCCAACGAGGAATTGTCGCTCATATTGGAACAGGCGATTCTGGAGGATTTTAGCTTACCCATCCGCGTCATCGTTCGTAATATGAAGGAGATTCAGACCATTATAGAGGCACTGCCGAATGAATGGTCTAATGATACACAGATGAAAAGTGATGTATTGTTCCTGTGGGATGAAATTAACGATATTTCCGTTCTGGACAAGCTACCTTTGAAACCGGGAATAGGCCATGTAATATATACGAACGGGGCCGTTCTGTTTTCTGTCAGCAAAGAACAAGTCACAAAAAGCGGGTTAACGAAATTAGTCGGCTCCAAGCTGTATCAGCAAATGACGGTGCGGAATGTGAACACAACTCGTCAGATTTATAAGCTGATGCAAATGGCTGAACAGGAAGAGCTACGGGATACGAGCTCCTGACTGTAGTCCAAAAGCAATCTTGGAAGAGTAAACTCAAAAAGGGAGCCTATTTACGGCTCCCCAACTGTTTTTCTTCGATGGAATGTTTTCCCTAGTCTTTACGATGGGCCTCGTTAAATTTTAAAGCCTTCGACCAGTTCATTCAGTCGCGCAGCACTTTCCTTCACCTGATCAGACTGGTGTGCCACTTCAAGAGATTTCTCCGTCGATGAAACCATATTCTCTGCAATGTGCTGAGTGGATATAGCAGACTGTTCGCTGGCTGTTGCAATCTCATGGATTGCTCTCACCATGGTTTGGATAGTTTCATTCACCTGCTTAGAGGTGGCGTTCAAATCATTGACCGTGTTCGTATGCTCCACGGCATCATTGTAATATTGTCCTGCCGTGTCTTCAAGCAGCTGATAATCCTTGCCCATCTGGGTTTGCAGGAAGTGCAGTAATTCTTCGGCATTAGTAGTTAAATTCTCTACAGATTGCACAACTTCTTGAGTAACACTCTGAATTTGGTCTACCGCGTGTTTGGAGCCGTCTGCCAACTTGCGAATCTCGTTAGCCACAACCGCAAACCCTCGACCTGACTCACCCGCACGAGCCGCTTCAATGGATGCATTTAGAGCCAGCAAATTGGTTTGTGCCGTAATTTCTAAGATGGACTGAGAAAGTAAACGAATTTGGTCTACGCCCTTGGCTCGTTCTAGCGCTTCCTTCATCTTTTCATTGGCCTTCCGGTAAATTTCCTTGGCTGCTTTATTGGATTCACTAGCCGCATGCTTCAATGTTTCGGCTTTTACACTTGTATCATGGGCAGACTGAGCTCTTTCTTGAGTTTTGACCGAAATGTACTCTGCTGCCCGCTGCATTTCTTCCGCAGAATGGTTCATATTTTCGGTGTATGCCGAAGTCTCTTCCATAGCTGCTGACAGCTGTTCGACCGTGGCAGATACATCTCTAATCCGCTCATTGAGATCTGTCATATTATGATTCGTCTGGTCACTCAGTTGGTTAATTTGGCGTGACTCATTGATAACCCCCGTTATGACCATTGAGGTTGAATCTGTCATTTGTTGAATGGCACGAGCAATGACAGCGATCTCATTATTTCCTTTGAGCAAGGTAGGATCAAGTGCTGCCGCTAAATTCCCTTGGGTAATCTCCTCACAGTATTTCGTAATTGTACTCATCCGAAAACGGATATTTCGAATAGCCGCAAAGGAGATGGTGATAAGAATAGCCAGCACGAGGGCCAGAACCGTGATCAAAACAATTGTACGCATTTTAATCTCATTTTGCGTATTTTGATATAAGTTGGCGGATTGCTCATTGTTATAATCTGAAATCGTAGTCAACATCGTAACAATGGCCGTACTGGATTTATTAATCCGGCCTCTCTCTTCCGTGTCATACGTTCCGCTATTTTTTTTGACTGCCATGATTTGCTCAATATCCTGATAATATGTGTCTATACTCCCCCGTAGTTCCTCGTACAATTTCTGTTCCTTAGCATCCAAATTCCTTTGTGAGAATTCATTTAGTCCGGTTGTAACGCTATCTTTTCCTTTCTGCACTTGCTTATACTGTTTGTCTGTGTACTCCTTATTGTCAAGTATTTTGGTATAATTAGCCCGCATATTATAGAAATCACTTTTGACTTCAAGAATATTCGTTTGGTGTTGAAAGCGATCCACATACAAAATACCTTGACCCTCTTTAGCTTGATACATACCGATAACCCCTACCAACGATACAATGAGTAAACCCACTAAGCTGATTACAATCATGGAGATCATCGTTGTCGTAACCTTTAAATCTCTAAAACCTTTTCCTTTTTTAGTCCTGTCTGATAGCTTGTTACTCATCCAAACCCCTCCAGATCGTCTATGGATAATAGTTCACGCTGCAGATCACAGAACGTGATGATATATATATCTATATATCGGTAGAAAGCGCTTAAATTTATAAGTAAAATAACGGTACTGCAAAAATAAGAATATTATAGTAGGCAACTTCATATTTGGATTTGCTATGTAACTCAAAATTTTAGATAGTCATGGGCTTAAAGAATTTGCTAAACTAGAAGAGGAGTCCTTACACGAAGTAGGGCACATATAAACAACGAACGCTGAATGATGGGAGAGAAAGTATTGTGACAAACATACAAAATAAAAAACAAGTATATATAATCCACGGATACACAGCTTCGCCAGCCGATCATTGGTTCCCTTGGTTACAAGACAAATTACAGGAAGATGGAGTATCGGTAGGTATACTGGAGATGCCCAACTCGCAATCCCCCAAACTTAATGAGTGGATCGAGCATCTATTACAAAATATTAAAGTTCTACATAAAGATACCTATTTTATTGGTCATAGCTTGGGATGTGTATCCATATTAAGATACCTACAGCAAGTAAGTATCCCAGAACCACTTGGTGGTCTCGTTTTCGTTTCCGGTTTTACTGATCCAGTGCCGAGTCTACCGTCATTAGATGAATTTACAAATGGCCATTTGGATTATCAGCAAATCATGGATTCGCTAAAAGCGCGTTCAGTTATCGCTTCAAAGGATGACACAATTGTGCCCTTTGCACTCAGTAAGAAACTAGCTGAAGACATCCAAGCCGATTTCCATGAAGTAGACCATGGAGGACACTTTTTACAAAGTGACGGTTTTACCACCTTACCGATGGTACATCAAGTGTTAATTGGTATGATGAATGCAAATAAGTAGCATGACAGGCTTAGTTTGAAAACTTACATAACCCGCAAAATGGAACCGGCGAAGGGTTCATTATTGCGGGTTCAATACATCAATACAATGCCCATTTTTCCGTACACAGCTCTATAAATGAATGGGCAACCTGTTCACATTCGTCATATCCCAAACTACCAGAATGAGCAAAAAGAACGGGATACTCATTGTTTCTTTTTTCCTCTCTCATATCAAACATATAGTGGTTTCCGCACCCATCCATCGCAAACGATACAGCACCCGGCATATATTCCGGTAACTCGTAGGCAAGGTTCATTTCTCTCAAATCTTCGGTATTAAAAAACTGAAAATAACGTTCTCCATTTTGAAACTCCCCGCCGTTAGAGTATCTCAAAAAATCCATATAGCTGTCAGGAAATTGCCCTTGGGGCAGATGCCAGCTCACAGGATCTAAAGGTTTATATTGATCATAGAATGGAGACGACTTTGGAAAAGGGTTCACTTGTCTTTGCTTGATTTCGTGAATCTCTTGTTCCGATAGCTTTATGTTCCATGTTTTCAAAAAATTTGCGATTTGTTCATCCGTTGCTTCCAGACTTTTTACAAACTGCTGTTCAAAGTGAATACTCCACATATCAGCCAACCTCCATACCTCGATGCCTCTAAGAGTTGTTATTTCTACCGAGCAAGCTATTCCTTATCCACTACCGCCTGCCATGCTTTTGTAATGTCTATAGGCGACTTGCTGCTGGTCTCCCCTCCACCTTCCTGAGTCCATAGCGGCGGATAATATGCAAATACCTCTCCCGGCTGAAGTTGCTCCATATCCTTCTGCCAACCGTTCCAGCGGAATGTCTGGTAGAACAAGTCTAAATCTCCCTCAGCCAACCAGCCCAAGAAACCGGAATAGGCCAGCTCTGTGGATTCCCATTCTAATGCATCTGGTGCAAAATAGTAGATATGACCACTACGTCCGAATTTCCCTGTATCCAATCCAAAAAATCCACCTGCTGCATCATAAGCTACAATCAGCATCCCCTCAAGTGCAGGAACACTTTCTGGCTCCTGAAGCCCGTTCCATGAGGTCAAGCTACCAAAAATTCCAGAGCCACCCGCACCCAGCAAGGTGATCCAACCGTAATCAAATACGATTCCTCCTGTCTCATAGGCAATTGTTCCCAAATACGATTTCGTACTCACCTGCAAACGGTACAGCGTGTCCCCAGCGGATTCCGATTTGGACGATACAATGTGATGAGAATTCCGGCCTTCTTTCAGAATATTTGTGACCTCTTCCCATGCATGGTTATCCTTATCCACCAGTTCATCAACCGTTAAAGTATGCATGTTCATTCCCCTTCCCGCATATCCTAAAATTCCCTTTCAACCCGCGAACTGATTTTTGAAAACCTGCGTTTGATCTAAAATCACCCACTGATTCACTTCGTCGTATCCTTTTACAATTGCCGTGACCTCATGCTTCGGATACATCCACTCGGATGGTGTCTTTTCCTCATATGTACGAGTGTCTGACAATCCGACCGCATGATGCTGGAAAATATGAATAATCGTACCGTGTGGGAAAAATGCTTCAATATAACCCTTTACCTTAGTCCCAACGGGCAGTGCATTTTTGATTTGGTGCCATTCCTGGTTGAAGGTGTGAAGATAATTGGACCAGACTTCTTCAAACTCTTTTTTTGTAATTTGCGTATAATAGGGCTCTGTATCATCAATCGCTTTCTCAGCTAATAAGAAATGATACTGCTCGTGCTTCCGATTAGAGGCGATATACGTGCCATCATCCTGGATGACAATTTGTCGATAGGCTGTTCCATCCGAATCTATTTCAAAATACCAGGTTCCCATGCCTGGCTCCGGGCAATCTTTAAGATATTTCATGTGCTCCTCCTATTAAAAAATCAAACCTTCGAATGCCTGCTGAAAAGGTTACGCCTTCTGCCTTGATGCTCGAAACACTTGTGTAATTCAGCTTTTTCTCTTTGCCACGAGCCGTTTTAGGCAAAACAAATGCCCGGTCACGCGTAAGAATCTCTACATCGGTTTCTCCATAGGTATCCTCAGTGAAAGAAATTCGCTTGCGAATGACATCCCCGTCCATACAAATAAAGTATCCATTTTTAATTTCTACCACATCCCAATGTTCTTCCAGCGCCTCCAGCCCGAAGTACGGTCGTAACGTGTTCGTTAACCAACTATTCATCTACTCCTCCAGTTCCGAGTACATCTCAATGGACTTAGGCTCAATTTTTCCAGAGACTATAACATAGCACGGCATATAGCTCGTTTATTCATACACTGTTCCAGCTTGGATCAACTCCTCCTGAATCCAGCTACTTTTGGTAGACAGTTGGAGCAAATCAGCAGAGATCTGTTTGACCTGCTCTTGCAATACGTGTGATTGATCCGTTCCTTCCAGAAAGCGACTCAAAAAATGAAGAAATACGTCTACCTTCCTAAGCAGCATCAATATAGGCAAAGCATCAATCTCGTTGTGGCTTAAATGAACCTGGCGGCTGAAACCCCGGCAAAAATCCCGAACTGCTGTCGCCTCCTCCGGTTGTCCCAAAAATCCAGATAAGATGACTGCCGGCTCCATGACCCGAACGTCTAGCGTACAAAATTCAAAATCAAGCAGTGCAGTTACTAGACTATGATCCGAATCCTTTACTAACAAATTGGAAGCGTTCAAGTCTCCATGTACAAGCTGATGCGGCAACTCTTCCAATGCATGAAGCGAATCTGTAATCTCTTCATAAACTTCTCCTATCAATCGCAGCTCTTCATGCAAATCCTTTAGGGGCTCAGGCGGATGTAAACAAAAGCCTTGAACCGTTTCCCGGTTACACAATGGATAGGATTGCTGCAAAGCATAATACGGTCGATAGACTGGGGTCATATCAAGATTGAATGTCGCAAGCACAGCCGATAATTCCCCCGTAGCCTCGCCAAAAGAATAGGCAAAGCTTGAATCCTGCTCCAGGGGTGATATACCTTCTATGTATTTGAACAGACACACATATTTACCGTTTTCCTTCTCCAGTTGAGCAAGCGTCTCTCCCGTGACCGTCGGAATAGGCTGGGGTATTCTGAATGATAGAGAATGCTTACTCAGCTCCTGCAAAACCGCATGCTCAAATTCAATTTTATCCCGATCCCTGTGTGTATCGTAGACGCGCAGCACCCCGCTTCGTCCACCACTCTTAACAAAATACGTCGTATTATTCCAACCCCCGGTTCGTCTCTGCAACGTTCCGTTCCACTCCGGCCAGTGCCGTCTTAGTATTGCTTCCAAGGATGTATCCTCCCTTCTTCGTGTCCATAGCATCGGCTGACCCCGGCATGCGAGAAGTATGGTTATAATAGCTTTACAGGTAATTTCATTATTTTAGCATAGCAGATAGCCTATTTTATAGCAGAGAGCGACTCTAATTCATAAGAATTTAAACCGAAGGCGGAATACCTCACTTACAATGTGATCGAGTCTTTTAAACAGGACGTACACAAAAAACAGGACTGATTAATCAGCCCTGTCTTGTACATCATACCCCTTTAGTCAATCTGGATCTGTCTGCGGGAACGATCATCACCCTGACGTTTAGGAATTTCAAGTTTCAATACACCTTGATCGAGTTTTGCCTTAATGCCTTCTTCATCAACATGATCCACATAGAAGCGTCGGACAAATTCCCCAGAACGGCGCTCCCGTCGAATCATTTTATTCGTATCATCCTTCTCTTCATGATATTCATTCCGTTTAGCACGGATCGTCAAATAATTATGGGCAATATCGATGTCGATATCTTCTTTTGCAATGCCTGGAAGCTCAGCTTCCACCAGATATCTGTCGTTTTCTTCACGAATATCCGTCCGAAACGTCTGAGAGTTGCTGCCAAATGGAGCAAGCCAGTGGTCATCAACCATACCATTGAAGGATTTAAACATTTGTCCAAAGAAGTCTTCATTTCTTTTACGAAATGGGACCAGATCAAACATGAAAATCAGCTCCTTTTAATTGGTTGTTGTTTGTGTTCCTTACGATTCATATTATAGTACCGAATAGAGCGAGGCTCAAAGTTCAAAAGAGGCTGAAAATACTGAAATAACCCGATCCTAAGCGATCTGTCAAAAATAGTTTTAGATTTCAATCAATTTGACTTTTTTTGACCTTTTGACTTCACAAGAGACTACATATTCTTTGGCAGCCAACTCAGGCTTGCCCTGCTATCGCTTGTTCCGGCGTGGAAGCTGGATACAAGTGACAGGCTACCTGTCGCCCTGGTGCAGCTTCGGCAAAGATGGGCTGTACTTTGCTGCATATCTCCATGGCTGCCGGGCAGCGATTATGAAACGCACAACCACTTGGCGGATTTTCTGGACTGGGCACATCCCCTTTAAGTACAATCCGATCACGCTCCGCTTCCGGATCAGCTACAGGTACCGCAGACATTAGCGCCTTTGTATACGGATGCAGCGGCTCTTTGAACACTTCTTGGGTCGGTGCGAGTTCGACCAGCTTGCCCAGGTACATCACACCCACGCGGTCGCTGATAAATTTGACGACCGACAGATCATGGGAAATGAACATATACGTCAGGTCATATTGTTTTTGCAGGTCCTTCATCAGATTGAGCACTTGCGCCTGAATCGACACATCGAGGGCCGAGACTGGCTCGTCACACACGATAAATTTGGGATGAAGCGCCAGTGCCCGTGCGATCCCGATCCGCTGGCGTTGACCACCCGAGAACTCATGCGGATAACGATGTGCATGATAAGGAGACAATCCGACTACTTCGAGCAGCTCTTCCACCCGCTCTTTGAGCTGCGTTTTGCTTAGCTTTTCATGCGTGATGAGCGGTTCTTCCAGCACCTGCTGTACTGTCCATCTGGGATCAAGCGAAGCAAACGGATCTTGAAACACCATCTGCATATCCGTTCTGAATTTGCGCAGCTGCTCTGTGTTTAGCTTACGTATATCCGTGCCATTAAACAGAATCTCTCCATCCGTCGGTTCAATCAATCTGAGTATTGCCCGTCCGGTTGTGGATTTGCCGCAGCCGGATTCTCCCACGATTGCTAGGGTTTCACCCTGCTGTACAGTCAGGTTAATACCATCCACCGCTTTGACTGCTCCCACTTGTTTGGAAAAAAGTCCTTTTTTGATCGGATAGTGCTTTTTCAAATTACGTATTTCAAGCAGTGTACTCATGATATCCCTCCTGCTGTAGCAAGCAGCGGCTTTTGTGTCCGGGTTCCACTTCTGTAAGCTCCGGGGCCTCTGCACGGCAAATTTCCTTGGCAAACTGACAACGTGGTGCAAAGCGGCAGCCATGTGGCATATCAAGTGGGTTGGGAACCTGGCCCGGAATGGAAGCCAGACGCTCCTGATCACTGTTTAATTGTGGCAGTGAAGCTAGCAAACTTTGTGTATACGGATGCTTGGGCTCTTTAAAAAGCGTTTTTACATCGGTTTCTTCTACCACTTGTCCGGCGTACATAATCACGACCCGATCGCACATTTCAGCAACGACACCAAGGTCATGAGTAATCATCAGAATGGAAGTTCCTTCGGACTTCTGCAGCTCGCGCATCAAGTCAAGAATCTGTGCTTGAATGGTTACATCTAGTGCCGTTGTCGGTTCATCGGCGATCAGCAGCTTCGGATTGCACACCATCGCCATCGCAATCATCACCCGTTGGCGCATCCCGCCCGAGAGTTCATGCGGATAAGAAGCGGCTACTTTTTCTGGACGTGGAATTCCCACTTTCGTTAGCATGTCCACAGCCATATCTTTCGCTTTGTGTTTGCTTACACCGTGGTGGTAGCGGGCAGACTCCGCAATTTGCTTGCCGATTTTGAACACAGGATTTAGCGAAGTCATCGGCTCCTGAAAAATCATGGCCATCTCGTTGCCACGAATCGAGCGCATTTTCCGCTCCGAAAAATCCAGCATGTTTTCACCGTTAAACCGTACTTCACCAGCGGCTACTTTCCCAAGTCCCTTGGGGAGGAGCTGCATAATGGAAAGGGAGGTAATGCTCTTGCCGCACCCGGATTCGCCAACGATTCCGAGTGTTTCGCCTTTGCCAACCGATAAATCGACGCCGTCCACAGCCCGGATGGTGCCAGCCGCAGTCTTGAACTCCGTCCGGAGGTTGGTTACTTCAAGCAGTTGTGCCATGCCCTCTTCCTCCTCCTTGTCCATCATTGAACCTTCATGTTCTTTTTAACTTAGGGAATAAAGCTTATTCAGACTTGCCCATCGTTTGTAGATGCTTCATAGTACCGTACAATTTAGTAATATGTTGAAACTCCTTTTCCGAATGAAAAGAGCATTGCCCACGTCCATAAGCTTTGGCTGTTTCTACAGCCAATTTGGCCGCCAGCGCAATATCGCTTTCGTGGCTGGCCCCCGTTGCACTGCCTGGGACAGGAGCAGCGGCCGTGATGGCTACACCAACCACTGGAGCGGAAGTGGCCACCGCTGGCTGCAAAATGCTGTTGATGTGATACAGGTCGTTACCATAAGGTGTGATGTCCTGCGTAGTTACAGCAAACGTGACACACGGTTCGCCAGTAACGGTCTGAACAATATCGACGAGGTCTTCACTAATTCGTAGCACATAGCCTTCACGTACAGTAGGGGAAATGGCAATACCTTTATGGTTAATGACCCGATTCCCTTTGGTCGTATCAATGGACAGGATCGCTTCCATTTCGGGTGTCACTTCATATTTGTTCATCGTCAAAATATCTACGGGTGAATCCATAAATGGAACCGGATCATGGGGCTGAGTAGGTGCATCTGGACAAATATGTGTACAGATAATCACATCTCCATCAAGCACATCTCCTTTGGACTGCATGCTCAAAAGTTTAGCCGCCGCAGAAATTGCCGCTGCCGCACCGTCACCATCGGATACAAATCCGATCATCTCCGGTCGTGCTCCAAGTCCACCAAGTCGCCCTACTACACCCAAGGTTGGAGAATCGCCCCCCTGAATGCGACCCGTTTTACCGGCAATGACAATTTTTATAAAATCCGTAGTTCCCTTTTCACCTTTCACGGTGGAGACCGTAATCTCCGCTTGACCCAGTTGTTCCAAATAAGCTTTGACTTCTGCCCCGCTGGCAAACGGACTATCCAAAAGGTCATAGACTTCAAAAACTTGTTTCATCATACGGCAGATCCCCTTATGCTTCTTTTTGTGTTGTTTTCAGATATTTAAGCGCCGTCAAGGCGTATACTTTCGCAGATTGAATGATCTGCCATACCGGAGCTTTTTCATTAAAATTGTGAATGGTCGACAGTTCGGCAGGACCGTATTGCAATACCGGGATATTGTATTTGCGGAATGCACGTGCGTCGCTGGTTGCCCATTGCAGTACGCCATAGGCCTCTTTACCGCTGACCTCAGCGATAGATTCCACAAGCTCCTGTACAATCGGCTCGGTTGGAGGGGTCCAGTTGGCATTACCATAAAATCCGAATTGTTTGGGTTCCGCGTCAATGCCTACACTTGCAAGCAATTCTTTGGCTTTGGCCAGTACATCCCGGTGGTCTACGCCAAATGGAACACGAGAATCCACTTGCACTGTGCAACGGTCTGCAACCACATTGACTTTGGTGCCTCCCTGAATCGTACCAATGTTCACCGTTACATGATCAAACGCTTGTCCATAGCTTGGGTTCTCCCGTTCACTTGCATAACGCTTGGAAATTTCAATGATCTCTTTGACTTCTTCCGGGATGTCCGGCTTGATGTCCCACAGTTGTTGCAGCGCTTCAATTCCTTTTGCTGCCTTCAAAATAGCACTTTCACCTGCTATCGGCTGCAAACTGCCATGACCCGGTGTGCCTTCAACAGTAAATTCAAACCAGCAGCTTCCTTTTTGCCCGATGGTCGGGTTTTGCGGGCCTGAGGGCTCTGCGATCACAGCAGCTGTTCCTTCAATCAGCTTTCTTTCCAGCACCCAAGGTACTCCAAGATGTCCCCCGGTTTCCTCGTCTGGAACTACAAGCAACGACAACGCACCTTCGAGTGGTACGCCTAGTTTGGAGAACAGCGCAACGGTAAATATTAATCCGCTCAGTCCGGCTTTCATGTCCGAAGCACCGCGACCCAGGAGATAGCCATCACGTATTTCACCACAAAACGGATCAAAATCCCAACGAGTACGATCCCCTGCCGGCACAACGTCTGTATGCCCACAGAAAATCAGTTTTTTTCCGTCCGCCGTTTCAGCGCCATAATCAGAAATGAGATTCCACATATTCGGCCCGGATTCATGCACCGTTGTTTCTATACCTGCTTCTTTAAGATAGTCCATAATGAACTGACTAATTTCGCGTGAATCACCTGGAGGATTTTCCGAAGGAAATTGAATCAACCGCGAGCATAGCTCAAGCAATTCGTCCTGCCGTTTATCTATTTCATCAAGAACTAACGTTTTCCAATCTGTCATTTCCATTCAGTCCCTTCACGTTTTCCATTTAGCCAACTACATTTTTTACGATCCATCGGGATCAGCTTCCTCCTTCAGGTGTAAAATGATAGCCTTCGGCTGTAAAAACCGAAGGCATAAGGTAAGATCACAACTTACTCTTTATTCAATGAATAGAATCGGATAACCTCATCTGGGTAGTAGACATATCCAGTGACGTCTTTGCTCATGCCAACAACGCGATTGTATTCATACAGGTACGCCCATGGCGAATCTTGATTTATAAGTTCTTGTGCTTTGCCATACAGCTCTTTACGTTTATTTTCATCTTGCTCTTTGCCTGCTTGTTCCCAAAGCTTATCCACTTCTGCATTAGCGTAATGCATATAATTCGATGAACCGCCGCTGTACATCAGAAACCCGAGATGATAACCAGGGTCGTTGACGAAGGAAGTCCATTTGGAAATGTATGCTGTCAGGTTGCCTTCTCGTTGCTGTTCAAGGAACTGTGCACGAGCAACATTGACAACATTCATCTTTACGCCAATCTTGGCAAGTTCAGCTTGAATCAATACGGCATCATCTGCCCAGTCCTGGAAGCCGGAACCCAGTGTCAGGTCAAAATTAAACCCATTAGGATAACCCGCTTCTGTAAGCAGCTGTTTTGCTTTGTCCAGGTCGTGCTTATAGCTGTAACCCGCATCGGTGTAGCCAGGCGTGTTACTCGCTACAGAACTCTTCATTTGTTTCGCTTGACCGTACATGACATCGTCGATTAATTGGTCGTAAGGAATAGCATAAGCAATTGCTTGACGCACTTTTGGATCATTAAAAGGTTTGACTTTGTTATTCATGGCGAAATACAGAATCCGGTTACTTGCATTGGATTGAACCTTTAGATCGGCGTTGGTTTCCAGCTTCGAAACATCCTTTGCAGGAATCTCAATCGCCATGTCGACATCGCCTTTATCCAGCAGAAGTACACGGTTGGAAGCTTCCTTGGTAAACTTCATCGTTACTTTGCTCAGATTTGGCGCTCCTTGCCAGTAGCTGTCATTAGCATTAAAGACAGCTTCTGTCGCAGGGTCCCATTTTTCAAGCTTGAACGGACCTGAACCTGCCGCATGTGTTTTCAAATAGTCACCATCGCCATTTTCTTTGACAAGCACATCATCCACAATGGAGAAGTTGTACAATGACAGGATTTGCAGAAACATATGATTGGGTTGGGACAATGTAACGACAACGGTGTGCTCATCTGGCGCTGTAGCGGTTTTAATGGAGCTCATACCATACAGAAAGCTACCTGAATCGGAATTTTTAAGCCGTTCAAAGGAATACAACACGGAATTGGCGGTTAGCGGATTGCCGCTTTGGAATTTAACGTCTTTACGCAGATGGAGCGTATAAGTCATGTTATCAGCGGACACATCCCATTTTTCAGCCAGCATGGGCTTAATGGCTTCCGTATCTGCCACTTCGCCGCTATCCGTAGACTTTTTGCCGTAGGTCACAAGCTGATCATAGAGCGCAAGCACAAGGGTGTCCGATGTAAGATCACTCGCTTCAGCAGGGTCCATGGTTGACCCTCCCTCCGAGTAAGCAAGTGTAATCGTCTTTGGTGGGGATGGGGCATCTGCGCCTTTCTCTCCAGATGAAGCGGACGGGCTGTTAGCATTGCTCGCACAGCCTGCCGTCCATAGCAACGTAGACAAGACGACAATTAGAGAAAGACTTTTTTTCAACATGGCTTACGTTCTCCCCTTTAATGATCTATTTATTTTTATTTGCTAGAGCGCAGTCTAGGATCAAGAACATCTCGCAAACCGTCTCCAAGCAAATTGAAGCCCAAAATAGCTGTCGCAATTCCAAGACCCGGGAACGTTACAATCCACCACTCACCGGAAATGATATACGCTCGCCCTTCTGAAATCATTGCGCCCCATTCAGCAATCGGGGGTTTCACACCGAGTCCCAGGAAGCTGAGACTGGCTGAGGTGAGGATGGCGAAGCCCATTCCAAGCGTTGCATTCACAAGCAGTGGGGCAAGTGCATTAGGCAAGATGTGGCGAAATAGGATCGTTCCGTTCGTTACACCAATCGCCCGACTGGCCTCAACAAACTCCTTTTCCCGGAGAGAGATGGTTTGTCCGTGAATCAGTCTGGCGAATTCGGGTATGCCTACAATGCCCACGGCGATGAGTGCACTCATCAGTCCTGGTCCCATCGCTGCAGCAATGGCCATGGCGAGTACCAGCGACGGGAAAGCCAACAGAATATCCATACAGCGCATAATAATGCTGCCCATTCGACCGCCATAGAAACCTGCGATGGCTCCAAGCGGTACGCCGATGATAAATGAGATCGACACGGCAATCATCCCGGTCCATATGCTGATTCTGGCTCCGTAAATGACACGGCTGAGAATGTCACGTCCGTAATTATCGGTCCCAAACCAATGTTCTGCACTTGGCGGCAGCAGCTTGTTCGCCGGGTCGGTTACATAAGGATCATGTGGAACGATCCATGATGAGAGGATGGCAATGAGCGTCCAGCCAACGATAAAAATGAATCCGATTAAAGCGAGTTTATTGCCAAACAGCAATCGCCAAAAGGTCTTGCGTTTCGGTATAGCGGCTGCATTGAGCTGAGGTACAGCCGCTTTTGCCACCAAATCACTTGCAGTGCTCATCCGAGTACCTCCCCCTACTTTTGTGCTTCATTGTTATCACTCGTACCGGATACGTGGGTCAATCAATCCGTAAACCAAGTCGACTCCAAGATTGATAAAGCTGTAAATCAGCGCACTTACGAGGGTAAATGCTTGAATCGGTGCGTAATCAGCTGCCAAAATGGAGTCCGTCACATAACTGCCCACTCCTGGCCAGGTAAAAATGGTTTCGGTAATAACCGCTCCACCAATCAGGTAACCGACCTGCAAACCAAGTACGGTAAGCGTTGGAATAAAAGCGTTAATGAGTGCGTGCTTATAGATGACAATTCCTTCGCGCAGACCTTTGGCTCTGGCTGTGCGAACAAAATCCTGACCGATGACTTCCAGCATGCTGGAGCGCATCATCCGTGCCACAATCGCCATGGTGCCTGTGCTGAGACAGACAGCTGGCAGAACCAAATGGGATAAACTGCTTTTTAAAGCTACAAAATCACCGGTCATCAGACTATCGAATACATAAAGTCCCGTAACGTGCGTCGGCGGATTGATGTCACCGCTAATTCGACCCATCGGCGCAGGAGCGATGCCCCATTTAGCATAGAAAATATAAATGAATAACAGTCCAATCCAGAAAATGGGCATACATGCACCGATCAAGGAAAACACGCGTGAAATGTGATCAACAATCGATTCTTTACGGGTTGCCGCCAGAATACCGATCGGGATTGCCACCAGAATCGCAATAACCAAGCTTGCCAGTGCCAACTCGATGGTTGCTGGAAACCGGGTAGCAAAGTCGCTTGCCACTGACTGTCCGGTGTGATAAGCCTGACCCAGATCACCATGGAACAATCCCACTACATAATGAAAGAATTGAATGTACTTCGGTTGATCCAGTCCCATACTGCTGCGAATATTTTCAATCGTCTCGGGTGTAGCCTGTTCCCCCGCAAGCATCACAGCAGGATCACCTGGAAGCACTCTTGAGATCATGAATGTAATGACGACAATACCAAGCAGTGCTGGAATCATTTGTACCAATCTACGTAGTGTGTATACGGCCACAGTCCGTCCCCCCTTATCCGTAATCCCTCGTCTCTTTGTCATCTTTCTTTTCATCACTTGTTATTTTTATCATTGTACTAAGGAACAAGAACGGTTTCCACGTCCTGAATAACTAAAAATAATGACGAAATTTGTCGTCCGTGCACTAAAGTGACTCAATATGTAGTTTAAATGTTATATATGCATCCGGTTTGAAAAATCAAAAACAGCATAATGCAAAACAGGCAATCCCCTTTTAAAAGGAAATCGCTTGTTTTTTGTAAATATGGATTGTAGTATTAGGTCGATCAGGAAAGGAGAATCACAGTATTGGAAACGAACTACAGAAAGCTGTTGGATCAGATGATGACACCCTATGATGAAATGCTGCAGAGTCTAATAGGTAATCACGCCGATTTTTCGAAGGTCGATTATTTGGAAAAGCACAGTGAGAAATATGGAAAGAGTGATGCCAATTATACCAATCGCTTGAAGGTGCTTTTGGCTATTTACAATCGCGAGGATCGATATGCCCCGCATTACGAACCGATTGTTAGAAGGTTGCTCGTTAATGAGATTATAGACAGGGGAACGAACAGTTTTCAGGGGATTGGCGATGCTCTGTATTACGCCGTTTTTTTACTGCAAAAGTATGAGCGTGAGCAGGACCAAATCTTGTTCCAGCAGGCCAAGGAGGCCAATTTCGATACATATGCCGGGTTTGACCCAGAGTTGATTTTGGAAAATTATTTATTCAGCAAAGATGCAGCTAATATCGAGGATTGCATCAATATCGCGAGCGAGCTCGGGGAAGATGTTTAACTATCATTATTTATCGATTTGTGGATCAAGGATCAGACGGATTGGAACAAAGGAAATTTGCAGACACTCGTTTATCATGAGAGATGGCGCAACCATGCAGAAGGTGAAATTGAAGCTCTTAAAAAGCTGACCGAAATAGATAAAACCGAAGGGAATCATCATAACTACTGTTCTACTGCATCTAGCCTAGCAGAGAAGTTCATTGAAGCAGGGCATTGGATGAGGCATGGGAAACGATGGAAACCATTATTTCGCTTATTACTAAGGAAGAAGAATGGTTTCTGTACGGACTTGGACGCAATATTATTACGGCCTCTATCCACATCATCTTCCATTTTGGAGCAGAAAGCCGGCAGGCCGCTTCGTTATGGCAAACGATAAAAGAGATTCTTCAACCGGCCGCTAACCATATGGGGACCGATCAATATCAGCTTGCTATATCTGTTAGCAAATTTATGGGAGATACCAAATTGGAGCAGAGGTTAAGGAACGAGACATTCGACTCAGCACTCGCCGTTCGGTCGCCCCTCGAAGCAGCGGTTCAAAGGTATATCCAGTATTGTCTTCGGCTACAGCTCGAACCATTCCGCAGCGCGCTCCTCTTCTTCCAGCACCCTGTACATTCCTTCCCCCACTTCACCGCATCTTCGCCACCAATATGAAATAGACAATTGAGACCTTTTGACTATCATTCAAACCAGCAAACAAAATAGGCTTCCCGTGAATATAGCGCGAAAGCCTATGGGTTCATCAAACCACTCTTTTATTTATTTGGCCTTCTGAGATACCAGTTCACTATTCCCTTTTCTCTTTCTTATCCCCAACATAATGACGGCCATAACAGCTACCAGAACTGCTATAAGAGCAAAAGGAATATATTTATCCACCCGATATAGCGTCGTTGTCAAAATAGGAGCAATAATCGCAGAAATGCCTTGGACAGTGGCCACCAGACCAGCGGCTCCTCCTTGCTGTTCTTTACTGACAGAAAGAGAAGCCCCGGCCATAAATCCAGGCATTAGCAAGCCTGTACCTATACCAAACATAAAGAACGCAAAATAGTAAACGACCATGCTGGCTGACATGAGGAATAGCAGCATACCGACAATAAGGAACAGAGAGCCGAGCAAAATCATCGGCTTGGGTTGCCATTTAAGCCATTTCATTTGAACGATCTGTACAATCAACATCGCTGCCCCAGAAAACATAAGCCCAAAGGAAACCACTCTTGCTGTTTCTTCGGATGAAAGGCCTAATTGATCTTGAAAATAAAATCCACCTATAACCTGGATGGTCACAATACTAATCATCGTAACCAAACCTGCAAACAAATACATTCGTAGACCAGGTTGAAAAGGATTAATCCGAGCTGGCTTTTGCTGAATAACGGGCTTGGCAGACGGAATTGCCAGCAAGGCCACTACAAATGCTACAGCCGCAATCACGATTCCAAAATACAGAGGCCACAGCAAGCCTATTAAAGTAAAGGCGCCTGCAATAGCGGGCCCAAATACTAATCCAAGTCCATTGGCCGCGCTAATGATAGCCATCCCACTACCTCGATCTTCGCCCTCGGTCACGTCTCCCATGTAAGCTTGGGAGGATGACAATACCGCCGGGATAAACCCGCCGATCAAGCCGCGTGTAACAATCAGCAGGACTAACAGCATTCCGCCGCTGAGCCAACCCTTTAATCCTGCAAAAAGAGTAAGCGTAAACAGCAAGCAGCTTACACACATCCCTATGAATCCAAGCAAAATCACAGGCTTGCGTCCCTTTGCATCACTCAGATTCCCCCAAATTGGAGCCATTAAGGCCATCGTTATGGAGCCAAGCGATATAATTAACCCAGAATGACTTTCTCTTAACCCCAGCTCACGAATAAGGGGCGGCATAATTGGAGCAATGAGCATGAGCCCTAGCATAGCCACAAAAACACTGAAAAAGATGCTCCCTTTGATTCTATTCATCCTCGCACACTCCTCCGGTATAGATTCTCTCTATGCAGAAGTATACGGAGCATACCAAGAAACTACTGCCTGTATACGGATAAATTTGCGGTTAAACGGATTTAATTTAGCATATAAAACAACGGCCAGCCTTCAGCACAGTATAAGATGATCTTAATTCTATGATCCAATGGGTTCCGTTGATTATAGTGGCCTTGACGCATAGTTCACCTGGGGGCCGTAACATGATACGAAGTTTAGACGGTTTCATCGCTGACAAGATGAAAGGGCTTAATTTCCTGGCATGTTATTACGATATATGATGTACAGTCTTTTTACCCTTTAGTAACTAGCGCAGTTGTGGGTTGAGTCTGTATATCGATGTCTAAGGGGGAAATGCAGTGAAAACAAAGATAGGATCAAATATGAAGGTGAGATCACTAAGAACGAAGTTAACCATAATGTGCTTGATTATTTTAATTGTACCCACATTCGTAATTGGAATCAGTTCTTATTTTGTTTCCAAGAATGAAATGAATGAATCAGGCAAAGTGGCACTTAAGAATAGTGTGCAAATGGTAATTGGTATGATTAGTTTCCTCAATGGGCAAGTCGAAGCCGGTAATTTAACATTGGAGGAAGCACAGGAAAAACTGCGCATCGAGCTGCTCGGCGTAAAAGATGCTAATAACAAAAGACCGATAAAGATTAAATATACTGTAGGTAAAACAGGTTATCCGTGGGCAGTCAACCAAGGTGCCGTTTCAATGATGAACCCTTCAAATGAAGGCCAGAATTTAATGAATGCCGTGTCGGAAGACGGTGTGCATGTGGGAAAAGAGTTTGTAGAAGTCGGTACAAACGGCGGGGGATTCGTCACTTATAAATGGGCTTTACCTGGTACAGATCAAGTGGAGACGAAAATTTCTTATGTTGAAAAGGATCCTTATTGGGGATGGATCATCGGTTCTGGAGCATATTTTAACGAATTTAACAGCGGAGCGACCAAAGTCCTTTATATTGTCCTGATTATTACGACTGTTGCGGTTATTCTGGGAGCAATTATCGTAAGCTTTGTTTCGGGACGTTTTACGAAGCCTATCATCATGATCGCAAAACGACTTAACGCAGTTGCGGACGGTGATTTAACGGTCGAAGAAGTCAAAATTCATTCAAAAGATGAGATCGGCGAGCTTGCACAGGACTTCAATCATATGATTAAAAATATTAGATTTCTGATCGGTGAGGTAAATCTGTCCACAAAGCAGGTAGCTACTTCCTCGAAAGAATTGACCCTTGGAGCAGAGCACACTGGACAGGCAACCGAGCACATCACCATCGCGATTCAAGAATCGGCGGCCGGTGCTAAGGAGCAGCAGATGATGCTCCAGAAGACAACCAGCTCGCTTGAAGAAATTTCAATAGGTATGCAGCGGATCACGGAGAGCTCCTTGGCCATTGCTGATTCGTCTGCAGACGCGATGGAAATGGCGAGCGTTGGTGGTACTGCTGTACAACATACGGTGAAGCAAATGGACCTGATTAACCATTCCGTCAATGAAACCGATGCGGTTATGAGAATGTTGGATGAACGCACTCAACAGATCGACACGATGCTGCATGCCATTACGGATATTGCACAGCAGACCAACCTGCTTGCATTAAATGCTTCGATTGAGGCTGCTCGTGCAGGCGAAGAAGGCCGCGGTTTCTCCGTCGTTGCTGCAGAGGTGAGAAAGCTGGCCGAACAATCGAACCAGTCTTCCGGGCAGATTTCCGAGTTGATTCAGAATATGCGCAAAGATATGGAGCATTCGCTTAAGACCATGGAACGCGTAAAACATGATGTAGACTCCGGTATTAAAATTGCCAATGAGACGGAGCAGCAGTTTAACAAAATTGTGGCGTCCACCAATCATATCGCACAGCAAACAGAAGAGCTCGCGAGCATTACGGAGCAAATAACCGCAAGTGTCCAGGAAATTTCAGCGAGCGGAGAGAACGTATCGAGTCTAGCGCTTCAAGCGGCGGACAACTCGCAGAATATTGCAGCGTCTGCAGAAGAGCAGCTGGCTTCAATGCAGCAGATCACCAGCCTGGCAACGACCTTGTCGGATATGTCTCAGAAGTTACAGGACCTAACGGTCAAATTTAAATACTAGTGGAATAAACTGTAGTTTCCAATATGGTTTCATGAAGAGCCTTCTTACCGTGAGATTAGCATTAGTTCATGGTAAGAAGGCTCATTTTTTTCCGAAAACGTCGCGCTAAACTGACCATTCATTTTATGAAGGGCTTGCAAATCGTGATCTGTTAATTGGGCATGGTTTTTGTCGATTTTGTTCAGAATTGGTTCAGAAGCATTTAGTATAGTAATCCAGTAGTGTAAGAAATCATATTAGCAGGTTAGTCATCATGGAGGATCTTAGTCTGTTCATCGTGACACCAGAAATTTATGGAGGAAGTTTATGAGTAAAATCAAGTCTTTTTGTTTATCTTATCTTGCTGTTATCGTCTTATTTGGGACCTGGACATGGAGTTTTTCTGGGAGTGCTGTGTATGCGACCTCCTCACCAGTACCTAGTGTAACAGATGCTGTGTATGCTACTGAAACCACGGTAACGAGTTGGACAAATCCTTCTAAACAAGGTCAATCCGTAACGTTTAGCATCAAAACCATCTCAACCCCACAAATTACGAAGGATTTAACTGGCACCGTGGTTCTTATGGATGGTACGAATATATTAGATACGCTTACGATGACGCCAAATGGGATTGCAAATGGATATGCCACTGCGACCTATACCACAAGCAATTTAAGTGTGGGAAGTCACCCGATTACTGCTATATATAGTGGGGATGCTCGATTTGCCCCCAGTACATCTGAGCCATACATTCAGGTCGTAAATGCATCTGCACCTGCGCCTACAACTTCACTGAGACCTACAGCAACTACAGTATTGAGTTCGCTGAATCCGTCTAAGCAAGGTCAAGAAGTAAGATTTAGCGTGAGGACAACTTCAAACCCACAGACTTCGGGCGACTTAACCGGAACGGTCATCCTTATGGACGGCACGGATGTATTAGATACGCTTACGATGGAGCCAGTGGGCATTTCGAATGGCTATGCCAATGGGTACTACACTACAAGCGACTTAAGTGTGGGAAGTCACTCGATCACTGCTATTTACAGTGGAGATGCTCGATTTGCCCCCAGTACATCTGAGCCATACATTCAGGTCGTAAATGCATCTGCACCTGCGCCTACAACTTC
>NZ_JBRECM010000008.1:0-221667 GCF_052906305.1 Paenibacillus sp. SER-28 | reverse complement strand
ACGAGATAAAATATCTCTTGTTTGATTTTGCGAACAAAATCGTTTTACTCACTCGTTGTTCAGTTTTCAAAGATCAATTATTTCCGGCCATATCAACGCCCAGATTAATAATATATCATACTTCCACGATTCATGCTACTGGTAAATAATACCTCGTAGGTAATCCTTTGAATTTTTGAAGTCCATCTAACTATTACATCACAGCCTATCTTACGGCCGGATACATAATATATCATTTAAGTTTGCTGATTACTACAGGTAAATTACACCAATTAATAACCAAGTTATCAAAATCAGTTCTATTACTGTACTGCTCATACTTTCGAATTTGTTTTTCTTCATTAAAGGTACCGTGAATCTTTGACCATATCTACTGCATCCGATAAATGCTTTTCATAAATAGCAGTTAGATATCTTGTGACGACTTTTTGGGCTCATGCTCTTGTTCAACAGTAGCGTCGAAAGTAGCTTGGTATTTGGCCGGCCGACACACAAACATAAGCCATATCTACTATATGATGCATCCCCCTTTCAGTTCCAAAAAAGGGACCATTAATACTGAACATTCCAATAATTATTTATACACATTTGGGGACGTGAAATAGACTAATTTAGAATCGTTCCTATAAGCATGCTTTTAGGAACGATAATGAATTGTAGTTTTTTACATTATTGAGGTATCGCCAGCAAACACGGATTTACAACGTTAAGGAGCCTTATATTGAATTTCGTAAATCCGCCTTTAATAATGGATACTAACCCACATCATTTAAGGCAGATTTATTGATCCAATCGGGCTCAACTGGTAAGTTGGTCCTACTAGGCCTAACATAAAATAAAAAAGGCTGCCACGGCAACCTTTTTGTTTCAACTATTGTACCCGTTAGCGTATCAGTGCGCATTTTAAAATTATTTGAAATACCTTTTAATAGCATTCGAATAAAAGATTTTATCCGTAGCTTTTTCATCAAACAAACGCTGAAATCAATTGGTTGTTCGCACATACTCAAAAAGTCTTTTCGCTCTTGAATATTATTCTAAGATATCTGCTCCATCATAAACACTCACTATTCCACTCTATAAGGCTTGTAGAAGGTACGAATTTCTTGGGCTAAAAGCTCTGGCTCTTCCATGGCTGTAAAATGTCCACCACGAGCCATGGTAGTCCAGCGAGTTATATTTAAATTACGTACTGCCCAGTCTTTTGGTGGTAATACTATATCTGCTGGGAATAATGCAACCCCAGTTGGTACTTTTATATAGCCTAATGACGGCAGAGAATGTGAATTTTCGTAATACATCTGCGTTGACGACCCGATTGTGTTAGTAAGCCAATAAACCATGATATGCGTAATGAGTTCATCTTCGCTAAATCTTTGACGGAGGTCACCTCCACAATCACTCCAAGCTCGGAATTTTTCAATAATCCAACCGGCTAAGCCTGCTGGTGAATCAGAAAGTCCATACGCAAGAGTCTGTGGACGTGTCGATTGTATCGACATGTACCCTCCCTCTAGAGAAAGCCATTCTAATGCTCTTTTCTTGTATTGAAGTTCTTCCTCTGAAAGTTTTACCTGCTCATGGGACGTAAGTAGATCTCTTATGATACCAATATCTGTTAGGTGAATCCCGAATAAAAGTTCAGGATGGTTCGATGCCAGATATCTCGTAACTCCGGAACCTATATCCCCACCTGCTGCAGCAAACTTATCGTATCCTAATTCTTTTGTCATTAATTTAGCCCACATCTCGGAAACCTGATAATTGTTGACACCAGGATGGTCAGGAGAGCTAGAGAACGCAAAACCAGGTAATGAAGGGACAATGACATCGAAAGAATCCTTAGGATCACCTCCATAGCTAGCTGGATCTGTAAGAAGAGGAATAATCTTCTGATATCTAAGGTAACTATCTGGCCATCCGTGGGTTAGAATAATGGGCATGGGATTGGGACCCTTTCCGTACTCATGAACAAAGTGCACATCAACTCCATTGATCTTGCAGCGAAACTGGGAAAAACGGTTTAACTGAGATTCTTGTTCGCGCCAATCATACTGTTCTCGCCAATACGAAACAAGGGATTTTAAATAAGTTAAATCAACACCTCGATCCCAGCCTGAGTTTTCCAATTGATCCGGCCAGCGGATGTGGTGTAATCTTCTTTTCAAATCATCAAGGACTTCATCTGCAATGTGAATATGAAAACGTTCAACGGACATTATATTTCTCCTCCTTTTTTGCGCACATCTTAATGATATCCCTTGAACTGCTGTGGTACTATGCTAAAAATCGGGCATTTTTTTCGCCGTGGAGGACTTTAGTAACCTTCCTTATCCTCAACGTTTTACAATTATCTTAATTACTTCATCCCTTTGTTATGATTTCCAATTTCTCAACACCATAACACTTTCCGAAGCGCAAGGTTATTTTCCAACTGGTCCGAGAATACAAACAGGTCTTTCTCTGTTTCAACGCGATCCTCTCTTTTTAAGCGTTCCCCATGTAACTGAAAAAGCATATCCGATTTTATCTGAATGGTTTTTAGACTAATGTAAATGGCAGCCGATCTTCTGAATTAGCTGTGCCTCTATTTATTTATCGAGATTACTTCGTCACGCTATCTTGCCCGTTAGATCAATTCAAATTTCGCCCCGACCAGACTTACCCGGGCTTATCACTAAGGGAGACATGTTTTGGGTTAATGAATGGACAAATCGGAAATAATTCACTCATACCGTCTAAAGGAGGGAACAAATTCATGAATTTTAATGATAATCTATCAGAGCAGAATGCATATTTGAAAGAGCTGAATGCCTTATTTATCCCATTGGACGGAATGGAGAATCTAGACTGCATAGTTAAGGCCATCGGAGAGGCAGATATTGTGCTGCTTGGCGAAGCGAGCCATGGGACATCTGATTTTTACCGAGTTCGGGCCGAGCTTTCGAAGAAGCTAATTGCAAGCAAGGGATTTAACATTATCGGCGTAGAAGGAGACTGGCCCTCTGCTTATCGATTGAACCGGTATGTTAAAGGGATGGAGGGGGCCGATTCTTCGGCAACCGATGCACTGGGTGATTTTACTCGCTGGCCGACCTGGATGTGGGCGAATACGGATATTCGTGATTTCGCGGAGTGGCTGAAGGATTACAATGAGGTAAATCAAGGGGGCGGCAGTGGCTGTCCCAAGGTTGGATTTTATGGCATCGATATGTACTCGTTATGGGAATCGATGGAGGCAATCATCGGTTATTTGGAGGAGACCAAGTCTCCCCAGCTGGAACAGGCCCGCAGGACATATGCCTGTTTTGATCCATATAGCAGGGACCATCAGGCTTATGGCATTGCGGCAGGATTGCTCTCGGAGAGCTGTGAGAAAGAAGTGGTTGAGCTACTGAAGCAGATTCAGAGCCGGCGCATGACGTATCCGGGAAGTGAGGAAGAGCTGAATGCGGAGGTGAACATGCTCGTCACTTCCAGTTCGGAGGCCTATTATCGTACGATGGTCCAGGGAGGCCCGCAGTCCTGGAATATACGGGACAGACATATGGTTGAATCACTGAAGCGAATCATGTCCTATTACGGCGCCTCGGCAAAGGCTATTGTCTGGGAGCATAATACGCATATCGGTGATGCGCGGGCAACGGATATGATGGCTGATGGCATGGTCAATGTGGGTCAGCTGCTGCGGGAGGATCCAGAACATCGTGTGTTTGCTGTTGGCTTCGGGACCTATCAGGGCGAGGTACTGGCCGGAAGAGCTTGGGGAGCTCCGGTTGAGAAAATGACCGTGCCGCCCGGACAGCCAGGAAGCTGGGAGTATTGCATGCACCGGGCGGGAGGCGGCCGGAATGGCGTGGTAATGCTCTCCGATGCATCTTCCATGCTGCATACGGTCATTGGCCACCGTGCCATCGGTGTTGTATATGAGCCTGCTCATGAGCGATTCGGCAATTACGTGCCTTCCAGCATGGCGGATCGTTATGATGCGTTTGTTCATCTCGACCGGACCATCTCCCTTCAGCCACTGCCTATCCTTCAGCCGGTTGCAACGGATGCTTTATTTTCAGAATAACAGCTCGCAAGAACCGTCTGTGGGATGCAGGGTAGCTGGGTATAGTTTACCATCAGGCTCCGGATTATAATTATAAGACTGGCTCCAATATAAAACAGCGGCAGGCTCAGACTTTGTTTTTATCAGTCTGAGCCTTGGTGAAAAACGTTATCTTCTTTTGATGGAGGGTACGTCAATTCAACTGCTCCCGAATGTAAGGTCTTGGTATAGACATGCTTAAGAGACATCGTCTTGATGTTATCTGTAAACAAACGCTTTCCACTCACCCATATAAACGGAAAGATCATGATCCGAAACTCGTCGACGAGATCATGCTTCATCAGCTTCCTAACTAACTCGCCGCTTCCAAGCACCAAGATGTTACTTCCGGGTTGCTCTTTGAGGTTCAAAACTTCTTCCTTGAGATCCCCTTGAGACGAGGGTTGCGTTCCAATTCATCTGGTGTTGCGTTTTCCTTCTTTAAAATGATTCGATCAAAGAATCCAGTTTCAGAAGTGAAAACTTCTTATCACCCCATTATAATACTTTGATTCAAGAGATACCCAATCTAATCACGTATGGTTCCTGTGACAAAACTGTCGGATACTAGTTGCTAGTTCTTCCGCATGAGTAAGGACAAGCATATGATCAGCTCCTTTGATTTCGGCAAACCTAATCTCAGGTACACGCTTGAAGTGCTCGGCGATATTATACATATCCGGCCATTCTATGGTTCCTTGTATAAATAACGTACTCGCTGCAATGTTCTCTAAACGTTCAATCGAAGGCGGCTCTGGCCAAAGGACATCAAAGCTCCTCCACTCGGTAAATACCCTTGTCATGTAGTGAGTATGCATTTCACTCAGAAATCTCCGGTGGGGGCTAGCCATCGTAGCCCGATAGATCGGTCCGGCTAAAGACAACTCTACAAGTTTTGAAATATCGGGAGCGGCCGCATTCACCGATGCTATATAATTGGTAAATTCTTGCGAATATGCAAATCCCGTTAATGAAGGGGCAATCACCACTAGCCGCTCAACCATAGAAGGATATGATAACGCAAAATCAGTCGCGACTTGCCCACCGATGGAATGGCCAACAAGTGTGACAAGATCCAGTCCGAGATGTTCGAGAAGTTTGCGCAAATCCTCCACAAGTGAAGTCGGCTCTTGCATAGCAGGCGAGCGGCCGGTTCCTCGACCATCGAAGGTAATGACCTTGAATGATTTTGCCAATTCAGGCACCATATATCTCCATACCCTTGAGTCGACACCTCCCGAGTGAATCATGACTATAGGGACTCCATTCCCTTCGATTTCGTAAAAAAGTTCCACCTTGTTACCCTCCCCAATGTGGTAATATTTTCCTTGATTAGCATTTTAATCATGATTGAACATACAGTCTATATTAAAAAAGATATCCACGTCGAAAATAAAAACAATATCTCATTGAATGCCGCTTGATTTGCGGCTTGGAGAGCCTACTTTGCGTAAATCAGAAGTTTTTACAAGGCTTAAAACACCGAAATCCTCGAGCGGGCAAAACATACATTGATATGAAGTCACTTTGAATAACTGCCTTTTAGTTGAATAGCGGCGGATATCAAAAGCGAATTCTTCGCTATTACGTGCTAAAAAAATCGGTGATAAAGTTCTCTTTTCTGTAATGTACTCCAGTACTAGTTAATCTATCATTATTTTATATGACAATAACATCAACTTTATAAATGCTTCTTTTGATTTTATGCTTAGTAATTGAGTTGAAGATACATATTTCCTGTCTTGATGATTAATACAAGTAAATCACGTTTACAAAGGACAAAAGACAGACAGAAGATTATAAATTCACTAACAATTTAGGGTAAACGTAACCTAATTGAAACCGCCCATCCAATAACCGGATGGGCGGTTTTTACATACTACTTTCCTGCTCCTTTATCACCTGCTCAACCCCCAACAGAATCAGCTTCAATCCGAACTCAAACGCTCCGTCGGTCCCCATCAGCTCGAACAGCCCGTTCGTGAACATCCTCCGGAATAGTCCCACTTCTGTCTCGCTCATGGAATTCAGAAGGTGAATCATCTCCTCACCCGGAAGCGCTCCCTGGTCCTTGAGGATAGCGGAGACATTACGCTCATGCTGATAATCGTCTAGGACGAAATAGGAGACATAGTTCACAAGCGTAGTAACCACTTGTATTTTCTGCTCTTGCTCAAGCGGCGTCGACTCCACGCAGAGCAGCATACGGTTGGTGAACCGGATGATGTCCGGTTCGTGGGGCAGCGTCATCATCATGAGCTGCGTGGAGCAGGGGTACCGGTAGAGCACACTCCGCATCGTTACCGCAAGCCCCGTCAGCTGCTCCTTCCAGTCCCCCTCGGAATGAAACTCCTCCAGAATCATTTTCGATACCTGGTTGGCCAAGCGCTGATAGAGATTCTGCTTGCTCTTGAAGTACCAGTACAAAGAGGGAGCCTGAATCCCTAGCCGGTCGGCCAATCGTCTCATACTGAATTTCTCGATACCCTCCTCTCCAAGAAGCTCCCACGAGGCTTCCAAAATCTTATCCTCCGAAATTTGAGGCTGCTTTTTTTTCATCGGTATCCGCCCTTTTACCTAACAGTGTAAGTTTATGCTTTACAGGTTCATAGGTTCATGATATCATCTAACACTGTAAGGCACAACCTAACAGTGTTAGACTGAAGGACAAAATAAATAAAGAAAGTAGTGACTCGCATGGATGCAGAAAACCTCCATTACTTTGAAAAAGCACCGGTCGCAAAAGCCGTAGCTCACTTCGCTGTACCGATGATGCTAGGTACGTCAATGAATGTCATCTATTCCATCTTAAATGCCTATTTCCTTGGTACACTGGGCAATACTGCCATGTTAACCGCACTCGCACTAACCTTGCCGTTATTCGCGATCATTATGGCACTAGGCAACTTGATAGGCATGGGTAGTGGCACATTCATCTCCCGTTTGCTGGGAGAAAAAAAATATGACGATGTGAAGCATGTGTCTTCATTCGCCTTTTACAGCAGTTTAGTTCTCGGTCTTATCGTGATGGCGGTCGGTCTCCCGTTGATCGATCCAATCGTTCATGGCCTCGGGGCAACAACTAGCTCCTTCGGATTCACGAAGGACTATGTCACGATTATGCTTATTGGTTCACCATTCGTCGTATTATTCTTCACGCTGGAGAATATTGTGCGCTCCGAGGGTGCAGCAATCACGTCGATGATCGGTATGATTCTCAGTGTTGTCGTGAATATTATTCTCGACGCGCTAGTCATCTTCGTCTTCCATTGGGGCGTGATCGGCGTTGCGTCTGCTACGGTCATCTCTAACTTGGTTGCGAGTGCATTCTACGCCTTCTATATGGGATATAAGAGCCAATTCTTAACTGTCTCCGTAAAATGGTTTAAAGCTACCGCGGATATTCTGAGCAATGTATTCAAAATCGGAGTTCCCGTCTTTGTTATGAGTATCTTCTTGGGTGCAATGTCGCTCATCTTTAACCATTTTCTTGTCGATTATGGGGATCAGGCCGTAGCGGCTTACGGAATTTCATCACGCCTATTGCAATTTCCTGAGTTTATTCTGATGGGCTTATGCGAGGGAGTTGTGCCATTGATTGCCTTCTCTTTTACAGCAAATAAATTACGCATGAAACATACCATTGGATTTACAATCAAAGCTATTGTGACGTTAGCAATCGTGTTCGGTGTTATCGTCTATCTGATTTCCGACCACTTAATTGGTTTATTTACGAGTGACCCACAATTAATTGAAATGGGTAGCTACATTCTACATGTGACGTTCTTATCCTTATTCATTACAGGAATGACCTCGCTGTTTACCGGTATCTTTCAAGCAACAGCGCAAGGAACCGCCGCGTTTATTATGTCAGTTATTCAAGGAGTTACTCTGATTCCTGTGTTGTATATTGCTAATCGAATGAACGGATTCCACGGGGTGGTCTGGTCGCTTGTCATTTCGGATGCCGTTGCGTTCCTTGTTGGTGCCACCATGCTGTATGTTCTGCGGACCAAATTGCAGCCGGATTTGGATAATTTAGTACAGTAGAAAACATATAACATGCAAGAAGGCAGGATAAGGACACTCCCCGACCTTGTCTTCTCGGTGGGGTAGAACTGTATTAACCTAAACTGCCCGTTAGTTTAACCTTCATTTGTAGTGCCTTATTCCGACTATTCTCTACGAGCTATACGAAACCCTTGATCGGGACCAAAGCCATTCGCATCGAACTTACCTCGGAAAGATATCTCGTTGTTGCTGACGTTGCCGGACATATCGTAAATTCCTAACTCGTTGGGTTTCCGGGTACCGATCGATTTTGTATTATTATTGTTGCTCTCGATGATAGGCCAGTTCCAGTCTCCAGATAAGTATTTGTCTCCGGCGTTTTTCCAATACCATGCGACCTCGTCGGCATTATTGCTTCCACTGTATGTGTAGCCCTTGCTCGCCTGACCTCTGCGTGCAGCATATTCCCACTCCACTTCTGTAGGCAATCGGTAACCGTTAGCTCCCTCATTAATCGTTACTGTCCATTTTATATTATCGTTATCATTCTTATTGTTGCTATTAAAATAAGCATTAATAGCTTTCTCATGGATAGATCTCCTTTAAGCTGATAGGAAAAATAGTAGGCCGTGATGGCCTGCAACTCGCCTCCAGCAGCGTCGAAGGCCGTTCGCCTGGCAGGAAACGGCCTTCAACGCATCCGCACTGACGGATAGACTGGAGGGGAACGGTCATCGGCCTGTCTACAATACTTAGGGCTCGGTGAGTCCTCCATGATCGATTCATTTAAACCCTATCTATCAGACAGCTCTCAAAACCCGCTTATCCCGTGAGACAGTCCCAACCGCGCCTGTTCGTTGAACAGCTTGCAGTTGAGTTGGTTACCACACCGTTACGTTAGAGCTCCCGCTACTCTTATACCCCTCTGTCGCCAACACCTGGTAAGACCAGTTACTTCCCAGATTCATTCCTTTGCTCGCCCATGCTTTCACGTGGTTGCTGAAAGTGATTGTGGAGTTGCCCCCGGTCGGTCTCTTCGACTGTCGAACACTCCAGTACTGAATAAACGTCGTTTTTTCGCCTTCAATGGAAGGTGCGTCGTATCGCATTGTTGTGTAGATATCATATGTGCCCCCATCACTGGTCACCGTACCTTTATACGTTCCGGTAGGTCGATAAGTACCCCAGCTATCAACGACGTAATATTCGATGAGTGAGTTTCTCGTCCACCCGTAGAGAGCCAAATATCCATTACCGGACGGCGCCCAGACACCGGCATTGTAGTTGATCGTTCTGTTTGGCGATCCAGTAGTCCAGCCTTTGCCGACAACAAAATTCCCGGTATCTTTCCATGTTACGCTGTAATTACCGCCTGATCCATTAACAGCATTGACCGTCCCACCGCCATCGGTCCAATTTTGCCAATAGTCTGTCGCTGCACTTGAGGTTGTTGCAAATAACCCAAAACTCATGGAAGCTGCAAGAACTACCGTCATCATTTTCTTACTAAAATTAAACATACTCTACCTCCTAAAATTTTGTGTTTATCCGATCACTTGCTTGTTGGTTGATTCTCTTTGCAGTATATCACCTATACGTTCCATATTCCGTATTTTTTTACTTTAACCTCCTTTCTGAGTGAAATTATAGAATAATAGCGTTTGCATATAAACCTAGCAAATTAAAGCTTTAACTCTATTATGTTTAGCTTTCTTTGAATTTTATAGAATAATTCCAGTATTACACCGATGGGAAGCACCACTCGACAGCCTAGTGGCGCCTCATGTACATTTTTAACTCAGCTTATATACTAAAAAAAAATTTATGCAAATAACGCATAAATATCAATATGCATCCATCACATACAGTAAAATGTGCTTGGGTGATTAGCAGTGCATAATGGGAAATCTCGATTCACGTGAGGACAAACACTTAACTTTTCATAGGAGGTTTGATAAAAAATGATTTTGGAGGATATCTATTATGGGAAATGGCGTCCTAGTGAACAGATAAATTCAACCGACCCTGAATCTCAAAAAGTGAATCAAAAAATTAGTGATCTCATGGAGATGTTGAAAAGCAAATTACCAGCAGCATTCATTCACGGGTACCGGGCGGGGGCATTAACGATGATTGAAGTATTTAGCGAGGACAAAGAAATTGTTGATCCTAATAGATAGATAATGGAGGAGTTATGTGTTGAGCCCGCTACGCATGCAGATTGTTCTTCCGATCGCTGTTATCCCTAGATTTCTCCTCAGTAGAATATAAACTTAAAGGTAAAATCCAGGGATAGCTGAACGAATGGAGTACTTTAAGAGAATTTCAGACGTGCCTAGCCTCTTCCTGCGCCCAGCGCATTCATCAAGAACTCATAAATTTCCAGTTCGTTGATTTTATCGCCATCGGTCACTATGTTATGCTGAACTTGCAGTCCGTTCTTGAACACGGTGAACATCCGAGCTGTCCTGTCCGCATCGATTGAAACAGGGATAGCTCCATTCTGCTGTCCGACTTCGATCCACGTTTTGGCAGTGAGGATAGATGCTTCATGATAACGTTTCAGAATGCCAGCCACGGCGGGCTTATCCTGTTGGCTGAGTAGATAAATAAAAATCAGGCTGGCAGCACTGTCCCCACTACCGATGTTACGAAGCCGTTCAGTTAAGGTGTTAAGCGGGGATTTGATTCCTTCTGGTCCTGCGGGAGTCCGGGCGACAGATTCAAAAAAGCGCTGATTGGTTTTCTCCATTCCCGCCTCCAGAATCATACCGAACAATTCATCTTTGCTTTTGACATAATGGTAAATGGCTCCTTTAGTCAGTCCGCTGCGATCCGCAATATCCTGTAGTGTCGTCGCCCGACAGCCTTTCTCCATAATCATCTTTTCGGCAATCTCAAGCAGCTTTTTTAGACTGTCGTTCATCGCTTTATCTTGCATAATCTTTTTATCTCCCGTTTGTCTGTCTTTTTATTCCTTTAATGAAACCTATATTCCACCAGATCGTCAAACCAATAAGCCCGTAGGTGAAGAACGGCGATACGACCAGAAAGGTCGGTATGGACAGCGAATATACCAGCACTACTTTGATGAAGGCCTCCAGCAGCAGGCTGAGTCCCCACACCGCCGTTATCAGGCGGAAGTTAAAGCGATAGCGCGGAAGTTTCTCCCATTTATCGTTCATCTGAGGATTATGGCCTGTAAATCTTTCGGCAAAATAATAAATTAATGGTCGACCAAAGAGCAGCGAACCTAGAAACACCAACCCCATAATACCGGTCACATAAGACTCCCGTAGCAGAATGAAGCGTTCGTCACCGCCCAAGAGAACGGCCACGACGCCAAGAATTAGACCAAGAAAGATAAAGCCAGAGAACACATCTGCTTTGCGCGTCCTTATAAGATTGTAGAGCGAGTCGCATAGTGGTACAAGAGCAGCGATAGACAGAGCCACCACACTGCTCGTATACGGAATTAGCAGGCGATAAGCCAAATAAGGTAATACGATATTAATGATTAGCGTAAATAGGATTTCGTTGCGAGATTTATTCATGATCGACTCATCCTCTCATCATTCAAAACCTACCTTCGGTAGGTATCTTTCATTCTACATACCTTCGGTAGGTATGTAAAGGTTAAAAATAATAATCTGTATACGAACCTCAATCTACATATTGCCCAAATGTGGCTACACAGTTCGCATACGCTATAACTACAAAAAGGAGATGGCGTTTGCCATCTCCCTTGCTTTTATTCTTCCCTCATACTTCCTGCTTAAAAACATATTGCTCACGGACACACACTCTAACAAGCAACTATATTTTTAATCCCCCACCCGATTCAAAAACACCTTCGTCCGCTCCAGCTGAGGATTGCCAAAAATCTGCTCTGGTGTACCGGATTCTGCAATTTCGCCATTATCCATAAAAATGACACGATCCGCCACATCTCTCGCAAAGTTCATCTCGTGGGTCACGATGACCATCGTCATATGTTCCTCAGCCAGCTTTTTGATAACTCGCAGCACCTCACCCGTCAGTTCGGGATCAAGGGCCGAGGTCGGCTCATCAAACAGTAAAATATCAGGGTTCATCATCATTGCCCGGGCAATCGCCACGCGCTGCTTCTGTCCTCCCGACAGTCGGGATGGATACGCATCTGCTTTATCTGCTAATCCGACTTTAGCCAGCAACTCAGCGCTTTGGCGACGTAGCTCAGCCTTGCTCACCTTCTTCACCAGCTTCGGAGCCAGCTCCAGATTATCCTGCACCGTCAAGTGAGGGAACAGATTAAAATGCTGGAACACCATGCCCATACCGGTAGTAATGCCCTTAATGTCACCTGCCGGAGCGTACTGACCGTTTTCCACCAGTGCTTTATCATGAATGCGGATCGTCCCGCCCGTCACATCTTCCAGGTGTACCAAACTACGGAGCATGGTACTTTTTCCTGAACCTGAAGGACCAATGACGGCTACAACCTCGCCCGCTTTAACGTTAAAGCTCACTCTTTTCAGAACGTCGAGCTTGCCGAACGATTTTTTCAAATCGGTTACTTCTATTGCATTAGTATTCATATCCCGACATTCCTTTTACTCGAATTTAAAACGTTTTTCCAGCGCCCTGAAGAATAGCGTCAGCACCAAAGCTAACAACAAATAAATAACCGCCGCTACAACATAAGGTACAATCGAGAAATCACGGTTTACAGCCGTATTCGCAAAATGTAGCAGTTCCGGTACCGCTACTGCATACAGTAGTGCCGTATCTTTTACCAGTGTTGTCGCTTCATTGGTCACCGCAGGCAAAGCAATCCGTACCATTTGCGGCACAATGACTCTAATCAGCGTCTGCGACTTGCTCAAGCCCAGCACTTGCGAAGCCTCGTATTGCCCTTTATCAATCGACAACATCCCGCCTCTAAAAATTTCTGCAAAATAAGCCGCATAATTCAGTACAAACGCCAGTACCGCAGCCGTTGTCCGGTCCAATACCAGATACTCCCCAATGACAGGCAACATCGGCAGACCAAAACAAAAGAACAATAATTGCAGCAATAGCGGCGTACCGCGTATAACATAAATGTACGTATGCATCAGCCAGGCGATTGGCTTAATCCGGCTTTTGGCCAGCAACGTAACGATAAAACCCAATGGAATAGACAAGATGAGCGTGATGAAAAATAAAATAACCGTCATCTGTGCCCCTTCAAGCATAGGCTTCATAATTCGTAAAATATATTCCATACTCATGACCTTCGACTCCTAAACCCTTAGTTCAATACACTACATATTAATTTAATACTTTATCTTCACCAAACCACTTTTTCGAAATTTCAGCAGCTTTTCCGTTCTTGTGCAGCTCATCCAAAGCAGATTGCAGCTGCGTCAACAGCTCTTCATTTCCTTTTTTCACGCCGATGCCGTATTCCTCAGGGGCCAATGATTCATCAAGCAGCTTATACGTCCCTTGTTCCTTCGACATATAATACTTGGCAACGACCTCATCAATAACAACCGCATCCAGACGCCCGGTTTTCAGGTCTGTCAAAGCGAGAACATTATCCGGATACTCAGACACAGGCTTCAATTTACTTTTGATCGGATTTGCATCCAATGCATCGGCTGCTGAAGACAGCGTCTGGAGTCCGACCGTTTTGCCCGTCAGATCAGCCAGCTTGGATAGACTGGAAGTAGCCGGAATGACAATCACCTGACTGTTTTTCAGATATGGCTTCGTGAACAGCACTTTTTCCTTACGCTCATCCGTAATGGTGTATCCATTCCAAATGAGATCAATACGTCCGCTGTTCAGCTCGGATTCTTTGGCAGACCAGTCAATCGGCTGAAATTCCACCTGTTTACCCATTTGTTCCCCGGCCGCTTTCGCATAATCAATATCAAAGCCGGTCAGCTCGTTATTTTCATCTCTAAAGCCCATCGGGGCGAATTTATCATCAATTCCAATAATCAATTTACTGTCATCCTTACCGCCGGAACATCCGGCCAACACGATCATCATCAATCCAATCAACATCGTAAACATGGCTGCTTTTCTCATCTTATTCCCCTCCAACAATGGTGACCCCCGTATCCAAGAACAGGTGGCAAACGCTTTAGTTCGTTAACACGTTATCAGAGTATCATCATAACATACCGCAGGATACTCGTCGAGAGGAATAAGCGGAATCTTAGCCTTATATAAATGGAAAACCTGTGACGAAAATTTGACCTGTGTTCTATAATGTAAAACCTTACCTTGACATGTCACCTAAACCGTCTTATTATTTCCTAGTATTCTTATATACTTTTATTATTTTAAAATTTCAACAGCCATAGTATGTAAATCAGCTTGGTAGACAGGAGAAATAAAGCCCCATGTACATTTTAAAACGTCTCTTTACGATGTTCATTACGTTGTGGATTATCGTCACTTTAACGTTTATCATCATGCACATCATTCCGGGTGATCCGTTCTCGAACGATTCCAAAACCATTCCGGAAGCGGTATTGCAAAACATGCGTGCCAGGTACAATCTGGACAAGCCGCTCGCTGTGCAGTATGTGTTGTATCTCAAAAATCTGCTAGTGCTGGACATGGGCCCGTCTATTCAATCGAAAACGACGGACGTCAATATGCTCATTGCCCGAGGTTTTCCACCTTCTGCATTGCTGGGTATTCAATCCATCGTGGTCGCGATTATTACCGGTATTTCGCTCGGAACACTGGCTGCTCTACACCATAATCGACCACTGGATTATATCTCGATGTTTATCGCGATTGTTGGTATTTCCGTACCCAGCTTCATATTGGCACCGCTGTTAATCAAGTATGTTGCCGTCCAATGGCATCTGCTTCCGGTCGCCTCATGGGGAACCTGGCAGCATACGGTACTTCCGTCGCTGGCTCTCGCTGTTTCACCGCTTGCTGTTATCGCCCGCTTTATGCGAACGAGTATGCTGGAGGTCATGCATGAGGAGTACATACGCACTGCCAAAGCAAAAGGGTTGTCCTCTTGGGCAGTAGTCCTTCGTCACGGATTACGCAATGCGTTGATTCCGGTGCTTTCCTTTATCGGACCGCTATTCGCTTCCGTCATTACAGGTACCTTTGTCGTTGAAAAAATATTCGCCATTCCCGGCATCGGTAAATACTTCGTAGATAGTATCTTTAACCGGGATTATCCAGTGATTATGGGGACGACCATTTTTTACAGTGCCATTCTGGTCGTCACTTTATTTTTAATTGATATATCCTATCGCCTTGTCGATCCACGAATCAAATTAGTCAGCAAAGGAGATTAACATGAAAGCAGCATCTACTGTCGAAAAGGACAGCCTGTTCAGTCTTGTAGATCGTAGCCAGATCCCCACCCCCACGTTGACCAGACCCAAAGAATCACCCTGGCGGGATCGGCTACGCAGACTTTTTAACAACAAGCTTGCTCTGTTGGGGTTTTCCCTACTTATCATGATTATTGTGCTGGCGATTGTTGGACCTTCCATGGTTCCCTATGCACCCAGTGATCAATCCCTTTTGAAAACGAATCTCTCTCCTTCGAAAGAGCATTGGTTTGGCACGGATGATCTGGGGAGGGACGTATGGGCACGGACATGGGCCGGAGCTAGAATTTCACTCATGATCGGCTTTGCCGCTGCCGCCATTGATTTGGTACTTGGTATTCTCGTCGGCTGTGTTGCTGGCTATTGTGCCGGGCACGGCAAAACAGGCGACAGGATCGACAGCATTCTCATGCGTATTATTGAAATTTTGTATAGCATTCCTTATCTGCTGGTCATCATTCTGCTGCTCGTCATTATGAAGCCGGGACTGCTCACAATGATTATTGCATTATCCATTACTGGCTGGGTCGGTATGGCCCGTGTAGTGCGTGGGCAAATCTTACAGCTGAAGCAGCAAGAATATGTGTTAGCAGCCCGTAGCTTGGGGACATCTCATTCACGTATTATCTTCAGACATTTGCTACCAAACGCAGCGGCAATCATTATCGTAAATTTGACGTTCACTATTCCGTCGGCTATTTTTGCCGAATCATTCCTGAGCTTTCTCGGTCTGGGGATTCAGTCTCCTTCGGCCAGCTGGGGGACGATGGCTAACGATTCACTTGGCGTTATTTTAAGCGGTCAATGGTGGCGCCTATTTTTCCCCGGGCTGATGATATCGCTCACCATGCTGGCGTTCAATACACTTGGAGACGGGCTTCAGGATGCACTTGACCCGCGCTCACAACATTAACAATGTAGAGATCGAAATTGGACAAGGAGGGGTGTCACCATGATCCGCAGCTTCTTGCCTAACCGCAGGAAAAACGGCAATTCCTTTATCGAAGTGCGCACACGCGGCATACCTGCGGGAAAGGAGGATGAATAACCCCCGGTACGGTGTACCTTATTTTTGGCATAACTAATCACAGTAATGGAGGAAAACCACAATGAAAAAAATGCATTGGATGACGATCATCTTACTTTTGGCCGTAACGGCTTTGGCTGGATGCTCTGGTAATACGGACAAAACAGCAAGCAACGACCCGTCCGCCGCGCCTCAAGCAGATATCCCGCAAGAAATTACTGCCAATCTGGCAGGTGGAGAGCCTTATACGCTAGACCCTGCTTTCGCATCAGATACAACGTCCTACTTTGTGATTGATAACTTGTACGAAGGGCTGTATACATACGATAAGGCCGGTAAAATCGTAGAAGGCGCTGCCAGCAAAGTAGACGTATCTCCTGACGGTAAAACCTACACCTTTACGATCCGTGACGGTGCAAAATGGTCGAATGGTGACCCACTGACAGCTAAGGATTTTGAATACTCCTGGAAACGGGTACTAAATCCGAAAACAGCTGCCTACGATCCTTCTGCCCTCTACTACATCAAAGGTGCCGAAGCGTACAACACAGGCAAAGGTAAAATTGAAGACGTGGGTGTTACAGCCAAAGATGATAAAACTCTGGTAGTTGAGCTGAAATCACCGCTGAGCTTCTTCCCAACGATCGCAGTGGGTCATGCCTATCTGCCAGTAAACCAATCGGTTGTTGAGAAAAATGACAAATGGGCAGCAGAAGCGGGCACAATGGTCGGCAACGGTGCGTATGTAGCCAAGGAATGGAAACATAACGAGCAGATTACGCTGGCGAAAAACGATCAATTCTGGAACAAAGATGCCATTACAATGGCAACGATTAATTTTAAAATGGTTCAAGACTCCACAACTTATTATCAAATGTATAAAACGGGCGATCTGGATCTGATTTTGAGCCTTCCCGTAGATACCCTGGATCAGGAAAAGAGCAACAAGGAATTCCTGTCGCATCCATCTTTCAGTGTGTATACCTATTCTTTTAACGTAAAACAAAAGCCGTTTGACAATAAAAAAATCAGACAGGCCATTGCCTACGCGATTGACCGCGAAGCATTGGCTACCAGCGTAACCAAAGGTGGCGAAACTCCGGCTTACGGTTATGTTCCATACGGAACAACAACGCCATCCGGCAAGGACTTCCGTGATGAAGCACCGAAAAAATACTATGAGTTTGACGCTGCGAAAGCGAAGCAATTGCTGGCCGAAGGTCTGAAAGAAGAAGGTTTGACCCAGCTGCCACCGATTACCTTTAAATACAACACTTCGGACAAGCATAAAAAAGTAGCTGAAGCGATTCAGGAAATGCTGAAAACGAACCTGGGCGTTGCAGTGACGCTGGAGAATCAAGAATGGAAAACGTACATTGATACCTTTAAACAAAAGAACTTCCAGATCGCTCGTATGGGCTGGGAAGGAAACTTCCTGGATCCACTCGGCGTATTGGGGCATTATACTTCCAAAAATTCGAACAACTTTACCAACTGGAGCAACCCGGAGTATGACAAACTGATCGAATCCTCAACCTTTGAGCTTGATCCGGCAAAACGCTTTGAACAGCTTCATCAGGCAGAAGACGTATTGATGGAAGATCTGCCGATTATTCCGATCCAGTTCTCTGCGGACACTGCATTAATCAGCCCTAAGATTCAAGGTATCGTATTTGATGCTCGTTCGAACCCAGACCTGCGCTTTGCGAAACGGGTCGAAAAATAATGATTTTACGTTTCGGGATCACTGCCCTGATTGTCGGTACTTTAGGATTTCTGTACGCCATCCCCCATCTCTTGTATGGTCGTGAAAACATGGCTACTGCAAATCTGCTATTCATGTTGGGGTTGCTGGGCTTGGTGATCGGTGCAATCTTCCACGTTCTGCAAAGCGGTTTTCTAACCCTCTTCCTGCGGGGATTTGCCGACATCAGACAGTTGTTCATTCGTCAATCCAAGGCATTGCAGGAGGAAAATGAACGTTTGCGTTCCGATGAATCTCTGTCAGCCTGGAAAACATCCATGTTCCGCCACCTCAAGGTATATACTTCGGGGTGTGGGGCGGGGCTCATCCTTTGCTCGATGATATTAATGGGGATAAGTTAGGGTGGTATGAGAAGCTTTCTTGCGGTTGATGGGCGCTACGCGTGCAGATTGTTCTTCCGATCGCTTCGCTTCTTCAGAACAATTCTGCCCGCTCCGCTGGCAACCGCCGTAGAGCTTCTATACGTTTTAGAGGTGTGTAAAGAAAAGAGAGAGTTTCGCAAAGCGTTTGCTAGCGTAACTCTCTCTTTTTGCATTTTTTATATATTAAGCTTTGAGAAGGGCTCATAGTACAACACTTAGTAGCCTTAATAAATCTGCTTTTCCTTCGCTTCCTGTAACCATGATGGGAACTCGTTAAGCAATAGTTCGTACAATTCATTGTCTTCCATAGATTCGATATCTTGAATTTGGAAGAAGTTAGCGTTATCTACCACACGGCCTTCTATATTGTCCAGCTTCTTTAATACGCCAAAATCGGATTCACCCACACCGATAAATTGCCAGAAAATCGGCTCTCCTGACGAATCAATGACTGCGTTGTCGATATTATCTCCTTTTCCACGCTTCACACCGCCATCATTAATAAAAATAACAAAGGCCGGATCAGAAGAGGGTTCTTCCTTGGTGTATTTGGCGATAACATCGCGCATCACAGGTGGCTCATCATTACGACCGAACTTGGGCAAATAATCATTGGACAAAATATGTTTTTCAACATAGTTGTCAACGTCATTTTCGGTAACGGACGGCAAACGCGAAAAACGGTGATCATACACCCATACGTCCAGTACACCATCATCATCCAAAGAACTCGCTACTGCAACAATTCGTTCCAACACCTTTTGAACAGTACCATTTTTGTACAAACTTCTCATAGATCCTGAAATATCGAGCACCAATCCAACTCTTGCAGTTACATTTGTTAGATTCTTTTTAGTCAGTACCAGTTGCGCATTCTTTTTAAGTAAAGAAATACTGCTCATGTTCCCCACGCTCCTCTATGATGTATACCCTAGCCCGTCTAGTCTACCATCTGCGTCGTTCGTCGCCTCTCAGGGGAAAGTCGCTCAATTCTCCGAGTTGGTCATGTGCAGCCTTATAAATGCGAAGAATAGCTTGTACCTTGTTAAAATCATTGTCTTCCGGGCCGAATCCTTCCATATACATTTTTTGAATGATGTTTTGGAAGAAATCTATACGCTCGCGAACGGAATCCTGCTCTATTTGCAGTACCTCTTCAAAGCTGTGTGTCTCAGCAAAATCAGACAGCTCATCAAATTCCTGTTCCTGATATCGATCTCCCCGAGTTTCGGGATTGAGATCAATAGAGGTACGCAGGGTTGATAATAAAATATTTTCGCGCGCCAGCATGACATGAAAATCTTTGTTCTTAAACAGATCCGTAACGATCAGACGGCACATTTCCTTGTTCTGCAGTAGAATCCCGTCAAAAGGATGCAGCGTCCACACACCGTAGTTAAAAAATAAATTAAAATTGAAGCTACTGCTTCCATACTGATATACAATGTTGATTTTCGATTCGTCGATGATTTCAAATGAAAATTCCAGCATGCATTCTCCTTTGGGATTCCAATATTTAACTCTATCCTATCAGAAAATGCATGATTTTCAATAAAAAATTTTATTTCACAGAATCATTTAATTCCACAATTGAATCTGCTTTTTCGCTGCTGACAGCCACGAGTAAATAGACAATCACACAACCCAAAATAAAGGACATCATACGCTCTCTCCTTTTGTCATTCGCTTTTTAAGAGTTTATGCACGAGAATGCTATGTATGTTCATCATGTCCTTTATTAGCTGCTGCCAAACCAAAAAAAGACGCCTTTCGGAGTCATCCTGGCGTCTTTTTCATAGATTGGGTCTATTATTCTACATTGCCATCAGTTCAAAAACGAGCTTAGACCCTCAGAGGAATTGCTATCCTTCAGCGGTTTGGATGGTTCTTTCCCTTCGATCCCCAGACGTTGGCTAAGGTTGGCATTGATTGCTGTCATTTTGCTTGTATAATCATGGCAGCTTTCAATAATCCGACGGTTTGATTTTTCAGACAGATCCAAAGCAGATACCAAATCACCAATCGCCTGATTCACAGCCTCCAGTGACATAGAAGGCTTGCTAAGCAAATCTGTCGTTCTCTCGGTCGTCGTTTTGAGAAGCTTCGCATTTTCCTTGAATTGATCTTCAATCGTACGGTTGGTCGCATCGACGGCTGAAATGATTTTATCCTGATCCGCCAGCGCCATCGCGATCATAGCCGATACAGTGATCAGATTCGATGTTTTATCAATCGCATTATTTACAGAATCAATCAGTTTATCATTGTTATCATTAATAATATCCGTTGCCGCAATCGCCTGATTGTATAATAAAATCATTTCTGTCATTGACTGCGTACGAGTAACCACCTTGCGTAATCCCCGCTCCAGATGAGGCTTACGGTTTTCGTTTTCCGGCTTGGCAATCTCAGTCTCAAACAGTTCTTTCAAGCGATTACCAAAGGCAATCTTCGTCTGTAAATTGTAGATTTCTTCAATGGAAGCCTTCTTCAACTGTCTCATGCTGACGATGTTTTCTTCCAGATTATCTTTACCATCTCTCAAGGCAGTAATGATTTTCTCGATGTTCGTCTTCACCGACTGATACTTGTAAATGTAGTTTTTTAACGGGCTTTTACGCAGAAGCTTGCCAAAAAAACTCACATTTTTGCTCTGCTGGAGCGTTTCGCATTCATCACGTAGCTTTAAGATCATATTGGATACCTCAGCCCGATCACCGGACATGAGGTCGTTTACCGGACGATCCAGCATTTTAAGGGTCTGCCCCGCACGTTCCTGCGTTTTAACCCCCAGCTTACCGATATCATCCATTAAGGTATCCAGGCTCATGACATCGCTTTGTGATACCTTCTGAATCAGCTGTGAAGCCTCCTCAGTCACCTTTTGTTCATCTTCTTTTTTCAATTCAGCCCATGGGGTCGCCATACGCTACCTCCTATTCTGAAAACAACTGTTACCCAAGTCTAATCGTTGTTATTCAGAGCAGCTATTCTGCTACTTTTTTTATTTTCTCAAAAAATCGCCTATAATTCGGAACTGCTATATCGCTGGTGAATAAGCTCCGCTTTGCTCTGTAATTCCAGCAGATCCTTGTGCTCCACCGTGGACACAATTACCGATATTTTGCTGTCCACATCCCGTAATCCGTTTAATAACGTCCTCCGGTTGGTCCGCTTCGCATCGCCGCTGAGCCGAAGAAACGGATTAATCAGTCCGTTCAAATCCTTCAAAATCAATCTCCGAACCGTATGATTCACTTCACTGTTGTTCAGTTCATGCAAAAGTGGAATGACCCGCTGCAAACGTGCAAATAGAGCCAGCGCCTTCTCGACAATCTCGTTATCAAGCGCATCCTTCTGTCCCTCGGAGATCACCATATCCTCCAGTACCTCCAAATACTCCATCACCTGAGCAAATTCACTACTCACCTGATCTGATTGACGTACTTGTCCTGTCATAGACTCCGGTCGAACGGTAGCTTCCTTTTCATGCTGATGTGTCTCAGCGACCTGCTCCTGCACCACCGGAATCACGGAACCGGTCAGATTGGGGCGAGGATGGCGAATAGCCATGATGGCGCTGTATCCTCCCAAACCAATGATCGGAATCGCCAAACACACAAACAGTGGCAACCAAAAACTTAGTAAAAGCGCAATCAGGTAGCTAACCACAGCAATCGTGGCACCCCACATTTTTGACGTCATAGCTTGTACCTCCTGACGTAAACCCTTACCATATTGTAGAAAACAATATTTGTGTGTGTCAATGTACGGATTTACGTATGGTGATTGGCTGCTCGATATGACTGGCTAAAATGTCGTATTGCGGATGAAGTGAACCGATCTCATGACCCAAAGCCGATTTCACCGCTAGATAAGGAAAATTGATACCCGACAAACATGATACATGAAGTCCTCCGGACATCCGCGGATTGATCTCTAGCAACTTGGCATGCTCGCCGTTATATTTTACCTGAATGTTATAATTGTACGGAATGTGATACGCCTCAGCGACCTTCTGTGCCACCTTCAACAGCTCGGAATGCTGCTCCAGCAGCCGTAATCGTCCTCCTGCTTTCCTACGCGGAACTGCCGCTAGCAGCTTTCCGTTCCGGTCAGCCAGGCAGTCAATACTGTATTCGTATCCCTCCAGCAGCTCCATCACCATCAGATTGGGAAATGATTCTGTGGATGACAATATGCGGTGTGCTTCCTCGAACGAAATATGATTCAGCGCATGGCCGAACAGTTCCTCCAGCGGATTACGTTCATTGTCGATGATACGAAAGCCCATCCCGCCTTCTGCATTACATGGCTTGAAGCATACCTTATGCCCAAGTGCTATTAACGACTCATAAGCCTGTTTAAACTGCTCGGCATTGCTGGCAATGGCATAGTCGGGAATCGTGACAATGTCCTTTTGACGAATGGATTCATAAAACAGATCCTTTTCCATCAGTTGCTCCAGCAGTTCGGTATCTTGGCATACCATCACTTTTGTCCCAATATCATCGAACAAATAAAGATGCTTGCTAATATCGAGCATATTCCACCGTGGGATAAAGACATCAATTCCGTGCCGCCTACAAAAATCAGCGCAAAACCGTGCGTACTCCACACCACTGGTGCGAGGCTCTACTTCAGCTATATCACTGGCCTGTAGCGCCATGTGCTGCGGATCTGAGTGTGTCGCATAGATCTCGAACGGAATACCGTCCTCATTGTTACGAATAGCATTCATATAATGATACGCCACTGAAAACCAGCGGTTAAAATACACCTTAACCTTCTTCACAGAGCCACGTCCCCTATCTATTCTGAAAATGAAGTTTGAGCTGCGAATACACTCCGGTGTATTGCATGAACATACGCCATGATTTCGTCCGCTGCATAAACCCCCGACACTTCTGTAAAACGGTAATTGACCTCCAGCTTATCCCGCAGCTGTTCCCGATACAATTCACCATGACGCGGAGCAATCGCATAATCGGCATAGTCCAGCAGACAACGGTCTAGCAAAGAGTCACCGGACGCAACCACGGCCCCTCCATTCGTGAGATTGCGGATGTGCTCCACGGCTGCCTGTTTATTCACGGCCGCAGGCACCAGATACACCTTACGACCTTGAATGGATACCTCCCAGCCCATTTCACGCATGATTCGCGCCTTCTCCAGCACCTGTTCCAGCGGCATACGATCCCGTTCAATCATGAAAGCATAGAATAACTCATCGCAAAAGCGCTCGTTTACCACCCAGTTTTCATGCAGCACCTGTCCGAACACCTGACGTGCTTCTTCCGCATGAGCACCATCACGGCGTACTTGTTCATGAATACGCCGATTCCACTCTCGATCCACCTCGCCTCCGACGATGATGTTTCCACCATTACTCGTCACGGCATATGCGGGAACCAACTCCGTCTGAAACACAGTGATTCGTCTATACTGTTCTATCGTCCGAGTCGTCACGGGCATAAACATCACATCTTCAGGCAGTGTCTTTAGCCATTGCAGGGCTTGTTCAGAAATAAAAGCCGACGTTGCCCCGTCTATCTGTTCCGCAGGCAACAGACCAGGGGACTCCAGCGGTACGCCAAGCGAACGTTTGGAGTAAATCAGTGTCTGATCCAGATCACTTGCGTAGATCATTCTTGTCCCCCCTTGAGCGGCTTGATAATTCCGCAGCAGGAATAAGTCAATCCTTCAAATACCTCTACAGGCACTCCACGGTCCTTGGCCAGCAGCATAATATGCTGAAGATTCGGATTATCTTCGCGGTCAATCAGAATTTTCCATGGCACTCTGCGCAGCAGTACACGAGTCGTCTCCCCCACTCCAGGCTTGACCAGATTGATATCCCGAATACCAAATGCCTGCTGAATCGCCTCTATATCCCGTAAGCCCTGCCATGTCACCGCAGGCGGATTCAATGTCATTTGTTCTGCATATGCAATGGCCGTTTCAGCCACGTCTTGAAAGTACCCGGATATCGTATCCACAAACGTATTGGACTGATCCACTGACCGCCAGGATTCATAAAATTTGGCCCCATGGAAATCGTCCGGGCCTATGAGATCGTCGCGTAATACCGTCCGACTCATCAAACCGGATACAGTCGAATTCAGACAAGCGCTTGGAATCAAATAATCTTCTCGTGTACCGAAGGTCTCCGAACATCTGCCCGGATCGGCCAACACCGCCAGATCATCATTTAGACGCAACCCATAATCCGTGTTCATCTCACGACAGGCCTCAATCAATACCTGCCGAATCGCCCCTTTCCCCGTCCAGCCATCGACAAACTGAAGTTCAATCCCCAGCCCATGCTGCTGTAAAATGTATAAAATCGCATTCCGGTCAATGCCTTTGCCACGAATAATAGAAATGCTGTAATGCGGCAAGGATACGCTATACTTCCAGTCAATATAACGCTTGATCAGGATACCAATGGGCGTCCCTGCTCTAGCCAGAGAAACAATCGCCGTGTTCAGGCCTCTTTTTCTCACAATCATCTCAGCCACAGAAGCTGCCGCTAATGCAACCTTTTTGGCAGATTGGGCAAGCGTTTCGTGAAACAATGCAATATACTCTGCTGTAGGCTCGTATTCCACTGGCAGCATTTCTGAATAATGGACTCCCGACTGAATTGCCTCTTCACGATCCTCCGTCCCTTTTTCCAACGTAACCCGGCTCAAATCCTTCAATAAAAAAGTGACATCCGAGGCAGGATAACTGCCCAGCGGTTCGGGCGGATGAATGTTCTTCTGCTGTATTTGCTCCATAAGTGCTTGCTTCATATCCGCGCTCCTTTACTCTCCTGTCTAGTTAAACCGTTAAAATAAACAACATGCACTTTATCGCAGCCCAGACGGGTCAAAGCCTCCAGCATGGGTTTCATCCGCCCTGGGTCTGACTCCCTTTCCATCAAAACGAATATTTCGTCATACTGGCCGGGGTCTACATTATAAATAAAATTGCGTACCGTACTGTCCTCAGGCGAAGGATATGTCACACCACAAACGACGCCATACCCTTCTTCACGGTGGGGATACACCGGGCTGCGTGTCGTCGATTGAAAATACACATCCGGGCCTAGCTCTGCTGCAATCCGCATTGGAATGTACATGAATTCTCCCGTGCCCATAACCAGCGTGCGTTGCCCAGAACGAAGTTGGTTCAGTCGTTCAGCTGTGCGCGTGATTTCTGCATCCAATGCTGAATTGTCAGCGGAATGTAGACCAAAACGGCCTGTATATTTTAGATAAGGAGCTGTATTGGCGTACCCGTCTGTTGACATGGAACTGTGTACTACCCGTTCAAAACCGGAAGTATCCTTTTCAAAACGGTGGTCAATTACTCCAGAAGCGTCTTTATTAACCTCTGCCATGCTAGTGGCTGCATGTTCTGGGTGCCCAGCCTGTCCGGCATATGCTGCGTGATCCAGTATCGGTACTCCCTGTACCTCAATCTTTCCTTTGAGCAAGCTTAAAGGCGTAATCGTAATGCCTAGCTCTGCCTCCAGGTCAGTGAAAGCCTGCTCATCGCTGTCTGTTCGCCAATCCAATAACGAAGCAATCACATACTGTTTACGCGGAAAATGCTCCTGAATATCCCGTATGATATTAAGCGTTGTTTTTCCCGTCGTAATTTCATCATCTACCAGCACAATCGGGCCATCTCCCGCAAAAGCATCTTCATCCAGTGCATAGCAACGATGATCAACAGCGTGCGAATGCTCTTCTTCAAACCGAATAATAGGCCGAAGGCCCGGAATATCCTCGCGCGTCGTATGAATATACGAGGCTCCGTCGTCAAACAACCGATACATGCTGTGTCCCAGTGCTGTAGCCGTCTCGGCAAAACCAACAAACTTGATCGGCTCTGTAAAAGCAAAAGCTAAACGCTCATCCATCAACTTTCGGTAGGCCTCTTTCGCATAGTCCGGGTCAAGAAGTCCTCTCACGGCCTCTCCTATCAGTTCATCCATCTGTTGTCCCGCTTGTGGGACAAGCTCCTTATATAGTAGAATCGCCAGCGCCGCACCACTGAGCAGAGAGGTGTATGGGTTTACCGGAATATGCTTGCCTAGCACCTTGCTGACAAATAAAAACGAACGCTTTTTATTGACCCGTGCCGCCATCGCAAACAGCTTGTCCACAGGAAGGCGGAATGGATTATGTGTCTCCGTAATTTTAACGCTGAACTGCTCCAGAATTGGCAGCAGATGTGTTTTCGTGGTTGGGTAAGAGACTGACAAAATGTTGTTGTTCATGTAACACCCCGTATACTTTTGATCTATTGATAATACGATGAGCCCAATTCAAATGCGGCTTAATTTCATTCATTTTGTTGGCATAGGTACTTTTGAATACACCCAGACTACCGTCGTTACGCTCAACAATTTCAAGTGCATCCATATACTCTTCATGTGTCACCGCATACATGGCCTGTACCGGTTTAATATGGGAGGGATGAATAATCGTTTTGCCAATAATCCCATTCTCTTTGTCCATCATGACTTCTCGAATCAATCCATCTACGGCATCTGAGATGAAGTCCAACCGCAAGTGTCGTCCCGGCTTTCCAAGTGCATCTTCGAAAGGAGACACTCTTAATTGAGGTTTAAAAACCCGTTCTCGGTGAGAGAAATATTCCCATACAGGACCGGAAATGACATAATTTGAGCCCACGCGTCCAAACAAGTTAATAATATCTGCGATGCAATCCCGAATGACGGCAATTTCATAAATCGTAATATCCGGGCTGCGTCTCAGTCCATACAGGCTGGAGAAATCAGTTGCCCCAATTCGTACATTGAGCACATATTCCTGGTACTCGTCCAAAATTTCTTTAATCGACAGTAGCTCATTCCAGCGGGTTTCCCGATAAATAATTTTGGAGCTTTCAAGAATCGGTAATCCATACAGCACAGGCATGCTTTCGCTTCCTGCCCCTGTATGCATATTCCGGTTATATTCAGCAATGAGTGCAAAATACGCTCGTCCATTATCTGAAGAGAACTTGGGTAAGACAAAGCCCGTGAGCAGCGACAAAGATTCACCCAAACCGTTCAGTAGTCGTTCCAACTGCTCCACAGAGCGCACACGCACAAATAACAAAGGTAATTGCTGTTCACTCATCATCCCCGTCCGTACATAGGACAATAGTTGAAGCAGCTGCTGTGCCAGCGATTGTTCTGCCTGACCGACCTGCTGATCCCCTATAGCATCCTCCAGATCCAGAATGACCGTTGTTAGTCCTTCATGTTTTCCATTTTTGATCTCTTCCGCTACCTCCGAGCGGGTCGCTGGCATGTACAAAGCCGCTCCTATCGCATAAGCCAATATACTTTTGGGAGAACGGTTATGAAACTCCAACGGTGGAGTATAAAAGATCGCTTCTACTTCCTCAGAGGTTAAATCATTAAAATATTTCAGGGCCCTTCCCCTCCTCTTGCTCTTTCTTGCCTGACTGAAGCCCTGTGCTTCGGGTATAAAAGAAATCCCCCCTTAGTTTCAGGAGGGATTTCGCTATACTTTGTACATTAAGCCTCTTTGTCGGCCTTTTTCTTTCTTTTCGCCGAGCTGATAACCATTGTGCCTACAAAGACAGCAATCAAAATGCCGAAGAATAAAACCTGCGACATATGAAAGCCAAAAGCAGCAGCCAGCATTTTACCCCCGATAATGGCGATCATAATAAAGGCTGTCTGTTCCAGTTCCGGAAATTTATCAATGAGCTTGAGGAACACTTGAGCAACACCACGCATCATCAGAACGCCGAGAATACCACCCAGGAACAGAACCCATACTTTCTCGCTCACACCGAAAGCGGCAATGACGCTGTCAATACTGAAGGCAATATCCATCAGTTCGACCATTAATACGGTTTTCCAAAAAGAAGTAGGTTTGTTTTTCACTTCTCCATCACCTTCGGACTTGAATAAGCCCTTATAAGCGATATAGAGCAGATAAGCCGCACCCAGTACCTTAATCAGGGTGAACTTAATCAGGAATGTACCCAAACCGATAGCCAGGAACCTGAATATATACGCACCCAAAATCCCGTAAAATAAGGCTCTCTTCTGTTGTTCCTTAGGTAAGTGTTTAACCATAACTGCGAGAACCAAGGCGTTATCCGCCGATAAAAGTCCTTCCAGCAAAATGAGAGTTCCTATAATCCCCCAACTCACTGGATCAGTAAGCGTAGCTACAACATCACTCCATGAAAAGAAATGGCCGTAGTTTTCGCTGATATTTTTAAACAAATCATTCAACATGAAAAGAGTGCCTCCGATAATTCAATTTATTTGCTACCCTGCGACCAGCGCATGCCCCAGTTATATGCCCGATCCAACTCACGATGACCGCCATAGAACTGCACGAGTCTTTCAATGCTGAACGTTTCATCGTTTACATTTTGAATCATGGCAATTGCACACATCCCTTTGCGATTGTCATGTTCATTCATGTGAACGATAATGTCCGGCCCATCCTTCTGGTACAGCGTGACTACCCCGTCCGCTTGTGACCAGTTCGTGACTCCTTCATAGATGAAGGTAAACACCAAAATTCGCTTAATTTCAGAAATTTTAGCACCATTAATGCGAAGATTTTCCCCTGTTTTCACAGAGCCTGTACGGTCGTCGCCATCCAGAGCAATGTACGGGAAGCGATTTAGAGAACCGAAAACTTCCCCGAGCGCCTGCACAACGCCTTTATCTCCGTTCTTCATCTCATACAAGCAGCCCAGATCCAGATCGACACCCTTGGAACCGCGATTGAAAAAGCCCTTGCTTTGCTGCACCTGATTCCAGTTCAGATTGATCAGGATTTCACCCAATCCGCCTGAGCCTTTTTTCAGGTTGATGGTATCGCCCTTCTTCTTCAGCTCAATTTTCCGCAAATTCAGATTCACTGGTGTTGCAGATGGCTCTGGCTTCGGAGCAGGTGGTACTGGTGGCGGCGTTGGTGCTGGTCGAGGCGCTGGAGACGGAGGTGTAGGCACTGGCGTGGGAGGAGACGGATTATTTTCCACTTCAATCCCAAAATTAACGCACAACGCATCCAATCCACCGGAAAAACCTGCGCCAATCGCGTTGAATTTCCATTCCCCGTTATGACGATACAATTCACCAATGACAATCGCCGTTTCCACTGTAAATCCACTGTCCAAATTAAACCGCAAAACCTCTCCGCTAACCGGATGAGCAAAACGAATGAACCCACCTTGAACCTGTCCAAAATTTTGCCGTTTCTGATCCGCATCATAAATCGTCAGCGTAAACGCAATCTTCTCGATATTTGCAGGAATTCGCGTCAGATCAAGGGCAAATTGCTTTTTGTCACCGGACTGTTGTCCGTCTGAATAGGTGATAAAGGGCGTGGTCGGATTATTATAAAAAATTAAGTCCTCATCGCCCGATACTGTTCCTCCAGAACCCAGCAAAAATGCCGAAGTATCCAGCTCCAGAGACGCTGGGGACTCCCAGCCAATCCCTACGTTGACATGGGTCAGGCCCGGATTTGTTTTCGTCAAATCCGCTTTCTGTCCCTTTACTACGATAACAGCCATGATTGTGTCACCTTTCTGTCGGTTTGTCATGTGTCAGCGTACGCTAATGTAATAGCTTAAAAAGAAAGGGTAGCGCCCTATGGACACCACCCCAAGTGGATATTATTGAGCGTCCAAGCCATAGTTTTTAGCAAGCGCACCCAATCCACCAGCAAAGCCACTACCGATAGCCTGGAATTTCCAGTCCGCATTCTGACGGTAAAATTCACAGAATACGACGGCCGTTTCGGTGGAGAAATCTTCTCCCAAATCGTAGCGCAGCACTTCACGATCTGTTGCCGCATCTACCACACGTACAAAAGCATTGGACACTTGACCAAAGTTTTGCGCGCGTGCCTCGTAATCATAAATGGTAACCGTGATCCCGATACGGTGGATGTTCGCAGGAATCTTCGAGAAATCAACGATGATTTGCTCGTCATCCCCATCGCCCTCACCTGTGCGGTTATCGCCCGTATGAGTAACCGATCCTGCTCCGCCTGTCGGGTTGTTGTAAAATACAAAATCATCCGCTGCTTTGGCTTTACCGTCTTCATAAAGTAGGAAAGCCGAAGCATCCAGGTCAAAGTCTGCGCCACCACTGTATTTATTCGTATCCCATCCAAGACCTACAACGACACGAGTCAAGCCGGGATTCGTTTTGGTCAGATCAATACGTTGTCCTTTGGAAAGGCTAATGGTCATTCCGCATACCTGCTTTCGTTGTATAGATTTTTTTATGCCAAACCGTAATCGCGCGTCAATCCTGCAAGACCATCTTGGTAGCCGCTACCAATGGCATTGAACTTCCACTCACCGCTATGACGATACAGTTCGCCTACAACAACGCCTGTTTCGATCGAGAAATCTTCTCCCAGATCAAAGCGGACCAATTCTTCATTGTTTGCTTCGTTTACGATACGAGCATAAGCACGGGACACTTGTCCAAAGTTTTGGCTGCGTTCTTGTGCTTCATAGATTGTAATCGTAAAAGCGATCTTTTCAACGTTAGCTGGCACGCTACCCAAATCAATTTTAATTTGCTCGTCATCTCCGTCGCCATCACCTGTGCGGTTATCCCCTGTATGAACGACAGAACCGTTCTCATTTTGTGGGTTATTAAAAAAGACAAAGTTCTTATCGGATTCTACTTTACCTTCCGCATTAGCCAAAAATACGGATACGTCCAGGTCAAAATCTTTACCGCCATCGTATTTGTTTGTGTCCCAACCGAGTCCAACCATAATTTTGGACAAACCTGGATTTGTTTTCGTCAAATCAATTTTTTGACCTTTGGATAAGTTAATTGCCATGAGTAAGAACCCCTTTTCACATTAAGTTTTGTATGAGCAACTAAAATTACATATAACGCTGAGCCAGCACATCAATATGTACGGCATGGGTTCCTTCACCGATTGCAGCAAACTTCCATTCGTTGTTATGACGATAGAGTTCTCCACAGACCAGTGCGGTCAGCCCCTCATAATTATCAGATAAATTAAACGTCACCAGTTCCTTGGAATTAGCACCATCCAGAATGCGGATATACGCCTTCTCGATCATGCCGAAATCCTGTTTCCGGTTTACGCAATCATATATATTCACAACTACAAGCACTTTGTCGACATTGGCAGGAATACGTGCCAGGTCAATCGCAATTTGTTCATCATCACCGTCGCCTTGTCCGGTCAGATTATCACCGGAATGCACGACAGAGCCGCATGGACTTTTTTTATTGTGGAAACACACTACGTTATCTGACTGAGTCAGTTTTCCGTTGGCGTCCAGCAAAATGGCAGAAGCATCACAATCAATGTTCGGTTGCTTCTTGATACCAAAAAATCCTTTGGACTGTACAGGGTCCCATCCCAATCCTGCTATAACCTTGGTTAGTCCTGTGTTGCCTTTGGTCAAATCAACTTTCTGGCCCTTGACCAGATTAATTACAGCCACTGATTAACACACCTCCCTTCCGTAAAATTTACAGACTAAATTCAGACGGATTCAAACCAAGCGCGCCGCAAATCTCAGCCACAATTCGCTGCTCATTGGCATCAAAGTCACCATCAGCTGCGCCAATAGCGCTACATACGCCAACGACGAGTCGGCCTACTTCAGGCTTGCCATTCAATTTACTAATCGCCTTCAGTGCTTCCTGTTTACCGATTTGAGGTGAAAATTCAAAGTTCGCTACATAGTGATTGAAACGGTTAATGACCTCACCCATATCAAACACTTTCAATTCTTCACTGATATTTATGTATCCGGCCATTTTTGTTTTCTCTTCTGGACTAATCGTACCGTCAGCAAAAGCTACTAATGCACAACCTGCAACAACAGCTTCCATAAAATCTTTATTCTTAAATTTTTTAACTTGGTCTCCAAGTCCTTTTTTAGTTGTATTCAGCCAATTTTTAAATGTACTCATGGTTACCTCCACAATTACGTATTTGAGTAAAATGCATCCTAGTTAATTTCTTCCTTTACTATAACCTGAATTACGATCTTTTTCTACAATAATATACAAAAATACGGTAAATCCGATCTATTTATTATTGGTATCCTCTCTATCTTTAGCCCTATATTCTACATAAAACTCTCTCTTCTATCATCCATCATTTGGTACCCCAATTGCAAGTCTGTGAAATGGTAGAGTTGATAGATTAAAAACTATTCCTTCTTAGGGATATATCTTTGTATGTTACTTAAATAGCGGAATTCAGTCATTTTTAGTACGAAAATGAAAAAGCACAGCCTTCCATTTCAATAGAAGCACTGTGCCTTTGACCATAATCCACGGTTTATCCATCTATAAGTTTAGTTCTAATTAATTTGCACTTCTACTTGGTCGATTCTATTTTTCTGTTCCTCTTTCCTCACTTTTCAATTTAAGTAAAAGACTTTCCGACATTTTTATGATTTGACTTAGTGATTGGGATTCATTATTTCTAAACAGTTCAATTGTTTCTGCAAACATCTCTTTATACTTGCCCCAGACTTGTACAGCAACAAGAATACCAATACCAATGCCCACAAAAATGATTACTTCTTCAGCCAAATTTAAAGGCTTTACATGTATCCCTTTGTAAATAGCCGCCAAAAATTGTACCCACAAGGGAACAAATAACGTAATATATACACCTGAAGCAATATATTCTTTAGGTTTTCTTCGGCTAATCTCCTTTTCAATCAGGGTAATTAGAAATTCTATTTTTCCCACGTGATACAGGTTAAATGAAACGAGTTGACTCTGAAAACATTTAAATTGATATTGAAAAAATTCTTCTGTCTGCCAAGCCCCTTTTTTGCTTTGAATACCATAACGTTCCTTTATAATCACTTTTGCCTTTTTATTAAACACGAAGGCAGCCATACACATAATGCATAAACATGCCCCCCACAAAACAATAGTGATCCAACTAAAAACCATATGTAAGGTAAGCAAGCTTAATATAATACCTAATGCTAGCAAAATCGAAGAAAAAACAAACAATAAAAGAGTGCAACGCGTAATCAAATTCAAGAATTTCATATGTCTAAATACGAGAGCATTTAATGTAACATTTTTCTGATAATATTTAATGAACATATCCATCATTTTTATCCCCCCCTTCATCAGCAGTTTATCTGATATACTCGTGCTCTCACCTAATCAGATATCTCAGCCATAACCCAAATTCGTTTCAATGGGATTAGCGATTTTATCTCTTCATCTAATTGATCATAATTCTCCAGCAATTGTTCAACAACTTTTTTCTGATCCCATAATCTAACTTTGAAGAACTGATTAGGAATCTCTCTATCCACAGAATTTTTAAATCCACTCCACGATACCAACAGTCCATAATCAGCTTTGAAATTGTGCATAGTTCCTACTAGTTGATCTAAAATAGGGCGGCTTATAGGATCTTCTTCTGATTTTACTTGAACACAAATTTTTGGACTACCGAATCCTAGATCTCCTTGCGACGCTAGAATATCTACTCCTTTGTCTGGGCCTTCTGGACTCTGGTATGTTGTAAACCCCTTTGCTTTTAAAATAGCATTTACAATTGTGGTTAAATTGTTTCCTTTTATCTTACGAGTAATATACTTAATGATAGAATCTTCAGCATGAACTTCCAAATCTATTGAAGATTCCTCATCCCCTGCTATATTAGATTTCAAATCAACTTTGACTTTGTGATATTTGTTTAATGTTCTCCAATTGTTCTTTCTCATAGCCTTAATACGTTCTTCTGCATCATTTCTTTGAATTCGACATACAGTCATAAACGCTCCGAAAGAATATAAAATATCCTGATCAAAATTAGAACGTGGGATATCAGTTGCAAACCATTTTACTTTTCTAAAATGATTATATGGATTCTCCCGTTTCTCGTCATAGTAATACTCACCAGTAATCTCTCCAATATGTACAGCAGATTTTATTTTACTAGGCAGAACAACCCAATCTCCAATCTTCATTTCATGAGCAATAGGCCATATTTGACTAGCCCAATTGCGTGCACGATTAGTTTTTTCAACATCATATTCAGACATTAAATAATTATAAAGCTGTTGTTTTTCCTTGAAATTTCTTAAATCAGTCTCCAGATGGTCCCATGTTAAATATACTCGCTCGTCGTTTAAAAATTTATTTTCATATTCGCCTGATCTTCCCGCTCTAAATAACCATATAGTCATTCGGCAACTCCTCCACCATAGATGAAAATTTCATACTCACTTCTTTTATCGCCTAAAACAACACGGCTACTACTATTCCAGCCGTTTAGATATCAGATCTTTTTCGACTTTTCGAAAAATTCATTTATTTTGAATAACTTGGATATGTATTCTATCTATATTAATATATCGGAATTCAGAAAAAATTGGTAAACAAAAAAATCTACCGACTTCTCCAGCTAGCGAGTTGACAGTTTCCAACTGCCGCTCACCTGTTCCAGAAAAAAAGACTGTAGATTTTTATAGATACTCCTATTCACGTTATTATCGTTCACAGCTCAAGACCTAGTTATAATCCTCCCAATAGCGATACTCCATTTCATTCTCACCTTTGGTGACAACGACCATATTTTCAATATGTCCCGTTTCTTTATTCGTTCGGTAGATCATGGTACGGGTTTCGCCCTCATCGGGTACAGAGAAGAGTACTTTGTCACTGAGCATGCCGCCACCAATGCCGACGACGTGTTCCCCCCAGCCGGAGGCTGCGCCAGAACCGATGCCCGAACCTGCTCCACTAACACCAGCCCCGCGCGACAAAATAAGACCTATTCCATATCCGGTGACGGTCTGGGCCGTTTTACCTAGAGCGTGCTCTCCGGCGGATTGGGTATGCTTTTGGACCCAGTAATCGTATTTATCCGTATTTTGCTCGTAACTCACAACATTCCCTTTTTTATCTATAGATATATCCGTCTTGCTTCCGTCTTTACCTGTCAGTTCGGTGACGGCGACAAGGGAATCTGATGTGATCTTAGAGGTCTCTCCTGTATTGTAATCTGTACGGGTAACCGAGTCTTCATATTGCAGCTGCAGGACATTCATCTGATCGTGAATTTTCTGCATAACCTGCTTGTCGCCGATGGCCTCGGCGTTTTTCAGTAGTTCCTCATATTGATGATATTTATCCGCGTCTGCCTGATCCCATTCGTCTATGTTTTTTGGCTGCTTGGCAATTTCTCCACCATGATCTCCAGCCTCTGCACTGCCTGCCAGCGCTGCGCTAGCGTTCATTGCCGCTGCTAGGGCTGTCCAGAAGCCACGTGTGCTTTCACCATCCGTATTTCTAAACTTCGAAGCGATGCTTTTCAGCTCAATTTCAATGGATTGAACCTTATGTAATACCGAAGAAAGTGTATATTTAGCCGTACGATAGTCATTATAAAAACGATTCCTCTCCATACCATCCCACTGGCTGTGAAGGCGGTTCATTGTGCTATCCAGGCCGTTTAACTGGTTATACAGTGTGCCGTGGGCATTGGCAAATTGGGAGGCCACGTTGTCCAGCTGCTCCGGTGTGACTTGGATTTTTGTCATGGTGATCACATCCCATCTAAGAAAATAGGAGATAGAAATTATATTTTACAGTAATCCTTATTTCATATTGTAAGCTATAGAGGTCGGACATTCATGAGGATTTATACGTATTTGTGTATTCAGAAGCAGTTCCTTTGATATAATGAATCCATATGAGTTCATTTCGACAATACATTATTGAAAGTCAGGTGTATGGACATGTCAGACAAAAAAATTATCTTTTTTGATATCGACGGTACGTTACTGGACGATGACAAGAAAATGCCGTTAACGGCAGAAAAGGCCGTCTTTGCTTTGAAAGATCTGGGACATGAGGTGGCCATCGCAACAGGCCGTGCGCCTTTTATGTTCAAAGATATCCGCGAGCAGTTAGAAATTGATTCCTACGTTAGCTTTAATGGGCAATATGTCGTGCTTCGCGGGGAAGTGGTCGCTACCAATCCGCTGAACAGAGAAGCGTTGCAAGCGATGACCGATCTGGCTCTCACACATAATCATGCTCTCGTATATATGGATCATATGGATATGAAGGCCAATATCCCTAACGATGAGCTTGTGGAGAGATCGGTCCAAACGCTTAAGGCCAAGATTTCAGTTGGATACGATCCACTCTATTTCCAAGGAAGAGATATTTATCAGACGCTGTTGATGTGTACAGCAGAAGAAGAGCCTTTCTATGAAGCGGTATTCAAGGCGTTTGACTTTGTGCGCTGGCATCCGAGTTCTGTGGACGTTGTTCCTCATTCTGGCTCCAAAGCGAAGGGCATCCGCGAAATTACGTCCAGACTGGGCATTGCCGATGAAAATCAATACGCCTTTGGCGATGGCTTAAATGATGTGGAGATGCTGACAGCTATACATAACAGCGTCGCGATGGGCAACGGCTGTGATGAAGCCAAAGCCGCAGCTAAAATGGTCACAAAACGCGCAGATGAAGACGGTATTTTGTACGGACTGCAAAAACTTGGTTTGTTAAGCTAACAGGATTGCTGATAGACTGGACATGTTTCGGAAAAAATAAAGTCTGTTTAAAGACTTACATATGAGAAAATAGGAGGTTGTCCTTAAATATGGAGACGGAAGGCTTACGCAATGTCGAACAGCTAGCCATGAAGAAGTACAAAATTTACAAGCAGAGCCTACTCCGGTATTTGGCACGTTCCATGCTGGCGAGTATGTTCATCGGGTTCGGCGTTATTGTAGCCTTCAAGACGGGCAACTTTTTTTACATGGAGCATTCTCCATTCACTTATCCCATGGCGGCACTCACGTTCGGAGCGGCCATCATTCTGATCGCTTACGGCGGCGGGGATTTGTTTACAGGTAACACCTTCTATTACACTTATGCTGCGCTCCGTAAAAAGCTGCGCTGGGGGCAGGTGCTTCGATTATGGGCTGCCAGCTATGGCGGTAATTTGCTGGGTGCGGGGGTATTTGCGCTCCTTATTTACTTGACCGGGCTGTTTGATTCCTCCAGCGTGAACAGCTTTCTACTGAGCGTGGTTGAGCATAAAATGGAAGCGCCTGCAATGCAGCTATTCTTCCGAGCTATTTTGTGTAATTGGCTGGTATGTCTTGCCTTTTTTGTTCCAATGTTTATGAAGGAAAATGGCGCAAAGATGTTTGCCATGATGCTGTTTGTGTTCTGCTTTTTCATTTCGGGATATGAGCATAGTGTGGCTAATATGTGTACTTTCGCCATTGCGCTCGTGCTGGATCATCCGGGTACGGTTTCTGTCGCTGGCGTGATCCATAATCTCGTTCCGGTCACGCTCGGAAATCTGGTTGGCGGCGTGCTGCTTATGGGGGTTATGTACTATTCGGTGAATCTCCCGTTTTTGGACGAGAAAGAACACTAAAAAAAGAAGCCGTGGGACTTAGGTTCCACGGCTTCTTTGCGTTATTTTAGTAATAGAGCAGGTGCTTTCTTGCCTCTTATCCTTCTTGAGCAGGAAAATGGATAAATTCCTCCAACTCCTTGAACAGCTTCTTGGGATTAACATTGTCAGGTACAACCAGAGTTAGCGGTTCATCCAGCTTCAGCACATACATGCCTAAAATGGATTTGGCATCTGCCATGCCGCTTTTGCCATGAATCCAGATATCATAGGTATAATTCGAAACGATTTGATTGATTTTTTCAATATCCTTAACGTCTTTTACCTTGATGGGTGTCATCATTGCACAGCACTCCCCTGCATTGAATTGGGGCTTACGAAACAAGCCTTAACATCACTTTACCCCATATGAAGCTTGTTGCAAAATCTTAATTTAGAAAATGACATGCGGCGCGGAGCTGATTTTCCAGTAGCTGCCGACCTTTTCAAAATTCACGGTGATTTTCGCATTCGCCTGCTTGGTTTCTGGCGGATAAGGCACGGTCAGCAGATAGCTGCGCTTCACCGGAGTCATGGTCACCATTTTCGCCGTAGCCCGGTTGAACTCTAGCAAATTGCCACCATCTGCGTTCAACTGAGCTAGTCTGCCGTTAACTTCAACGAAAAACTTACCGACAAATTGCTCACTGGCCTGCTTTGTGTAGGCCTGCGTCAGATAGCTGATCAGCTTGGTCTTCGTGCCGATATCCTCGGACAGATAGCGGTAGCTTTTACCGTTCAACTGGAACGACTCACCCACCGGGCTGCCACCATTGATCGCATACTGATAACGAGACTGCGCCTCCAGCACAAGCGGAACCGCACTCTCGTGATTCAGCTTGTCCAGCTGCGTCGGTTTCACGCTGGAAGCCGCGGCTGCTGGCGCCGAAGTGGACGGCTGTTGCGGCTTAGACGGCTTCACAGTCGACGGTACGGACGGAGCAGCCGCTGGCGCTACCGATGTAGATGGACGCTGTACTGGTGCAGATGGAGCTGCGGGTGTAGCGGCTTTGGCAGAACCTGCGGCTGCGGCCGGGGTCGAGGCGGCTGGAACCGACGGCGCTTGCGCCGGGGCTGGCGTCGTAGCCGACGCAGACGCTGCTGGTGCTGGCACCTGAGCCGGGGCGGATGCGGACGGACTGGCCACGCTCGGTTGCGTCGCTTCCGCTGGAGCTGTCACAGCGGGCGCGGCTGCGGCGGCCTGTGCCACGCTCATAAGTGTGGCCGCAATGCATAGTGCGGATAGCTTCGTATTTATTTTCATACTCATATACACCTCCATAATCATATGTCTGCATAAACTGCACACGTCTCCATTATAAGAATTTCACTTCTCGATTGGGTTGCTAAATTGTTTCTTTTTGCCTTTTTTTGTTCATTCTGCACGAAGTTTGTCCGTATTTGCCGGGGACGGTTGTTCTGACTGTTTCAACTGCTTTGCCTCCATCTCTTCCAAGGATAGCGACAGTTGCTTAACAGATCGGTCCAGCTCCTCCAATCTGCGACTCAAAGTGACGAGGATGTATTTTAACAGAATTAGACTTAATGCAGCAGGAAATCCGACATTAGTTACGAGCTCGATCATACCTTCAGTCGTTAAAGAACTCACAGATTCCGCCTCCTTTTTCATACATATGTTTCACTAATAAGAACTAATGTTCCCATTCTTATGGAAATCATACGTTATCTTGTGGGCTGTCATGACAAAAAGAGCTCCAATTAGCTTGGAGCCCTCTCTGTTTTTGTTCATTCTACCTGCTTTCAGACCACTACCGAACGACATATCAAGGAGTATATATATTCGGCTGCTGAGGCTTGGACATCCCTTCTCCCAGATAAAACCCGGTGTGCGGCGGCTGATTATAAGCTACGTTCTGCCAGGCAACACTCAGGCGATACACTGGATCATGCATAAGCGTATAGAATCGATGTTCTGACTCGTATGGTGTTGTGTAGATACGCAGCGCCGAATTATCACTTTTGCGCCAAATGACTTCCTCACGCCAGTCACCGAACAGATCGGCCTGCAAGGACGGCGTTCCTTTGGTTCCGTTATTGGAACTCGTTCCTGTTGCCGTAAGCAAGTTGGAAGTAGTCGAGTTCATATAGTTCCACTTGTCTATTTTTCCAGCGCTTGATGAGGTATGATCCAGCAGTTCACGGAGGAGATCCCCATCCCACCAGATACCAAAATTAATGGAAGACGGTAGCGTGTTGGTAATGAGCTGCCCCTTGGCTGAACGCAAACCAATACCCGGTGCCCACTGCTCGTTCCCTTTGGTCCGCGGGTCAATGTCTGCCGACATGCCTCTTCCAGTATCCTTGCCTGTATTTACGCCCCATAAAATATTTCCATTACGCGGGTCGTACATGGCAGCTCCGTAGGTGGCATTTTTGTCCTCGTTCACCTTGAACACTTCATAACCTGAACGGTCGGGGTCCAGATCGCCAACATGAAGTGCATCTCCATGTCCCATCCCCGTGTTAGCCAGCTTCGCTCCGTTATCGTCTACAACCAGTGAGCCATACACGATCTCATCCTTATCATCTCCATCCACATCCGCCACGCTCAAACTGTGGTTCCCCTGTCCAGCCGTTCCAGCATTGGTGGAGCTGTTGCTGTCAAAGGTCCAGCGTCGGCTCAGGTTCCCGTTCCGCCAATCATATGCGACCAGAACGGTGCGGGTGTAATAACCACGTGCCATCACAATGCTGGGTCTCACGCCATCCAGATAAGCAACCCCGGCGAGAAAACGATCTACACGGTTACCATAATTATCTCCCCAGTTCGATACCGTTCCGCGCGGTGGCACATAGTCGATCGTACTAAGAGCCTTGCCTGTATCACCTGAGAACACAGTTAGAAACTCGGGACCTTTCAAAATATATCCACTCGTGTTTCGATGATCAGCCGAAGCGTCACCAATCTTCACACCTGCACCATCTACCGTGCCGTCTGCTGTTTTACATACGATCTCTGCTTTACCATCTCCATCAAAATCGTAGACGAGAAATTGTGTGTAGTGGGCTCCAGCCCGTATGTTACGTCCCAGGTCGATCCGCCATTTGCGTGTTCCATCCAGCTCGTAGCCATCCAAAAATACATTTCCCGTATAACCGGATTGCGAATTATCCTTGGCATTGGAAGGGTCCCATTTTAACACAATCTCATACTCGCCATCTCCATCGAGATCCCCTACGCTGGCATCATTGGCGTGGTACGTGTAGTTCACATTATCCGGGGTCGTGCCTCCCGCGGGCTGCTGGATCGGAACATCCAGATAGTTGTTGTTCCATACCTTCACCGCAGGGGAAGCGGCCTGCTCTGCTCCATTGACCACGGCACGAACGGTATACGAAGATGAGGTCGTACCTGCCTTGTCCAAAAAGTTGGTTCTCGATGTAATCGGCGCATCGTTTACCTTGCTTGTCCCTCTGTACAAATTAAAGCCGACCGAATCCGCTTCCGTGCCCAGCAAGCGCCAGCTCACCAGTACACCCTCAGGCACCTTAACAGCGACGGCTCCACGGTTTAGCTTTTCCATTTGCCTCGTAGAGGCAGCAGAGACCTGGCTATCCATCGGGGTGACCACTCCACTCAACATGACACCGAGACAGAGCAACGCAGCATACCGAAACCTTTTGTTCATCTGAATCATTAGCTCCTTTCATGGTTTGTATTTTCAATAAATTTATTTTATGTGACTGATAAGTTATTGTTGTTTAAATTCTATGATAGCGCTTACATCAATGTAAAGGGACGAGTACGTCCTTTTTGTTCAAAAATCCGGGCTAATACTTTAAAAATCAGAGGTCCATGAATAATCTTTCTTCATCCGCGATGCTCTGGATATCCTCCGAGCTGATGCTGATATACTGATAGCCCTCTGCCTGTTGTTTTTTCAATGCCAGTTCCTTCATAAAACGTGGGCTGCCCTCTCCGGCATCCTCATCGTAAACAAGCAATAAACCGTCTGTTTTGCGGAAAAGAAGTTCATCCCGTGCTTTAAGTTGCCATATCCCCTGATAAGGCTGGCGGCTGACTACTCCCACATAGTCAACTTCGGCACAAATCTGCTGAAAATATTCCTTTTTGTCATCTTTCCATTTTTCTTCCATATTTTGATAAGCCATCATAATAGAGCATTTCAGGTGGGGATATTGCTGTTTTAGTGCAGTAACGACCTCACAAGCCCACAAATCCACCCCGTATTGACCGGGGGTAATCACCCATTCCAGCCCTTCTTCAATCAGGGGAATAAGCCTGCCTGCAATCGCCTTTTTAATATATGGAATGCCTTCGTGCTTCTGACTGAAAATATTCAGCTCATGGGCACGATAGCCCGAAACGAGCAAGTTTTTCATCTTCTCAACGTCCTTCTCCGATTATCATAAAGGTTATTGTACCACTTCAGAGCAGCCCACTAAACACGTCGTTTTTTGGAGGAACGAATTGAATATAACGCAAAAGACGAACCTCTTCCAATTGGGCTGGATCAGGTTCGTCTTTTGGAGTTTGGTGCTAGTTCTGAATGGATGGTTTACCCATCGCTATTATCCTTTTCCATTCCATATCACTCCTCAGACGATTTTATGCGGACATCTTTAATTCTAATGTTGCTACTAAATATACCAGCATCACTGCTTAGCTTGAATGACGGGTAACTAGGGTCTGCCTCAAGCCGCATTCTGCTATCGAACTGCTGCTCCTGCTGGCGATCTACCCAAAAAGAATAAGGCTCAGACTGAACTACTTTATCAGTTGCATTCGGCGTAGTGACAACCAAGATGACAAGTACGCCATTGCATCCGCAATCCTCGGTGTCATAAAACAACTTGAACATTCCCGGTCGTCCTGAAAGGGCCATTTCTAGCCTTTCAACGGACAAGGAATCCAATTCTAAATGTATGCTCATGAGATGAATTCTCTCCTTTGTAAGTGAGATGTTTGGAGCCGTCAGCTCCATAAAGACTAAATTTTAACTATGTGTTCATTATAGTCATGTTTTTGTATGTGTCTATGTGACTGCACTCACTGCTATCAATGAACTCTTACCTAAAAAAGGCAACCCGATTACACCGGGTCACCTCCGTCATCGCCCACCCTATCTAAACTAACATTCTAGCCACAACTCTATCCTTTGTAAAAAGGATTATGCCCTGTGCCTTTGCCCGATGGCATCGCCCCAGGCACCCCGTCCGCTTCCAGCAGCGGACGCACAATGAGCTTCACCGGCCATTCCCTGCTCTCGAATACCGCTTGGAACAGCTCGGCCCGGTCAGCTTCGGGAAGCGGCACCACCCGTAGCGCTTCCTTCCACGCCTGCTCGGTAATATCCCATAACTTCGCTTCCGGGATAGGATACACCTCGCTTAGCGCTTCCATAATTGCAGCCAGGTTCACCTGCGTGCCCAGCGACTGCACGTAGAAGATCAGCTTGCGGATCGTCTCATTATACAAGCTGTTCGAGTATCCTGGCCGGATATGATAACCTGGGTCCGCAATGCCGTGTTTGTCCAGATACGGCTGATGCAAACGTACGGAATCGTGGTCACGGAATAACAGGCCGTTCACCTGTCCGTCCCGCAGGACCACGCAGCAGTTCTGACCGTGAATTTCAGGTACAACGCCTACCTTGAACAGCCGCATCACCACATCATAGAATAACGCCGTCAGATCGGTGTAGAATCCCATGACCTCTTCACTGGTTAATTCTCTACCCAGCAGGTCGGATAACATATGGCGACCTTCTAGCGTCCCCCCAAGCGCAGCCATGGGAATGACCTGCACACCTTCTTCCAGCAACTTTGGCGGATAGATGCGAATCTGGGCGGCCAGATGGCGAGGATGATCATCGAACAATCCCATGGATTCCGGCATGTATCCCCACCAGTTCCGTTCCTCGCAGAGCCACACTTTACCTGTGAGCGATTCATCACAGGCCACCGCCTGTCGTAACATCTTCTCCCCAGCCAGACCATTCAGCAGCTTCACCACCGGGAGATAGCGGGCGGCCCCGAGAGACAACACACTGACCGGAAGCTTGAGCATCTGTGTGGATTCCTCCATCGGAGCCATCGAGCGCAGGGACGATGTCGCCTGCACCTCTCCCAATTCGATATCCAGTACAATGATGGTGCCGTCCGCGATTTCTCCAGTAAAACGCGGCAAGATGATATGCTCCATCTGCCATGGATGTACTGGCATGGGCATGTATTCTTGCAGATTCAGGCCTTTCCGGGCCAATTCTGCTTCCAGCCTGCTCCGCTGTTCTTCATCCAGTACATCCAGTGTGGACAGCCCTTCCCCACATCCCTGTTGTACGGCATCCCAACGCACAGCCACCCATCGCAGCGGGATCTCCTTCCTGAATTCCGCTGCATACCGGGCCACATCCGCTTCTGTGAATCCCACCTTGGCCTTAGAGGTGGGGTGAAATGGACGATCTCGCAGCGCTGCAACCTGCTCTCCCTTGATAAACCAATCGTAGGCATTGAACGGAACTTGTTCTCCCAGCCCCTGCACCTGCTGGAGTCCCAGTGCCAATTGCTCGGTGGCTATTTCCACGCCTGCCAAGAATTCCGCAACCCCGGGATGCGCGTATGCTTCATCGGAAAGCGTCATCCGAAGCACAGCCTGTCCTACGACTGCTGGAGATTCAAGAAGCTTCCAGCCTCCATCCGGTGTCTCTCCATAGACAGGTGAACCTTGTACCCATTGATATCCCTGCCTTTTTCCTGCTTCCACCAGAAACAAAATCCCTTTCAGATGCAGCATAAGCTGTCCACTATGCCTATCTGTTCCATTCTCATCCTGCTTATCCTTGCCTGCGACATTGCCGTCGAGTCCGTCAGCTATTCCTCGTCCGCTCTGCGGAGGACCTCCATTACCATCCCCCAGAAACATTCGGCGGAACGGTTCTGGTGAAGTAGAGAGTTTAATGAACGAATGCCCTTCCAGCGGAAGTAATTGCTCGGCTAGAAATGCATTGATCAGATCCTCCATAATCCGGCGCTCAGCGTCTTGTAGACTGGCACGCTTCATCACTGTTGACATGGTTGTCGTCCTCCGTCAAATAATGGAATGCCGGGTGCGGATGACCCAGAAAATCATGATGCGAGATGGTCCAGCAATAGGCTCCCGACTTCTCGAACACAACAATATCGCCTACACGTAGCCGCTCTACTTCCGCATCTGAATGCATACGATCCTTGGGTGTGCATAGTTCTCCGACCACGTGAACTTTGTTGTCCCGTACCTCTGGTCTTGCAAACGAATGCCCCCAACGGTCCGTAGACATAATGTGAAATGGATGGTTGTGTCCCCATGATGCGGGCAGACGATTATGATGTGTACCTCCTCTTAACACGGCAAAATGCTGACCATGCGATGTTTTGATATCCGTAACCTCTGCCGCATAATAACCGTGGTCAGCGACAAGCATGCGACCCGGCTCGAAATACAACTGTATGCCGCGTGAAGCAAGGCGTCCTCTAGCTTCACTTCGCTCAATCAGGGATGTGAACAGGGACCAGTCGAACCCGGGGCTACCATCATATGTGACACCAAACCCGCCTCCAGCGTTAATTACTTCAAGATGCAGGTCATATGTCTGCTGCCACATCTCCGCCTTTTGCAAATACAGCTCGATCATCTCGGCATGCAGTCTTGCGTCCACATTGTTCGATAACGAGTGAAAATGAAATCCGCATAAACGCACCGAACCTGCACCTTCCTCACGAATGACCCGGACTGCTTCCTCCACGCTCTCCTCATCCATACCGAATGGACTCGGACCACCGCCCATTACAATCCGGGTCCGTGGCAATGTGCTACTTCTCAGATTGATCCGCAGCAGAATGCGAACTTCCTCTCCTCTCCTTGTAGCAATGGCGATGACACGCCGCAGTTCCAGCAGGCTCTCCACATGAATAAAACGCACCTGATGCTCGATAGCCTGCTTCAACTCATTCTCTTTTTTCCCCGGACCGCCAAACAGGATTGGAACCTCGCTACTTACGCTCCTCACCTTGAGCAACTCGCCAATGGAAGCTACCTCGAACCCGTGAACCCAGGGCAGCAAAGCCTCAATAATTCGGGAATCCGGATTGGCCTTTATCGCATAGAACAGCTGTATGCCTCCAGGCAGCGTGTGCAGCATGTGACGGACCTGCTCCTGAATACCAGCCAGATCGTAGACATAAGCACACACCGGGTCTTCACTATCTCTTTGCAGTTCATGGATCATATTCCATACGCTTGATTTCATATCAGTCCACCCGCATTTCCATAGTCATTCCGTTTCTGTTCGTACGCCCGAAAAGCCGTATTCCGGTCATCGCCCAACACGTATATGTATACCCCCCGTTCCGCCCACAGCGCCATGTCTTCCTTGCTTCTGGCCACCGTTGCATACGGTACCTGGCACTGCTTCGCGGCTTCATGTAATGCACCTAGCGAACGTTGCACGTCTGGATGTTCCGTCTGCCACGGTACGCCAAGTGATTGCGACAGGTCTGCCGCCCCCTCTAGTACCCAGCTCACCTGGGGATGAGATAGAATGCTCGCACTTTGCCGGACGCCCTCCACACTTTCGATCATCGGTACAACCATCACCTGTTCATTCGCTTCCTGAATATACCCAGTGAGTGGATACTTGCCGAATACCCCCGGTCGCCCACTGTTCAGACTCCGCATGCCAAGCGGATGATAATACGCATGACGAACCGCTTCCTCCACCTGCTCCCGCTGTTCTACATGAGGTATGACGATACCTTGTGCGCCGCAATCCAATACCTTTAGAATCTCTACTCGCTCTACCTTCGAGATGCGTACCAGCGGGGTCATCCCTGCCAGTTCCGCAGCACGAACCAGCTCTTCCACCGATTCCATATTCGTTGCGGCATGTTCCAGGTCGATAATTACAAAATCATACTCCGCATGTCCAATCATCTCGATGATGACCGGATGCGGGATAGAGACAAAAAGGCCGAACACTGGCTGTTTACGTTCAATTTTCTCCTTCAGCGTGTTGGTTCTCATCCGAAAACGTCCTTCGCCAACTTCAACGGATTGCTGACCTTACGGAAATACAACTCCCCGTCCCCATACAGGCGGCGCTTGGTCATCTCTTCAATCAGCGCATCCTCGGCAAAAAGATCAAACCAGTCGAACCGCTCCTCATACTCCGGGTGCTCCCGCTGGTAGTCCACAATCGTAGCCGCGCACAGTTGCCAGAACGCTTCTTCCGTCAGACCGAACTTCTCCAGCGTCAGCGCAATATCCGTCATGCAGATAAAAAAGAACGCATCATACGTATAGTCCCGGACTTCCGACACATCACTTGCGTAGATAAAGGAATACCGATTGAACTTGTGATGGGTCTCCGGTTCGGGGTGCAGCTTCGGGGCTCGTTCTGGGTTCAGCAACTTCTCGGGTACATAGCGAACACCATCGTGAAGGTCCTTGATGATGATCCGTTTCGGTAGTTCATTTTCCAGCACCAGGATGATATTCTGGGCATGCGATTCCAGCGCAATGCCGTGTGCATAGAGCAGATGAATAATGGGCAGCGATACCTTTCGAACGAGGGCTTCACTCCACTTCTGAATGCCATGACGCTCAACTGCACCCTGGATAAACGGTACCCCGTTCGACTGTACTAGCATAAGTGCATTTAAGGGCCAAGCTGTCTCGCCTTCTTGCAGGTGAACAGATACATTTTCACGCCAGATCGCCCCGATTGTGCCATACGCACGTCCATACTGAATTGCAGGCAAGTTCTCGTACCGGAGCGAGAGTCCCATGATTTCTTTCAGAATGGCAAACTGTTCCCGTTGCAGCAACTCATCCTCCCGAATGAGTGCTTCCAGCCAGTCGCTGATCAGCGGTGCGTTCTGGGTCGTGTGTTGTGCGAGAATACGTGTACTGGACGTATTGGTAATACTCAGTGCCAGCTTGAGATAAGGCGCTTCTGGATTCATTCGGTTCGACAGGGAACGAATGGACTGCTGGGCGCGATAAGCTGATGCCGAAGGGCCGAGAAAAACGATATCTCTGTTCATTCGTTGTCGGGCAAACACCGATTCCAGCTGGTGTTCCCATTGCCATGGATGAACAGGAATGAATATATAGCGATTCCCCTCAGTGTCTTCCGACTGAAGCACCCGATCAAATCGGCTGATATCCGCCTCTGTGAGATGTTGTCTCACCAACTGTTCTGACGTGTAGCCTGTGGAGAGAGCCGTTTGCACAAGTCCTTCTTTCACGGCAATCCAGTATACGGTCACATCCGAGTTAAACTCTGGACCGTAAGCAAGATTGTCTTTTAGGGTGAAGCCAAGCCTCGACTTGTAGCTTGGATGGTAGAGATGACCGTCGCTCATATGGCTTTCGAGGGCATCATAGTGTCGGTCTTTATCCGGAATCTTCTCAGGCAGCAAAGCCCGGCACTGACTGTCCTTCGCCATCGTCTCCAGCAATTCCTGAATGAAGGCCGTCACATTCGCACCCTCCAGAAGGTTCAGTACCATTTCCTCCAGAAACAGATCCAGATCGGTGCAGGGCACGCCCTCTCTTCGAATCGAGCCCTTCACCACCTTCACTCGGCCAAATGAAAATTTCTGCTCCGCCTCACAGCTGTATGTCACAGCCTGCCCTGACGTGTTCCGCCCCACAGTGCGCCATTCGTTCCCATCCACCTTACAGTCAAGGACACCCTCGAACCACATGGCTTCCAGCGTCTGCCGCATGATCCGTTCCTGTACATCCGTGTATACTGCCGTCTTGTGACCTTTCTCAGCCCTGTACCCTATGAACCCCACGCCACTTCACTCCCTATTCGGTTCATTATATTACTCACCGGCACATACGCCGGGGTCTGACTGATCCCCCTGAGACAGCTCACCAGATTTTGTTTCGCCAGAAAACTGTCCGCGGTCAGCAAATGCTGCACATATACGTTTCCAGTTCGGTCTAGTTCCTTCACCAGCACTTCGCGGACCTTTGTCCAGAAATGCTCCTCCGGTATGTTCACATCCCTTGCTATCGCATGAATGAGGGAACCCAGATGATTGATGATAAAGTAATAGGATGTCCTCGCCCAAGCCTTGTCCCGTGGATAAAACAACAATCTAGAGGGAGCGGTATCCACCTCATGGATCAGCTCCTCATCGACACTGACTCCTTCCAAGTCACGCACGATAAATGCCTCAGGCATTCCGTCTCTTAGCGTCACGAGAGTATTTTGCAAATGAGCTTCAAAGTGAATGCCTCGCTCTCCGGCCGCTCGTACAATGGGTAGCAAAGACAAGGTCAGATAACGTGCAAACCAGCGCTCGGCTTCAGCACGTACGCCACCCAACATCGTCATGAGTCGTGATTGCATTCCCGGCAAGGGAGCTTCTACCAGACTCGACAGGACATATGTACATTCCGGGTCAAACTCAATCGGTCTGTATGCGACAGTAAACAAACTCGTTAATTCTTCCTCCTGAAAATCACAAGTGGCTACACCTGTCTCATAGGCAATCTGCGTATGCTGATCTGCACCGAAGCAATTTTGCTGCCTGACGTACCTGGAGGCGTCCAGCGTCCTTCGCATCTGCTCCGCACTATTGGTGCGAATCATGTTGGTAATCTGTATGTTCAGCGACAGCTTGATATTGCAATTTAGCTCTGGGATATAGACGGTGCGTACCGAGGAGGTCGGGTAGGCCTTCGGTCCACAGCTGCCTATCGGAATGAGTTTCTTGTCCAGAATATACTGCTGGACCTCGGACAAGCTCAACACGTACTTAAACTGCCAGGGATGGACAGGCAGCAGTTCATACTCATCCCCATGCTCACCGCACTCCGCTTCCCAAGCTTGTTCCACATGCCCGTGCAGGCTGGCATGCAGATTGATTCTGGTGGGATCATCTACCCATTCCTGCCTGTATACGTCCTTCCTGACAGCAACGTAACAGAGTTGGAACGAGGTACGCAGTTCCGGGCTGTACATCCGTACGTCGTGTTCAGTGAAACCTTTGGAGTTTTTTGGAAACGGGTGAAAGGGATGACCATACACCAGAGACTGTTCGGAAGTACAGTAATCATACATGCCAAGTCCAGCAGCCTGCTCGATATACAGCACAAGATTATTCACGCTGTTATCTACCTTTTCCACAAAATCACGCACAGCAGCCGCACGGGTCAACCCACCTTGCTCATGCCGACTGTTTCCATACGCCGTGTCTTCACTCAGCTCCCGGGTGATCCAGCGAACCAGGTCCTGATAATGCACCGCTTGCCCGTGAAGCTGTTGTATGTTTCGGTACTCATGCTCACCCATAGCCGAGTAATACGCTAATTGTCCGGTTATCGTCACCCCGCTGGCCTGAAAAGCAACTGCGTACGTCATCGCATCTGGATTAATCCGAATGTCGCCTTCCTTCTCCACCGCAAGCTCCCGGAGATAACAATTGAGCAGCAGCTTACAAGAGTGTACATTCGCCTGCTGCTCTGCTTCAGACCTGAGCCTGTTTTCCATCTCGAACAATGTTGCCAACCTTCTTTCGGGTTATAAATAAAACGAGGGACAAGGCCAACAGGATGGCACAGCCGAGAGCCTACTAACCTCTTTCAGTGCCGCCCATCGGGCCATATTCGCTGGTGTTCCGACCCCGGCAAGTCTTTAGCAGACCTATCATCCAGAGACCTGCACTGCTGACCAGCAGCAGAATGCTGGATGGATGCCACCGCTTGCGGCGGGTGGGCACACACATTCGAATGTACCGACCACACCATAGGAGCGAGAACAAAGTAAGCGGGACATTGAGCCATAACAGGCAATGAATTGCCCTTATTCTGCAATCGACTTTTCGAAATGATGTTCCATTTGAAAAAGATATTCCAGGTACAATCGGACGACATCACGTGTGTTTCCCCCAAAGGGAAAGACATGGTGCGTCAGGTCCGGCAATGCGTTGACTTCCAGAATGCCTCCCTGATCTGCTGTCAGCGGCTGGCCGATATCCCCACAACGGATATCAATGCCAGCCACATCAATCTGGAGAGCTTCTGCGGCTTTAATTGCCATTTGTGCATTATCAGGGAAAATCGCTTCCGTACAGTCCACATAAAACTCACTGATGTTTCCGGCGGCCGAATTGCGAAGATCATATAGCTCGATCTCTCTTCCTGCCGCAGGTACCTCCTCCAGCGTGATTCCCTGTCCAAGCAGAACCTTTCGCAAAGGCTCTGCGTCTTCATCAATCTTGGGAAAGGCCTCGAACTTCCCTATACGGGTCTGCTGGATTCGCTGCTGATTCAACATTCGAATCAACGCCCGGATGGTTGAGGTGCCGTCCCCTTCTACAAAGACAGGCCGATACTCATTTACTGCTGCCACTTCCCCGTTAATGATCAGTACCCTATAATCCAAACCCGTTATGAATTGCTGTAGCATGATGCTGTTACTATGGGTACCCGCCCGGGCAATAGCCGCTTCCAGTTCCTCGTTTGTTCGAACGTCCAGTGTCACACCTGCACTGCCGCTTGCGTCCAGCGGCTTCACTACAATGGAACGATGCAGTTTCAGAAACTGCGCTGCCTTGTCACCCATTGCCTCGATAACGATAAACGGCGGCACAGGCATTCCCCGCTCATGCAGTAGCATATTACATACCTGCTTGTTCTTAGCGAGCAGTCCAGCGATCAAGGGTAGACGATGCGATCTGGTTTTATTAATGACTCTGCGCTTGTCCCCATAGGACAATTCCAGAAAATCTTCGCATTCTGCGAGAAGTGGCTCGCAGGTTATTCCCATTTCTCTTGCTTTGCTTATGATGAGTCGGTTTTGCAGATTATGAATTCCTTTCGGAAACAATGAAAATCCTCCCCGACCGAATGAAGGCGTTCGCTCCTGGTTGTGCTTTCATCGGATTGATTTGATAGAAACAATATTGATAATGATTATCAGTTTCAAACAAAATCTATTTTATGGCAATTTCATTCACCTTGTCAATAATAAGCTTTTTAGGAAAAAAAAGATGTTTTTGCAGGGAGAGAATCCCCAAATGAAGGATTGTACATGGAACAATGGGCACAACAAATAAGGCAAGCTCTGAATTTCGTTATGTCATAAGCTTGCCTGTGCTATTCGCTGTATGAGATGCAATGAAGTATAGGCTGGGGGTGGATGATAATCATCGGTATTAATGCTTTGATTTGGGGCAGGTGGGGCAGTAATCTTCTGGATCATCTGCGGCGAGATAATAGAAACAACAAGTTTTGCGTACACGAATAGGTGTATCTGAGACAGCTGTTGCCCGTTTGGGCGTATTAAACTGCTTGAGCGGGTTACGGGATTCACCAAAGAGATGCGCAGGTGCATCACAAATTAGATAATGGAAGTCCTCTTCGACACGCTCCTTTTCTTCAGGCGTGGCTCCTTCGGCAAACTTGTTCTCATAGAGCCAGTATACGTAAATGGCCGTGTTCTCCCACAGGACTGAACGGGAAATCCGGGTTGCCTTGGACAGCGATTGCCATACCTTAGCCAGATTGCCGGCGAACATCTGTTCAATCACCTGATCTCTCCATACGTCACGCTGATCCGCCCCTGGTGAGGTCGTCTGCCAATCGGTCAGCCTAGCCTTGGGAAGCCATGCTTCTCCGTGATAACTGGATTCAATCGTGCCGTTGGCAATCTCATAATTCAGGCCTTTGTTGAAGCGTGACATGGCATAGAGACCCGAAGCTGTGATCAAGTAAGCATATCGTTTAGCAAAGAGCGATACAGTAGCCGTTTCGGAGTCCGTCTCAAAGATGCCTCTCACCCCTTGCAAATAGTTCAGGCTTTTGGACGGGTCCAGCAAGTCCGTAAATGGCATCGAAAATGTACGATCTGTCGAAGGCTCCCAGGTCAGACGGTATTCGGCAGCCAAGGCCTGCATCTCTTGATCATCAAGCCAAGTGGCTGTAGCGTGTGGTTTCATTTAACTTCCTTCCCTTCCCGTGCGGAATGCACATGGGTGTGCCAAACAGCGGATCAACCGCAATGTCGCACTCCATCTGGAAGACCGCGCGGACCATGTCCTGCGTAACAATGTCTTCCGGTTTTCCTTCCGCGTAGATGGACTTGTTGTGGACAGCCACAATATGGTGAGCATAGCGACACGCAAGATTCAGATCATGAAGCACCATCACTATGGTGCGCCCCTCCTGTTCATTCAAATCGAACAGCAGATCCAGAATATCAATCTGATGGGTCATATCCAGATAAGTCGTTGGTTCATCCAGCAGCAGGGTTTCTGTTCCCTGTGCGAGTGTCATCGCAATCCAGGCGCGCTGGCGTTGTCCGCCAGATAATGCGTCCACGGGCCGATCAGCCAGAGCAGTCAGATGTGTGGATTCCAGCGCAAGCCTGACCATGCGTTCGTCCTCACAGGACCACTGTTTCAGCCATGTCTGGTGTGGGTACCGCCCTTGCCGAACCAGTTGGTTTACCGTCAGTCCCTCTGGAGCAGAAGGACCTTGCGGCAGAATGGACATACGTCTTGAAATTTCCTTGGTAGGCAACTTCGCAATCTCCTCGCCATCCAGCAGCACCGAGCCTGAACTGGACTTCAGCAGTCGCGCCATCGTTCGCAGCAAGGTGGACTTCCCGCAACCGTTGCTGCCAATCAGGACAGTAGTTTTCCCCTTGGGAATAGTCAGGTTCAAATTCTCAATAATAGGCTCTGCGCCATAGGCGATCGTAAGGTCCTTGGCTTCCAGAATACTCACAGCATTCTCCTCCTCAAAACTGATTTCGATTCTTGAACAACAGATACAGGAAAAACGGTGCTCCTACCCCGGCGGTAAATACCCCTGCCGGAACATCGAGCGGCAGAAATACTGTACGGGCAATCAGATCAGCAGCAAACACAAGCAGGGCACCGACCAGTCCCGAAACGATGAGCATGCCGCCAAACATGCGCCCTACCAGCTTCCGGGCAATATGCGGCGCAATCAGACCGACAAAACCAATCGTCCCCGCGACAGCTACAGCAGCCCCGGCCAGCAGTACACTGCACAGTAGCAGCGCTGAACGATGACGCTGTACAGTGACCCCCAGCCCGGTGGCCAGATCATCCCCGAATTCCTGTGCGTTCAGACTCCGGGCAAACCAGATCGCCAACGGAAGCACGATTACAATCACCGGGATGATCGTTCTAACATCGGTCCACGATGCGCCATACACACTCCCTGTCAGCCAGATATACGCCTGGCCAGCCGTATAGAATGGACTAAGGATCAGCATGAAGGTCGTCCCGGCCCCCGTAATGGCTGACACTCCGATTCCGATCAACACTAGTCGAATCGGGCTAACTCCTTTTTTCCAGGCAAGAAGATAAATGATGATTGCGGTAATCATCGCCCCCATAATGGCAAACAACGGCAACAGCTTGATACTGATGGTTCCACCCAGCAGGGTGACAAAACCTACAGCGGCAACGGCAGCTCCTCCCGTTATCCCGATCACATCCGGTGAAGCGAGCGGATTACGGATAATCCCCTGCAAGAGGGCACCGGACATGCCTAGTGCTGCACCCACAAGCAACGATAACAGCACACGCGGCAGCCTTAGCGTCAACACGACAAAGTCATGATCACCTGCGCCCAGACCGAAAATCGTCTGCAGCACATTCAGCGGAGATATGAAATCATTACCCACACTGGTTCCTGCAATGGATGCAATCAATATCAAAACCATACAGATTCCGATGATGAGCAGCGATTTGCGCTCCATTTGCAAGGATAGCGTATCTTTTTTATTGCGAAAAGTAATCATCTTCCTCATATCTTCGTCCCCCCTTTGCGGGCAATATAGACGAAGAAGGGACCACCAATGAGCGCTGTCATAACACCAAGCGGAACTTCCTGTGGCATGATGATCAGCCGTGCAACCACATCCGCCGCCAATAACAAAATGGCGCCGCCCAGAATACAGTAGGGAACAAGCCAGCGGTAGTCGTTGCCTACAAACGCCCGCATGATATGCGGTACGACTAATCCTACCAGACCAATCGAACCGGCCACCGCAACAGAACCACCGGCCAGCAATACTGTAACGGCTCCCATAAGTACCTTAACCAGTAGCACGTTCTGTCCCATGCCTTTGGCGATATCATCACCGGTCAAAAGCAGATTGATCGCCCGGCCCATAAACAGGGATATCACAGCGGCAACCGTCATATATGGCAGTACAGGATACAGCATGTCAAGTGTTCGACCGCTCACTGAACCTGCAAGCCAGAACAACACGTCCTGTAATCCCGTTCCATCCAGCACCAGGATTGCCTGTGTGAACGAAGCAAAAAGTGCAGAGATAGCGGTACCCGCCAGCACAATCTTGATGGGAGTCAGACCATCACGACCGATGGACCCAAGGGCGTACACAATCACTGTTGCGATGGTTGCCCCGGCAAAACCAAACCACATCATCGTACTAAGCGAGGACACCGACAGCACCACGATGGCAATAACGATAAAAAAGATGGCACCCGCATTGATCCCAAACACACTTGGTGAAGCGAGCGGATTACGAGTTAGCGCTTGCATGAGTCCTCCCGCCACCGCCAAACTTGCACCAACAACAGCGGCAATAATTGTGCGTGGCAAACGTTCCGTAAGAAGTACGACGTGCTCCACTGAGCTTTCGTCATAGTGTTGTAGTGCATTCACTGCTATTTGAAATGTGATGTGTGTACGTCCCAGTATCATGCTGGCTACACAGGCGAGTAATAGCAAAATGAATAAGCCGGATAGTCCATAAATTTTCGTACTTGCCTTCGTAAAAAGGGGAAACATATTCTCACTCTTTCATCCGTGAAATGCAAAAAGACCTGCCTGCCCATACGCTTCGTATACGAATGTCCTGGCACATGGCAGGTCTTGCTCCCATTAGTTCAGATTGAACTGCTTGTATAGGTCGTCCAGCATCATGTTGGCCGATGTGTATCCGCCCCCCATGTTCCAGGCCACCTCATCAACCTGTACTAGCTTATTATTCTTCACCGCATCGAGATTTTTCCAGAGCGGACTGCTGGTCCAATCCTTATAGTTTTTCTCAATAGCTTCTGTTTCCGTGCCTGAATTGAAGTTGAAGATCATATCTGCGTTCATATCCGGGATGTTCTCTTTCGAAGTCAACTCCACCCCCCAGGTGTCTTCATCATGTCCAGGCGGTCTGGTAAATCCAAGCTCTTTCAATATTTTTCCGGCGTATCCCATATAGAAAATGCGAACCTGATCGGCTCTAAAATTCGTAATAGTCGCTTCAATGGGAAGACGGTCACCCATTTTGCCTTTAAAATCCGCTACCCTTGCATCCCAATCAGCAAGCAACTTGTCCGACTGTTCCTTCATATTCATCGCTTCACCAGCCGTCTTTACCGTCTCTTTCCAGTCAAACAAAGTCTCGGTAACTACCGTTGGAGCAATCTGGGACAGTTGATCATAGATATCCTCATGTCTTGTTTTGGTGGCAATGATTAGATCCGGCTTCAATTTGTTGATCTCTTCCAGGTTCGGCTGTGATTCCTGACCTACTTGCGTCACACCATCCAGATCATCTCTCAAATATTTATATACGGGTTGCTGAACCCAGGATTCCACAACACCCGTTGGCTTAACACCAAGTGCAACAACAACATCATTGGCACCCTGGAACAAGGTTACAATCCTCTTCGGAGTTCCCTTAACTGTCGTTTCACCCATGGCATGTTTGATAACTCTGGTCTGCTCGTCCGCACCACTGCCTGCTGCATTGCTCCCATTACCACTTGCAGACTTACTTGAAGGGTCTGTTGTCCCTGTAGTTCCACCTGAGGCACAACCAGCCAGCACCGATATCATCAGAATAAGTGCTATATAAATATGTAGCTTTTTGGTCAATCCAAACATGTAGTCCAACTCCCCCTTTTCATCCTAATTGATATTAAAAATCATTATCAATTGTATTGTAATTCAGTTGAGTACATTGTTCAAGCATATTGATACTGCTGCGGAAGAACTCCCCATGCCCCTGGTTTCATGTTGAGAATCTCCTTGTACAGTAAAGGCTTGGATGAATACAATATGCTCAGTATACAAAAAGGTGTAACCCACGATAGTTGATGGGTTACACCTTTATAAGAATTCATGACCTGTCTTCAAAAGACAACGAGCTCAGACAAACACACCGATTAAGGTGTATGCCTGCCTACATATTGATAAGTACCTTTCGGGTATAGTTTCATGATATTTGAGTACATATGCGACCGTATTAAATTCATTTGGGTTATAGAAATGACCCTCTTGATTAAAATAGGCAACATTCGTCACATCCATGAAATCGTAAAAGGGGCTATTTATGATCAGATACGGTATTACTGGATTAACCGGATATAGTGCTATGCTGGATACGTTCATACGGTTCGTGTTTTTCATGAATTGGTGAACCTCCAGCTCATATCCTTCTAATTTATGAGAGAAGTCACATTCTCGGTTGTAAAACAATTGCAGCACGATGCGACCGTCTCCACCATCGACATATTGTAAAAAAACAAAAGAGATGCCTCCTGTGGTTCCTGATGAACCTGAAATATAGTCGCTCTGCCAGCAACGTCACCATCAGCACTTTTTGCCATTCTTTATTCGTTTCTTGATTCATCAGACTATCCCCCGTAAACGGTTCATTCTTGTTATTAGTGAAAAGATCTTATCATCCGCCTCTGAATCAATTCTGAACAATATTAAAATTTTTTTCGCAGTCTGGGTTTTGTAGCAAATGAAAAAAAGAGCGCTCAGCCAGATGGGCTAAGCGCTCTAAAACGTTGATGTACAGGCCGTGTCAGGAAGCCGTAGGATTCCATTGAAAGGTAGCCGCGGACTTGGATGGAAGGGTAGATTTGAAAACCTTATTTCCATGCCGAACCTTAAATGTCTTTGTGTTCTCTCCCGTATTGGCGGCAATCAGGACAAGCGTACCGTCGGGGTTGCGATAGGCGACCGTTTCAATACTCCCACTATAATGTGTAGAATCAATACGTACCGCACCTGGAAGGACGAATTTGCTGGCGTGCCCAATCGCATAGTACTCCACATTTTTCGTAACTGCACCGCTTAACGGGTCGATGGTTACTACACCTCTACAGTTGGCGCAACCTCCATTGGTCGGACCCCCGGACGGGTCAAGTGCGATATTCCAAAAGAGGACATTTTGCGACCAGTTTCGGGGTGCACCAATGATCAGCTTGGACATATCCCAGCTCAAATTATCTCCAAAGCCCGGACTCCACGCTCCCCCACTACATTCTGTCATATATACAGGCTTATCAGGGAAAGCATTATGCACATCTGTCATCTCTGTAGGCTCACCCTTGTAGCAATGAAAGGCCGTTCCGTGCGTATAGTTACGAGCCTGTTCATCTCCCAACACGGTCTTGGCATATTCACTCCCTGTATCCCAGTTATGGTCAAAGGCAATAATGTGAGTAGATAAATGGTTTCGAGTTAGGGTGGGACCCAGATATTGTTTAATAAAATTCGCCTGTTCTGCTGCTCCCATACTCATGCTGGGATACTTGGGCGTCGTGAATTCTGGCTCATTTTGAATGGAAATCGCCTGAATCGGAATTCCCTCGTTCGCATAAGCCTGTAGATAACGAACAAAATAGTCAGCATACGCCTGGTAGACGCGCGGATCGGTATAATCCAAATACCAGCCGTTATAAATCTGCTCCCCATATTTCATCCAGGGCGGAGCTGTCCATGGGGTTCCCATAATCTTTAAATCCTGGTTTCTTCTCAGGATTTGCTTCAACACATCGATCATATCCCGATCCTTGGCGATGGAGAAATGATTCAGCTCATAGTCCTTGCCTGTTGCCACATCGTCATAGGTATAGCTACCAGGCTGTCCCTGTTCATCTACGGAATAATCTGAGGCTCCAATGGTATGGCGAATATAACTTAGTTGAATGCCACTAGCTGTAAACAAATCATTTAGCAGCTGATCACGCTGATTGGCAGACATGCCATGATTCATCAGGTATGCGGACGAACCGGACACCGCTGCGCCAAATCCCTCCATCGTCTGATAATGAATATCTGGCTTAATCTCAATCGTCAGTGTATCCGCATTCGCTGCATTTTCTTTACTGTTATCCTTATCCCAACGGATCGGGGTTTGTTGGGTTAGGCGATTCGCCGGATCTGGTGTTGTTAGCCACATGTTGACGTTATTTTCTGTTTTCGGCCCCGGAACATTCCGTATAGCCATACTGACCAGGACCGCACAGATCAAAATGGCTACTGCAGCTATAAGCAGCCAGATGTCAGTACGTCGTTGCTTTTGGAGTTTTTTCATCTATATCCTCCTCTCCCCATCATTATCCTGTCCCCATCCTCCCTACTATTTCAGCTTTCACTTGGGTTTCCCTTTGCATACCTGTTGGACGTTTACATACCGATAGCAAAAAGAGAGCCGGTGCTTGTGCCCGCGCTCTCTTGAATATAACCATTTTAAAACAAATGTAACGGGATTACTTTTTTGCTTTTTCTGTAGAGGTTGCCGGAATCGTAACACTTCCTGTCAGTCGTAAATCCTGTGAGGAGCTGCCCACATAAATGGGCACTTCACCCGCTGGCATAACCCATGCTTTGGACTTTTCATCCCAATAAGAGAAAGCTTTCGGGTCGAGCTCAATGCGTACCTTCTTCTCTTGACCCGGCTTTAACTCTACCTTGGACCAGCCTGCCAGTTGATGGGATGGAGTCTCTACGTTTGTCGGAAGCTTACCGCTGTACACCTGTACAACCTCAGCTCCGGCTGTTTTGCCAGTGTTCTTCAATTTTAGCGAAACTTCGACGGAACTTGTACGATCGGATTTTTTTCCACTCGCATGCTGCTTTGTTTTCAGATCACTATATCCGAATGTCGTATAGGATAAACCGTGTCCAAAGGAGAACGCTGGTTGAATACCCGATTTCTCATACCCACGATAACCTACAAAAATACCATCTGAATAGTCACCTATACCGTTCACGCCTGGAAACTTCTCTGGTGAGGACACGGGTGTAGACTGCTCGTTAACCGGGAAAGTTACCGGCAATTTACCAGAAGGATTCACATCACCGAATAAGACGCGTGCTATAGCATTTCCTTGCTCTTGTCCAGCAAACCATGCTTGTACGATGGAAGGGACTTTGTCCTGCCAGGTATCCATTTGCACGGCTCTGCCACTCATTTGTACGACAATGGTTTTCGGATTTGCAGCCGCAACCGCACGGATCAGCTGATCCTGATTGTTCGGCAGTTCCATATCGGAACGCTCAACATATCCTTCGCTCTCATACGTACGCGTAACAACAATCGCAACATCCGATTTTTTCGCCAATTTCACAGCGTTATCAATCAACTTATCTGACGTATCTGCCGGAGGTTCCCAGCCCAGACGAACCATACCACCGGAATCACGACCATTTGTCGGATAATCAGCGCGGTATTCAATACGTATCTTGTGCTTTTCACCCGCTTTAAGGGAGATGTTTTTCTTCGTAGTGTCCAGCTTTTCACCTTGATTGTCCACGAAAAGCTTATCGTCGAGATACAGCTTGCTTGATCCCAAACTGGTTAATGACAATGCATAGTCACCATCCTTGGGAGCTGCAATTGCCCCTGTCCAGCGTGCAGATATCAAGCCATTCAGTGTCGTTGGTGTATTGGAAACTTTAGGGGACTTCGCATTGAAGCCCTGATAATTATAAAATCCAAGGTTCATATTGACTTGGTCATCATTGCGTACAAGAATCGGATTGCCTTCCATCTTGTTATTCTTCCAGTATTCGCCTCGAAGCCCCTGTTCGCCATCTCCATAAGTCGCATATCCAACACTGATATCCTCTTTCTGATCAGATGTAGTCAACAGTGAAGACGGAACAGCAGATGGCCCTGGCATAATATCTCCTGCAGAGATCGGGTCTGTGCCCGGTGCATATTGGACGGTAACTCCTTTGCCGACACGATTGCGGATGCCCTCTAACGGACTCACGGTATACGTCGGGTTCACCAACGAACTGCCTCCACCTGCCACAGTGCCGTTATCTGCATCGGGGCCAATCACAGCAATGGACTTGAGTTTATCTTTAGACAACGGTAATGCATTGTTTTTATTTTGAAGCAGTACCATACTTTCCTCAGCCAATTGACGAGCTGTTTTGCCATGGTCACGGGCATCAATTTGATTATTTTGAGCCGGGCGATCGAATAAACCTTTGCTGAACATTTGCACCAGAATGCGCCCAGCCTTATCATCAATCGTTTTTTCACTTACCTTGCCATTCTTAACAGCCGCCAGCAGCTGATCTCCCCATTTACCATATGGTGTCCCCGGTGTTTCCAGGTCCAATCCGCTATTTGTTGATTCGACTGTACTCAGGTTCGCACCGTAATCACTCATCACGAAGCCCTTGAATTGCAGCTCCTTCTTCAAGAGGTCCGTCAAAAGAGTTTTGTTCTCACAAGCAGACTCGCCGTTGACCTTGTTAAAGGAGCACATGGCCCCTCCCAAATCTGCCTTGGCGATGACTTCTTGGAACGGGCGTATGTAAATCTCATGCAACGCACGGTCACTGACTTTGACATTCGTCGTGAAGCGCTCCGTTTCCTGATTATTCATAAGGTAATGTTTCGCAGTCGCCAAAACAGGGTGGCTTTGTATACCTTTGACATAAGCGGTCGCCATTTGCGATTGCAGTAGCGGGTCCTCACCCATAGATTCAAAGTTTCGCGATCCCCATGGAATACGGGCAATATCCATCCCCGGTCCAAGCGCAACATTATGAGTTGTATTAAAAGCCTCGTCTCCGATCAAATCACCATACTGTTTGGCAGCTTGGGTATCCCACGTTGCAGCCAACGCAATTGGAGCAGGCAACGCAGTAGATTGCTTGTCCTGCACATCTGGATTGGCGATGCGCACACCCGCAGGTCCATCTGCCATCGTCAGCGCCGGAATACCCAACCGCTCCATCGAATTATTATAAAATCCATAGTAATTGTTGACCTTACCAGTCACCAAATCTATTTTTTCTTCCAGCGTCATTTCTTGCAGTAGCAACGCTGTCCGTTTCTCAGCCGACAGGCCCGTGTTCATCCAAGGCCGATCTGTCTGGCTTCCTGCCGCTCCTGCAATATTCATAGGTCCGATCACAACAGCCGCGATAACTGTCATCATCACCATACGGAACAACCATGTTGATTTCACTTTCACGTTTGTAACTCCTCCTTGATGTTAGGTCATGAGGTGAATGCCTATTCAACTCTCACAGGCTTGCAAAGGCTCTCGATCCTGCGAGCTCCGACAAGAATCCAGAGCCATGGGATAAGCAAGCAAGTCAGCAAAAGCCGCAATGGCTCAAGTGACACGTTTACCACCCTACCGTACATTTTCGAAAATTTCATTGAAAGTTTTTGGAAGTACAGCACTAGGACCTTCATTCTTCTCCATAAAAAGAGAGCGCTCACAATTCAGTTAACTGATAATAAAATTACACTTTTGTAACTTTTTAATGACTATTTTTTAACTAATTTAAATCACAAAAAATGATTCATATGTCCCACTCTTGATTGACTCATATGGCGTTACCTATCGTGCGACCAAAGTCGCTATTTGGGAATTGGAAATAATTATGTATAAGAATTTTTCAAAAATCCCATAAGCGACTTCCAATGAACAAGATATAGATCGGAATGGTTTAGTTCGTCTATATATTGCACTTCGGAGCGATTGGAATCGAATTTTGCAAAATCCTGGTATAAAAAAACGCCCACAAACAAAAAATTCCAGAGAACCTGAAAGGTCCCTGGAATTAACGTGATTATTCAAACGGATACCGAAGCCCCCACTGTGAACGAATCTGATCCATCAGTTTCATAATTCCTAATGATTCATCCAAAGAAATAGTAGAACTTTCGAGCAAGCCTTCGTTCAAGCAACGCCCGACTTCTTCTGCTTCAAAGGCATAGCCTGTAGAGGATCGGTCATCCTGAAAGTTTTGTGCCTCTTCACCGTCCACAACTAAAGTAGCCGATGTGCTGTTCAGGAATGACGGAATGTGGATATAGCCCTTTGTTCCATGGATGTATGCCTCATTCGTCAATCCGAGACGGACTGCCCCGTTAAGCATAGCCGTGCGTCCTTTTCCATAATCCAGCAAGATCGAAAATGTCTCGTCAACGCCTGTCTCCCCGATATGAGCAGTGCTCCATACATGCTCAGGTTCAGGGCCGAAGACCATTGAAGCAAAAGAAACCGGATAAATTCCTGCATCTAATAGAGCACCTCCGCCCAGCTCAGGGTTCAAAAGCCGCCCCTCCGGGTTCCAATCTATCCGAAAACCAAATTCCGCCTTAACCAGCTTTACCTCGCCAATGTGTCCCGCATGTATCCACTCCCGCACTTGGCGAATCGGAGGCAAAAAACGTGTCCACATTGCTTCCATCAGGAATAGCTTACGCTCACGTGCAAAGCCGATCATTTCCTCCAATTCTTTGCTATTGACGGTGAAGGGTTTCTCACACAAGACCGCTTTCCCCGCCCGAAGAGCCGTCAGAACATTTTCTTTATGAAAAGGATGAGGAGTCCCTACGTAAATAGCATCTATCTCGGGATCTTGTGCTAATTCCTCATAGCTCCCGTAAGCCCTTGATATTTGATGCTTAGCCGCAAATTCGGTAGCGCTTTCAATAGTGCGTGATCCAACAGCATACCCTTCTCCATTCGTAACATGCGCCAAATCCGCCACAAATTGATCTGAGATCCAGCCTGTGCCGACAATTCCCCATTTAATCACTTTGCTCATACGTGTGTCCCTCCCAGCAATTTGGTTAACGTTGACTTACAACATACCCTTTTATTCTAGCAAACGCCTGTCCTAAACAAAAGAAGCATCTGCTAGACGACGGTTTCTTTTGTGGCCTAGCAGCATCTTCATTTATACCCATTATTGAATGACGTATCTGTAAAACTTTTTATCCACTTTCATGACTGGAAAACCAATCGGCAATTCTCCAGGGGCTATACTAACAAAGCCGTTCTTCTCATAAAAACGATGAGCTGCTACGAATTGTGGTGTTGTTCCAAGATAGATTTCTTCAATAGACCTTTCCCTAGCCCATCCTATGGCATGATGCAATAATTGATTCGAAACATTGAATGTTTTACCTCTATAATTTTGTTTTACAAACATCTTTCTGAGTGCTGTCTTACGGTTCCCAATATCTAACAAAGCTATAGTCCCTACTACGGTTCCTTCACTAAGAGCCACCCAGAAGTTGCCGTTACCACGCTGATAAAAATTTTCAATATCAAGCAAATCTGGCTGATCTTCTTTGGTTATGGCGATATCATATTCATCTTTTTGAATATGTAAAATTAAATCAACAACTTGTGATTGATACTCGGTTGAGTACTCTTTTAGAAAGATATTATTAAACATCGTTGTGTTCTCCTATGATCGTCAATTGTTATACTGTTAGATTCCCATCAAACTACAGAACCTAAATTATTACCCATATCTCCTTATTCGTGCTCGATAAACGCTCAATATTAAATAACTCAACCTCCGCAACTAAACTAAGTTTCCACCTACACAGTCGAGGATGCGAAATCATTGTTTAGGTGCGAACGTTGAGTTAATTATGAATCTATATATATCAGAATTCTATTCTACGCTTGAAGCTGTGTAAGAATTTGCGGGTCCTTGATCTTCTGATCCTCGGCCAACAACACAACTTTGGATAGAATCTCAGCTGTTCTTGGGTCCTCGTCCAGAAACGGCAGGAAGATGCGTCCACGATGCTGCGAATGCACCGGGATAATATGCAGTGCTCCCTTCGCTTGCTTGTAGACACCCCCGCTTCCCAGATGCACAGCATATTCGCCAAGAGTCCCATCTACACGTGCATAATTCCCATCCAAGCGTACATTGCTAATTTTCAGCAGGCGAAGTGATTCCTGCACAATAACCCTACGCATTTCAATGGTCGTCAGACTGGCCTCTGGATCAACGCCGCCTACATGGGCAACACTGACGACCAGATCCACGTCCCGCATAACTTCGGAGAACAGAACAGGAGGAACTTCGTCCAACGGTACGCTCTTATACGTTGTCCGATCAAAGAACTGCACTGTCTCCAGTGTAGGAGCCTCGGTATCCGCTGGTGAGAACCAGTCCGCCATAGCATACAGGTTCGCAATCAGGTTCTCAGCATAGTACACCTTCTGAAGTCCGTCCTCATAGCTGACTGTCCATTGGCGACCTTTCAATAGGGATACCGTTTTATTCGACTGTACCTGGTGTCCTGCATATCGACGGGAAACGGTCGCATTTGCACGTTCATCAGCATTCAGCAAGTACAGCTCACGGAACACCTGCTTAAATGGCTGGCGTATCTGGCGGTCGAATAAGTCCTTCTGGAAGTCGCTCCAACGACCACTTTCGAACAAATGAAGGGGATGAGCAATAATCAGCTTGTCCTCTTCTCCTATAGTATGCTGTTCAGCAAAAGGAGCCGTCAATACCAACGTTTCCTCATTAAAATATCCGAGGTGATCATCAGCCTTGAAAACCAGTGTCCGCACCAACGGAGCAAGCACAGGATTACCCAGCAATCCTCTCAATTCCTTCACCATAAAGGTCGTACCAGACTCCATAGAGCGTTCCAATTCTTTGCGAGCTCTGCGGTACTGATCCACTAGATCTCCTTTAAGCTCCTTCAGCGACGTAACATACTCATCCTTCTTGAAACGAGCCGGAATGGATTTCAGCGTCTTGCCTTTGCTGACAATTTCAATATCTGCCGCTCCTTCAGCATCAATGACGAGCTGCACCGTTGTAGCCTCGTCCAAAGCATGTGGCTCAAAATAAGACCGAAGATCATCCAGCTTACGAGCTTCCATATCCCATACGAGACGGGTTACGTCATCATAGCCTGCGTTACGTGCCAAATTCCCGAGCGCAATCCGTGAAACGAGTCCCTCACTGGCCTTACGCTGTGCGCCGAATTTTTTGCTTTGTTCCAGAAACCTCTGGATAAAATCATAACGTTCGCGTATATCTGGTTCAGGCGGCTGAGCAAGTGGAATCAGACTGTAGGTCAGCAAATGGTCTTTGTTTCGCTTGTCCTCCACTGATTTTTCCATTTCACTCCGTTTGAGCTTACCCAGCGTCGCATCTGCAAACAACTGGGATCGACGATGATTGGCTCCAGCCGAAATATACTTGGCACAATCGTACAGCAGGTCAAAACGTTCCTCGCCCAACGTCTCATAGGCCTCATGAAACCAGTGAATATCGAAGGCACCATCATTAAAATCTTGTGGAGCAATCGGCGAGTAATGAGCTACAATCGTTTCCTTCTCGGCCGAAAAACCTTCATTGATATGCGCATGGAAATACCATGCCGCACTGCGAAGCCCTTCCCAACCGAGATAGTCTGCTACAATCTCAATCCACTGCGGTGCATACATAGCCGCCTCCAGCAGACGTTTATCTGTAATTTTAGTGTTCTTCAGCTTTTCCTTGAGCAACGTGGCATCCTCGCCATCACTCGGATAACATGCCTTGAGCAAGTGGCTGAACGATTCCTTTTTGGTAATACGATCACCGTAGCCGTACACATAACCACGCACAAACGTTTCCTTGTCGAGACCCTCCAGAATACGGATGAAATAATCCATACCTTCAAATTGGCTCAAGCCCATAACCTTTGGCGTAGCCTCGGTAGGCAAATCGCCTCGAACCAATTCAATCTCTAGCAGTCGATCAATAACCGTACGGCGTATCTCCAAAAATTCTGATTTGCTAGAAATCCATGTATTGCGGGCATTGGTTAAAGAACTCATATGTCTTCTGCTTTCACTACCAGCCAGCAGCTCCCGATACACTTCACCTACACCAATCAACCCTTTTTCATATGCTTTGAAGTAATCCTCCAGATCCAGCGGAGAATAAAAACGATTTTCCGCTCCTGGCAGTTCTGCGTAGTTCACAAAGGTATGGAAAAAGCGCTTAAAGGACTCATCATCATGGACCTGCCCCTTCTCCAGTGCCACCCACGGGCCAGACAATAGATGGAGCATTCCCATATCCTCTTCAGGTCTGTCCTTAGGCATGCCTTGCATTAGTGAATTTAAAGCAAGGTCAATTACGTCAAACGTTTGGTCACCGGATGTGTCCATAAAATAAGCATTAACTAATGTGCTTACCTGATCGGAATAGGTCAGTTCTGCTATCCACTTCTGTACCTCGTTAATGCGATCCAAAGGATACATTTGCTCAGCGAAATCTTTACGCCATCCTTCCAGCAGCTTGTGCTTGCTTTGTTCTGAATAGTCCATGTTAAAAGAAAAGTATCGATAATAGCGATCCAGCGTTCGGTCCATAGGCTCTAATCGGTCATAAAAAACAAGCTCCAGCAGTTCACGCGCTTTCATGCCGCTTTCCTGCAAATAACGGTCCCACTCCTCATAGAGAGGATATAAAGATAGTCTGGAATCTACTTCTTCATCGACCTGAACCAACCGTAGAGGACGAAGGTTCGTCCCGATAAGCAATGTATCTTTGTAGCCCGAATAATACTCCGCAGTATATTCCACATCACGATGATGATGAACAAGCTCGTCCAGTCCACTCAAGAACTGCTTGAGCTTCTCCAATGGACTAACAAAAATATCGGCCAATCGAAAATCACCCAGATCAACTTTCTCTTCCAACCAAGCTTCCTTGACATTCGGATCGTACAGTCCAAAACCGTTAGCCCCTGTATAAGCATCCTCCTGTCCCAGCTTGGACAGCAGTTGCTCCTCTTTGGCTGTAGGTTGCTGAATGATATCCGCCAAAGTCCGCAGGCTTTCATACTGTTCGGCACGATCCGGGTCTGCATATATCTTCGTCAATACTTCCAGTCCACCCAATCGTTGCAGCTCCGCCTTAGCACGCAGCAAGCGTTCCAATGAGCCAGCGAGCGGCTCTTCCGATTGTGAGAGCAACACACCAATGACACTTTGGCGCAACGATCCCGTCTTGAGCTTTAATAAGGCTTCCATTTGTTGCATTTCTGGTTCCGACAGCGTCAGCTTACGTGCCTTGACCACAGCGAACTCACGGATACTCATACTTTTGTCAGACAAACTGGAAAAAATAAAATCACGTTGTACCGCATCCTCAGGTTTTTGCACAAAATGATTCAACAGTTCACCACGCAGATTAGGGCTAATCTGTTCCTTTAAGGCTATGATTTCCCCAATCCAGGAAGCATCCATATCATAACCAGCGAGATACAGCATTTTTTGAATAGGTGCATCTGAGCGGTGATACAGATTAACAAAATCCAGCACCTTGGAGGGCTCGGTGGACTCACCCTTTTTCATATGTACAAACAGGTTATGAAGTCGTTCAAAATCCTTACGCCGCTCCTCTTTGCTCTCCAGCAAAGGAGTACGCACCACTTTAACGATCCGATCCGCGACCGTCCCGCCTTCTACCCATTCATAAAAATAATTGCTTGTATAGTTCGTCAGTATCCAATATTGAAGCTCTTGGTCCGTTTCACCCAGATATTCTCTCGCAATTCCGAGGCGCACATCCTTGTTGTCACTGTTAGACAGTACATACAGTGCTACGATCTTCTGGTAAGTTACTCCTTGTTCCATGAGTTTCCGAACCTGTCCATACAAATCACGTTCCTCATGTACTGCCGTAGCCCACAAACTCATATAAACTTCATTAGCATTTGAGCTGGTCAGCCATTCCTGGCGCAGTTCACTACGAGTCAATGCTTCATATGCCTGCTCGATCAGTTGACGAACGACCCGCTGGTTGGCGGATTCCAAGCCCATTCCCGTCCATACTGCAAGCGCCCGCACCACTGAACTGTAACGAATGAAGCCTTGGTCGATGATTACCTTCAACAGATATATTAGAGCCTCCGGGGTTCCTTCATCCATTTGTTCCACGATACTTTGGCGCAATCCCTCCTGGAGTTTGGCGGCTGCCAAGATTTCGCCGATCATGCGATAATTCTCCTCCTGATGACTCAGGAGCATGCCTTTAATCATATTGCGCGTAAGTAACGCCGCCTGATTATCCCCATAAATAATAGCTTTTAACGCCTCAAGTACCTGTGAATTACCGTGATCCAGCTCATAAGCAATCCAGTCACCAATCGTTTCCTGAATCCGGTAATCTCTGCCTGGTTCATAATCCTTTTTTGTTAAATAATCCATTACGGAGAACCCCATACAGTCCATTCGGATCAACTGCACCATTTTTTTATAAACCCGGGAAGTATGGGTCGTAATATCCGAAGTGCGAAACGGTTTTCGCGCATACCCTGTGCTGTATGGATATTCAGTCACATGCTCCGTTAGATGTGCGAATACGTCGCCCGTTGTTTGTCCAATTAGAGCATGTAATACCTCTGTCAGTGGCTTAAACAGTGACTCTCCGCTTTCTGTCGCCCGTTCTTTTAATATTCGCTGACATTCGTTAAAAGGCTCCTCGTTCTCCTGTATGTAATGAAGCTTACCCAGTTCCACAACATACTGAGCTAACTCCTGTTGTGGTCCATCCAGTTGCGCCGCGCGCTCCTTCAGTGTGGTGAAATATTCTTGCTCATTGTTCTCTTGATGCATGTTTCATTTCCCCCTCTACCATAGGCCTCCAGCTAGCATTGTGAAGCGTATAAATACAATCTCATTCCCATCCTTAAGTGACAAAGGAGTATCGAGTTCAATAGTTTCCTCGTCACATACAAAAACTCTGTATAAACCATCTTCAAATGCCTGCATCGCCGTGTTCACGGCATCCTTCATATCCGGGACACCATCATTATATATGGAACCGAATCCTACTTTGCCTATCTCGCCTTGTGCCTGTACTTCTTCTCCCGTAAGGAACGGAATCAGCGCGACACTCTCCTGCTTTTCCCGCAGCTTTTGAACATTCAGAGCAACGGTTGCAGTAATCAAATCTCGCAATGTTTCTGGAGCAGGACTCAGCTCTATTTCCTGTCGTGCGAGTGCGGGCTTGCGCTTCCCCAGACTTTTTACAGTTACAAACAGCTTCATGTCGTTCCCCTTCCTTTTTATTCACGCTTTTGGCCCGTTGTCAGCTGAATTTTTTGACCCATATAAAAACACCGTTAACGAAATCGAAATCGAATGTTTGTTCGTATTTTTATTTTAATATGTTCCTTATCATTACTCCATCGCCCTTTATGACCAAAATTCGCAGCGGTGCAACACCCTAAAACCTTAAAAAATAAGACTTTATACCCTGTTTTCGATAATTCCTTTCCATATTAAGGATGAAAAAAAGACCTGCACAAGGGAGATCCTCTGCTCTTCACAGACTTCCTTCCATTATACAGGTCGTATTTCATCATAAAACGATGTTTCAACTTACTTATTTATTTAAAATGCTGGAACAACGCTATCCTTGTAATTGTCCTCAAAAAATTTACGTACTTCCGGTCCAGTCATTCGCTTTGCCAGCTTTTGAATAGCATCGGAATCTGCATTATCCTTACGCGCTACCAGATTAATGGCAAAGTGCGTATCGTCTTTTTCAGTAATCAGCGCGTCCTTCTTCGGTGTCAGACCGAGCGGCTTGGCATATGCGGGATACATGGCAGCCATGTCCACATCATCCAGTGACCGCGCCAGCATCAACAAATCCACTTCTTTAAACACAAATTTTTTCTTATTTTCAATAATATCAGCCTGTGTAGCATTATAGCCTACGCCTTCTTTAAGCTTGATCAAACCGTTTTGCTCCATCATTACTAAAGAACGTCCAGTATTGGCCGGGTCATTGGCAATGGCAATAGTCGCACCTTCCGGCAGGTCTTTAACGTTCTTGTATTTTTTAGAGTACGCGCCGTAAATGGCGTTGTAAATAGGTTTTATCGCCACCAAATCAGACTTGTTGCTTTCATTATATTGTTGCATAAAAGGAGCATGCTGAAAGAAGTTAGCATCTACTTCCCGGCTTGCCAATGCGTTGTTCGGTTGGATATTGTCTGAAAGCACGACGATTTCCAGATTGACTCCGTCCTGTTTAAGCAGCGGCTTCACGATATCCAGCACATCTGTCATCGGTGGGATTAGCGTTGCCACTTTCAAGGTCACTTCTTTTTGGGAATTTGCTTCTTTAGACTGTGTTTCTGGAGCAGCCTGCTTTTGACCACCGCATCCAGCAACCAGTAGCATAACGACAGCAAATAGTGTAAGTAATTTCAAGTTCGTTTTCATGTTGTTTTTCCGACTCATTTGATGAGGAACCTCCAAGTAAATTGTGATTAGGAAGATAAAAAATGAGTTACAGTGGGAGCCGCAGCCGCTTCGCGAATGATTTGATCTTACGATCGCTGTTGAAATGGGATTCTCTCTGATTTATAAAGTGATGTATAGGTTAGAATCCCATTTCAAAGGCGAACGCTGACGCTTCTCCAGAACAATTCTGCCCGCTCCGCTTTTGGGGTACTGTAAAGTCATTTTTATTTCCCATAGTGAGTTGTGCAAGTATAGTGAAAGTTACAATTCCACCTTACCGCTTGTCGATCCGGCGGGATATGGTGCTTCCGGTGAACTGGATCGTTTGTACGAAAATAATCATGACAACGATGGTGAACGCCATCAAGCCTGTTTCAAAACGCTGGTAACCGTAGCGGATGGCAAAATCGCCTACCCCGCCGCCGCCCACAATGCCCATCACCGTGGAGTAGGAGATGAAGCTAATGGTGGACGTGGTCAAACCCAGTACAAGCCCGGAACGAGCCTCCACGTACAGAAATTTAAAAATAAGCTGGAGGGTGGATGCCCCCATAGAAGTAGCGGCTTCAATTACACCCTTGGGCACCTCGAGCAATGATTGCTCCACCAGCCTCGAATAATAGGCGATGGCCACCACTGACAAGGGAACCGTTGCAGCCATCGTGCCCAGCGCCGTCCCTACGACCAGACGTGTAAATGGAATCATAAACACGACGAGCAGCAAAAACGGGAATGAGCGGATAACATTGACCACACTGTTCAATAGGGTGAACAGCAGTCGATTTTCATATTTTTGCCCTTTACCACACAAATACAAAATCGTTCCTGCCGGAAGCCCTAACAGTACAGCTGCTGCGATAGAAATCCCCACCATGATAAACGTCTCTCCGATGGCTTTCCATATCTCAGACTGATATTGCGCAATGATGCTCAGCATTTCATTCATCAGCTTCACCTGCTACCGCTGTGTCAGCTACACGCTGCGTTGAAAGTAGCTGCCCATCTCGCATTTCTGATACACGGGTACAAATATTGCGTACCACATCCATATCGTGCGTTACGATTACAATGGTAACTCCCAGTTCACGGTTGATCTCCCGTAACACGCCCAAAATATCCGCGGTCGTCTGCGGATCAAGCGCCGAGGTTGGCTCATCACACAGCAGCACCGCAGGTCGATTCGCCAGCGCTCTGGCTATCGCCACACGTTGCTTTTGGCCTCCGCTCAGTTGTGCCGGATACTGTTCTGCTTTATCAGCTAAACCGACGAATTGCAGGCATTCGCGCACACGTTCCGCTCTCTCTTTTTTCGCGACACCTGCCAGTTCTAACGGCATTGCCACATTTCCACTGACCGTCCGATTGTGAACAAGATGATAATGCTGAAAAATCATCCCTATGGATCGCCGCGCTTCTCGGAGACGTTTTTCCGGCATGCGGGTCAGATATTCCCCGTTTACAACCACGTTTCCCTCATCCGGCCTTTCCAATACATTCATCAACCGGAGCAACGTAGACTTGCCGGCACCGCTGGCACCTATGATACCGTGAATTTCCCCCTCCTCCACTTGAAGGGACACGGATTGAACCGCATGAAATTGGCCGCTTGAGGTGGTATAATGCTTGCTTACCTGATGCAGCGTAATCATGAAACTTGGCCTCCTGATGATCCATTTCTGCGGGAAAATGTAATAAGCCCGCCAGCCCGGGCGGGTCTGTACGAGCCGTCAATTCCCATTGCATTAATATACCACAGAGCAGAAAACGGGCAAAGCATTTTGACAACAATTAACGTACATCCCATACCCCTACATAAGGAAAGCGGATACCGAGTCCCCAAGCCAGCGTAAGCATCACCACAAAATAGAAAATAAATAAAATATCTACAGCCGAATAGCCAATCGCATAATAATACGTGCGCTTGGTTTCATTAGCAAAACCCTTGGCTTCCATAGCAATAGCAATGCGCTGCGCACGCCGGATACTTTGAGCGAGCAGCGGAATCGCATATCTGCGGAGTGTGGCATACATATTCCATTTGGACACATGCTGATGTAAACCTCGAATGCGATGAGCTTGTCTCAATGCCTGGAATTCCTCCACCATCATGGGCATCAACCGCATGGCTGCCAAAAAGCTATACGCATACTTCGGAGGGAGCCTCCATTGCTGCATCAGTGAATAAAAAAGGTCCACCGGACGAGTCGTTAAACCAAACAGCAACCCTACCGCAGCCATACTCAGCGCACGAAAGCCCAGATGCATGCCTCGGTAAAAGCTTTCCTGCGTCACATGGATCAAGCCCCATGTCCACCAGGTCGTCACCCCTTTGCCGAACATCATCATGCCCGTTGAAGTTGAAATAAACACCAATATAAAGGGAGATCCGTACAGCAGCAGCCTCTTCCATGGATGGCCTGACCAGACAAGCAGCAACAGCATAGAACACGCAACATTAAACATGACATTCGGATCATGAATGACTATAACGACCACAAACAGTATGGAAAACATAACGAGCTTTAAGCCCGGATTCACGCGATGCAGCCATGTTTTATGATGGGGAAAGGACAGGTTCATACTGTAGTTCCCCTTTCTGAATCCGCCATATATCGGTACAATATCGACGAACAATTTCCGGGTCATGCGTGACCATCACAATGGCCGTGCCTGCCGCTCTCAACTGCTCCAACATATCCAGCATGACAAAGGTATTACGCGCATCCTGACCAAAAGTCGGCTCATCCAGCAGCAGCACTTCCGGCTCACGGATCATGGCCGTAGCAATACTCAACCGCCTTTTTTGGCCTAACGAAAGCTGATACGGATGACGCTCGTCCAGCCGCTCCAATCCGAACTGTACGAGCATCCGATCCACCCGCTCCCGGCACTGTTCAGCGCTAAACAAGCTCTTCGGTAACGAATACTCTAGTTCCTTTCGTACGGTATGCGCTACGAATTGCAGCTCGGGATTTTGAAATGCGAACCCGATACGCTCTGCCAGTTGTTCTGTACTGCCTGCCTCAATTCCGCGCACGCTATAACGTCCCTGTGTGCGAAGTAAGCGCATCATGGAGAGCAGCAGCGAGCTTTTGCCAGCCCCGTTTTCACCGACCACGCCAATCCAGTCGCCAGGCTTCACCTGCGCATGATCCACATAAATCACTGGACTTAAACTGCGGAGGCCGCTAAAATGCTCCAGCTCCAGCAAATCAGTCCCCGCACCATTCCCCGTACCATTCTGCTGTGTCACTGATTCACTCCAACGCGGCGAAGACGATTCATTCCACACTCCCGGGTACCACACGCCGTACTCAGACAATGCCTGCCGATGCACATGAAATACTTCTTCTGCCCTTCCATCCGCAATGATCTCCCCTTGAGCAGAAAGCACCACAATCCGATCCACATCATGGACGATTTCATTAATTTTATGCTCTACGATCACCAGCGTTTGGTCTACCGAAATGTTGCGAATGGTGTCCCAAACCTGTGTGGTGCCTTCCTCGTCCAACAAAGCCGTGGGCTCATCCAGAAAAAGCACTTCTGGCTCCATAGCCAGCACAGACGCAATCGCCAGACGCTGCTTCATTCCCTGTGACATGTTGCCAATGGGCATGTGTATATCATCCGTCGATAGACCAACCTGTATCAGCAGCTCGCGAATACGGGATTGCATCTGTTCCCGGGGAATCTGATTATTTTCCAACACAAAAGCCAGTTCCTCGTCTGCATATGACATACAGAACTGCGTATCAGGATCTTGAAATACAATACCTGAGACACTTGGGATTACAGCAGCATCGCATTTCATGGGCACTTCTATCGTGCGTGGAATCAGACCGCTTAACACTTGGAGCAGTGTTGATTTACCGCATCCACTCGGTCCCAGTAGCAGCAGCTTTTCCCCCTTGTGGACAGACAAAGACATATTGTGAAAAAGCAGCTCTTGCTCACCGGGGAATTTCAACCGTAGACGGGTGATCGAAGCCACCACATCTTCGGTTGCCCGGCTCATCAATCCAGCCCCTTATAATCTTGTTCCGTTGCAGGTCTCAAACTTCGTGTAACTCCGGTTACCTCCAATGCCTTAGCCAGATAGAAGGCGAATACCCCGGCAATCACAATACTGCCAATCATCCGAAATCCAATATACAAAACATAGTTCCAGGTCGATAGCTGATCAATATACCCGTAACTGAAGTCTAAAATCAGAGAAGTGACAGCCGCCCCAGCCGCAGCTAGCGAAGCAACCCACAGGTTTGCGTTCCGATACAGAAAAGCCGCAAAAAACAGCTCCGCTCCCAGGCCTTGCAGTAGGCCATAGTACAAGGTGGACATGCCCCATTCGCTTCCCAAAAAAGCGCTGACCGTTGCCGCTGCCACCTCTGCCAAAATCGCAACACCCGGCTTGCGAATGATGAGATAAGCAAACGTGCCTGCCATAAACCACATGCCATACATCAGTTGCTCGGCGTGTAGACCAAATGGTTTCATCAAATCATAGGCAGGTCCCCATATTTTGTAGACCAACCCGAACACAACAGATATCACAATCGTGACCAAAATATCAGTCAGCTTCAACCCTTTGGACGCTCTTACAGCAGTATTCATTATTGCGTGCTCCCCTTTTTCCTTATAATTGGCCTCTTGGCCATAAAAAAAAGCTTGTCTGGAGCTGAATCTCCAGGCAAGCTTTATGCGCAGTAAAAGGTGAAGCACCATACAAAACATCATTCGTCGATATGCCTTATATAACCAGTAGTCTAAGCTACTACACTGATACCAAGCCAAAGCCAGGGTCAAAGTAAAATGCTAGGACATACATTGAATCTATCGACAACCGCAAAACAAGCGGCATTCCTGTATAGTGTTCTTGGTTTCTCTACGCTGGCATTACCCAGATCAGATTTCACGGTCAGTGGCAAGGGCCACCCTCTCAGCCTGACTTTCTCAAGCTCCCGACAATGCTCTTTTAATTCACTATAATATATACCACATCTATGGCTTTGACAATCCTACAATCCGAAGAAACGTTTGGCTGTCTCCGTCGTCGCGATTTCGATCTCCATCATGCTTCGACCTGTACATTCGGCAACCGTAGCAGCAATATGAGCGAGATACACGGGCTCATTACGCCCTTCTTTGGGCTTCACGGGCAAATTACGCGGGGTCAAAAATGGAGCATCCGTTTCAATCATCAAACGGTCCAAGGGAATATCTCTGACCAGTTCACGCAGATGTTTGCCACGCCGTTCGTCGCAAATCCAGCCGGTGATCCCGATATACAGTCCCATTTCTACATACGTATGCAATTCCTGTTCAGTGCCAGTAAAACAATGCACTACCGCTTTATCGACAAGCCGTTGATAATCCCGAAGCATAGTAACAAAGTCCTCATGTGCATCTCGTTCATGCAGAAATAACGGCATATTCAGCTCACCCGCCAGTTGGATTTGCTCCCCAAACCATCGACGCTGCACATCACGTGGTGAAAAATCACGGTTATAGTCCAATCCGCATTCCCCTATGGATACGACCTGCGGCTGACCCGCCAGCTGGCGGAGCTGCTGAATCGTGTCTGCGTTGCAGTCTTTGGCATCATGGGGATGCACGCCAGCTGTCGCATACAGCTTGCCCGGATAACGTGCTGCATACTGAGAAGCCTCCCGACTGCTGCGGACACTGGTCCCGGTAATAATCAGCGGTGAAATCCCTACAGCCGCGGCTCTCTCTACCACCTGTTCCTGATCTGCATGAAACGAACGGTGCATCAAGTTCACACCAATATCAATTAACGGTGTACCCCTTTCCACCTCAATCCCTCCTTCGCAAACTACAATCTCGGATCAATCGGCTCCGATTCCAGAGATAGCGCGGCAAGGACGCATTCGTGAATACGATCTACCGTATCCTTGCGGACAAAACGTTTCACGCCTTCCACACCAAGCGCTCCTTCCATCAGGGCATGACGCTCCTTTTTGTTCGTTCGACGCTGCTTCAGACGCTTTAAATTCTCAGGGGCAAGATAATCCATACCGTAAATGATGTGCAAATACTTGCGGCCTCTCACCTTGATTGCAGGCTGAATCATCTTGTCCCGATTTTTCATCAAAAAGCGTTCCGGTTTGATCACAATCCCCTCATGACCATCCTCTGTCATCTCGTTCCACCAGCGAATGACCTCTTCCTCGCTTGCTTCGTCCGTAATCACGCGATACTCTGTCTCCATAAACAGGGAAGACAGCCCAGCCAGCTCCCGGTTTTGCTCCATATGCCAAATATGAGAATGGTCGAAAAAAGTCTTTCCGCTGTGTGCCAGCGTATGGAACGGTGCGATACGAATTTCATCCAGACCGTCCACATCCCAGCAATATTTTTGAAAAGCCTCTTGAAACGTTACAGCATTCGCGTACTTCTGTTCCATTTCCTCCAACCAGTCTCCAACCTCTCGACCTGCAACCTTCGCCTGCTTCAGCTTGTCTACCAGCTTACTGCGATCCAGGAGAGCTGCTTCCCCCACATGCGCATACTGTGCAGCAATCAGTTCCCTAGCCTTGAGATTCCACGGTACAATTTCCGCATCCAGCAACACAAAATCCGTCTGGTTCCGATCAAAATATCCAGCAGTCTGTAGATCCACATTCAGCTTCTCCAGCACTTGCTTCCCAAGGCTTTGTTCAAAGAAAGCTCTCCCGCTCCGACTGTAGATCGTGCCCAATGTCGGGTAGCCTACATATTGAACAGCAGCCTGTTCGTTTTTGAATAATAGCAAAATAGCCCGGCTACCCATATGTTTTTTCTCGGCCACCATCGTTTGTACTCCTTGTCCACGATAATAAGCTAGCGCCTCACGGGGATGCTCCAGATATCCTGCCTCTGCAGACACCGCTGGAGCAGGACTCATCGTCGGTGGAATATATACCAGTTCCTCCATGGGTACAGTCACATGTGACACGGTATCTATAGCGGATTTGATCCATTCTCCTTGTACGCGCACTTCGCCATACGATTCCGTCAGCACACTGTAACCAGCGATGAGCTTGCGTAAATTCGGCGAGGAAAACCGTTTTCTCTGCCACCGGACAAGTGGGCTATCGGGATCATTCGCATAGTTCTCATGTGCCGGAACGCTGACAAATTCCTTTTCCGGATAACGATAAGCGGTCAGCATACCGCCAAATACCACACCCTGATCAATATTCACCGTCTGATTCACAAGGGTAGGCTGCGGTCTCGGATCATGTCCCCATACTACTATTTCTCCCGATTCATGGTCTACGAACCAATCCTTGCGGATCGGTTTTCCGTTCGCATCCTGTCCTTCCGTATCTCCATAGCGGCAATAATCGGAAATACGCGCCGACTGTTTGCCAATAAAATGATCCTTAATCCCGGCATGAGCCACGACCACGTGTCGCAATCCATTTCTGCCAAAAATAAGATGAGAGGGTGCATGTAGCAGAAAATCTCTCAACTCACTTCTAAGCTGTTCCGCCGCTGCCTTGCCCGCTTTTTGTTCATACTGGGCCAGTTCCTCTGCAAATCGTTCATCCCCATGACTGAGAGTCACCTTTCTTCCATCGAGATAACGGCCGATTTTCCAGCCATGATTACTGTCAATCATATACGCTAGTCCGGCATCCACGTGCTTTTTCCAGAACTGCACCGCTTGTAACGATTCTGGGCCACGGCTCATCACATCCCCGACAGATACCAGTCTTCTACCATCTGGATGATGGTATAGTCCTTCCGCATCTTCCGTATATCCAAGCTTGTCTATCACTTCCAGCATCTCACGGTAGCACCCATGGATATCACCAATGATGTCAATACCTGAGCCTATCTCATGAAATAGTGGCTGCGCACGGCGGACAAAATTCATTTCTTCTATATCCTTAAGGATATAGCAAGCGTTAAAGCCTTCCTCACGGATACCACGCAGGTTCCGCTTTAACAGCTGTGCCTGCTGCTTGACCCGTTGGCGGCCACGCGGATGCTCCCTGCCTAAATCCCGTTCCAGCAGCACAGCTTCGGGTACATCCAGTACCCAGGCCATCACAGGAACATGCGCCTTGGCTGCCAGCTGTACATATTTTTGACGGTCCTCAGCATACAAATGGGTGGCATCCACAACCGTCAGTTTATTCAAGCGACAGCGCATAGCCAGAATCGTATCCATCGCCTCAAACGCTTTGGCTGACATTTGCTGATACTCATAGAACAGTACGTCCGATTCCAGCCTTGGAAGTCCACTCCAGTCTATAAATTCCGTATCTCCGACCAGCTTGCGAAAATGATCCGAGGATACAACTTCTGTCTCCAGTAGAATCCCTTCACTAACCAGCCTGTCCAATAATGTGGTTTTGCCACTGTTGGAGGCCCCAACCAACACAACCAGTCCAGCATGCGGTAAATGAATCGTACGTTTGGATGAATTGCTCATGCTTCCTTCTGCTCCTTTCTGCGCGTAAATATAGCCATTTGGGTCGGTTGTCCAAAGCCTTCGACCTCTTCTCCGATCCCCTTCAGCGCTACCGAATAAGGAGCTTCCGCAATCCACTGCTCACATCGTTCCTGAAACTCGCTTCTACTCCATTCAAAACGATGATCGCCATGCCGCAGCTCTTGCTGATTCATACGATACACTTCATTATATTCACGATTGGGAGTCGTCACGATCAGCACGCCCGGCTGATACTCCGTCACAATCGTCTTCATCACCCGGTTCAGACGATGCTCATCCACATGCTCAATGACCTCACATAGAATCATCACATCTTTGCCCCGCAATTGTTCATCATAATAAAAGAGAGAGCCCATCATGGGTGTAGGGCTGATCGCGTCGGCATGCCTTTCCAGCTTGGCAAAACGCTCCATGGCTCTCACCTGTGCATACGCAGACGGCTCGACCGCCCAAATCTCTTCAATGCCCGTCATTCGGGCCAGCCGAGCCGATAGCTTCCCTTCCCCTGAACCAAAATCTACGATTTTCTGTCTTCGAGGCAGCTTGCGAATCACATCCATAATGGCTTGATATCGCAGTTCATTCAGCCGTACAGTAGGCTGCTGCTTCCCTTCCTCCTGTGGCTGCTCTTGCTGTTGAACCTGTTCATGCTTATCCTTTTGAGCTTGGACAGTATCCTTTTCAATATGTTTTTTAGTGCTTTTTGTTTCAGCAGAAGCAGAATCAGATTGCTCAAATTGCTCAATCAGATTGGTAAAACGAAGCGTGCGTCGAATGATCAGCTCGCGTAGTGGATGCTCTGGCAGCCAGCCTTCTCCGTAACGTCTCAGCTTGTCAAACTCTTCTTCACTAATATAGTAGTGCTTATAATTATCCAGCACCGGAATCAACAGCAATAACTGACGAAGCGCATACTGCACCGTCTGATGACCATTTAACGTGACATATCTGACGGTGCTTCGATTTTTTAGCTGAAAAGAATAGTCCGCTTCCCCTCGTTCTATGGCCACTTGATAGCCCAGCGGAGCAAATAGTCCCTCCACCACAGAATCCGGCAAATCCGAAGCAACGGGCCCAAACGATAACTCCAGCGCAAAAGGGTGCGTCACCCATCCTACATAGTCTTCCTTGGGTTTGCCGTTCAGGGCCGTGCCAAGCGAGCCACGAATATAAGTGCAAAATAAGCTGCTGGTTACAAACTCCCGGTCATTAATATATTGTGTAATGTCATAGCTGTCTGGACTGTTTTTGACCAAATCAATCGAATCTGGCGAGGCCTGAATGACGATCTCAGCCTCTTCCTCGGTAAAAACGGTGTACACCATGCGTACACGTGCGCCTTTTTCTGTGCGATCATACGTATTGTAAGGATTCTTAGCAAGCAAATGCGAAATCATCCCTGCATGGGTTCCGGTTGCTTTTAGCGTGATGTGCATACTCCACTTCCCCTTCCCAGCTTATGCTTTCCATACTTCATTCACCGCAGCGCGGAACAAATCATCCAACTGCTGATCCCGTCCACTCTCCACATGCTGAAGCAAGGGCGCCTTTTGTTCAAAATAAGCAATTTGCTGCTGGATAAAATCATTCACCACCGAAAGCTGTGGCTCCATATCCAGTTCCTCGCCCGCTTTTTTACGTTGCAGCAAATGCCCGATCACCTGATAAAGTTCTGTATCTGACGGAATTAATTCCTCTAGCAAGTCTCCAAATTCAATCGGAGGCATGCTGTTGTAACGTTCAATCCAGCCACAGGCCAGCAGGGGGCGCAGCACGTAAAAATACTTTTTAATCTTCACCTGCTCTCCTTGCAAATAATCCCGATAGTTTCCTCGCGCCATATTCAGATAATGGTACATACAGGACTTCGGAGAGAAGGTTAACGGCGATATCGCACGAATCTGGTCAGCCACTGAATACTGCTCCAGATAGGGAATCGGAGATTGCAGCCATTCCAGCAAAGGCGGATTGGATTTGCGAAACAAATGGAGTGCCTTTTTCAAATCCCAGCCGTTCATATCCAGCAAATTGCTGATTGGCCGCTCAATCACATCCCGCTTATCAAAAATAGACAAATACCATTCTATGGGTCTTACATAGATAAATCGTACATCATAGTCACTGTCCTGTGAAGGAAACCCCCATGCCCGACTGCCTGATTCACAGGCGTATATAATACGTATTTGCTCCTCCTGCTCCAACTCACGCAGCTCACGCAAAATCGTTTCGCGCATTTCTGGTTGAATGAAACCCTGCCCATGCTTCACATCTGTCATGTTGTTCCCTCCCTTATCATTAAAGTATTTCCCGAATCTGTTCTCTAATCGACTCATCCGTTTCATCTATTAATAAGCGGCGAAGACGCATAGCCGTTTCCTCTCCCGTCCAAACATGCTGCATCACCCTTCTGTTATGTATTGCTTCTTATTTCATCGTGCTATCTTATATTCCTATGATGCTTTATTTTGGAAGTCGTGAACATGGTGGAAGTATTACAAAGATGAATAAATTCCCTTTTTCCTGCATCCCTTCCCTGTTAGAATAAAGGGATACTTGCTTTCGGAGAACGGCAACAGAAACGGGGAATGCATCATGGCGAGAGAGAGTTTTGATAAAGAAATTCAATTCCTGCGCATGCTCACACTGACCAGCGGCGCTTATAATCGGCAGCAATTTGCAGACAGACTGGGCATTTCAGTGCATACCTTTGATAAAACAATCCGGCGTCTCAAGGAAATCGTCCAATCCGTACAACAACAGTTGCCTGAGAATCAGGGACATGATTTTAATGAGATGCTGCGCTTTAATTATTATGAATCCGCTGATCCATTACTTTTATTCTTGTTTCGGGCTAAATCGCTCAAGGAATCAGAAAGCGTCCGCTTATCTCTTCTGCTGACAGCGCTACAGTCACAGCCTCTGACCACTATGGAATTGCTGGATGCTTGCTGCAACGGGCTGCCTTCCGATAGTTCGCTGCCAGATGAAAAAACGATTCGTTCCGATCTGAAATATCTGGTCGAAGTGGGCGTGGTTCGCAAGGAGCCCGGCGGCAGACCTTACCGCTATGCTGTCCGCAACGATCTGGTGACAGGACTGACGGACGAGGAATTACTGGACTTATATGATTTTGTAGACATTATGGCCAACACCCAGCTTCCCTCTGTTCAGGGATATCTGTTGCGAGATCATCTAAAAAAAGCTATGCGCCGTCAAGCCGGAGATCGGGATATGATTGAACCTTTTTTATATAAATACCACTATTATTCACGCATTCTGGACGAAGCCCATATTCATCCGCTTCTGCATGCCATTCGGCAACGTCGCTGTGTAACTTTTTTATATTTTTCGACATCCAAACGAAGCATGTACGGGTCACAGAACACAAACCCGCTGTTTGAAAAAGAGACGGAGGGCCGTGAACATACCATTCTGCCCCTGCAAGTCATCTATGATCATCAATATGGACGTTGGTATGTTCTTGGTCATGTAGGCGGTAAAGGAATCATGAAGTTTCGTATGGAGGGCATGACTCAATTGGTGGAGGGCAAGCCTGTACCAGAGCAGTTTCATGCCGATCTGCTAGCGGTGTTGGAAGAAAAAATGCGGTACAGCTGGCTTGTTGATACCGGTCGTCCTGTGAAGGTACGGGTACGTTTTTTTAATCCTGAGGGCGCGAAGCGCAACTTTATTCGGGAACGTGTGCTGTCACAGGGACAGTGGGGTACGATTGCGGAGGAAGAAAGTGAATCCTTTATCTATGAAATCACAGTGAATGGAATCACCGAGATTAAGCCGTGGATTCGCAGCTTCGGATCAAGCTGTGAGGTATTGGAGCCCCAGCGGCTGCGTAAGGAATTCAGACAGGAATGGAAGGAGCTGCAAGCCTATTATGAGCCTGTTCGAGAAAATATTTAACTATCAGATCATCTCTCGGCTGGATGAATCGGGCGCTTTTGCTACCACATCGCAGGAAAGAGTCTGGCTCCAATCCATGCTGACAGACTCGGCAGCAATAGAGGCTTTCACCCCGTCTACGCTTGATAAGCTTCGGCAGATACTCGCAGACGACGAGCCGCTGGAGGCCGATGGAAGTTTGCGGGAAAAAGCAGGTATCCCTGCTGTCTCGGTATATCATCCACTCCTGCGTGAATTGCGTCCCATTCTGCGGTCCCGTTCAGGTATCTGTATGACCTACAAACTGCGCAACGGACGCATGCATGAGCGAATGTCCGGTTTTCCATATAAGCTGGAGTTCTCCATGGTCAAAAAAGAATGGAGCCTGCTGTGGTATAACCGCAGACACCGCGCGCTCATGTCTACCAAGCTGTCTAATATCGTGAACATCACGGAAGATGAGCTTCTACCCGAAGAGGCCGAAAAATTCACCCAACGTATACTCGGTATACTGGAGTCGCGCAAAGAGCAAGGCATCATCGAAATTATTCCCATATACAACGGTGAAATGTCCCGTATTTTATATGCTTTTTCCTGCTTTGAAAAAGAGGTCGAATATGTTCAGGAAACAGATACCTATCGTATTACGCTCACCTTCCAGGCAGACGAATGTGAATACGTGCTATCCAAAATCCGTTTCCTTGGCAAGCGTGTCAAGGTCGTCCAAGGCTCCCGGCTGATCTCACGAATGAAGGAAACAACGTCCAAGGCCCTTGCACGCTACGAAGAGGAATAGCTACTGAGGCAATATGAGATGCATCCATGTAAATAGGCCCTCCCTCCGTCTGTTAATGAGACGAAGGGAGGGCCTTATTAAACAGTTCGTATAAACAAGGTCATACACTTACATCCACATACGCCTGCTGTAACAAACGGGTCCGAAGTACGAGTTTATGGCAAGGCTTGTCCGCGCGCACTGACATACAATTCATACCATTCCTCACGGGTCATCAGCTCGCTCTGGCGTTCCGCATCCTGACATGCCTTGATTCGTTCAGGATTGGCGCTGCCAATGACAGGCTGAATCCGTGCCGGATGTTTCATAAGCCAGCCAAGGACGATCGCTTCACGTGTCGTTCCCTTTTCAGAAGCTAGCTTTTGCACCAGCTCTGCCGTCTTAACGATATGTTCAGGCGCCCCTTCCAAAGAACCTCCGCTAAAACGTCCCTGCGCCAGCGGTCCCCAGGCTTGGAGTTGAATATCCTCGGTTTGGCAATATTCCATCAAACCTTCGCCAAAATGTACATTTGTCCCTGCCTGCTGGTTCACATGTACTGTCTGATCTACAAAATGCAGATGGGCCAGGCTCATTTCCAGCTGATTAGCGATCAGCGGCTCCGTTAGGCTCCGTTCCAGAAACCGAATTTGGCTTACATTCATATTGGAAACGCCAAAATGCCGTACTTTGCCAGATGTCTTAAGCTCGCTGAACGCCTTCGCTACTTCTTCCGGCTCTACCAGCGGATCAGGGCGATGCAGCAGCAGGATGTCCAAATATTCGGTACCCAGACGCTTCAGGATACCATCCACGGACTCCATAATATGAGCATATGAGAAATCAAAGCGGCCCGGGAGCGTACCATCTGGCAGAAAAATGCCGCATTTGGACTGAATTACGATTTGTTCACGCAAGCCCGGCTGTCCCTTTAAAATCCGGCCGAAAATCTCTTCCGCTTTCCCCATACGATAGATATCCGCATGATCGAACATCGTAATCCCAATGGATTGTGCAGCTTCTACAGCTCTTTCCGCTTCAACGACATGCTCCTGCGTAAACGGTGCATGGCTCCATTCTCCACCAAAAGGCATACAACCGAGCGCCAGCCGACTATCGGAGATTCCACGTTTCTGTAAAGGCATAATCTTCATGCTGCTCCTCCTTCAACCCTCAAAATATTCTCTGCTTCATCCACATATGAATAGTTTGTGGAACCGCTATCACACACCTATTTTACCACTTACTTACGGTCGTGTTCCACTTTGGTCTCCATCCACATCTTTTTATCCGAATATCCCCATGCTCAGATAACGTTCTCCGGTATCCGGGGCAATGCAAAGTACCCGTTTGCCTGCTCCCAAACGCCGCGCTTCCTGAATCGCCGTCCATATCGTAGCTCCGCTAGAGGGACCAACCAGAATCCCTTCCTGGGCAGCAATCGCCCGTGTCATTGCAATCGCATCCTCATCGGAAACCTGCACGATTTCGTCATACACTTCCGTATTCAGCACGGTGGGAACAAAGCCTGGACTGGTGCCAACCAGCTTATGTGGACCGGGTTTTCCTCCAGATAGCACTGGCGAACCCTTCGGCTCAACTACAACAATCCGCAGATCCGGCAAATGCTGACGTAGCACTTCACCTGTTCCCGTAATGGTACCGCCCGTTCCCGAAGAAGCGACGAACACATCCAGCTTCCCTTCCGTCTGTTCCAAAATTTCCAGTGCCGTCGTCGTGCGGTGGATATCGGGATTGGCCTCATTTTCAAATTGATGCGGGATAAAGCTCCCTTCAATTTCAGCCCCCAGTTCGAGTGCCTTGCGAATCGCTCCTGGCATCCGTTCTTCCGCTGGTGTCAGTACGACCTCAGCCCCGTAGGCTTTCAAAATATTGATCCGTTCCTTCGTCATATTCGAGGGCATCACCAAAATTGCACGGTAACCTCGGGCTGCCGCATTCATCGCAAGACCAATTCCCGTGTTGCCACTCGTCGGCTCAATAATGGTGCCTCCCGGCTTTAGATGTCCTGCCTTTTCAGCCTCGGCAATCAGGTTGCCCGCCGCCCGATCTTTAACACTGCCGCTTGGATTAAAATACTCCAGCTTCACATACACTTCCGCATCCTGCGGCCCTGTGAGCCGTTGGAGTCTTACACAAGGTGTATCTCCTATTAAATCTGTAATACTATGTACCACTTTAGGTGCCATCGTTGTATCCTCCTTAGATCGTTCCTTACAGCGTCATTTACAATCTTAATATCATACTACCAAAATAACATACTTGGCTCCTTCCTACCTGTCACTTTTGTAAATTACATAAAACTCATCAACTTAGTATGTAAAATTCTTGCAAAATGGGTCGCCAGATATCGCCTGTAATGATATACTCGCATTACTATTTTTCCAGGAGGATACAAGACACTTATGAGTAATCAAGAAAATATGACATCTAATCGCTTCCCCCCCTCCTTGCTGTGGTTGACCCTTGGTGCCTTCGCCATCGGCATGACCGAATTCGTTATCATGGGATTACTGCCCAATGTAGCCCATGATCTTCATGTTACGATTCCGCAAGCCGGGCAGTTAATCACCAGTTATGCGCTTGGTGTAGCCATTGGTGCGCCTGTGCTTACTGTATTAACCCATAAGGTTCCGCAAAAAAAGCTGCTATGCCTACTCATGACCATATTCATTTTAGGCAATCTTTTTTCCGTCATTGCTCCCAATTACGAATTTCTGATTGCGGCCCGTATGGCTACTGCATTATCGCACGGAACCTTTTTGGGAGCCGGTTCCCTAATCGCTGCCCGACTGGTTCGTCCTGACAAGCGCGCGGGTGCCATTTCTATGGTGCTGACCGGTTTGACCGTGGCGAACATTATTGGTGTGCCCTTTGGAACCTTTATCGGACAACAACTCGGCTGGCGTGCTTCCTTTGGAGCTATTGTGGTCATCGGCTTGATTTCTCTCTTTGGTATCATTCGTTACATTCCGGTAATTCACCAGGACAAGCCTTCCAGTCTCCAACAAGAAGTCAAAAGCCTGTTTAATCCAAAAGTGCTGCTGATGCTGCTCACAGGTGCAGTCGGTTGTGGTAGTCTGTTCACTGTCTTTACGTACATTACGCCTTTGCTTACGGACATTAGTGGCTTTGCCGAACATAGCATTACCTGGATTCTCGTCCTGTTTGGCCTAGGGGTAACGATTGGCAATATCGTTGGCGGCAAGCTTGCGGATTGGAGACTACTTCCATCTCTGATCGCAAACTATGCTGTACTGGCTATTATTTTGGCCATTCTGACATTTACGCTTCAAAGCAAGGTATTGGCCGTCATTACCGTCTTTATCTGGGGCATTGCTGCGTTCGGCATCATGCCGGGTATTCAGGTTCGCATCATGAATCTGGCCTATGAGGCTCCTTTGCTTGCTTCTACCTCCAGTCATTCCGCATTGAATCTGGGTAACGCAGGCGGCGCTTTTATCGGGGGAGTCGTTATTAATCAAATGGGGCTAGTCGCTATTCCATGGGTTGCATCGCTAATCACTGTCGGCGGCCTGCTACTCATGATAGTTAGCTACATTGTAGATCGTAAGACGGCTCCTATTAAAGCAACAGCGGAGATACAGTCATAGAATCGTTCTGTTTGTTGGACAGTGTACAGTTATCAACCGGAGAACAATAAATGGCGGCATATCTCTAAAAACAGCAAGTTGGACGTAAACGATTGGTTCATTTTTCATAGATTGAGAGATATTGTCCACTCTCTTCTTCTAAATTCCTCATAGTATGCATTGCAATACAAATTTACGAGGAAAGAAGTGTATATGATGAGCCTTTTTTTTACAAACAACACGAGTAACACCATCTATGCTGCCTATGCTTATCCTGATTCCGACTGTCATCGCATGAATTATTCTAAAATGGGCTGGTATCGGCTAGAGCCTGGTGATACGAGAGAAATATGGAGCGGGTCTGTAGGGGGAACCACATTCTATTATTATGCTGAAGATCACTCCAGAAATACATGGCGTGGCACGTACCGCACACGGCTTCCGAGAAATACTAGCCATGATTTTCATTGGTGTTGGAACGATAGCAGAGGATCATCCAGACGAGTGGGGATGCGCCGACTTGCCATTGATTCATCTGTAGACAATTACACTGTTGAGTTTAGCAGAACCAACCAAAGCTTACTGTCAACAAAGACAACTCGTAGAGCGTTACCTTCCAAATCGGAGGACTCCGGCATTAACAGAATTCCGAGAAGACCGACTCGATTTAAAAAAGGAACCCCAGTTCCAGTAAAGTCCAAACGATAAGTCAAAAAATTCGCCAATAAAAGGCGCAACCTGGTTGCAAACACTACAAAACCCCTTTGAAAAAACACGATGAACCGTAACCCGCAAGATGGACATTTTGAAAAAAAGTGACCCCCTTGCGGGTTATTTTTATTTCACTCTGGACATTCAGACGCTTGTTGCAACCATAGTATTTTGCCTCGCCGTTCAGCTTAACCAATGATCAAAAAAGTCCTGATAGCCCTGCTTCATCACCTGACTTGAAAACTGTTCCATGGCGTATGCCTGATTTTCTGTAGAAACCCGACGCGGTGAGGCGGCAGCCATATTGACCAGCTCGAACCAGTTTTTCTCATTCCCTGAAAAAGAATGCGTAGAGCTGATATGTCCATAGCAAGGATGCTCTGGCTTCACGACGATTTTCCCCATAGCGAGCGCTTCGGTCAGCGGCATTGCGAATGTATCGAATTTGGAGCAGCTCCAATACACCTTCGCCGTGTTCATCAGTGCAAACACCTCATCTTGCGTCAACGCAAATTGAAGTTTAACATTGTCCGGGATATCGTACTTCTTCATACTTTCCTTGTAGCGTTCACCGCCAAATACCATATAGACATCCTTGTCAGGATTATGCCTCGCATACTCCAGCACCAAATCCGGACGTCGGTTCTCCTCATCTCTACCAATCCACATCACCCGGTTCTCTACCACTTGCGAGGGATCAAAATGCTTTTCCACCAGACGCTCATTGAATCCGATCGGGATGACTGTCACATCGGTTACGCCAAACTTCGAAGCCATCTCCTGCTTGAGAAAGGCAGTCTGTACAATAGCCTTGTCCACGATCTGATAAAAAGGCTTCATCATCTCATAGCCTGTAAGCGCCGGATCAGGAAAACTATGCGGAAAAAGCACGCTGTTTTTAAAAAACATATTCAAATAGGTAAAGCCAGATACCGTATAAATAACGTGCTCTATCTGCTGCTCATGGAGTTGGTCCAGTACGACGTCATAGTTGACCAGGTCGCCCTTTTCGTGCTCATAGCCCGGAAGCCAGTCATGGCTACTCACATGGCGCTCCGGTGATACAAATACGATGTCCACCCCCAATTCCAACCCAATCTGCTTCAGACGCTCTGCAAAAATACGTGGACCCTGTGCTTCAGCAAATTGTATTTTTCTCATGACTAAACCGACTTTTTTCATGGTTATATTCCCTACCTTCTTTGGCTAACTAAACACAGTCTATGTCTTAAGCTACTATCTACATTGTTGGGCTTGTCCCCAATCCATCATTGCTGCACATTGGTTCAAACAGGCTAACGTTTCATCCAACTGGGACTCTAATTGCTCTTTTGACCATTTGTCGGCGTTTCTATGCAGGTTCGTTCCAATCCTTTGCAAATCACTTGTGATTAACAACAGCATCCAGAGCGAAAATACCACCGCAAACATGCCATATTCCAGCATAAATGCCGTTCGATCCACTCTTTTCCCTAACAGCTCCAGCTGCTCCATGTATGTGTCCAGCATACGAATACGCAATTCGGACGTCATACGTCGGGGAAACAACGGATGGGACATATCGATCAGGTGATATACATCCCACAGCGGTGTGTTCAGATGAGCATGCTCCCAATCCAGTACCATAAGCCGTTCCCCGCTCAGCGCATAGTTCCCCGGATGAAGATCACCATGAGACAGTACAAGCTGCTGTGAAAAAGATACATGCTCCAGCTGTACATATATACGCAGCATCTGTTGCTTAGATAAACCCAGTGAGCTGCAAAGCTTTAACACATCCGGCTTGCGCGTGTATAGCTCGGAAACCATCTCCTGAATAAGTGGCTTGGGTCCCCGTAACGGCATCCCAGCAAAACGATCCGTCGGCAAAGCATGCCACCATGCAACAAGTCCAACAGCTCGCAATAAAGTTTCGTCTGCGTGTAGATGATGTAACGAACCAAGGTCCTCAAAAACCATCCATTCTCCTCCGCCATCCGCACCTGCATCAGACCAGGCTAGCAATCGAGGATAGATCGGTGATAACGCAGGAAGCACATGCTCATATACCCATCTCTCACGCCCCTCCTGACCATCGTTGGTTAGCGGTTTAAATATATAACTTTCAGAGGAGGAAACGTAAAAACGTTCCACATGCCGGCCATTCGTACCTGTATATAAAACCTCACGATTCCGCACCAGCGTATCATTTAAGGTGCCGTCAACATTCACATATTGATGAAAAGGATTCATAGCCACCCAACTTTTTTGTATAAAATGTAATAGCACGATCATATCATAGTCCTCGTTCCGAACGAAGCCCAGATCATCTTGGGGTAACTCGCTGTACCCAAAAAGGGGCTTGCCCAAGCAGATCACGCGACCTGTTGGCAGCCCCTTATCACATCCATACTCCTATCCTTACTCTATTCTATACCGATTAATATTGAGTATTGCCGGACTCGATCGTATTACCAGACTTAAAGCCTTTGAACAATTGTTTCACATTGTGATAACGAATGTTCGTAATTTTAGCTTTGCTGTTAGGACCATCCGATCTCAGGATCGAGTCCTTTACATTGGAAATATCCGAGTTATCCAAAGTCATATTCACTCTGAATGTAGAGCCCCCAAGTTGGCGAACCAGCTTTCCGATATCATCGGCTCTAAAGTTTTTAATGTTAATCGTGCCTTCGGCATTAATTTGGAATACTTTATCGTACGCATGGAACGCTCCACCGCCCGTAATGTTTACCGTGCCTGGTTCTTTAAGCGTCAAGGCATCTTCACCTACATCCTCCCACGTTACGTTGGAAATAGTTCCGTTGCCATATACATGCACACCATCCGCAGCAGGGGCAGCGATGGTCACATTTTTCAGAGTTGCATTATTTTCAAGCTTGAAAATAGGCTTTTGAGCCTCTTTCTGGCTTCCGTCTCCCAAGGTATCGGGATCAGCCACTACAGTCTTGCCTTTACCATCGTATACTTCTCCAGCTTTAACAAGTATGGTCTTATGAACGACTTCTGGTGCTGCATGTGCAGAATAATTGCCGACAAATAAAGCGACCAACATTCCTGATAAAGCGATACTGATTCCCTTTTTCAATACTTTAGCTGTGTTTGTTTTCATTTCAATTCATCCCTCTCGTAGATACTTTTTTATTGTTCCAATTCTTCGTTGACTAGAACGCGTAGACCGTATCACCACCTTCGTACAATGAACCCATTGACCGATACATGTCTATAAAGCATTATTATACTATTTGCATATGTATACTTGGTTTTTGGTTCAAAGTAACTACATTCTATAAATTCAGGTACACACAAATTGTAAATAGAGCGATTACATTTACAATTTGTATAATTCTATTATAATCTTACTTCCAGTAATTTCAATATATTTTTCGGCAAAATACATGCTTTTTTTCAATTAAGTACACAATTTTGCCTTTTTTATACTTGTACAAAGTTGCTTTTCAGCAATTTACGCATTACAAGACTTGAATATCTAGTCTCGTTGACTTACTCTAGATCACTATAATGGTATTCACAAGCTCTTTTCCGTCCTATACCTTATTTTTGATGTGATCTATACTATTGAATGACACGTTGGATGAACGTATAATGTATTTAGTGCTTTGAAGCGTTACATCTCAACATTACTGGTGAGAAAAGAGTGGTTATCGTGCAAAACAATAGTGAGATTCCATTAAAAGAACAAAATATTGTGCTCATCGGCTTTATGGGTGTAGGCAAAACAACGATCGGTTCCCATCTAGCGCGCAAGCTGTATCGCGATTTCGTGGATATTGACCAGGAGATTGAACAAGAGTACAACATGCCAACAACCGAGATTTTCAAAACTTATGGAGAGAAACGTTTCCGTGAGATTGAAAAAGAGCATATTTTGAAGCTGTGCAGCAACACACGCCTTAAAATCATTTCCGTTGGCGGTGGTGCATTTTTACAGGAAGAGGTGAAGCAAGCTTGTTTGGCTTCATCGATTGTTTTCTTCTTGGATTTGAATTGGGATTCCTGGAAAGATCGGCTTAAGATGCTGATTGACACCCGCCCCAATCTACAAAACAAGACTTTAGGGGAAATTGAAGATCTTTTCCGTTCCAGACAGGACATTTACGCGGTGAATCACTCCAAGATCGATACGGATCAGTTGGATGCGGAAGAAGTCGCAGACTATATTATTCAAACGCTGAATCTAGGTTGGGAGTTATATGAACCTACTCGGGGATTGAATTAAGAGTTACACCAAAAAGGAGGGCTCCAGCATGCTTACCGCATGGGGCCCTCCTTTTTGGTTCACTACGGATATATTACTGACTGGTGAGAAAATGCTATCCATCTTTTAAGAATGGCTATGCAGCACCGTCAATATCTCTCTCAGTTCAGTGACAGGAATCTGCCCTGGAGCGGAAGCTTTCTTAGCAGCACCAAAGGTCAGAGCCGAACCAAACAGTTCTCCGGTCAAGCGGCTCACGACACCTTTCCCCGCCATCGACATCGTAATAATCGGCCGATCTGCATGCTCTTCTGCCATGGTACGTGTGGCATCCAGCAAAGTGAGAACATCGGCTGTATTGGTCGGCATCACTGCTATCTTAGGCAGATCGCCTCCCAATTCCTGCGCCTTGCGTAACCGGGACACAATCTCCTCCTTCGACGGCGTCTTATGAAAATCATGATTAGATATAATCACATATACGTTATGCTTATGTGCTGCTTCTACCAGCGTCTTCACATCAGCTTCCTCATTAAAAAGCTCTACATCAATAAGTTCAACTTGTCCCGTTTCGGCTACTGTACGGTTCAATTCCACATAACTCGCCGCACTGATTTCCTTTTCTCCGCCTTCCCGAGCGCTACGGAACGTAAATACGAGCGGAATATTTGCTAAAATAGACCGAATTTCATGTAAGGCAGCTTTCACCTTTTCCAAATCCTCCACATGCTCGAAAAAATCGACTCTCCACTCCACGATATCCAGGTCGAGCGTACGCAAATAAGTGGCTTCTTCCTTCAACTGCTCCAACGTTTCTCCCACCATGGGCACACAAATTTTTGGCGCTCCTTCACCGATCAGAACATCTCTCACCTTTACGATTTTAGCCATCTCTATCTCACTCCCAAATTACAGTTTCAAGTCGAACATCTACAATAATTCATAGTATAACGCATTCTGAATAAGCATGCAGATGATTAGGTCCTGTCGTCATTTATTTGGTATCCAGTACGATTTTAGGGGACAATTTGCGACTTGCTGGAAAAACTAAACTGTACCGAAAATTAACAAACACCGCCAGTACGATCCCCAGCACATTCACAATAATAGCTAGCATAAAAACACTCGATATCTGAGAATGTTTCAAAAGAAAGCCTGTAAACACAGGAATGATCGTGTATGACAGCGAGGTTGCTGTATAAACAAACCCGGTAATCTGTCCTTTTCGTTGACTAAAAAATTCACTCATTACAGTTAACGTCAGCTGGAGTACACCCGATATTGAAAACCCAATGACACTCGCACAAATAATGGCCGCCGCCCCTGACTTGAAAAGAAGAAGCGCTCCAAAAGCCAACAAGGAAATACATGGATAAATAAGAATAATGTGAACAGGTTTAACCCATTTTCTTAACACAATTACCAATACAAACACGGAAATCAGCGAACCGACATTGTAATAAACTAATAATCTGAGAGACTCTGATTCGGTCATACCGATAAACTGTTGTCCAAAAGTAGGCAGCCATAATTGCACAATATAAAGCAGGGTAGGTCCCGTAAATCCGAGCAAGATAAGGCATAGTCCCTCCTGCCAAAACCGCGGCTTACTCCGGTCATTTGTCTCCAATTTTCCCGTTTGCTCAACGCTTGATACAGAAGTATCACCAACTGGCTCCTTGGGTGACTGAACCCGCATGTCTGGGAACTTCATCTTGAACAAGTGAATTGCATTTAAAGCAAATATGAGGGCTGGTAAAAAGAAAGAGAACCCGTAGAAAATGTCGTGATTCATAAAAAAGATAATCATTAACGGCAAAAATGCCGCCCCGACGGATATAAAACCTCTCACCAACACTGTAGCCGAACCAGAGGATTGGGGGAAAGCTTCGATCAGCGCTGGATAAGTACCTGAATCAAGAAAAGAATTCGCTACACCTGCCAGCACTGCCAGTATGATCGCCATCTCAAAGCTGGGACTCAGCGGTATACCGACCAAGAATACAGCCATCAGTAGTCCTGCTGCCACAATAAACGGCTTACGACCATAACGGTCGGAGAGCACCCCGGATATGTACAGCGTAAACAGCCTGCCAAATCCCATCGCAGAAACCAAGAGACTGATGCCCGCCTGATCTGTATGCAAATGCTCTGTTAAAAATGACATGTGGGACGCTAGCATAATATTAAACATGCCGAACAAAAGATAGTTTACATAAAGGCCTGTCGCCACTGGAAAAGAAGAACGTTTCATCATGAATTCACCTGCTTTTGTAAGTAAGTCTTGTAGTATTAAAAATGTGAATCATTTCACATTACCTGTGTCGATGATGAAGTATAGAACACATTTTAAGATTTATCAAGTTTAAATATTGCGGGACCTCAGCCTAGACGCGCTGATGCGTTTTCAGATAGAACTCCTTGCCGTAACTTAGTGCAAAGTTCCGAAAGTCCACTACTGCCGGGGATAAATATCTATTTTTGATGCTGGCTAGGTAGATAAAACGCTCGTATTCTGGATTTACAATAGGCAATGTTTTGACGTTAAAATAATCTAACGATGAAATTCGAGGCATAACCCCAATTCCGTAATTGACAGACACCAGTCCTGCCATTGCTGTATCCTCTTCAATCTCGCAAATAATCTGTGGCGTAACACCCGCTTTGGCGAACAAATTTTCAATAATGGGCCGGACCCCACTCTTTTTGTTGAAGAAGATCACCGGATAATCGGCTGTATCCTTGAGATCAATTTGGTCTAGAGTCGCCAGTGGATGATCAGGCGAAACAATGACAACCAGTTCCTGCTGAGCCAACGGAATAAACTCCACATCCGGTTCATTTTCCATGTGAGAGCAGAACGCCACATCATAATGTTCCTGCTTTAGCCCCTGGATAATATCGTTCGTATTCCCTTGGTGAAACGAAAAGGAGATATCTTTATGGGCATCCAGAGCTGAAAAGGCTTGAATAATTGCTGGAATGAAATGCGAGCCTAACGTGTAAATGAACGCCAAATCTATATTTCCATGGCTTGGACTCACTAACTCCCGTAAGTGGTGTTCTCCCTTTTCCAATTCATCCATCGCGTGCTCCACATACTTTAGGAAAAATCGTCCGTATTTGTTTAACCGAATATTTCTCCCCTGCTTCTCGAACAGATGAACTCCCAAATCTTTTTCTAATTCTGAAATCGCATGACTTAAACTGGGTTGAGTAATACATAGCCGCACAGCTGCCTGGGTAAAATGCTCCATCTCCGCAAGTACACGAAAATATTGTAAGTGCTTCAGGTTCATAATGATGTACTCTCCTTCTTTAATTCATATTTTAAATTATAGACCCAAACTATGAAAAACGATAAAAATATGCATTGGATTTATAATAACACTCCTTATATAATAATGACATAGAAAGAATGTGAATAATTTCACTTATCTGTAGGCGTAATGTAATACAGCTGGACGATGCCTACCTAGGCCATTGATCTAAAATTTAAGTTGGGAGTTACACTTATGAAAAATCCTTATATCAGAATGGCAGCAGGGCTTTACATCAACTATTTTCTTCTGGGTATGATCAATGTTATTCTATCGTCGAATATGAGCTTCCTGACCGTTCAATTGAACACGGATAAAGCAGCCATCGGCTATCTGGTGTCCGCGATTGGGATCGGTAAGCTGCTCGCTCTCGGGGTAGCCGGAAAAATGTCAGACAAATACGGAAGAAAACCACTCATTGTTATTGCATCATTTGCTTATTTAATCTTCCTGATCGGCATTCCGCTTGCGCCTAACTATACGTTGGCATTCGTGTTTGCTATTATCGCAGGGCTTTGCAACTCTATGATGGATGCAGGAACGTATCCTGCATTAATTGAAGGCTTTGGAAAAAAAGCCGGGTCTGCAACGGTACTGGTCAAAGCATCCATCTCTATCGGTGCTATTGTGATTCCATTCATGATTGCTTTCTTTATTAATCACGACATGTTCTATGGTTATTCCTTCTTTATTCCAGCAGGGATTTATCTGCTGAACGGTATCTTCTTGTCGATAACAGCTTTCCCCAATCACAAAGCAGAGGAACAAAAGGCTTCAACGGAGGCTGCCCAATCCACCGATACTTTCCGCAGCGAGCCTAAGTTTTGGCAAGAAGGTTTATCTCTGATTATTATCGGTTTTACTTCTACTGTATTGTTCATGATCGTACAGCTATGGCTTCCTACCTTTGGACAAGAGGCCCTGGGCATGGACAAAGCCAGTGCCATTAAACTGCTGAGCTACTATAGTATAGGTTCATTGGTTTCCGTTATTCTGTTAGCTGTGGTACTTGGTAGATTCATTAAACCGATTACTGTCATGATTGTATATCCGCTTATTGCCCTGCTTTCTTTGTTGGCTTTAATTACATGGCACAATCCTGTCGCTACTTTGATCAGTTCATTCCTGATCGGTTTGTCTACCGCAGGCATATTCCAAATTGCCCTCACGGTTATGACGGAATTTTTCCGCAAGAACAAAGGCACTACGACTTCTCTCGTGAACATAGCAGCCAGTCTTTCGTTCATCCTGATGCCTTTGGCTACCGGGGGCATGTCCAAAAGTTTGGGAATTACATCGGTATTCATTCTGGATATTGCGATTGCTGTAATCAGTATTTTGCTGGCCGTGTTTGTTGCTTATCGATATAAAAAAGTATTTCATTAAACCACACAGATTACTTGGAGGCTTATATTATGAAAAATGCTGGACGTATTGACGGAAGAACACAATTAATCGGACTGCTTGCTACGCCAATCGGACACTCTTTGTCCCCGGCTATGCATAATCTTGCGTTTGAAAAGCTGGGCCTAAATAACGCGTATATGGCCTTTGAAGTAGGCAATGAACAACTTGAAGAAGTGGTACGGGGGATGCGTGCTCTGAACATACGCGGTTATAACGTGTCCATGCCTAACAAAACAGCTATATTACAGTACCTTGACGAGCTGGACGACAGTGCTAAATTTACAGGTGCCGTCAACACCGTCGTGAACACAGATGGTAAGCTGAAAGGCTACAGTACAGATGGATCTGGTTATGTTCGCAACTTGCGTGAACACGGCATTGACCTGAAAGGTAAGAAAATGACACTTGTCGGCTCTGGCGGCGCAGCTACACCAATTGCTATTGAAGCGGCTCAAGCAGGTCTGGCTGAAATTTCAATCTTTGCCCGTAACGATCAGTTCTTTGCTCGTGCAGAAGAGAATGTCCGTATTATTAATGAAGATATGAAACACACCCAAGTTAAGGCGAATATCTATCCATTGGAAAATCAAGAACAGCTACGTGAAGAGATCCGCACAAGTCATATTCTCGCTAACGGTACAGGTGTTGGTATGAAACCGCTGGAAGGCAAAAGTGTGATTGAAGATGTGTCCATGCTTCGTTCCGACCTGATCGTAACCGATGTAGTGTACAGCCCAGCTAAATCCAAGCTGATGGAGCAAGCAGAATCCGTAGGTGCAACCGCCATTAATGGTCTGGGCATGATGCTGTGGCAGGGCGCATTAGCCTTCGAACTGTGGACAGGCCAAGAGATGCCAGTCGCTTATATTAAAGAACAGCTTTTTGCTGATCAGCTGTAGACATAGAGTTGCTAACAAGTGCACTAAGCAATGAATTCCTTCTATTATATACTCATGCATGTACTCAAAAGACTATGCTCGGCGAATGAACACTTCTGCCGGGCATAGTCTTTTGATTAATCCTTATAAGGGTCAAATTCATTGGCCCCAGCCATGCATACCCCAATAGGCTTCAGTTCATGCATAACTTCCACGGTCTCGGAATGAGCATCCAGTACCTCGCGTAGTTTACGGTAGACGAACGGGCTTTCATCTGTACCGGCTCCGCGCAGCTCGACACCATACTTCCGAACGGCCTCCTTCATCTGTACGTCCGTGATTTGTCCACCACTCCGTGTACGGGTTTTCCAATTCATTTTACCGGCTGCCTGGGTACGACTCATAATACGACCTGCGCCATGGACTGTACTATAGTAGGAATCCCGATTTTCTACCGTATCTCTTCCACGCACAATTACCGAAATATCGCCCATGCTTCCTCCAATAAAGCCCATCTGGCCAGGTGCCGAGGGAGTGGCGCCTTTACGGACCACAATGGTGTCACGCCCATCATGCTGTTCTTTCCATGCGTAATTATGGTGATTATGCACAGTAAAGTCCGCTTCGGTTCCCATAATACCAAGCACTTGTTCTATCACATAGTCACGTCCCGCATACGCATAGCGTCCGGCAAGACGCATCGCACGATAGTACATGTCCCCCAGCTCACTGTTCATATCCAGCAGCACAGGCGGTTGATCCATATGTTCTCCCGGCGCCTTTCCGAGAAACTCTCGTCCAGCGGCCAAGTTTAGAAACCCACTTGCTGTTTTGTGTCCAAAGCCCCGACTGCCGAAATGATTGGCAACCCAGACCCGCCCTGTCGCTTCCTCCACGAATACATCAACAAAATGATTGCCACTCCCTACTGTACCCAGCTGTTCTCTCGCCAAGGACTTCAGTTTGTCGTGTTCTTGTTTCCCTATCGCTGCATATACCGCCCAGTCCGGATCATCGAACAGCTCATGGTCTACCTGAATCGCATTCACACGGCCTACGCCAAACGAAATATGACGTGCAATCTCATCCATCACGGCTGAAATACGCGGCATAATATCCGCTGCAAACAGCTTCGTTCTTACCGCCTTATTCCCGCAACCGATATCATACCCGACACCTGAAGGCGAAATTTGTCCGTCATACACCATCACACCGCCAATCGGCTGACTGTAGCCTTTATGATGATCTGCCATCAGCAGCGCCTGAATCACATTCCCGTTTTCGGCACATGTACGGGCTTGAGATAATGCCCCTGGATCAGGTGCTCCCCATACTCGTACTCCATTGATTTCTTGATAAGCCATCGTCGTTTCATCCTCCTGTAAGTCACTCCATGATTACACTTGTAAAGTCGTTAATTGCATTATGTACGTTTTACCAGCTTCCGAACAGGGCGTAAGTATTACAAGTACAATAGTAGGTATCCCCTAAGAAAATGAAAAAGGATACCCATGCAGCCAACCAGACTGTAGGATATCCTCTTCAACTATAACACTCATATTAGACGGCTCTGCTATGCCCTGTGTGAATTTGGCTTACTGTGCCACTAAATGCGTACGCTTAAAATCTTCCTTCACCGCAACCAGTAGTGTTTCATTCACCAGTAGCTCCAAGCCTGACAAGGCTAACGCCTTGGCTCCAATCTCTAAGGCTTCCTCACCCTTCTCAGAGCCAGCCGCTTCCCTGAATTCCACCGTATGAGCGATGAGATCATCTGGACCGATTTTAATGTAAGCATGTGCAGTCGGGATAACATGGCTCACATTCCCCGCATCCGTCGAACCCAGTCCGGCACGAGGGCCACGATCCAGCTGTTCTCCCAGCGCCTCCAGTTCACGACCTACTACCTCGTCCAGCGTATCGTTCAGAATGAAATCACGCACTTCATTTTGAAAACGTTCGATTTTCACAGTGGCTCCTGTTGCCAAAGCAGCAGCATCTGCGATATGGCGAACTTTCGTGGAAACCTCCTCTGTGCGCTGCCAAGTACTTGCCCGAATGAAAAAGCGTGCCGACGCATAGTCCGGAATGATATTGGGCGCGTCTCCTCCATGCGTAATGATGCCATGAATACGCACATCGGTCGGCAGTTGCTGACGCAAAGCATTGATACCACTGAACAACTGTAGCACCGCATCGAGCGCATTGATTCCCTGCTCTGGTGATCCTGCGGCATGAGCCGCTTTGCCGTAAAAATGAAAATCTAGCGGATCAACTGCCAGACTTGGTGAGGTCAGCCGGGTCACACCGGATGGATGAACCATCAGTGCAGCATCAATCCCTTCGAACAGCCCGTGCTTCACGAAGCTGCCTTTTGCACTACCATTAGGACCGCCTTCTTCCGCTGGTGTACCGAACACATACACCTCACCTCCCGTTTCGTCGATCACCTGCGCCAAGGCGATGGCTGCTGCCGTGCTTGCGGTTCCGATAATATTGTGGCCACAAGCATGGCCCAGACCGGGCAATGCATCATATTCAGCCAAGTATCCGATTTTCGGACCTGGCCTAGCAGAAGCCTTACGTGCAACAAATCCGGTTTCGTGTCCCGCTACATTACGAGTTACCTCAAACCCCGCTTGCTCCAAAATACCCGTCAGTGCCTGGGAAGCTTGAAATTCTTGATTGCCGATTTCGGGATTAGCATGAATAAACCTGCTCGTTTCCGTGTAAAGCTGACGAGACTCCTCAATTTTCTCAATAATCCGCTGTCTATGTGTATCGACCGTATTCGTTGTACTCATCGCAATCTCTCCTCGTTTCGAAAATAGATTAGTATGCTTCCAACCCTACTTCTGTTCAACATTCTTATTTCTTTTGCGCTTTAACATCTGCTACCAGCTTATCCAATGTGGCCTGTAGCTCTTCGGCAGACTGGTCTACCACGACGTTAGCTCCTTTGGAATCCTGTTTTACCGCCTCGGCTACATCAGCATCATGATACAAATCCACGATCGTTTTGTAAGTCGCATTATCCTTATCCTCCGCACGGGCAGCAAACACGTTCACATATGGCTTCGCTTCTTCGCTGCTTGCATCATCCTTGTAGATGGCTCCGTCCAGCTTGAGCCCAGCATCCGTAGCAACACCGCTGTTCACAGCTGAGGCGGCTACATCAGACAAGACGCGCGGCGTCTGCTGGGCAACAACTGGGACAATCTCCAGCTTTTTAGGATTACCTTCTATTTCATCCGTGGTTGGATACAGGCCCGCATCCTGCTTCAACTTAATCAGCCCTGCAGACTGGAGCAGTTTTAAAGCCCGTCCCTGATTGGAGGGATCATCCGGTATAGCAATTTTTGAGCCGTCAGGAATATCCGATACGTTTTTGAATTTTTCAGAGTACAGTGCCATCGGAGCGATAATCGTTGCACCAATAGGGACGATATTCACATCATTTTCTACATTAAACTGACTGAGAAAGGCCAAATGTTGAAAGGAATTCAAATCTACCTCTTTATTGGCGAGCGCCTTATTGGGTAATGTATAATCCGAGAAACTGATCAGCTCAATTTCAATATTTTTGGCCTCTGCTTTCTTCTTGAGCACATCCCAATACGTGTCCTCAGATCCTGAAACCCCGATTTTAACATGTACTTTTTCATTTGAATTTGAGCCCGAACCGTTAGCCGAGCAAGCAGATAGAACCGCTACACTAAGAATAGCTAGTAAACCCAAGCGAAATATTTTTTTCATTTTCATTTCCCCTTTAATCGTTATGTATAATACGCTGTTTCCATTAGCGCCGTAGAAATTTACGAGACAAGTAGTTCCCCGCATATTGGGCGACCTGTACAAAAATAATCAGCAAAACAATCGTGACAATCATGACCGAGGTATCGAATCGTTGATAACCATAGGTCATTGCCAGATTCCCAAGGCCTCCTCCGCCCACCGTACCAGCCATGGCAGAGAAATCAATCAAGGCCACGGTAATAAACGTCAACCCAAGAATCAAAGGTCCCAGCGCTTCCCGAATCAACACACCCGTGATGATCTGAAATGGAGTCGCACCCAGTGCCTTGGCAGCTTCTATCATGCCCGGATCTATGGAGACCAGATTATTTTCCACAATTCTCGCTACAGCAAAGGCCGCTACAATAGTCATTGGGAAAATAGCCGCCGAGGTTCCAATCGTGGTTCCCATGATTAAACGCGTAAACGGGCTAATCGCCACTAAAAAAATGATAAACGGAATCGGGCGAATGATATTAATCAGCAAATTCAGAAACATAAACACAAATTTGTTTTCAAACAAGCTCCCTTTACGTGTCACATACAGTACTAAACCAATCATAAGCCCCAGAATACTGGCAAAAATCAGCGTGACAACAACCATCAAAAGCGTTTCCCCTGTAGCCTCCACTACCTTGAGCCAAAATGTATCCCAATTAACTCTCATGATCGATGACCTCCCTGACTTCCACCGTCGTTCGTAGTTCCTCCACGGCCTTGTTAACTTCATCGTCTGCACCGATTAACTCGACAATTAAGCTTCCGAACAGCGCTCCCTGTAGCTCATTAATACTTCCATATACAATGTTGTAATCCAGATTATGCTTCCGTGTCGCTCTAGAAAGCACCGGTTCACTGGTCGCCCCACCCCGAAAAACAAGTCTGTACAATCGGCCAGCGTGATGCTCCCGAATCTTGCTCAGCAGTTTGGGTGAAAGCTGATCATTCAGTACAGAGCGAATAAAATTTTTCGTTGTCTTCGTCTGTGGATTGGCAAATACATCGAACACACTGCCCTGCTCAATCACCCTACCATTCTCCATCACCGCCACACGGTCACAAATACTGCGAATCACATTCATTTCATGGGTAATGAGCAAGATCGTAATCTGGTACTCTTCATTTACTTTTTTCAGCAGCCTCAATATATCTTCTGTCGTTTCCGGGTCGAGGGCCGAGGTCGCTTCATCACAGATGAGAATATCGGGCGAATTCGCCAGTGCTCTGGCAATGCCGACCCGTTGCTTTTGCCCGCCAGATAACTGCTCCGGATAGGAATCCGCTTTGTCCTCCAATCCAACAAATTGCAGTAGCTCCTTAACACGAGCATCTATCTGTGTCTTGGGCAGTTTAGCCAGTTTTAGAGGATAAGCCAGATTGCCATATACAGTACGAGAGTTAAACAAATTAAAGGTTTGGAATACCATCCCGATCCGTCTTCTTAAATTCCTTAGTTCCTTAGGACGTATCTGAGTAACATCCTGATCATTAACGACAATTCGTCCCTCTGAGGGGCGTTCCAGTAAATTGACAAGCCGTAGCAGCGTACTTTTACCTGCACCGCTAAAACCAATCACGCCGAAAATTTCTCCTTTTTCAACCGATAACGAAACCTTTTCGAGAGCATTTACCTTACGATTGGGTAAGGTAAATATTTTGCTAACTTGTTCAAACTTTATCAAACTGCTTCCTCCTTACGTCTACAATGTATGTATTCCTCCACCCCATTTTAGTAATCCGGTGGATTTAATCGGATTTATACCCTAAAAAAAACTCCCTAATCTTCGTTTGACCGAAAGTGGGATTATTTAACTGTATATTGCATTGTTAACACCTTAAGACAAGAAGGAGAATCTGTCAATAAAAAATGAATATAGCCTTCTGACTCCTGTCATCACAATTGCTTACACTTTTAGGGCTACAAAGCCAAATAAGGCTAACCGTATATTTGCAAAGTTTGCAAACCGGCAGCCCTTTGTGCATTGCAATCTCGATCATTCCACAGACTAATGTGCAGAAGTATTTTTCAAATCTGCTTCATAACGAAGGCCGAATTGTTGTCTTGCCTCCTCCATCACTTCAGCGACTGTAAGTGAACACTCCAAGGAGTTAATGGAACTGTTGCGTTCACCACTCTTGATCAAATCAATAAACTCCTGAATTTCATAATACATTGGCTCACGCGTCTGAGCTTTGGTTAGATCCTCAATTGTGCCGTCCCGATAATGAATTTTCACCTCATAGGGCTGGCTGATTTTGTCGATCACCATCGTTCCATTCTCACCCTGAATTTCAGCAGGCAGATAGGAATCTGTAATTTTGGAATACATGACGATAGCATCCATATCAGGATACTTCATCACGATACTGCCCTCGCCATCGACACCAGAGGATAAAAGTACACCAACCGCCCGAACCTCCTCAGGTTTGCCGAACAAAGTCACCATAGGATACAAACAATACACTCCAAGGTCCATCAAGGAACCATTGGAAAAGGCCGGATTAAACGCATTCAATACCTTACCTTGCTTAAAAGCATCAAAGCGTGAGGAGTATTGACAATAGCTTGCAAAATAACGCCGAACCCGGCCTATTTTATACATATGATCCTTTATTATTTTAAAGTTAGGCATCAGTGTGGATTTAACGGCCTCCATCAGCAGAACATCGTTATTGCGTGCGGCTTCGATCATGCTCTTCACCTCTGCTGCATTAGACGCAAAGGGTTTCTCACACAACACGTGCTTTCCGTGATTCATACATAAGATCGCCTGCTCCGCATGTAAGGAATTGGGGCTGGCAATATATACGGCATCGACCTGATCACTTGCGGCCATTTGCGCCAGGTCTGTAAAAACCTCCGGCTGGCTGTTATATTTGTCAGCAAAAGCTTTGCCCTTATCCTCTGTGCGTGAGTATACCGCCGTCAGGGAAAATTCGTCCGTCTCCATCGCAGCTTGAATAAACCTCTCTGTTATCCAGTTGGTTCCAACAATACCAAAACGCATCACAGTATCCCATCCTTCCCGTGAGTCATTACAATTCATATGTACCTATTCTCGCATTCCAGTCTAAACTTGTCCACTATACCATGAGTCATATCTCATGCTTCAACATGTTCATTCGACAATAAAAGACTGTAGTCTATCAGCATAATTTATACTGATTGTACCACAGTCCCTGTCATTTATTTGGGGTTATATCTCTATTTTTTTGATATCACTTTTCCTACTTCTTCCAAAATGGCATCCATAGAAGCTGGGTCGTGTACATCATACTCATCAATGTTTAGACGCAGTACAGGACAGGCATCAAATTCGTTGATCCAATTGGAATATCTGCGATGCATTTGCTCCCAATAAGAACGCTCGGTCTGGATCTCCATCTCGCGGCCGCGTTCCTCAATCCGACTCAGTATGGAGGGCAAGCTACCTTCCAAATAGATCAACACATCAGGGTGCGGGAAAAACGGTGTCATCACCATCGCCTCAAACAGGCTAGTATACGTTTCATAATCGGTAGGGTTCATCGTTCCCTGATCGGCATGCATTTTCGCAAAAATGCCTGTGTCCTCATAAATAGAACGATCCTGTACAAAACCTCCACCAGACAAGAAAATATTCTTTTGTTCCTTGAAGCGTTCCGCGAGAAAATAAATTTGCAAATGAAAGCTCCATCTTTCGAAATCGTGGTAAAATTTCTCCAGATAGGGATTATGATCAACCTGCTCCAAAGAGGTTTTAAAACCAAGACGTCCGGCCAAAGCACCAGTCAGCGTAGATTTGCCTACACCCACTGTGCCCGCTACCGTAATCAGGGCATTCGCAGGAATGTTGTAATTATTCACTATATAAGCTCCTTTACATCGGAAACAATTTGTTTAAATTGTGCCTGATTTTCTACAAAATCAATTTCATTCCCGTTCACGGTCAATATACGAGGGGAAGGGGACTGTTCAGCGAGAAACTGCATGCCTTTATCATAATCTATGATCAATTGCTCCAGATAGGCGGGGTCCATCTCCTGTTCAAAAGAGCGTGCACGCTTGCGAATTCTCCCCAGCAAGGTATCCAAATCTGCTCTAATATAAATGATAATGTCCGGCTTAGGCATATCATCGGTGAGCAAATGATAGATTTGACGATATTTTTCGAGCTTCACACCCTTAAGCGTACGTTCGGCAAAAATTAAATTCTTGTAGATATGGTAATCAGAAATAACGGGCTGAGCTTTCTCGATATATCGCAGACCGGTATCCTCCAGCTGCTTGTACCGATTGCAGAGAAAGAACATTTCCAGCTGAAAACTCCACTCATCTATATTTTGATAAAATTTATCGAGAAATGGGTTCTCCTCGACAATCTCTTTGATCATCGGCAAATGTAGCTCGGTTGAAAGCATCGAAGCTAACGTCGTTTTACCTGCTCCGATCGGCCCTTCAACGGCTATAAATGGGGCTTGTTTCATGGGGTTCTGCTCCTCCTTGTACTCCAGTCCATCCTGTGGACAACTATCCTATTGTATCACAAGGTAGTACGCTAAAGGCATACCAAATCTATGGATAAAACAAAAAAACAGAGCGCTACATTTTGCTTCATAGCGTCCCTGTTTCTCATTTAAACCAACCTTTTTCGTTAAAACGTGTAATTGCCTCAATCCGGTTACTGACACCCAGCTTATCGAGAATGACTGAAATATAATTGCGCACCGTCCCTGTCGTTAAATACAGTTCACCAGCAATCTCTTTGGTGTTCTTTCCGTCAGCAATGAGCGCCAAAACGGTTTTTTCACGCTCTGTTAGCGGGTTGACTTCGGCATAAGCATCATCGACCAGTTCAGGGGCATAGATACGCCGACCTGCCATAATACTTCGAATGGAGGAAGCCAGCTCTTCACTAGGACTGTCCTTGAGCAAATAACCGTGTGTCCCCGCCTTGATCGCTCGTTCAAAATACCCGGGGCGGGCAAACGTAGTTAAAATCAGCACCTTGCAGTTCAAGCCTTTGAGTTCCTCAGCCGCATCCAATCCGCTCTTGATCGGCATTTCGATGTCCATAATGCATATGTCTGGCTGATGCAGCTTCACCAGCTCTAAAGCTTCTTCCCCGTTGCTTGCTTTTCCGACTACTTTCATGTCCTCTTCCAAGTCCAGCAGGGAGGCTAGAGCACCCAGCAGCATACGCTGGTCCTCCGCAATGACAATTCGAATCATGGCCCCACCTCCTCATTCGGCTTTTCAGTGATATTGGGCACTTTAATAACCAGGGTCGTTCCCTGATCTGAACGCAGCTCCATACATCCGTTCACGAATTCGAGCCTTTCTTTCATACCTTTCAGGCCGTTTCCACGAAAGGTTCCATTTTCTCTCGTAATACCGACTCCATTATCCTGAATTCGAAGGGTTAATTCCTTACGAGACGGCTCAATGGTGATGGAACAAGCGGTGGCTCCACTGTGCTTAACCACATTTGTCACTGCTTCCTTCATACACATACTAAGGACATTTTCATTCATTAATGATGTATGCTCCAGCTTCGGGTCGCCCTCTAGAGTCAATTCAATGTGAGCAGCCTTTAAAATCTGCCGAATACGTAGCAGTTCATCCTCTAATCGCATACCGCGCATTTGAGTAACCATTTCCCGCACCTCTTTTAGTGCGCTTCTCGCCGTGAGACGAACATCGTTAATTTCAGCATGAGCCCGCTCCGGGTACTGATCCATCAGTTTGCCCGCCAAATCGCTCTTCAGCCCGATGAGTGACAGCTTCTGACCTAAGGTATCGTGCAGGTCACGCGCAATTCTTTGCCGTTCCTCCAGCTTAATCAATTCCGATATTTTCTTATTGGCATCCTCCAATTGGACTTGGAGCCGATCGCTTTTGTTGCGATTAAAATTCGTAATCGGAAGGAGAATCACACCGATCAGATTGAGCAGGATAAAAGGAATCTGTTTAATAAAAACGGGATTCTGAGAAACAAAACCGTAATTGATCAATCCAATCGTAATAACCATTAAAATAATATACAGCGTCGTAAATGCAGCCTTACTTTTAATATTACCGATCAGATAGGCGATAAATATGGAAAAATACATATAGCTAAACAGCAGTGTCATGGTAATCGATATGGCAATTTGTACACTGGTCCAAAAGTATATGAGCCAGCCTTTCGAGACAAAAGCCAATACATAACATGCAAAAAACACCAAAATAATAGCAGTACCCAGAATAATATGACTTGTAGATGAAGAGCTAAAGTAGTAAAAGGGCAGGATATAAAAGACGACCCACACATAAGGGCTAAGTCCAGTATTTCTTTGAAAAATCTGATACCATTTTTGCATCCTGCCACCCTCTTCTACTTCACTTGACTTATATCTCTTATCATATCATACCAAGTTTTGTACAACGTTATTTTCTTTCTGTGCTTACAACAGGTGTAGGGATGGGTTTCGTAACTGCAACACGTTTGCTGAGGAGCGGCTTCACTTGTTTAAAGGTCAAAAAGGTTTTCGTATTTTCATCCCAAAGGCGGAACTTCAAAGATTGCAGACTGCTACTCACTGTGATCGTGGTTGCTTTTTGAAGTAACGGTGTCGCTTCATGTGCTTTTTCCAAATTATAATTTGGCACTTTGGGACTCAAGTGATGTACGTGGTGAAATCCGATATTCCCCGTAATCCATTGCAATACTTTAGGAAGCTTGTAGTAAGAACTGCCTTCTACGGCTGCATTAATATAACTCCACTCTTCATCATGCTCAAAATACGAATCCTCAAATTGATGTTGTACATAGAACAACCAGATGCCCAACATACCGGATACAAAAAAGATAGGTGCCTGTACGAGAAGGAAGGCCTGCCATCCAATAGCCCAGCACAACAGTGCATACAATGCAACGATGGATATATTCGTCACATGAGTGTTCATTTTTTCCTTGCGTTTGGCTGTCTTGATATTAAAGCGATAGGAAATCAAAAAAGTATAGATCGGACCTAGTCCGAACATAACCCAAGGATTTCGATATATACGATAGGCCAGCCGTGTCCATGTGGAAGCCTCTGTGTACTCTTCTACCGTAAGCACCCACATGTCACCTGTGCCTCTTTTATCCAGATTACTGCTGGTTGCATGGTGGATCGCATGACTATTTTTCCATTGATGATAAGGACAGAGCGTTATAATACCTGTAATCGTTCCCACAATGTCGTTCAGCTTGCGGCTTTTGAAGAAGGATTGATGACCACAATCATGAAAAATAATAAACGTCCGTACCACAAACCCGGATGCAACAATGGCAATGGGAAGCGTCAGCCAGTACGAAACCGACAGGCTAAGATAAGCAGCATACCACAATAGGATCAGTGGACCCAAAGTATTGATGAGTTGCAGAACGCTGGATTTCGTGTTTATTTTCTCGTAGGGAGCCATATTTTTTTTCAATTGGGCTAATGGGAGTTGTGTCATACTCATTATGATCCTCCTTTAAAATGACGCCTATACCTTGATCCTGTTAGGCGTACATGTTGATCTAATCTCAGTATAAGGTGAAGACTGTAGACGCTGTAGTCATAAACGTCAGCTCGGGTATATGACATTTGTCATATAGACAAGTAACATAACCCGTTTTCCAAATGTTCGCGGGTTTCTTTTCTGAGGATTATTTGTTAAAATATAAGACATAATAACGCTGTATGTGACTGGCGAAGTCAGTGGAATGAACCACGAGGGAGCATACAAAAAAAGCGTACCGTTCGCCTGGGAGAAGTATTTGCAGAGGATTCGTCTGTCTTGACGACCTTGTGCAAATACTTTTTTTCGTTTTACAAGACCATGACACCCTGTTGATAAATCATGCGATAAATTCAGAGGAGGCTCGGACTATGGCTATTATCATGAAATCCAAAGAAGCAGCTGAGCAAGTATATGCAACGATCCGTTCACAGGTAGAAGAAATGAAGCAGCAAGGACACCGTCCCCATCTGGCGACACTATTGGTAGAAGGCGATCCGGCTTCTGCCTACTATGCCCGGACCAAGCAAAAAATAGCGGAGAAGCTGGGCATCTCATTTCATCTTCATACTTTTGATCGTCATGTTAGCGAAACCGAGCTACTGCACCTGATCGGCAGTCTGAACAATGCACCCCATGTACATGGCATTATGCTGGAACTGCCGCTTCCCCAACATCTTTCCGCCTCCGTTATTAAACAATCCATCGCCCCCTACAAGGATATTGATGGAATTACACCTGATAACAAGCTGGCTACCGTAACAGGTGACGCAGGACTATATCCCGCAACACCTCAAGCCTGTATCGAGCTGCTCAAGCATTACGGTCACACATTGGCAGGCAAAAATGTCACTCTCGTGGGCATCGGACAGACAGTGGGACTTCCCCTTTTCCACATGTTGCAAAGAGAAAATGCCACCGTTACCGCCTGTCATGCAGGAACACGTGATATTGCAGAGCATCTGAGCCATGCAGACATTGCCTTCGTCGCAGTCGGATGCCCTGATGTGATTACACAGGATATGGTTCATCCCGGTCTGATTTTGGTAGATGCGGGAATTAATGAGACGCTAGAGGGAAAAATAGTGGGGGATGCCGCTTTAGACGTTGGGGAAAAGGTCCATGCCATTTCTCCGGTTCCCGGCGGTGTTGGCACCTTAACAACTGCGATTTTATACAAAAATCTGCTCAAAGCAATACATCTGCAACACTACTCCAGAGAGGTGGTCTATTCATGAGTGAACTGTCGTGGAATCATTCCATCGGGCATTTTCTAAAAGAGGCTGCAAGTGCAGCACCTACCCCCGGCGGAGGAAGTGTATCCGCACTGGCTGCGGCACTAGGCGCGGCTATGACCTCCATGACCGCCAACCTTTCACAAGGAGAAAAATATGCGCATATCCATGAACAAATCACGGACGTCATTAGCAGCATGGAAAGATTGTCTACACATTGTGAGGAACTAATGGTCGCAGACATCCAATCCTTTGAACAGTACATGACCGCGCTGCGTTTGCCCAAGGAAACGGACGAAGAAAAGCGCTATCGTACCCATTCCTTACAGACGGCGGTGATCGCTGCCATTGAGGTACCCATGCGCCTGCTGGAAGTATGCCGGGACGGATTGTCGCAAGCCTACAACATTGTGGAAATATCCAATAAAAATGTGATTTCGGATCTTGGCATCGGCGCGATCCTGTTCGAAGCCGCCGCTCAATCCGCCCTGCTTACCGTCGACATTAACCTTGCTTCGCTGAAAGATTTGGATGTCAAATACTCCTATGAGACCAAGACAGCCGCACTCATCCGTGAAATCGGACAAATCAAAGAACAAACCTTGTTGATGGTGCGCAGTCGAATAGCGAATTAGTCTGCTCATAACCGTGTTTAACCTGTTCCAAAACATTTCTTCAAAAAAATAGCTGATTGGATACAAAAAGAAGATACTATTGAAATTACGACAAAATAGTAAATTAAAAACCAGTCCAAACATGATTCATGTTGGACTGGTTTTTAATGCTATATACTGCGTATAACATGCGAATTCCTATCTGTTTTGAGTAATTCATTACAACGCAGAATCTCACATCTATTGTTTAGCTTTATTCTCTTTTTCTCTTTCGACCAGCATATCTACGATCATATCAATTTGCCCGGTAATAGCGATTGGATCATAACGATAATACGTATCAAAATCGTTAAAGAACACTCTATTGTTCTTCACCGCTGGAAGATTCCCCCACACAGCGGACGACTTTAGTTGTTTGAGCGCGTCACCCTTTTTCTCGGGGTCATACGTAGTCAGGAACATATAATCTGCGTCATACTGTGGCAATACCTCCATCGAAAGCTGCACCGTTTGTTCCTTGGAGTTCACTGTTTTCTTTGGCATGTTCAGTTTAAGTGCATTGTATACAGCTTGGCCGCCGCGACCCGCATTGTCACCAAAGATCCAAAGTGCATGCTTGTCCGTCAACTCATACAGACCGAAAGTTGCCTTTTCGTCAATCACACCTTTAAGACGTGCGCGACCTTCAGCGGCCTTTTTATCAAATGCAGTAATAAATTGCTCGGCCTTCTCCTTTTCCCCAGTGATATCGCCGAACAGCTTGACCGTATCATAGATATTATTCGTCGTACCATACGGAATGTACAGGGTAGGTGCGATTTTAGACAAAGCCTCATAATTCGTATCCTTCATAACCACGATCAGATCGGGTTTGAGTTCCAGCGTCTTTTCCAAATTGGTCGGATCACCCACCTCTTTGGTTCCTTTTTCCTTCAGCAAATCGGTCAGAAAAGGATTTTGAAACGCAGTCGGCTCCACACCCACCACGTTAGCACCCACGGACAGCAATTCTCCGCCGTAAAAATCCGTTACAATGCGCTGTGGCTTAGCAGGAATTTGAATATCCCCTTTAACCGTTTTAAAGCTTCTAGTCTCTCCAGTAGTAGCCGACTCTTGCTTATCTTCTGAAGATGAAGCCGGACTACTTCCATTATTATTTCCGCCGCAAGCGCTGATGAATACAGACAATACAAGTAACATAGCTGTCATCATAAAATACGATTTTCTTTTCAACTGATTAGCCCCCTATATATTGTGGAGATGATCTCCAATACAAATGATAATGATTATCAATATCGTAAGAAATATATCAAGCGTTGTCCTTGCTGTCAACTAAAAAACGAACTTTGCATCATTTCACTTTAAAAAACAAAAGACCTGCCAAAATGATGGCCAAGTCTTTTTTCGTGGAGCCGTCTCAAAAACCTACACATTGGGGCTAGGCTGCTGGAGACTGCTTTCTGATGATCGCTGTTTTGTTTTATATTCTTCTCCCCAATCCTTCATCAGGTTAATAATCGGGATCAGCGTTTTTCCAAATTCAGTTAGAGAGTATTCGACCTTAGGAGGAACCTGTTGGTAGACTTCACGGTGAACGACTCCGTCCTCTTCCAGCTCGCGCAATTGGAGTGTCAGCATACGCTGAGTAATTCCCGGACAGATCCGCCGAAAATCACTAAATCGCTTAGTCCCATACATAAGATGATATAGAATAATCCCTTTCCATTTGCCCCCAATCACGTCCAGCGTGAACTCAACTGGACACGCCTGATCATTTCCAGCGGTACATTCCCCAAAGCCGCCTTTCCGATTGCGCATAGGCTTTTCTCCTCCTTGGTATCATTTTATATACTACAGCACATTAATGTGCGTACTTCAAAAACGATCATGTATATTCTAATATTAAGCATGTCACTTGGTAAGCGTCAATTTTAATCACATCCATAAGGAGTGGAATAACGATGGAAACCTTAACTACTACTAAAGATCAAATCTTATCTGCATACGAGTTCAGACATGCAACGAAGGAATTTGATAGTCATAAGAAAATTAGCGATTCCGATTTTGATTTTATTCTTGAAACCGGTCGTTTATCTCCAAGCTCATTTGGCTTTGAACCTTGGAAATTTGTTGTCGTTCAGAGTAAAGCAATGCGTGAGAAGCTGCTTCCTTACTCTTGGGGGGCCCAAAAACAACTGCCAACAGCCAGCCATTTTGTACTCATCCTCTCTAGACTTCCAGAAGATATGATAGCCTCCTCCGATTATATCAAGAGTATGATGGAGAACGTGCAGCAATTACCCGCTGAAGTGATTCAAGGCAGAGAAAAAGTGTATGATGCCTTTCTAAAATCTGATTTTGGGCTGGAGGAAAATAAAAGAGCCTTGTTCGAGTGGGGCTGCCGACAAACCTACATCGCACTGGGTAACATGATGACTGCCGCAGCTCAAATCGGCATTGATTCCTGTCCTATCGAAGGTTTTAATAAACAGGAAATCGAACGCATCCTCTCCGAAGAAGGCATCATGGATGCCGAGCATTTCGGTATTTCCTGTATGGTGGCATTTGGATACCGTCTGAACGAGCCGCGCGGCAAAACCCGGCGATCTGTAGATCAGGTTATTGAATGGGTGTAAAACCTTTTCTCTAAAACAAAGGGGTGTCCCCACAGCCATTTCGATGGCTGTGGGGACACCCCCTTTTCATAAAACATCAGCTCTTAACTCTTTCCAATTACTTACTGATAATTTACTTCTTCTGCAAAGTAAATATCCTTCAAACGATCCTTTACGCGTTGAATTTCATCCGCTGTTAAAGGAGCCGTTGGACATAGCTTGAAGTTCCTTCCGGTGACATAGCTTACGTCCGTGTGACTATTCTCCGGGCTGTAGGCCAGCTTCGGAACTGGTTTTCGGGTATAATCGGTAAAGTCAATAATGGACCATGCCGCATCTCCATCCTCTTTGGATAAAATAATCCGCTGTGAGGCATTTTCAGTCCACAAATAGCGCAGATTTGCTGGTGAATTATTGGAGTCCATAGCCGTCTTAATACCCGATCCTCTAAACATGAGCGTAAATTCCGAGTGATCATTATTGGATCCTGCTGCCGATTCATAAATCTGTTTCAGCCCGTCCACACCCACAATCTCGACCTTACGATCAAGCGGGAAGTGATTCACAAAGTTCTCCCATATTGGGCCCATGTTATGGGTGTTGGCAAGTGCATTAATGTCCAAAATAATGGACAAGTAGTTTATTGTATTTATACGTTGATAAGGGTTATCCAAATATTGCTGTACTATATACAGTTGTGGTGCCGCATCCGTCTCCGTCACATATGGGTCACCCGGATGAAGAGTCCAGCGTGAGGAATCTTTGGTATAGCGTGATCCAATCGGATCAATCGTAACCGAGTTCATGAATACGGTACCGCTATTATCTGCTAGTCCCTGTGCGGGAACAATTGGATTGTCCTTATGGGACCAGTAAGGCATCAAGGGTGAGCCCTCACCATACATGCCGTTGACATTATATTGTGTAGCCGACCATCCCATCGCGGATGTAATCCGATAGTGATCTTTAAGCCATTGAGTCTGTTCGGGATTCACCGTAAAGCTGGTCAATGATTTCGGAAGATACTTCCGATATTGGTCTGTATCCATGCTTTCAAACACGGATGGTGATCCCATTGTACCGGATTGGTGCAGCTCATTGAATGCATTGTAACGATACATGTATAGCCACTCACCCATCTTTGCTTCCCAAACAGGAAGCCCAGGCTCGGACTGGTTCGGGTACCCCGCCAGAATTCCGACTTCATCTCCATACTGATCGACGAATGCCAGAACCTGTTTAAGCTGTGGTCGATTCGCTTCTACAAAAACAAATCCATTTTGCAAGGCCCATGTCACTTTAATGTTGGGACCAAAGTGATCCATTAGCAATTGACGAGATTGCTTGATTTGGTCTACCGTAGTCGCGCTTCCCTGCAGCATGATGGAGACAGCAAAATATTGCTTTTTGCGTTCTCCAGGTTCTACCGTTAATTCCGCATCGGATGTGAGGTGAATTCCCTGGGATGGTGAATCAACTTCAATCTTTAATGGAATGACCGAGTTCACTGCCGGAATCAAATGCAGGTTGGCAATCTTTCCATCCTCGTCAAATATTCCTCTGGAATCCTCTACCCGAAGCTTCAAGTCTGACGGCAGTAATTCAGGAGCTATAACCTCTCCTTTAGCATTATGAAATACGTAGGACATATTCCAAGCAGCAGGATCTAAGGTTGCGGCCTCTGAAATGGTATACGTGGCCAAGTATACGGACCTGATTACGTTTGAAGGCTCTGCCGGTGGAGTCTTCCCTTTCACGATCAGCTTGGTCTGAGCTGTAAGGACCTGATAAGGTTTGGCAATAGTGACCTTCATTTCTACAGGAATGAGGCTGTCCGCAGCCGGAATATTTTCGGGATGCGCAATTTTCCCTTGTTCATCAAAAATACCTAACCTATCACTAAATGTGTACGTAACACTTGTGACGCTGGCAGCAGGAATGCTTACTGGTCGCCCTCCATTGTAGAGCTGAAAGGATAGCTGATACGAAGGGTACCTTTCCGGCTGATTTACCAGCTCCTGCGCCTTGATTACGACCTCATCTACCAGAAAATCCGAAGAATGATCCGGTGGAAGCACTGGTGGATCTGCCGGAATTACTGGTGGTTTGGGGTTAGGTCCCGGTGGTGTAACTGGCGGTTCCGGCTTCGGCTCCGGTGGTGTCACCGGCGACTCCGGTGAATCGGGGCTTGGGCGATGCTTTTTAGGCTCCTCAATTTCCGAATTCACAGGTTGTTGACTAATTTCCGGTGTCAAATCGACCGTGATCTTCTTCGATTCTTGTTGGCTGGTCGTCTGAGGCATCGTTGCAGTTCCACTTCCTAATAACTCCAGCAAACGCTTGGCACGTTCTCTCAGACCTCCACCGCCTAACCATATCCGATAAGCAACCAGCGTGGCGTCCTGCCGTCTCACAGACTCTTTAGGATGGAAATAGTGATTCGTATCTCCCTCGATCAGTTCCAGCCGTTCCATCAGCCATACGCTCGTTTGTGCATAATCTGATATATCAGATTGATCCACAAAACTGGATATACCAACCGATCGGGTATCTTCAGTAACACCAAAATAGCGGGCATACCAAACGGCCATATCCTGACGAGTCATATTATGCTTGGCACCGAATAATTGATCACTAATTCCTTTCGTAATTCTCTCTTCCTGTAAGGCCTGTACATAAGGTAGAGCCCATGGTGACACATCACGAAAAGAAGTTACGCCTCTGTTATTCGATGTTCGCTTTAAGGTTTTAGCGAAAATGCTTGCCCATTCCTGTCGCGAGATAAAATGTAAAGGTCGAAAGCTCCCATCCTGATAACCCGTAACATAACCTTGAGCAGCCATGGTCTCAATCGCATCAGCTGCATAGGAATGTTCGATATCATTAAAGGCTCTGTCCGCAAAAACAGGCGCACTATGTATACAGAACAACCAGACAGCCAGTAAACCAGCCATGTAAAGCCTAATTTGTTTTAACTTTTTCTCATAATTCATTATTCGAGATTATTACACCTCCTTTACGAGATAGCACTGGGCCACTTTCACCTGTACCTTCATATCAACTTTGAAAATTAATCTCTCTTGTTTTCAAACGGTTTTTCATTACTGTTAACACCAAACTGTATATACTTGAATTATCGGAATAATCTCCCTAGGATTGAATAAAACCAGCAAAAAAAGTGGTTTTGGCAATCTAATGTCCTGTTTATTCACCATGTTTTTTTAAGCCGTAATTCCCTATCACTAAACAATGGTTTTCATTGGTAATTAAATATTTATCACCTTTTTGAGTTACTATGTTGATCCCGTATACAAATAAAAAAGAGATAACATCTGTATCCGCATTCGCTTGGAGAATACAAAATGTTATCTCGTTCTCGTGTACATATATACTTATTAATTCCTGTCTGCTCTTTTAATTCTCTTTAAACTCAGAACCCTTATAAACATAAAAGTAGCCGTTTAAAGTTCCGTTTTGCGGATAAGCAGCAGGATCTTTGTCTTTTATTTGGCCTACCAACTCTCGATTTATAAGCGTAGCAGGGCCTTCCTCAATTAGTGCTTCAGCAGACATTTCAGTGATTGGTTTTACTGTGCTGGACCAGAATGTAACTAAGTAGACATCGTCAGCATTAAAATGATAGCGTCCTTCACTTGGAGTTCCCTCATAAAACAGCTCTGCCAAAGAAGCTGCCTCAGACCCTCTCATAAAAATTCGAATCTCATCGGTTCCGTTCCATCTATGAGGAACTCCGCCTTTTGGATTAACATATTCTACAATTTTTGGCTCCTTGTCGCTAATAAAATCAACAACTGCATATTTATAAACCTCATCCGTTACACTCTTGGTTGCTATTTCAGTTGTTTTTTCTGTTCTATAGCCACTGAACTTTCCATACACATTCGGGGTTTTGCCAATAGTAGCTAAGGCCTTTTCTTGATCCATTAATCCAGCTCTTCCAGCTACTGGTGTCAACCTATACGTCTTGATTTCAGTCCCCTTGTACTTATCCCAAGTGTATTCGTAATAATATTTCGCATAAGATATTCCACTGTTCCATCCTACAGATGTCAGCATGAGAATACCCATCATGAATACTAATGGCCATTTTTTCAACATTATACCCTCAACCTCTTTTCTCTAAGTACACTCAAATCATCATTAGCATTATAGCTTTTCAATAAATCTATCAACAGTTAAATATTAGAAGAAAGTATGGATAAATTATGTCCTTTCCATATTAGCCTGTTCTCAAGATAATTTGAGCTTTCTCTCTCGGATCGGGTACGTATGGGTATTATTTCAAAAAATGATGATTTAAGCTATTGGCCTGTATTCTGCTGCTCGGTTGCTGCTTTGAGACGTTTTTCCATTTCCGTAGACACCATAATGTTTAATAGATCCATAAGATTATTGGTCTCATCCCTTGCTTTTTGATAGGCCGCAACGAAGGCTTTTTCATTCACGGAAGGGTTTTTAATGTCACTTAGTTTCTTCGCTTATCCAGTATCATTTTCCCTCCTTTTTTTGTATTTATTTGAAGTCCCACGGTCTGACCTTTAAAATATATAATGTACTAGGCGTTATATAGGAAGGGGGAACTTATCTATGTTCAAGAAAATGGATATTTACCGAATCCTCACTTTAATATTTGCTGTAGTTGTTATGATCTCTTCCTTTTTATCACTCGCATACCCAGACACCTATAGGGACTCATACAAAATCGCGCAATTTTTTCTAGGGTTTATATTTTTATTTTCTGGAATTACAGAGCTTAAGGCTAACCGAAAGAGTATAGCAATAATCAACTTCTCCATTTTCGTTCTCACTTTTTTTGTATTTGTATTTACACTTGTAGTGCGAACAGGATAACCACACGGTTCTATACCTCAGTAACAACCCTTCCGTAGCCCCTCCCTCGTCATGTAAAAGAAAAGCCGAGCGAACTCAGGATCATCTGAATTGCGCTCGGCAAGTGTTACGTATTTAGCAATCTTTTAGTTTTCCTCTAATTCTTCAATTCTCTGCCTCTTTCCTATACCAAAGACAAAATATCCAACAACGACGATCGCCATGAATGTTGCTCCGACAATCAACGACAAGCGTGTGTCTGGATTAAACCACATTCCAACGATCACAAGCAACAAAAAGACAATGGTGATGTAATTACTGATCGGAAAAAAACGAGACTTAAAGGTGTGATCCTTCATTTCGTCCTTCCATTTTTTCCTAAATTTAAATTGACTGATGGCTAATGCAAACCACGGTACCATGCCTGGAAGAACACTGGCGCTGTAAATATACAGAAACAGTTTGGAATCAGGCATTAAATAGTTAAATAACACCCCTACCAGCAGCAAGGAAATGGTCGTTATTATACTATTTCTAGGGACGCCGCTTGGAGAAACTTTCCCAAAGAACTTAGGAGCTTGTCCGTTCTTAGCCAATGTATATAACATTCTGCCCGCACTGTAAATACCACTGTTACAACCAGACATCGCAGCTGTAAGTACAACAAAGTTAATGATACCCGCAGCAGCCACAATTCCTACCTTGGCAAAAGTCAGAACAAATGGGCTGCCGATCTCGCCTATTTGGTTCCAAGGATAAATCGTAACAATGACAAAGATTGCACCCACGTAGAAAATCAAAATACGCCAGATGATGTTTTTAATGGCTTTTCGCAGTGTCATCTTCGGATTTTCAGCTTCACCTGCCGTAATACCTACCATCTCTATCCCTTGGTAAGCCGCTGTTACAATGCAGAGTGCAAATAGGAACCCTTTCAAACCACCTGCAAAGAAGCCTCCCTGGCTGTACAGATTGGATAGACCTATCGGTTGTCCACCGTTACCAAGTCCAAAGAAGATCATCCCCGTACCAACTACTAGCATGAAGATAATGGCGACAATTTTAATCATCGCAAACCAAAACTCAAATTCCCCATAAAATTTCACAGCCGCCAAATTGGCCAATGCAATAATAATTACACCTGCCAAAGCCGGCAACCATTGCGGGATATCTGGGAACCAGTAGCCCACATATACCCCAATCGCAGTGACTTCTGCCATCCCTACGGTAACCCATAAAAACCAATAGCTCCAGGCGGTCAAGAAACCGGCTAAAGGGCTGATATATTTATGAGCAAATGTAGCGAATGAGCCTGTCACCGGTTCAAGAATCAGCATTTCCCCCATGATCCGCATGACAAAAAACATAATAATCCCAGCTAAGAGATATGCCAACAGCACTGAGGGACCTGCCCATTTTATCGTACTTGCCGACCCCATAAACAAACCGACGCCAATCGTACCTCCAAGCGCAATCAACTCAACGTGCCGTGGCTTTAGCCCTCTCGTTAATTGTTTCGATTCCAAAAGAACGCTCCCCTTCGTATATGTTCATCATCAAACGCTAATGATCCGGAAAACTGTCCCCAAACATTATTAATTTTTCAGACTGACGTGGTCGTGAGTGAACGACTACAAAGTAGTTCCACGATTCGTAAATATACAAGGAAACCACGTCCTATTTACCGTCCAAACCTTACTGTTTCTAAGACCGAGTCCGTAGCATTAGATGCATTGTATGACAAAAAACGCCTAAATACAACTGCTAATTAGCAGACATTTTTAGGCATGAAATGGAAAGGAAGGCTATTCATATTTTCTGAACAATGGTCAATTTAATGCAATGCATTAGAGTGCTAAACATACATATTTCTTCAATGATAAATATCACGATATTAAGCCTATTTGAAATCTGTATTCATACAGTGGAAAACATGAAATCAAAGAGCAACATTTCAAATATTACCTTGGATATAACTAGTGAACATGTATTTATTTGAGATTTTTTATAAAATTTTTTTGATCCTTGGTAAACATATAGCCACGTCGTTCGTAGAACCTGTGAGCCTGTATCCGACTTGGATGAGATAACAGTTTGATCCCGGAAAATCCATGGGACTTCCCCCACTGTTCAAATTTCCCTAACATTATTTTCTTTCACTTTTAAAATGCCTCCTTTTTTCACCATACGATGCTTTATGTTGAATCATTAATCCTCGCAATCATACCCGTTAAAACACTTCAGCATCTCGATGAACGCTTCAAGTTTAGAATCCTCCCATGTTGAAATACGTTGATAAAACTCTTTTTCTTTTTCTTTTAAAGCTTCCAAGGCTTTTTCACGACCATTGGCTGTCAGGGATATCAACACTCCCCGACGATCCTCAGGATGAGTTTCACTTTTTACATAATTCAAGTGTTTAAGTTGAGTAACAAGCCGACTAACAGAGCTTCGATCCATAGCGGTGGATTCCGCCAAAAATGTAGCGCTTGCCGGACCGTATGACAGGAGACAACGTACAATCAGAAAAGCTGCAGGTTGTAATGATGGATCGAAAAGTGCCGCAGTTTTTACATTGAGTGCATGCGACGCGCTTATAAGTGCATTAAGTTGTTCACCAAGATTCAGTTCTAATTGCTCTCTTGTAGAATCTGGATGTTGAGTTTTATTTTCCATATGTCCCCACCTTATTTGAATGAGTTCGAATATATATTTGACATATATCAATCAAAATACATATACTTGATATATATCAATCATATTTTCAACTTTGGTAAGTGTCAAGCAGAAGATCTACAGTATAAAGCATCCACAACCGTAAAGCGTAGACATGAATATGGATGTAATTGGATCAAGAATTTGGAGGATGATCTATATGTCGACATACCCGATTATTGTAATCACTGGTGCTACTAACGGTCTTGGACAATGGGTAGCAATTGAATTAGCCAAACGTGGGGCACATCTAGTCTTAACAGCCAGAAATGAAAAACGTGCTGAAATGACTAAAAATATTTTAAAAGATCTGGCGCCAAGTACAAAGGTAGACTTTTTTTTCGGGGACCTGTCTCTTATGAAAGATGTCAAACGTATTGGGGATGAAATTAAAGCTAATTATCCTAAGATTGATGTATTAGTGAACAATGCTGGATTACATGGATTTGAACAGCGAATAACCTCAGAGGGTTTGGCAGAAATGATAGCCGTAAACTATCTTGCCCCGTGGCTGTTAACGCATACACTACTCAATTCACTCATGGAATCCACAAATGCTAGGATCGTCAATGTGGCTTCTGAAGCATCACGCAACCATGGTGAATTAAAATTACCGGAGGATTTAACAGATACATCTGTATTTACCGCAAGAGGTTCATCTAAGATATACGGAAAGACCAAGCTTCTTAATATCATGTTTACAGAAGAACTTGGACGTCAACTGGATGGAACTGGAATCGTAGTTAATGCACTTAATCCAGGCTTTAACGTTACCGGCCTTGGTCGCGAGTTAGGGTTTTCTTCGATACTTGCAAAAATATTGAACGCTTTGCATATCGGAGACCCACGGAAAGGAGCGGACATCATTATTCGTTTAGCAACAGAATCCCAATATCAAGAAGTGACAGGCGGATATTTTAATGTTGGTACTGGTAAGCCGATTGTGCCGACATATCCTGGTGGGGATATCAAGATGCAACGCCTGCTTTGGAGTACTACAACCGAATTATTACGGCAAAAAGGCGTTATGGAATGAAATAGAATCTAATATCGAACAATGCTCCCCCAACGAATGGTTCATTTTGTAAACTAAATCTCTCTTTTAACCGATAAATACATATGTTGGTTTTGTACTTAAATATCTCCTCTCATCTTTACATATTCAAGTACAAACGCGTATTTTTCCTAAAAGGGGGCTTTCTATGAACTATCTAGACGAGCATATACTTAGCCTCAAAGCTAAAATGGTGGATCAGAAGACAGCTAATAACGATAATGTGAAATCCATCCCAGCTCAAACTCAGAAATCGGAACAGGACGGTTCCATGTTTGAAGAAACAAAGCTACTTCATGTTGAAAATGATTATCTCACGTTGGAGCCCATTACAATACTACACGGAGAGATTGGTTTCTACATCCCCAAGTCCTTTACTCCTATGCCAATGGAGCAAGCTATAATCAAATATCCTTCAGAGCATCGACCAAAGGTCATTTATACCTCATCTGAGGAGACCATCAATATCACTTTTAATCCTACAGATACCGCTCTGGAAGCGGAAGAACTGCCCGATTTTGTAGAGCAAATGGCGGATATTCTACGGTCTGTACAACCGATTCGCAACTGGTTAGGTACCGAAATGGTCACCAACTGTTCCGGACTTTCAGTTGGACAGATTCGTTTTGTGGCGGCGGGGATCGACGGTAATCTATACAACGAAATGCTGCTCTTTATCCACAATGGACGAGTTGTCATAGGTTCCTTTAGCTGTCTGGAGGCAGATCTCGAAGTCTGGTTACCTGTAGCAGAATACTGGGTTCAATCCCTTTCTGTCCTTCCACCCTCCGCCTATTCTACAAATGAGAAAGGAATGACTACACCATGAGTCTGGGATACGATCAAATTCAAATTCACCCTTATGAACAAATTGATCTAGAAGAGCTCACCTTAACAAAAAAAGTTAACGAGCATACTCGGCTTTATTTTACAGGTGTTATCCCCGAAGACTTGCAAGACAGTTACGTGGAAACGACAGAAAAAAATACCATCATTGAAGTCAGCCAACAAGATGAATCTGGCGCAAGCAAGCCGCTATTTAGTGGGATTGCCCTCTCGGTCGAGGTAAAAGTCGTGCGAGGTGTGTACTATCTGGAGGTGGAGGCCATTTCCCATACGTACCGGATGGACATGAAGCAGCGTACTCGTTCTTTTCAGTATACGAAAATGACGATTCCTCAAATGCTGGAGCACATTGGTAAGGACTATGAAGGACTGGATGTGATCGACGGGGCTACCGGTGGAGAAGCCATCGGACGGCTTGCCATTCAGTATCAGGAGACAGACTGGGCTTTTTTAAGACGCATAGCCTCCCGTTATCATACGAGTCTGATGCCTGTAGCTCGTTTTGACAGTCCCAAATTTTATTTTGGTATTGAGGACAGCCCTGCACAGGCGATACTGGATCATACCCGTTATAGCGTACGTAAGCAGTTGCTACCTTTTCGTTATTTTCAGGAGAATGAACAGACCAAACTCAGTGAACATGATTTTATTTTTTATGAGGTAGAAACGGATGAGGTACTCGACTTGGGCGCTCAGTTGAATTTTCAGGGGCATAACCTGTATGTGATGGAAGCCTACACCGCCATGAGCCAAGGACTGCTGCGGCATCAGTATGTGTTGGGTTCTTACCAGGGATTTCGGCAAAAAAGCTACTACCAGGATAAGCTGGCAGGAGCCTCATTAAGCGGTATTGTGCTGGACGTACGTCAGGATCAAGTGCGCATTCATCTAGATTGTGATGAACAACAGGACACTAACCAAGCACACTGGTTCAACTATTCTACCGTGTACAGTGGCGGTGGTCATACCGGTTGGTACGTCATGCCAGAAAAAGGCGATTCAGTTTCCCTCTATTTCCCCGGTAGTCGGGAAGAAGACGGCGTAGCAGGTAGTGCCGTGAGACGGGCAGATCGCAAGAGTGCGCATAACCATTTTTCCAATCCGCAAATGAAAATATGGCGTACCCCGCATGGCAAGGAAATTCGGCTAGGACCGGATGAACTGGTCGTTACAGGTAAGGACGGCGCCATTTATATCAAACTGGACGATAAAGAAGGCATTCATATTGCGAGCAGCAAACAGGTGAATATTACGGCGGGAGGCAATCTCAGCCTATCTGCGGGGAAGACAATGAGCCTGTCCGCAGGTAGTCAGCTCCGTATGGATTGTAATGGCAGTCATATCGAATTAAGTGGGTCGGCAGACATGAAAGGCAGCGAAGTGAAGTCAAATTAAGGATGATTAGAAATGGAAAAGCAAACAGATGTGTTAGATCAGCAACAAACAGCTCTTCATCAGGCTTGGTCTTTCATCCGCAAAGAATGGGCGTTGAAATGTAAATCAACACAAACACAAAGATTACAGCATATAGTAGAACATTTTCGCGCCTTTTGTGAGCTGGTTCGGCAAAAACAACTCACAGGTCGTAAAGGTCATATTGGTTACATCAACTACTCTATGCTGCGCACCACATGGCTTGAAAAGAAGCCCGTTTATCTTGTTGAAGCTACGGATGCCTTATGGATGCTTGATGCTGAGCCCGTTCAGTTGGAGTACGATGCGAGTTGGATTTTTCTCTATTGGACTCAATTACGTGAACAGCTTGGGGCTGAAACTTTGAAGCAACAAGTCTCCCTTTCCGAGCTTGAACTGGAACAGATCATGCTGGAAGCAGCGGGATATCTTCATACGATGATCGTTAGTCTGGTTCGTCAGGCTATGAAGCAAGCAGTCGACCTACCAGAGTTTGAGGCGTTGGATCGTGAAGAAGCTTTTGAGATTCGCGTCGGAGAGTATATGGATCATAGTATCTCTGTGTACCGGGAAGATCGGAGACCCATGGATGCAAACATAATAAAGTCTTGGCTGGAGGAAAAAGAAGAATCGGCCTACAGCTACCAAGCACTGTCTCAAGTTCAACTGTCGGATGGAGATTACAGTTCCTTGGATTTTCGCTATACAGTCTTTCGCCAGATCGGGATGCAACAAAGTCGATTGCATCACTGTATCCTCGTAGGCACGGTATGGCAAGAAGCTCAGCTAGATGGAACCGACTTTTCGCACAGCCTGCTTCACGGAGCCGATTTCAGTGGCTGTTCTCTGCAAGAGGCTGTACTGGACGAAGTTATAAGCAATAGCGAATATGGATCGGATGCTTGGCTGGATTGGGAACCGTTAGGATTAGATGGAGTGAATTTTACAAGAGCTAATTTACAGGGAGCTAGTTTTCAACATGCACAGCTTCAAGGAGCTGCTTTCCAAGATGCCGCGCTGCAAAGAGCTTTATTTAACGGCGCGGATCTAACAGGTGCCTGCTTTGTAGGAGCCGATGTTACTGACGCTTCGTTTATAGGTGCATGTTTAGTAAAAGCTAATTTTACAGGAGCAAAACTACACCGGGTAATCTTTACAGATGAACAACTAAGCCAAGCTATTGGCCTTTCTGTTGTAGAAACGCCACTGGCTACACAGATAACAGATGCAGTGAGTAAAGGGGAGTGGATGTCATGAGGTATTACCGACTCATGGTGGACGAGCGCGTAAAGCATCGGGTGGAGACTGCGCCCCTAGCTCCCTTGCAGGTGGAAGGTATCCTTTCGGGTCATACCATTCAGACAGAGGACACTCCCCTATTTTTAGCAGTACATACAGATCCACGAACCGTATATCCGGATTTTCTGGAGTTCCCTTTGCCGCTGGTTTCAGACTCCATGAAAGCCCTGTTGGAAAAATACATGCCAGAGCTGGAATGGAAGGCCGCTATACTTACCGATTTTCAGCAAGCCAGGCAGGATGTGTACTGGGTACTGCGTCCACCTGTGGTGGACTGTCTTTCCTCACAAACCGAGTGGTATCCCGACCATACCTTGAAGCAGCTGGTACTTAAGTACGGGAAAATCGAACCGTCTATATTTCGGATTGCCGGCTTGTTGGAAGCACATATCTATATCAATCTCGCGGTAGCGGAAAGTCTGCTGCGTCGTCCATTTACAGGTGTTCGTGTGCAAAAAGTGGAGATGGCCACAAAGGAGGAATAATTCGTATGGAAGAAGCAAGTGTGCAGCCTGGAACAGGTGCGAAAAAAAGCTACGTCGTGGCAGGTGCGATTTTAAGCTGTAGTTACGGTACACAGCCTACGCGTTTGAAGCGCCCTTTTAGCCACGGGGTGTATGTTAAAAATAAAGCACAGATGAATATTGGAGATTATGTACCTGGTGTGAACATAAAATCTTTTGGGAATTGCTCCAGTCCGCTGAACCCGGCTGTGCAAGCCAGTGAGATGGTTGATATTTATGGAGTGAAAAAGGCTCCGTGTATTCCTGTCCTTACGATGCCTTGGTTGAACGGAAAAAGCGACATGCGCATCGAAGGCCAGCCTGCTCTTACGCAGAACTGTACGCATCAATGTCTTTATTGCGGACACATACAGATCGAAAATGACGGTCAGGAGCTGGATTAATCAGTTGCAACCTACCCCTATAAAAACAAAATGCGCTGGTGAGAGAATGGCTATCTTCTCCACCAACGCATGATATAGATTATCTTCAAACCGTTCGCTCTGCATCAGGTACCACAAAAGGTTCGGTAAGGACAGGTGGATTCCTCAGGCAATGTAGAGTAAATTTCCTGTTCGGTAGAGTAGGCATAAGGGTTCGAAAGAACTTCAAGAAGCTGTTCCATCACACGGTAGTCTTCTCGTTCCACCGCAGCTTCTAGTGCTTCTTCTACCCGGTGGTTGCGTGGGATGATTGCAGGATTACTGCTGCGCATCAGCTGACGCGAGGAGGCTTGTGATTCCTGCTGTCTGCCTAGCCTCGCCTGCCATTGCTCGTGCCACTGGGTGAATTCCGCAGTGCTGAACAGAACCGTATCCTCCAGCTTGTTCAAAGTTAGGGTACGGAAGGTATTGGTGTAGTCGGCACGATGCTTCTGCATGATACTCAGAAGCTCCTCAATAAGAGATTCATCCTCCTGCTCTTCGTTAAAGATCCCCAGCTTCGCCCGCATTCCTGCAAGCCAATGATGGTGAAACATTTTTACAAAATCTGAAATTGCATCCTCAGCCAGTGTGACAGCCTGCTCCCTGTTGTCATGCAGCAGTGGCAAGAGCGTCTCAGCAAATCTCGCGAGATTCCACGCAGCAATATGCGGCTGATTGGCATAAGCATAGCGTCCCTGCCTGTCGATGGAACTGAACACCGTCTCAGGATCATAGGTATCCATGAAGGCGCAAGGACCATAATCAATGGTTTCTCCGCTAAGGGTCATATTGTCGGTGTTCATCACCCCATGAATAAAACCAACCAGCTGCCATTTGGCAATCAGCTCGGCTTGACGCTTAATCACTTCCTGAAGCAGTGAAAGGTAACGGTTTTCGTCATTGGCAACTTCCGGGTAGTGTCTTTCCAAGGTATAATCAGCCAGAGCACGGAGATCTTGGGACGTGCCCCATGCTGAGACGTATTGAAAGGTGCCGACGCGAAGATGACTGCCAGCCACACGGGTCAGAATGGCTCCGGGCTGCTCGGTCTCCCGGATGATCGACTCACCCGTGGATACCACCGCCAAGCTGCGGGTGGTAGCAATATCCAGCGCATGCATCGCCTCACTGATGATGTATTCGCGAAGCATCGGACCAAGTGCCGCACGGCCGTCACCACCACGGGAGTATGGCGTTCTGCCTGAGCCCTTGAGCTGAATATCAACCCGTTCACCCAAGGGAGTGATCTGTTCGCCAAGCAGCAGAGCACGCCCATCTCCTAACATGTTAAAATGCCCAAATTGATGCCCTGCGTAAGCTTGAGCAAGAGGTACGGCTCCTTCTGGAACCTGGTTTCCAGCCAGCTCCGCTACGCCATCATTCCTTTGCAGCGCTGTACCGTTCAACCCCAGTGATGCTGCCAACGGATGATTAAGTATAATCAGCTTGGGTGAGCGGACAGGAGTCAGTTTAAGCTTTGTAAACAATGATTCCGGCAAACGAGAATAACTGTTGTCGAAGTTCCACCCTATTTGATCTGCTATTTCTTTTTTCTCCGTCATAGTGTCTCCTTTTCTGCTGCGGTATCTTAGGTTTTCCCATTTTAGTTTTTACTTCTGCCCATTTATTATCCAATTATGAAACATCGAACATGCTTTTTTATTATAATCGATTATCGAACATTAATTGTATTTGAATACCGAACGGGTCTTCAATAATACCGTAGGCTTGGCTAAACACATTATTAGATAAAGGCACAATAATTTTCACTCGATCATCCGTAATCAAGCTATTATAAAAACGTTTAATTTCTTCTAAATCAGCACTTTGAATACATAATGAAGTGTTATTACCCACTGTATATTTTTCACTGATGTTCATTGTATCTTCTGCTATCATTACTTTTGATTTTCCGATGGATAAGACAGAATGAGAAATATAATTTTTATTTTCATCAGTAAGCTGTATGGAGCTGTCACGTTGGGCCATGTCTTGATAGGTAACAAGAAACAATTCCTTTGCGCTGAAGTGTTTTTTGTAAAAATGTACAGCTTCTTTTGCCTTTCCGTTCATGGATAAGAAAATAGCTACTTCTAATGTTGTACTCATGGTATCAATCTCCTTTTATATGTGTAGATATCTTATGAATTTGATCTATTCCCTTGAACTTATTATTATATAAAAAGGTATCAAAACATGACACCTTTATAAGGAGATTTAGATGAAGAAATCAGAAAGATTAAATGACATGATCAGATACTTAAACAGTCGAGAGTTTTTTAATTTAAATGACCTAATGGATAAATACCATATCTCGAAAAGTACAGCTCTACGAGATATTAGTTCATTGGAACAATTAGGTATGCCTATTTTTTCGGAACATGGCAGACATGGACGATATGGTATCCTAAAAAATAGATTGTTATCCCCCATTATTTTTACGATGGATGAAGTGTATGCTCTGTACTTTGCAATGTTGACGTTAGAAGCTTATCAATCCACCCCCTTTCACTTAAGTGTTAATCAACTCAATGAAAAGTTTGAACACTGTCTTTCTAAAATACAAATAAACCAGATTCATAAAATGAAAAAGGTTCTACAATTTGAAATATATCAGCATAATCATGTTAGTCGCTATTTAGATAAAATTCTAACAAGCATTCTTAATGAGAGTACGTGTAAAGTTAAATATGTAAAAAATAATCAGAACAAAAGTTACTATGTTCAATTTTTCAAAATTTCCGCTAAGTTTGGCCAATGGTATGCTACTGGAATAGAGTTACATACGAATAAATATAGAGTTTTCAGATGTGATCGAATCACCTTTGTAGAAGAAGAGGAGAACAATTCTCGCTTTTCTATAGATGAACTCCTTAATCGTTCATTGGAAATGTATCAAACTGAGAAGAGCATTGACTTTGAAGTAGAGATTGTAGAACAAGCCAAGGATATTTTTTATAAAGAACATTATCCTTCTATGAAAATAGAAAATGGTGATAAGACAGTCATTAAGGGATTTTATAATCCTGGAGAAGAGGAGTTTATCGCTCATTATTTTATGAGATATGGTCATTATGTACGATCAGTGAAGCCAGAATCTTTAAAACAGATTATTAAAGATAGAGTTGAGCACCTATTAAACCACTATCAAAAATTATAAGATCATCGAAGGTTTGTTCAAAATTTTCTCTACATTTTAGCAAGGAAAAGAAGGCTCACGCTCCTTTTCCTTGCTAACGATGACATTTGAATTATGGCTTCCGTTTGGCGATAACAGCATAGGATACCGTTCTTGTGAATCCAGTTGGATTCCATGCAGTAAATACCCATCTGTCTTCGGCCGCGGAATAATTATTGAGAAGAAACCCTTGTTCATTTCCAGAGAAAGTCCATGCACCGCTAATCAGATTGTAGGCGTTACCGTTAATCGTAGTGCTTCTAAAGCTATTAGGAGAAATAGTGATCGGAGCGAAAGTGAAACGTGCAAATCCATCTCCAAGTTGAGTTACACGAATGGCTTTTTTAAGATTCATAACCACGTGACTTCTTTTCTTTAGCTTTCTTCCCAACTTTGCTTCCGCATTTTTAATTTTCATTAAGGTTGCCTTTCTCAAAGAAATCATCTCCTTAATTGTTCTACTTATATTTAATGATGGGGTAGATACTTTTGAATGGACAAAATCCCCGGTAAATTAGCTTGATTTTCTGGAGCTGCTGAAACAAAAAGCCCTTCCTTAAAATAAAGGAGGGCTTGATACCGCTACTTCTCATATTTTCCGTTCCTATACCGATTTTGTTAAGCCGATATGGGTGATCATGGTGTCATACGGATCTAATTCCATGGTTTGTTTGCCATATTCCGTTTCAATCGTCGTTCTTTGAAGTTGATCGCTATTGTTAATAACAACCAATATTTTACTTTCTGGATAATAAGCACACTCTGTATATAGGTTATCTGTAATGTACTTCGTTTCATGTAACTCATTGCCTGCAAACCGAATTATATTCAGCAGCAACCTTGTGTTTTCCCAGCTGAATTCGAAAGAAGGAAGGTAGATCCCCTTTCCTTTACCAAAGGCATGAGTAGTCAATGCTATCATACCACTCGTTTCCTCCACTACCGCAGCTGACCCATCAGTAAGATAAATGCTATTCTTTGGCGTTATACTGGCTCCCTCAGGCACCAAACCATGCTCATCCCTAGCCTCGTATGCCCATCTTCCATGACCTACTCTGGAGCCTGTATCCTCATCCAGTCCAAGAACATGTGCCATTCTGAAAAAGCTGTCGTGGCCTTCAACCGCAGAGGGCTGGTTGATGCCAATAAAGGTACCACCCTCATAAACCCATTTCGTCAGTAAGTCCACACACTTGTTGTCATTCCAGTACTCCCCACCACTCCATGCTGAACCGGCAGAGCCGGCATTGATCACTACATCACAATCCTGTAGAATTCCCTGACGGATATCTTCAAAATCAATGAATTGCACTTCAATCGGCAATCCAGATAAAGCTTCATTGACCTGAATCAAATCATGCATATACGTTTCATGGAAATGTCCAGACAATGTCCACGATCTCAATTTTCCCCAGCTATGCAGAATAGCTACCTTCGTCTTAATATGATAGGGCTTGCCTTCATGGTGCAGTTCCTTAATTTCTCTGAATTCATTGGCAATCTTTTCGATGTAATCGCAAAAATCCGGGTAAGGCTCTACAAGGTGCAAATATCCGCCCAGTCCAATTCGGTCAATAGGCTCCCGCAGCAAAGCGCGCCGAATATTAATCCAATACTTTTTGGCATCCAGCGTGGGGTTCCCCCCCTCCATAAAGGTAGGAAGCCCGCCTAAACCAACCGGAAATAAGTATGGATGCAGTCGAATCTCATGCGTATTCACTTTTACACCTGAACAGAGCCTCGCCTCATAACCTGAAAACACACATTTAATCAACCCGTCAAATCCAAACTCTTGAAAACGGTCATTGTAAGGCTCCATGCCAACCCAACTGTCATCATAGAAAACATAGGCCAGCTTGTCGTGCCTATGCACAATGTCAATTAATTTCTTGCCAAATTCAATCACAAAATCATTGATAAATGCCATCCAATCCAGCTTGCGCTGCTCAGCCGGGATATGACTGACGCGGTATTTCCCCCCATTCACAAAATCCTCGGCAGTCATCGAATACCCGTATTTCTTGGCAAACAGATCGAGCGCTCTTGAACTTACCGTAAAATCATATGAACCCCAGTCAGAGAACAGATGGCGATTGCGCTCATTACTACCCCAGATCCAGGCGAAATTATAAAATAAGGAGGTAAACCGAACAACCGTGGTTTCCTTATGATGGAGACACCAATCTTCCATCCAATCCAGCAGATAATTTTGCGTTTCTGCATAGATGGGATCAATCTGCATCAAATGCTCTTTGTCCCAATGATTCGTTGTGTGATTGTACATGGAAATCTCTTCCCAGATCCGGTAGGCCATAAAGCTTACCGTGTATTTATGCCAAGGAACAATTCCGGTAATGACCACATTTCCGGATTCCCTTTCATAATTCCACTGTTCTCTTGGAACTTCCTCTCCGGTCGTTCTGTCAAAAACCTGCCAATAATTAAACGCCTCTTTGGAATCATTAACTTTGAATTGTTCAGCAAAAAAATCCTCCATCAGATAGATGGATACATAATCTTGTACAGCTACCTTCGGATTTGTAATTAAAAAACACTGCTGCAGCTTATCCAGATGGTGGGACGCCCACTCATTATGATCTCTGATGATACAGATTGTCGAATATATGCCGTACCCAGCGTTAATAATCTCATCGGACAATTGCGTGCCGTCACTATCACGGATGACATCGGCACCCCACCGTTCAGCTAATTTCAGGGTCAGCGCCTCATAACCGGATTCTCCCGGTAGTGTAAAGTTCCCCGTAGTTTGTTTGGACAACTTGGTTCCCTCCTAATTCAACATATCAGACAGAAAGGCCAATGCCAGGCCTTGACCCCAGCCCTGAATCCAGTCTTTTGGAATATTCCGATACCCATCCCGATTTTTCATAACCGCTGTGCCGCCCGACACACCTAGTACCCGTCCGTCCTCGCTAATATGGTTCAAGATGCCCTCCAATGCCTTTTGCACGTATTTGGTATGCAGCGGATTGCCGTTATTGATCATGGCCGCCGCGATTCCGCAAGATGCAGACACTTCTTCGTAGGACTCCTCGTCATCCAGTACCGTCCGCCACAGGCCGTTCTCCGTTTGAACCCCCTTCAGTGCCGCCAGTTGATCCCGAAGTGAATACTCCACGTCCATGCACTGCGGATACAAGTACCAGTCTTTCAAATGAATTTTAACTTGCGACATGGTATAGGCTCCCCAAGCATTCGCTCTCCCCCAGAAAAATCCGGACATATGGTCTTGCTTGACATTATTGTAGCCATGGTACCAGAAACCGCTACTAGGGTCTTGCAGGTATTTGATATGCCAGTAATATTGGTTTAAGGCGTCCTGGATCATTTCCTCATCCTTTAATTTGGTTCCTACACGGAGCAGAAAAAATGCCGCCATAAACAACGTGTCCGCCCATGCCTGTTCTGGAAAATCATTAGCAACGGATACCGTATGCTGCAAAACATGGTCTCCAAACCTGAGAGCATGGTTCCGAATATAATCCACCTTGCTCATCATAATATCCCAATATTTCTGGTCCCCTGTTTCTTCATACAATGTGATCAGCATATGGCCCATAGCACATGTGTTTACCGTCCAGTGCGGCAGACCCAGCTCGATATATTCATCCGCCCACTGCTTAAGCATATTCAAATAGTCTTTATTACCTGTTTTTGTATAGGCCGTGGATACACCATAATAAGCCACACCGCAAGGCCAGTCCCACGTCAAATCCATCGCCATTGTTTTTCTGACGACTTTGTCGATAACTTTTAATATCTCTTCCTTGTCACAATTCAATTGAAGCATCTTTATTCCCCTCTCCTAGCGCACACGCCCCCAAAGGCGCTTGAGAGCTGTTTGTCGCCGTTTTGAAAACGCTTTACTTACTACATTGTACGCAGTAAAATAGTCTCCATCTAAGCATATTCGCAACAAAACTGTGCAATTCCAATCATTTATGTGAGGATTTTGCAAAAATCCAATAAGCGACTTCCAATAAACAATATATAGATCGAAATGGTCTAGTTCGTCTATATATTGCATCTTGGAGCGATTGGAATCGAATTTTGCAAAATCCTGATGTATATCTGCTGGTTAAAATCAAAGTCATGGGGGTATTGAATATGCCCAGAAAAAAGAAGCCCGTTATAGAATATCGGCACTACAGCTTGCCTATAAATTTCCCTGTCTTGCTATTAAGCGGTGAGCGTTGGAAGATTTCAGATATTAAAAGTGAGCATCTCCATTTCCATAACCATTTGGAGATTGGTATATGCTATTCAGATAGCGGCATCATGGAGATCAAAGGAGAATCTGTACCCTTCAAAGCGGGCGATGTGACCTTCATCCCCAGGTATCTTCCTCATACCACGTATAGTTCGCCAAATACAGCCAGTCTTTGGTCTTATATCTTTTTTTCACCAGAGGACCTCTTTCAACATTCATTTAAAAGTGCTTACAGCAACTTCGAGCCGAATTTGTGGGTGGTGAAGGGAATGAACTGTATATTGAATAAGGAGCAACATCCCAAGGTTTATACACTTGCGACTTCAATCGTAGAGGAATTAAAACAGCAGAATCCTTACTATCAGGAAAGTGCCTACGGCTTATTGCTATCCCTTTACATAGAACTCCTTAGAATTCATTCCAGGAATGAACTGTTGGCAGATCAAGAAACAGAGCATAGCCTGAAAAGCAATTTTGTCATTTCTCCGGTTCTGGAGTACATCACGAAAAACTATATGAACCCCATTACCATGGATTTTTTGGCCGATCTGTGCCATTTAAGTACAACTCATTTCCGAAGAAAATTCCATGAAATTATGGGGACGTCGCCTCTCGATTTCCTAAACAGCACCCGAATCGAAGAGGCTTGCAAGCAGTTAAAAAGCACGGAGGATTCTATTCTTTCGATCTCCGAACAAGTCGGTTTTCACTCCATTTCCAGCTTCAACCGCTGCTTCTCTAGGCTTATGGGAAAGCCGCCCAAAGAATGGCGTAAAGGGGCACAATCCGAAGCGCAATCTGCGAAAGCGTCTATACTGGAGTTTACGGGATGGGTTTAGCATAACAGCAGAAATAAACTCGATAAAACGAATTCAATATTCTGGATATCAAACTAGCCATTTTCTGCTTTATATGATTAATCACATTTTGCAATGTATCTAGAAAAAGCATAAAATTCAAATCTTTTAACAACTCCATTCCAGCAAGCCCCGTTGTATAGCCATCTTTGACCTTGAAAATTAATTTATGTAATAGCCAAGTGCCTAAAAATAAACGTAATGATGAAATCGGTGAATCTCACAATATGACAACAGATGTTATATTATACTTTGGTTGAAGTTAAGCAAAGGAGATGCTTATAATGAATCAAGAACCAAATCAGCAATTAGGTGAGATTATTGAACAGTTCATACATTCATTTATAGCAGAAAATAATAACATTCGATCTCAAAAAGTAATCAACATTGCAGATGAGGATACGATAGCTCATTTAAAGGAAATTGGTTTTCCCAAAAAAGGAAGACCAGTAAAAGAGGTAGTCGATGAAATGAGGAAAAACGTCTATCCTCACCAAACCTTCATGCAACACCCTCGCTTTTTCGCATTGGTTCCTGGTCCAATGTCTCTTTACTCGTGGTTAGGAGATATCATGACCAGCGCCTATAATACCCATGCCGGAAGCTGGATGCTGAGTTCGAGCGCAAGCCTTTTAGAGGGGGAAGTGATCCGGTGGATGTGTGACCAAGCAGGATATCCCAATACTGCTGGAGGCATATTTCTGTCGGGCGGATCGCTATCGAATTTGACCGCTTTAGCAGCTGCACGCAATGCAAAGTTATCCGAGCAGGAATATGCCATTGGAACTGCTTATGTTTCAGATCAAACTCATTCATCGGTCGCCAAAGGGTTACGCATCCTCGGATTCCGCAGTGATCAAATCAGGAAGGTTCCAAGTGATACAAATTTTCGTATGGATGTTTCAGCCTTAGAAAAAAAAATAATGGATGATCAAGCGGCTGGGATGAAGCCTTTTGCAATCATTGCCACGGCAGGCACAACCAATACGGGAAGCATTGACCCATTAAACGAAATTGCTGACCTATGTGAAAAACATAATATTTGGTTACACGTGGATGGAGCTTACGGTGCGTCGATTTTGGCTTCTTCGAAATATAAGTCTCTTTTGAGCGGGATATCGCGTTCAGATAGTATCACCTGGGATGCACACAAATGGCTAATGCAGACCTATTCCTGTAGTGTGGTTTTAGCCAAAGAAAAGCAGCACCTCGAAAATTGCTTCAGCACCCATCCAGAGTATTTGAAAGATGCCGAGACTGATGAAGAACATATGAATTATTGGGATCTGGGTCCTGAGTTAACCCGGCCTGCTCGAAGTTTGAAACTATGGGTGACACTGCAAGCTTTAGGAACGAATGCTGTCAGTAAAGTTATAGAGCATGGAGTTCAACTCGCAGAATGGGCTGAAGATGAAATCAAAAAACATAATCATTGGGAGATTGTAACCCCCGCTAAATTAGCGATTGTTAATTTTCGATATGCGCCAACTGGATTATCTGAGCAAGAATTAGATTCACTCAATAAAAGGATCTCCCAAGAAATGATGACAAACGGATACGCCTCTGTGCTTACGACACAACTTAATGGAAAAACTGTTCTCCGAATCTGTGCAATTCACCCGGACACTACGGAACATGAGATAAGAAATACAATTCAGCTTTTATCGAATATAGCAAGATCATTAAATGAGAAAAAAGTTTTTTTGCGATGAAAAATTTTGAAACTAATTGCTACGATTTCTGTAAATAAACGAAAATTATCAGCATCACACAATTAAGAGGGGCACGCCGCCCCTCTTTACTGTTTTCCCAGACACCCAAATTATTTGCCATTGTGCAATACAGTAACAATGAACAGCACCCAATCCTAAAACGTTATTTGAAATGCAGGAATATAGTCAAATTGCAGTGAGGACAACCCTGACACGACGTGCCCCCATCAATGGAAGTTATTTATTTTCATAACGTACTACGCCGTAGTTCATAAAAATACTGCACAATGGGATGCTTTAACTTCATCTTCTCGGTCATGTTTAAAATTCGCTTTTTTCCTACTCGTCTGTCCACTAAAGCTAGAATATTCAATAAGATATCATTACTCTCTAAGCTGTCCTCTATAGAAGTAGTTAAAAACTTATTAGCTACAACATTAAAATTAGACTTGCTTAATGAGGCCTGTGCTGACAAAAGCTCCTTTGCATGCTCTGATATTTTTCTACCTCTTGCAATTACTTGTAGACGATTCTCCGGAACATTCCCATTAGTATCTTTTCTGACCGCTTCAATTTCTTCATTGCTGATAGGAACTTGGATATCTGGATCATTCTTGATTTCCAACTCCGTCTGATACCATTTGATTGGACTAGTGATATCATTCATATTGAGTATGTTCTTCTTATCTACAGTTATATAACAAATTCCAGACTTATCAGGCAAATAACGGTAACTGGTCGCTCGGTATTCGACCCTTCCGTCTAACGCAGGACAGAGGAAGCTCTCCAGTTGTTGCTTCAATTTACTCCAGGACATATATTCCTCCTATGTTTTCAATGCCTACTAACAGCCCAACCCTCAACTTGGCAATTTAATTTCCACGTTCCTCTACCTCATCATGATCCTTGCTTCCAAACTCATCAAGCAATGTACGCACTTCACTTGTTGATTTGGCGTTCATTAAGCTGTTTCTGAGTTCACTTGCCCCTCGGAATCCACGGACATATATTTTGAAGAAGCGGGCGAGAGGGCTGAACGAACGTGGCTCCTGCGCTGAATAATGATCATGGAGATCTAGATGAAGCCGCAGCAATTCAAGCAATTCCTCACTGCTGTGTTCCTTCGGCTCCTTCTCAAACGCAAATGGATTCTGGAAAATACCACGCCCAATCATAATGCCATCCACTCCATATTGCTCAGCGAGCTTCAAGCCGGTCTGACGGTCCGGAATATCTCCGTTAATGGTCAGCAGTGTATCTGGTGCCACCTCATCACGAAGTTTCTTAATCTCCGGAATCAGTTCCCAGTGGGCGTCTACTTTGCTCATTTCCTCTCTGGTCCGCAGATGAATAGAGAGATTAACGATGTCTTGTTTCAAAATATGGGTTAACCAGTCGCGCCATTCATCTACGGCAGTGAAACCAAGCCTTGTTTTCACACTGACGGGCAGTCCCCCGGCTTTGGCGGCCTGAATGATATCCGCTGCGATTTCGGGACGGCAGATCAGGCCGCTTCCCTTCCCATTCTCCGCTACATTCGCTACGGGGCAACCCATGTTAATATCGATGCCTTTGAAGCCTTCTTTTGCCATACCGATGCTCATTTCACGGAAATATTCCGGCTTATCTCCCCAGATATGGGCCACCATGGGCTGTTCATCCGCTGTAAAAGTCAAACGCCCGCGTACACTTTTGTTCCCCTCCGGGTGACAATAACTCTCTGTATTCGCAAACTCCGTAAAAAACACATCCGGTCTGGCTGCTTCACTTACGACATGGCGAAACACAACATCCGTCACATCCTCCATCGGTGCCAGTATAAAAAAAGGTCGTGGCAAATCACGCCAAAAATTATTCGTCATATCAAAAACTCCTCTATAAATACCAGGACAAATCTTTGGTCCCAAAATGGTAAAGCTAACCTGTTCATGTCCTTGCTTCTTCTTCACATATAACATGTTTAAGCAACGTAGTTCAAACGGCAGTATATGTTAAGCATAGACATCTAAATGAGTATATCATACTCAATAGAGGAGCATACTCCCCAAAAGACTCGCAAAAAAAGGAAGATCGCCGCTCCTCCTTGCCATCTTCTATAACGTACTGCGCCGCAGTTCATAGAAATACTGCACGGCATAACTTCCCCCAGCCTACGCCATTCCCAAGCGAATGGCTTAAAAAAAGAGCCGAGGAATAATATCCTTGACCCTTTTCGTCAATTTCTACACATGAATACCCAAAATTTTCAGCTGTTCATTGATTTTGGCTTCAAGTTCCGCGATTTCTTGTTTATCTTGCTCTAATAGCTTATTTACTTCATCAAGGTCAATGACTTGTTCTTCTTCAAACGTATCCACGTAGCGAGGAATATTTAAGTTAAACTCGTTTTTTTTGATTTCTTCAAGTGATGCCACATGAGCATATTTATCAACAGGTATACGACTTCGGTAAGTTTCGATAATTTTATTGATATTTTTATCAGTAAGTTTGTTTTGATTTTTACCTTTTTCAAACGCCAATACGCCTCAACTATTAGTCTTTTTGTTCAGAACAAATAAACCCCTGCTAAAAAATAGCCCTGAAACCCGCATTCCACCGTTGTCCAAATAAATAAACTCATGCTACAAAACAGTCTTTTTCTCAATTTTTATCTCCACATTTTATATCACAACTTTATTAAAATCTGAATAAAGTCATGTTAGAAAAACATGGGAAAGGCTTGATGGATCTGGCTTTTACCAGTTCTCCACATCTCTTTCCCCATTTTATCACGTCTTTATTCGATTTTTTAGCACAGGTTTATTATGAACATCAGGGATTTATTAGTGTTCTACATAGTAGGGATATAGATTTGGGGAAATAGGATTTTATAAGACTTCGCACACAGAAGCCACAAAGTTATTGGGATACTAATTGAGATAATTCAGTCTTCATAATATTTTTTAATTTTTCTTTCTCTTGTTTCATTTCCTCTCTAACATTAGAAACACCAAGTATTTTCTCATATGAAGCCCCAGCTATATCCACGCCCTCAAGGTATTCCCACGATTTATTAAGAACCTTTCTTGCTTGCTCAGAAACGGATTCTGAGAGATATAATTCGTTGAAAATTAAAGTATCGTTCGCATCAGACCAAATTTCATAAGCTGAATTGATTTTTATTCTCCTTCTAACCGAATTAATTCGCATGACGGCATCTACATTTGGCTCATCTTCGACCCAAAGATCCATTATTTCTTGCATATCTTTTTTTGTTACACCTTCCATCTCTAAATAAGATCTAACATCGTCCTTATTCACATTCTCTAATGACAAGTCCCTATACTTACCGTGGAGAGATAAAATAGCCCCATATGCAATTCCAGGTTTTAGTTTAGTTAAGCTCAATCCACGTGAAGAAGAATACGTAAAATTTTGAAAGACGATTGCTCTCAGAATACCTTTGGAGGAACTGTTTAAGCCTATAATTTAGGTTATGTATCCCGAAAATTGAATTAACATCCCCCCCTTATTCCCCACTTTTTTGTAAGTCCGACATCATCGCCCAGCGTCTGACAAGAATATGCGAACATGTCCGATTAATTCGCCCCATACCTGCATAGAATCTATAAAACTATCAAACAAAGGGGACAAGTAACATGCACAACACATTTCTTATTGCCGTGGATAGCGGCAAGAGCACTACCAAGGGAATTATGAGAGAAGGAGCAATTCAAAAGATTAAATTCCAGACCAAGATTGAGGAAGTCAGCAACTTGGGAGCTGAACTAACGCCTGGGTCATTTCATGTCGATTTCGAAGGAAAGTGTTATCTCGTAGGCAATATGCTGGACGAAAGCAAAATGGATTATAACCTGAGCAAACGAACGGATACACATCGAATATGCATCTACCTCGCAATCGCCCAATTGCTTAAAAGATCCAAACAAAACATTGTCCTAAGCAAAATCACATTGGCGATTAATATCTCAATCAGCTTGTACAAGAATGAAAAGCAAAAATCAGAGTTCAGCGAGTTCTTACGAAACAATGGTGAAACCATCAATATCATTGTGAACAACAAGTCGTTCCTTTTCCGAATCGAACACATCCACCTTTTGCCTGAAGGAATTGGTCCGATCTACTGCGACCTAAATTTATATCGTAAGAAAAGGGTAGTGATCTTTGATATCGGCTTACTTAACGTAAATATCCAAGAATTTAATAACCTGATTCCTGCTTTCAACAAAATGATCACTGCCGATTTAGGAGTGAATATTCTCAGAAGTAAAGTTGCCGACAAGCTCTCAACACAATTTGGAATGACAGTAACCGACGCAGATGTGGAAGCGATATATCGAGACAAATATCTGATAATAAATGGGAAAAAGATGGAGGAGAGTAAACAAATCGTTGATCAATTGTTGGCTAACCATGTAAAGGAAATATTCAACTTTGCTCTCAGTCGGAAGGTGAGTTTTTCTAATACTGAGATCATATTTGTATGTGGCGGTTCTCTCTTACTAAAAGAGTATCTCATCAAGGAATTTCCCACCGCCGCGTTTCCAGAAGATGCACAAATGTCAAATGCATTGAGTTTTCTTACGATATTGGAGGCGAAGCATCGTGGGCAATCGTAACCGTTTATCTATATCATTTAAAAAGGAGCATCAGCATATTTATGACCATTTGCAAGAAGTCTCAAACAAAAGTGATTTCATCGCTAAAGCGTTGGAGATGTACATTCGCAGCGGCGGGCAGTCATCCATATCAAACGAAGACATCAGGAACACGGTACTGCAAATCTTACGAGAGAAGAACATTTTTCCTCAAACCTTATCCTACTCTCCTCCAGAAAACCTGATTTCAGAAGAAGATGTCGATCTATTATCACAACTATTCTAAAATCAAATTTTTAAAGCGAAAAGTACCGAAGAATTGCCCAAAATGGACGGATAATACGGTACTTTCTTTTGTTTTTCCTTATTTCGCACTGGTCATTGACTAAAAGCTGTTTCATGAAGGAAATAATGGTGTTTATCATAAAATAACGTTTTTTGCCCGAAAGCCTACCTTCTATTGACCTGACAACTCGGTATACAGCTCATTCATGTATAAACGGGGTTCCGAATTCCTCCCTAATTATATTAGGACACTTGTTCTTTTTGAAAGAAAGAGAGAATGTCTCTTGGAACCCGAATGGTATTATCCACACCTTCAAGCTTGTCCGCCCGACCAGACAATAAGCTCTCAAACCATGCTTACCCTTTTCACTTTTAATAGTAATTCGGTATGAATCTCTTACATAGTCGAAATCAAGACAATCTCTGGCATCTGAAAGAGATATTAATGCTATTTCACTTCCTTTAAACTCTTTCTTTCCGCAGATCAGAGCGAAATAACAACTTTTGTTGGTTTCTGTAAATTTACGAATCATTTCGATCTCGTCTTACACAAATACAAATTGCCATAATTGAATATCCTTATTCTGCCTTGCCAAATGGTTCAGAAGCATACTTCGAATAAACCATGTAGTCTCCTGTGTTCGCAGTTATATTGTATAACCGCCGATTCTCTGCCTGTTCAATGATAGCTGGAGCAAATCCACTATTAATTAGTCCAGATAGTGATGCACCATAATAAAAATCAGCCTTACATAACCCCCCATGTTAAACCTCCCCATTCTTTATAGCTCTGCCTTATAGCTCTCTAACAATTTCGTCATCTAATATTGCCTTTCTTTTCTCCCAATCAGGCATTAATGAAAAGAGCATGTTATAAAAGCTGTCTTTGTGATCATTGTATTTAAAATGAATTAATTCGTGTAACACAACATAATCAATACATTGCTTAGGCGCTTTAATTAGCTCAGCATTAAGCAAAATTGTATTCAAATCAATAAGTGCAGAACCCCACCTTGCCTTCATTACTCGAAGGTCAATTTTTGGTCTTTGTATTCCATACTTTTTTATCAGTGGGTACTGCTTGTTTAATGAATCTTCGAAAATTTTTGTTGCTTTCACTCGATACCAATCATCCATCAGCTTGGCTTTTCGAGTGTAATTATTCGGGTCTTTAACCATGAGAATAATAAAGCCGCGGTAATACTTAACCCTCTCCTCTTCAGAAGTGATTTCTACTCGCAAACGATATTGCTTACCTAAATACTTAAAGGATTCGCCACTGACATACTCCCGTTCACTTTGTTTGTACGGCTGAACGTTTTCAAAGGTCTTAACGTTTTTTAGAATCCATCCGCCTTTACTCTTTACAAAATCATAAATAAAACTGAGTGGAACTTTCTCAGAAGCAGATACCATAATCGTCATATCAGGCTTAATATTGAGATTCACATTCTTAACATTTTTTCGTTCAAGTAAAAACTCGATAGTTCGATCGGCATGCACAATCTGATGTTTTTCCATGTTGTCACTACCTTAATATCGGCGTAAGGCCACTGTCTTTATTTGCTCAATAATTTTATCCACTTGATCAAAACTCAACTTTACATTGTTCTCCTTAGTATAATCAAAGAGGAGATCATCCAATTCCTGTGCGATCCGATTGTGGACTTCCAAGTTATCATGCCAGTCTACCTTGGTGTGAGCTCCAATAATGTACTCCATTTTTATTGCTAAATCGGCTAATGATTCTTCATCTGTCATCTGCTCTTTCATGATGTCTTTCGTCACACCGTAGAAAGCCTGGGCATTGGCATTTTTCTTAATACTATCAGGATAATTTTCAACAGGCTCCCCTTGTTGGTATTCCTTCTTTAGATCATTCATTCTTTGTAAATACTCAGCCTCGGAAATACGTTGTTGCTTATAAGCATCAATTGCTTCTCTTATCCGTTCCGAAAATTTCTTATAATAAGCAGGATTCTCGTCCCATTTGGTATTGACGCTTTTTGTCAGGCGTGTACGAATCGCATCTGCCTTCGCCCGCTTTGATTCTAACCGATCCAGCTCCTCTTCAAATGCTTTTTCATTGAGAATATCCACTGGATTAGTGATACGGATGACCTCTTCTGCAGAAATATAATGATCCATAAGCTTCTGCATTTTCGCTTCATATTCTTTATGATCAATAGTATCGGAATAGCGTAGCTTTACGGCTTTACGAAGTTCTTGGAAAAACTTTAGATCCTTTTTATACTTTGTTAATTCCTCAGAAGGCAGAGCATTATAGATTTTCTCAGACTCTAATGCAATACCAAGGTTTTTACCAAACTGAGAGAGGACACCGTAGAATTCTTCCCTACGCTCTTCATCCTCCAGCCATACTTCATACTCTTCTGCATCCTTTTTATTTTTAATGGGAGCAAAAATTTGAAGTAGGTCAGAGTGGTACTGCCTCAGAGAACCAATAACACTGATCACATCGTAAATGGCTCCTTGCAAGTCCTTCGGGTCAAAGTTTTCAAGACCTGCACCTGAATACATTTCCAGTGCTTGATCGAGTCGATCCAGTAACCCTCTGTAATCGATAATGAACCCATAGTCTTTTCCGTCATACAAGCGATTGACCCTGGCGATTGCCTGTAACAAAGTATGCTCTTTCATTGGCTTATCAATGTACAAAACAGTCGCCCGCGGCGCATCGAAACCTGTAAGAAGTTTATCAACAACAATTAATAACTCAATCTCATCACCATCGATGAAATCCTCTTTTATTGCATCTTCATAAGATTCTTCGTCGCCATAACGATTCATCATGCGATTCCAGAAATTGATCACTTTATCTCTTGATACCTCATCAACAGCTTCATGTCCTTCTCGCTGATCAGGAGGAGATATAACAACTGCGCAGTTAAGGTCGCCAAGTTCTTCGAAAGCCTCTAAATATCGGATAGCTTCAATCTTGCTATTAGTTGCAAGCATGGCTTTGAACTGACTTCCCTGTGTCTTATAGTTATCCAAAAAGTGCTGATTTATATCAAATGCAACCATGCTAATCCGTTGATTCGATGAGGCAATCCGCTCGAACTGACTCCACTTTTTCATGACCTCATCTTTTTGCTTTTCATTCAAATTACGAGTAATCATCTCAAGACGGGTATCAATTGCTTTTTGATTAACGGTTTGATCAACCATTTTCCCTTCATAAAGAAGGGGAACAATCGCCTTGTCTCTTACCCCGTCTGCAATAGTGTAGGTATGAATCAACTTACCGAACTTAATCATGGTGCTTTTTTCTTTCTTCATTAGCGGCGTACCTGTAAAGCCCAAATAACAGGCATTAGGAAACACCTTTTTCATTTTAATGTGATGCTCGCCGTACTGTGACCGATGGGATTCATCAACTAAGATAAAGATATCCTTGGATTCAACAGGCTTTTGCTTGACTGAGGCGCCATCGAACTTATGAACCAAGGTTGTCACAATGTCGACGTTGTTATCGTTAATAAGCTCCACCAAATGTGAGCCCGTTCTTGCCCTGCTTGCTTTTAACCTGGTGTGCTTAAATGTCTTATGTATTTGTTTATCCAGCTCAACCCTATCTGTAACGACTATTACTTTAGGATTAACCTCGTTCATCTCGGATAAAATATACTTCGCCAGCAATACCATCGTCAAACTCTTACCTGAACCCTGAGTATGCCATATGACACCAGATTGACGGTTGCCATTTTCGTCGTATTCCTGAATGGTATTAATAATTTCCTTTATTGCAAAGTATTGCTGATATCGAGTAATCTTTTTAACATCCTTATCGAACAAGGTAAAGAAATGGGTTAGTTCCAGCAACCGTTCAGGATGAAACAATGAGATAATATTTTTGTCTTGCATAGTTGGCAAACGATTGTTAACTATTTTATCCAATAATGCTTGCAACCATTCTTCTTTCTCTTCTTTCCAGACTGACCAGAACTTCTTTGGTGTGTTACATGTTGCATACTTCGTCTCATTTTTGTTAGTTGACATGACGATTTGAACATATTTAAAGAGCTGAGGGGCATAATCCTTCCCCTGGTTTCGGATCATTTGACTAATACCTTGCTCCATAGAGATGGATGCCTTCTTACATTCAATGACTGCAAGCGGAATTCCGTTAACGAACAAGACAACATCTGGACGCACCGTACCTCGCCCGTCCATTCGCTCAACAGTAAATTCCTCGACTACGTGAAAGACATTGTTCTCAAAGTTATCCCAATCGATATATTGAATCGTGAAGGACTTCTTAGAGCCGTCGGGCAGGAATTCTGGATAACTCCTTCCCAACATCAACGTCTCGAAGATCTTTTCATTTGTTTTTACAAGTCCATCAGTCAATGGTTCATCTAAATCCCGAATCGCTTGCTGAATATTGTTCTGGCTGAACTTATACGTAACACCCTTGTATTCATATGAGTTGAACTCTTTCAACTTTGCTTCTAATACCGTTTTAATTAAAACTTCATAGAGACTGCCACGCATTGATTCAGCTTGCTCAGGAGTAAGAATTTTATAATTCAGCCCTCGCAAGACCTCAAGTGCAGGCTGTTGGCTAATAAAACGCTCATCATAGCTATTTGGTCGTTCCACATTCACACCTCCAAGTCAGGGATTAGAAGAATAGGGCAAAGGTTAGACCTTTACCCACACTTTTCCTGTTAATAAGAGTTGCATGAGTCCCTGTTTTTGTTTAATAATTTCATGCAGATCTCGCTCTAATAATCCAATCTCATCTTCACACAGTTTGAAAACTTTTGCTATCACTTTTTGTTCTTCTTTTGATGGAACAAATATTTTTAAATCTGTGACATCCTTACTATTAACCGAATCAAATGTACTGCCTTGTGAGATTCTTACCCAGAGGTCCTCTTTGAATTGCATTTGGTAATATAAATAGTCTTGATCTATAGTCCCCCTGATTGCACAGACCCCTCTTCCTATGCAAGCTTTATGTAGTGATCGGGAGATAAATCCAACAGGTGCACGGACCGTCATTATAATATCTCCAATCTCACAAAGTTTGCTTGGTTGAGATGTCCATAATCTTGGGAAAGTCACCCTATTTTTACAATCCGCATTACCCTGTATTAAAGGATATCCCTCTTTTAAATCATTATAGCTCTCAGAAGGTGGGGATTGCCCCATTATTACTTTAGCAATACTTCCTAATGGTAATTCGTCCCATTCGCCTTTAAACCCTGGCAACCTGATCTTCCCCGTCAACAATTTCTGCATTAACCCTTTTTTCTGCTCTTTTTTCTGCTCGATTAGCTTTTCTTTTAGTTCAATTGCTTTGTCCCAGGTAGAGAGAATATTAGCTATTTTTTTCTGTTCATGAATGCTTTTAGGGATCATGACCTTGAGTTTTTGTTGGGCTAATATTCCGATATAATTCCTTGTAGCACCTTTTCCAATAACGTCTAATTGGTTTTGAAAATATTCAGATTGGAACATGAATTTTAAAAATATATTATTCAATCTTTCCTTATCTCTTACTCGGTAGTATGTCACTTGAGGAGTTAACATAACATACTCGCTCTCAATACTTGGTACTAATGCAACATTCCCCACTGTTCCCTTATGAGTAAGTAAGATATCCCCCTCATTAGCGAATCCTTTTTGTAAATTATCAGCGGTTTTTTTTGAGATGAACTTACAGTTAGTTAAATCAATTTTATCATCTTGCACATCAGAGGCCAATAAAAACGGTATTCCGCTCTCTACGTAATCTTTTGCAGTTGGATGTATATTTCCATGGTTACCATCCATCGGTTTATATAGGATACCTTTTTCGATCAGATCCTCTATTGTTACATGATACCAGCTATCCTTCTTGTATTCTGTTTCATTGCGAAAAGTTATAGTTTTCATGATAGCACCTACAATCCAAGCTCTTTAAGGTATTTTCCCAACTGATCCTCTACCTCTCGAAGCTCCTGTTTAATACTCACGATATTCTCTTTTACTTGTTCCAAATCAACCTGTTCTTCTTCCTCATAGGTATCAACATAACGTGGGATATTCAGATTAAAATCATTTTCTTTAATCTCATCTATTGTGGCAACATACGAATATCTTTCAAAGGATTCATACTTCTCATAAGTCTCTACAATTTTTTGAAGATCTTCTTCCCGCAATTTGTTCTGATTCTTCCCCTTCTCATAGTTGCCTTCACCTGAAGCATCAATGAAGAGTATATCCTTACGCTTGCGAACTTTCTTAAATACCATAATACATGCTGGAATGCTCGTACCAAAGAACAAGCCTTCTGGCAAACCAATTACAGCATCCAGCAAGTTCATCTCTATAATTTGCTGGCGTATCTTTCCTTCACTTGACCCACGGAATAAAACACCATGAGGAAGAATAGTCGCCATCCGACCATTTTCTGCTAACGAATACAGCATATGTTGCATAAATGCATAGTCACCCTTTGAAGTCGGCGGTACACCCCACTCAAATCGTCTATGTTGGTCCAGACTTGCTTCCATTTTGAACTTCTCATCTGTATTTCCTTCACCAGCGAAGCCTATTGCCCATTTATCGAGAGAAAAGGGCGGATTGGCTACGATTGCCTGGAACTTCATCAGCTTGCCATTTTCCAAGTGAAGTGGGTTGGATAACGTGTCGCCCCACTCAATCTTTGCATCATCAATACCATGCAAGTACATATTCATGAGTGCCAACGAATGTGTTTGTCCATTTCGTTCTTGTCCATAGATAGCAACTTTTTTATTTGGCACTTGATTGGCAACCTTAATCAGCAGTGAACCTGATCCACAAGTTGGGTCGTAAATGCGGTCATTTTCTTGTGGTTTTACCAGCCGAGCAAGCAATTCTGACACCATCGATGGCGTAAAAAATTCTCCGCCTTTCTTTCCTGCATCCGAAGCAAAACGTTCGATCATAAATTGATAAGCATCGCCAATTACATCTTCGCTACCCACAACGGATGGCTTCAAGGTAAGTTTATTGAAATCTTCCAATAATGCACGAAGCATTGCATTTCTTTCTTTCGCCTTACCAAGCGTTGCTTCGCTGTTGAAATCGATATTACGGAATACGTCTCTCAGTTTTCCTGTATTCTCATTCTCCAACCGTTCCAATGCCTTATTAATGATTTCGCCAATTTCAGGATCTGTCCGCTTACTATATAAATAATCAAAAGTAGATAGTTCATCTAATACGAAACGCTCCCTGGATAATGCACGCTCTATGCGTTGTTGATCACCATCGTAGCGGAGTGTATATTCTTCTACATGCTCTTTGTATGCATCACTCAAATATTTGATAAACAGCATCGTAAGGATGTAATCCTTATAGGTACTAGAGTCAATTTTCCCTCGGAATGTATCCGCCGCTTGCCATAAAACTGCATTTATTTGTTGAGAAGTAACTTGCTCACTCATCTTTGTTCCTCCTGCGTACTAAATTCATCTTTGTATACTTCCTGTATCTCAATTATACATGATAGGAAGGGGAGAGCTACGCATCCCCTCTAATCAATTATCGACATTAATCCAACTTCACGTAAGAATCAGAGATTCCCATGATGCTGTAACCATCATTGTAGTTTTGCTCCTTCTTCTTTCTCGCGTGTTCGACCACAGTCTTGTATTCCTCATCCGATTGAAGTAACAATAGTGTGACTTCGCGTTGCTTTTCAATTGTGAGTTTAGGTAACTTAATCGAAGCTACATCCTTATGGCTCAGTACAGTAACGGTTGTACCACGCTGATAGGCTTGTAAGTAATACTGTCCAATTGGGCTTTCCAAAAATGCCTTGATAAAATTCGAGTCGTTTTGCATTGGATTTGATACTCGAATTCGAAGAAAATTCTGAGAAAACACCAATGACTTCTCTTTAACATCTTCTGCTGTTACCACAGTCATTTTAAGCGTAGTTCCTCTACTGGATAGCAATAAATCCCCAGGTTTAAGCTCATATTCTCGTGCTTTTTTGGGACTCAACGTGATTCCCTTTAGTCCATCTGGTATGATTCTTCCTTCCTGCACATCAACGAGATTCACCAAGTAATGAGTGGCATCCGTATCATCCGTATCATCCTTTGTGGGATTAAGTCCCCTATCAACCTCTGTGATATCCCCCAATGTTATTTTCGGAAGATCTGATTCCTCATATTTCTTGCGATTAATGCTTGTCTTACCGATCTTGGTTTCTACCTCTGCCTTTTCGAAGTACCTCAAAGGAAGCAAACTCCAGTCATTCGATGAAATTTCAGTAACAGGCACGCTTCTGCTGTATCCCTCAACTTGTAAATGACTCCGATACACGCTTACAATAGTTTCAATATCAGAATCTCGAAGTTCATTCTGATTTCGCATTGCCTTCCTAAATCCTTCTTCTGCGCTGATAAACAATATCTGATCTCTTACTACATCAGGTTTGTTCTTATTGATAATTAAGACAGCGACGGGAATACCTGTACCAATAAAAAGGTTGGATGGTAATCCAATTACCGCCTCAATCAAACCTTCTTGGATTAGGTTTGCACGAATTTTCGCTTCAGAAGCCCCCCTTTGAAGAACCCCATGAGGAACCACTATAACTGCCTTACCGTCTTTCTTGAGGGAGGCAACACTGTGGAGTACAAATGCCATATCTCCATAAGCCCGACTCGGTAGACCGTACCGAAAACGTCCGTATATATCTTTCTCAGCTTCCTCGTAACCCCAATTGCTCACTCCAAATGGTGGCGAAGTGAGGATCCCATCAAACTTCAATAAATGTCCATCTTCTTCCTTCCATTGGGGAGAGGTGATTGTATTGCCGATCTTCACATCAGCTATTTCAGGATACATACCATGTATGATTAGATTCATTATGCCTAACGCACGAGTTTGAGCATTGATTTCTTGACCAGAAAGTTTAACATCCCCATGGTTCAACCGAGCATATTTGTTAGCCTCGATTAAGAAACCGTTTAACCCCGATGCCTGATCGCATATGGATCCACTCGTCTTATCAAGAAGGCGCGGTAGAAGTGTGGCAATACCTTTTGGGCTGCTCCCCTCTCCTCCCTGAGCACCTTCCCGTGAAAGGAAGGCCTCTAATAAACCGTCTAAGTATCTGGTTACTGAACCTGTTAATGGATCTGGGTCATCGTATAGGCCACGATTGTAGGATTGACGATTTAAGACAGTTTCGGCAACCTTATACATACCCATATTATCCCAAAATTTACTATAGTCGCTTAAAGTGAATACATGTTTTAATGATGGATTCAATCTCTCCAGTTCTTGAAGGGCAATAGATAGCCTTTTCCCGAAGTCCAATCCATTAGAAGTCAGCTTCTCCCAGGATTGATTCTTAGGAATATTGAAGCCATGATCCGTGTTCTCACACAGGAGCTTATAAGTTAGTATCGGTTGCAAGTTAACCCGAATCTCACTGTTCTGCATCTTTCCTCTCAAGATATCGCTGATAATCCAAGCGTCTTTCTCTGGCTCGTTTAAGAATATTTTTTTCATCTAAAGCACACCCTTTCGAATTAGTAGTTACTTTTAATATGTATTGACAATACCTTTTTCCAACAGCTTTACTGGTGTTGTCATTTCCTTGTTTCCTATGATAACTCATCTAAACTCGTTTTTAAAGTGTATTAACAATATTCTTTTTTTATATTTTTAATTCTTTTAATAATCCTGAACAATACTTTGAAATGTATAAGCTCTTCTGCATAAAAACGTAAGTGTTTGCCCAAAGACAAGACCTATTCATCAGTTACGTTTATAACGCCATTATAGAGCAAAAAGGTACGGAGTTAAATCTCGGGTTGAATTACAATAAAGAAAAGTATGGAAATGGACTTCTCAAAGGGCTTGAAGTTAAAAAGAACTCACTGGGTCTTTACTTGAGCTTAATCAATTTAACGGGTAATATCGATGCTGAATCAGATGAGGATCTGAACTTAACTATTGATAAATTCGAGAAAGAAGGAGTTTCATTCAAAGTTGCGCTCGATACCATTTCAGAGAGACGGGCAGTTTGAAGAAGATTTGCTATTCGCAATCTATGAAGCAGGAGATGTGGATCGACTTCTATTCCAACTCGGAGAAATTTTAAAAGTATGTCCAACGTTAAGGGTGAATAGTCATCACATGTGAGCATATCGCTCTTTTTAAAAGAGCGGTGTGTTTATTTTTCTAACAGAGAAAGAGGGGATAACAGATGAGCTTAGAAACTGTTCTAATCATAATTTTTTGTGCCCCTATCGTAATCGGCCTTCTCGAAAGAATTTTTTCGGGAGGTTCGATAACACCCATACCATTTACTCCAGTAGAAATAATTAATCATGAAAAAGAAAGAAAAATGGAACACGCGCTCGAAAATGGGAGGTTTAAAGCCATATTGATTCGAATTGCCAATGAGGTTGGGAGTCGACACTTAAAGCTCATAACCGAAGAAGATCGGGCTGTCATGCAACAAGCCGCCTTTCCCGAATATATTAAACCGAAGAAACTTTTTTCTTAGAAATGAGGAGCAGTATGGCATTCTGAAGGATGAAATGGCTGGTATATACGCTGGCCTTCTTTTTTTATCCGATGAAATACTCAAGTTATGCTATAATTACGACACCAAAGTATTCCATACTTGATATGTAACATGCACTCTATCTCTACCTTATTAATCATATCCCCGCAATTACAAGCTGATCTTTCGAAAAATTGATCCCTGCGTGCTGGATTAACAGCTTCAACCCATAAAAATCACCATGATCTCAAGTAGTCTTTCATATTCATTAATTGTTGCCTTTATCTTTTATGATAACATCTTGAAGTATATGAAACAATCCCTCAATTAACTCGTGAGGTCTGTATGTTTAACTTTGATCATACTGATTTTTGAAACTTTCAAAAACCCAATTCTCCAGAATTATCCTTAAAGGAGAAATTGCTTATCAAACTATCAAGATTCCATAAATACAATAATTTTGTTTATTCGTATTTTATTCAATAGATAGTGATCTTTATAGGTATAAAACAAGTTAAATATTCCGAAAAGTCTTCTTTTCTCCATTAATGCAAACATGAAGTAGTAAAAAGTAGCAGAGGAAAGACAGGAGTGAGTACCAGGATTTACCTCGGCTCGTAACATGACTTTTTATACTATGACACGCCTGTTTAAGCTTTGAGATGACTTTGATTGCTTTCAACACGAGTACAATCAGGATAAAATCTAAAATCATCTGCTTTTAAAATCAATTCCTCAGAAAGTTGCTTTTATCACGCAATCCATCCTAATAAACTCATGCTACAAAACAGTCTTTTTCTCAATTTTTATCTCCACATTTTATATCACAACTTTATTAAAATCTGAATAAAGTCATGTTAGAAAAACAGGGGAAAGGCTTGATGGACCTGTTTTTTTCCAGTTCTCCATTCATCCCTTCCCCCATTTTATCACGTCTTTATTCGATTTTTAGCACAGGTTTATTATGAATATCAGGGGTTTATTAGTGTTCTACACTTTTCTGACCAACAGTGAGCAGCACTCCACATGCACCGTATGTGGGAACATATCTACAGGCTGCACTTCCACAGTACTATACCCGCCATCCTCCAATATCCTTAAATCCCGTGCCAATGTGCTTGGATTACACGATACATACACCACGCGCTCTGGCTTCATCTCCAGAATGGTGTCGAGCAGGCGTGGATCACAGCCTTTACGGGGCGGATCGACGACGATAACGTCGGCGGTGATGCCTTGCTCTTTCCACGCAGGAATGACGTCCTCGGACGCGCCTACCTCAAATTTCACATTGCGCATTTCGTTCAACAGCGCATTACTCCGTGCATCGTCGATGGCTTCTTTTACGATCTCGACCCCATACACCTGGTCCGCATGCTGAGCGAGGAACAAAGAAATCGTGCCGATGCCGCAATACGCATCAATTACCGTTTCTTTGCCCGTGAGCCCGGCATATTCGACGGTTTTGCTATACAGCACTTCTGTTTGTACGGGATTCACCTGATAAAAGGATCTTGGGGAAATCGCAAACTGTACGTTTCCAATGTAGTCGTAGATCACGTCACGACCCCACAGTACACGAGTCTCGTCGCCAAAAATAACGTTCGTTCGCTTCGTATTCACGTTCTGGCATATGCTTGCCACGTGTGGGATATGCTCACGGATACTGCCGATCCACGCATCTGCATGCGGAATATCTCGCCCATTCGTCACGAGCACCAGCATCATTTCACCCGTGCGAAAAGCGGTCTTTACAACGACATGACGCAGCAGCCCGCGTCCGGTTTCTTCATTATATGCACTGATGCCCAGCATTCGGCCAATCTCTTTCACACGTGCGACAACTTCGTCATTACGCTCATCCTGAATGAGACAGGTGTTCATATCCACAATTCGATGGCTGCCACGTGCGTAGAAACCGCCGACAAGCCCACCCTCGGTGGCACCGATCGGCACCTGGGCTTTGTTGCGGTATCGCCAAGGCTCACTCATACCGAGTGTAGGATGCACGACTACGCCATGTACACGCGACATGCTGTCGGCATTTCCATCCGCATTCATGGCCGAATCAGAAGTCGAGAATGTATCGGCCTCACCATCTGTATCTGCAGAAGTAGCCAAAACCTGTGCAGTATGCTCACTGGGCTCTGTAGCCACACTCAGCTTCCCGATACGCTCCAGCACATCCACCACATGCTGGCGTTTCCAGCTGAGTTGCGCTTCGTAGCTCATATGCTGGATCTGACAACCGCCGCATTGGTCGTAGATGGCGCACGGAGCTGCAATCCGGTCAGGGCTAGCCTGCGCGATATCTAGCAGCTTGGCATAGCCATACTGCTTTTTCGTTTTTAACACCTTTACTCGAACCTTTTCACCCGGTAATGCACCTGGAACGAACAGCGTAAAACCCTCGACACGTCCTACACCCTCGCCATCGTGGTTCATGCCGATGATGTCTATCACGGCCTCATCGTTCTTTTGTACAGGCAGATCGCTACGCTCTACACTAGACCGGTTACGATTGGAAGCTTCCTGACCCCGTCCACCTCTGGAAGAGCGACGAGAATCTTGTCCGTTCTTTCTCTTCTTCCGATCCGAATCATTCATATTTTCATTCACATTTCCATTTTTATGTTTAATTTCGTCTTGAAGCAGCCCATTTCCAGCTCTAACTCGAGACTGTTCCGGTTCTCTTTCTCTTGTCGCCTGCATAGTCTTTTTGTGCTGATTTCCTTGAACAGGAGTTGCTGTTGCTGCATTCCGGCGGCTTTTTCCACGTCCGCTACGGTTATTCGTCATGGTTGTCACTTCTTTCTGATCTTCTTTTTATGCGATATTTTCTTTCGGACGTCTAATTAGAATGGTCATCTAAACATACAAACATCAACTCGAAAATGCCGTTACTCCCCACGGAGAACGGCAAGAACCAATATGTTCACAAAAACAACTACCTACTCTGCATTCCATATACTATATTGCGTTGCCTCCCGGAAGCAGAAGTATTTCCTCACCGGAAAACATTCAAATGATGCGGTAAATTCCGAAAAGTCGCTGGCAAAGTGCCCCCCAGTTCGCCATCCAGATTAAGCTGGACATAGCCGGGTGAGGTCACTTCCATGTAATCTGTTTTGAAATAAACAATCTTCTTGTCCTGCAAATGCTCACCACGCAGCGCAAGTGTTACCAATCGGATCATTTCCGCCAGATTGCATTTCCGTACAGCGATGACGTCGAGCAGTCCATCATCTATTGTCGCCCCAGGAGCAAGCTTTTCAAACCCGCCCACCGAATTCGTATTCGCAATCAGGAAGAGCATAAACTCGTCGTGAATCACTTCCTGACCCGATGCCTTGATGATCAGCTCCTGTGGAGCAAGGCTGACCATCTTCTCCATACCTTTAAAATAATACGCCAACTGGCCAATCATCGTTTTTAGCTTGCTCGGAACTTCATACGTAAGCTCGGTTAAAGTCCCCCCGCCTGCAATGTTGATAAAGTAGCGGTCGTTCGCTTTTCCGATATCCAGCGGCTTCGGATTTTGACGAATCACGAGGTCGCAATAATCCTCCCAGTGCTTGGGGATGCCCAGTGCCCTGGCGAAATCATTCGTCGTCCCCAGAGGAAACACACCTAGGGGCGGGCGGTTTTCTCTTTCAGCCATCCCGTTAATGACCTCATACAATGTACCGTCGCCACCAGCGGCGATAATCATGTCATACCCACGCTCAATGGCCTCTATTGCGGCACGCGTTGCGTCCCCTTCACCCGTAGTTGCATGGCAAGAGGCTTCAATACCCCCTTCATCTAGGCGCTGCAAAACATCCGCAAGACGACGCTTCATTTCCTCACGCCCAGAGGTCGGATTATAGATTAATCTAGCTCTTTTCATTCCGTTACGCCACCCGTATATTTAATGATATTTATATTCACATAGCAGTTCATCACATTCAGTCTGTACAAAATATCATCATACTGGAAAAAGACCTCTTTTACAATAAAAGAAGCCAGACTTTGCCCAAATAAGGAAATTTAAGGCTAAGATGACGCTATAGCCGAACCAGACTACCTATGACTTGACCTTGCTTGCTTCTGCACACTTTGCAATAATTCACGAATTTGTCTATCCATCCAGCTTGTGAGCAAAGGATGCGGTAATAAAGGGTCTCCTGAATAACGGTATTCGAGTCCCTGCAAGCGTTTAGGAATCATACGACTTGTAAAATATCCCGAACTCAAAAATAGCGGTGCCACAATAACATCATGACCCCGCTCCTGATTCCAATACGCTGCCTTGTCGTACACACTCTCGGGGTTTAGCAAAGCGTGGTCCGTGATGATACCGCTCACGCTTTGCACCGTACGGGCCAACGAAGAAATCCCCTGCTCCCAGCGCTGAAAAAAGCCGTTGTGCACACTGCCGTGACCTACGAGTAAAATAACCTCTCTCGCAGGGTCGGCTGATAGCGGGCGAACCTTGTCCCATACCATGCGGGCAACATCTTCTCCGTCATCCAGCGGGCTGCCAAAATGCACTTGCGCCTTCAGTCGAAACGGCTCCAAATCTGTTTCTTTGTCCGGCGCATCTTTGACACCCAGCGCATAGCTAATCTCATCTACATGCGTACTGCCTGATGACACAAACAAAGGTATAACCAATATATCTGTTACACCCAAGGCTTCCAGACGGTCAATACCATTTTGAATCAATCTTCCTTTAACCGTTTCCAAAAATGAAACCTCTATCGGCATTTCTTCCGACAAATGAAGCTTCGCAACTGCCTGATCCACCTGTTCCACCCAATATGGCTCCCTAGAGCCATGGCTGATTACCAGTATCCCAGGGCTCCGCATTAGCGTCCCAGACGTTCCAGAGTCATTTTGTACCCGTCATTACCATAGTTCAGACAACGTTTAACACGTGAAATGGTAGCTGTACTGGCCCCCGTCTCTGCTTCAATCTGATTATATGTGCTGCCTTTGCCTAGCATACGGGCAACCTCTAGACGTTGGGAGAGGGATTGAATTTCATTAATCGTGCACAGATCATCAAAAAATACATAGCACTCTTCCAAATTTTTAAGAGTTAAAATAGCTTCGAACAATTGATCAATACTTTTATCATTAAGCTTTTTAAGCTGCATGGATTATCATCTCCCAAGGTTACGATCTCTCCTCATTGTACCCGAGGAATAGTCGGTTTTTCAAGCATTAACGGTTTCACGCATTACAGAACAACATTACATGACCATAGAAACGTACCGTACGAATGCCCAAATCCGCTTTTATACCTGATTTCGGGGCACGCGCCTAAACCCACTGTGCGTTTGTAACATACAGTAGAGTATCAACCTGCAAAGGAATGTGATCTCATGCCTGGACACTACTATCATCGGAGGCCGCTACAGCGCTCCCTTTCCGATCCGTATAGTTCATCTCCTTATCCCGGACTCGATCCATACAACGAGGTTCCGCAAGCCGGTTCTTCCGGGCTGGTTCCTTACGAGGCGCCAGCGAGTATTACGGATTCTGCCGTAGTCACACCAGACCCGGTTCCAGCCAAAGGAGGACTGCTTGGGGGTCTTGGCAACCTCGGTAATCTTAACGAAATCAAAGGCTTCATTGACCGTATGGGCGGTATTGATGGAATTGTTGCTACGGTCGGCAAGGTGCAAAAGGTTATGTCTAGTGTGCAGCAATTTGCTCCAATGGCGAAGCTGATTATGGGCTCGCTCCCAGCATTCGGCAAATCCGCGAGCAAAAATTCTGCCACAGATATCACCGAGGAATTGGATGAATACACACCACCACGCCCACGCCGGAAAAAGACACAGCGCAAAAGCACCACTACCCCGCGTAGACGTCCGCGCAAGCGCAAAAGAAAGTAGACTATACTATTTGAACCAGCCTCGGCGCATAAACCAGACCACCATTGCAACACTCAACAAAAACATGAAGAACAGTACGCCAAAATATCCATATTTCCAGCCCAACTCGGGCATATTCGAAAAATTCATACCATAAATTCCTGCAATCAGCGTCAAGGGCATAAAGACGGTCGTAATTACGGTCAGCGTCTTCATAATTGAATTCATGCGATTGGAATTGAGCGATATATAACTGTCCCTCAGGTCGGCTGTCATCTCGCGGTCGGCCTCCAGCATGTCTGTCAGCTTCAATAAATGATCATATATATCGGTAAAATAAGCCATATGATCTCCTTGGCCCTGCACATGCTGCGAATTCAAAACTCGGTACATCAGATCACGCATGGGTACGATGGTACGGCGTAGCTTGAGCAGCCTGCCACGCAGGTCAAACACCTGCTTCATTAATTCCTCTACGGATTCGCGACCGCCCAAGCCCTCCAGCTCGGCCAATTCATCCTCAATCATAAAAAGGCTCGGAAAATAGTTATCTACCAGCTTGTCCATCACCGTGTAGGCTGCAGACAGCGGCCCTCGCGACCATATTTTACGTTCATTCGCATGCTGGACAATCCGCTCCCAGGCTTGATCCAGCTCCTCTAACTCATGATGGTGATATGTAACCAAAAAACGACTGCTAATAAACATATCCACTTCTTCCGCAGCTAACGTATCTACATCAAGCGCATGCACGACCAGAAACTGCACATCCTCGTAATAATCCAATTTGGGACGTTGCAGAACATGCATACAATCCTCCACAGCCAATGGATGAAAATGAAAATAACTCGTCAGCAGCTCCGTCTCTCGATCTGTAGGCTCGCTAAAATCTACCCACATCCATATGTAATCCTCCATGACGATCTGATCCAATGGTTTTCCCACTGTTACCTGATGATCATGACCTATAGTCAATGTACGTATCACCGTACGTCCCCCTCGCTTACACTTCGCGTCTGTTATGTTATTTATATTTTATATAAGCCAATTAACATTATACCAATCTCAAGTCCTGTATTCCTTTTAATAAAGAAAAGGATATCTCCGGGCCAACATGCCTCCCAAGATATCCTTATAAAATAATCAATTCATTATAAATTAAATCTTTTTTACAAATCCTGTGCTTGTCGCTTCATATCCTAATCGGCGATAAAAATGATGAGCATCCTGTCGCTCACTTCGATTACCACTGTTCAAAGCAATGGCAACCAACCCGTTCTCTTTAGCCCAAGCTTCCGCTTCCTCATTTAACGCCTTCCCGATGCCTTTATTACGATGTTTTGAATCCATCACAAAAACGACGATACGCGCGTAATCTTCATTTCTTTCATAAAAGATGTCAGCATGTAGTCCAACCATCCCAACGACTTCCCCTTCATCTTCAGCCACCAGAGTATGATAGTTAGGGTCAGAAGCGATACGATCATATCTCATCTTCATATCTTCTACAGTCGTAGGATAACCAAGCTCCTCCATTAGATAAGCCAAAGCCGGAATATCCTCATGATGAGCAGTCCTTATCTTCAAAAGCAAGCCCTCCACTTATGAAAATAAACATCAAAAATGAAAAATCACTCGCTCTCTATAGAGATGTACACAAGCGCCATTACGCAGTCATATGTTGCTTGTCTCGCTATTTCCCTCGGCGCAGCAAGCAAAGCGCTGCGCCAATTCCTTCTGCCTATACCCACCCATTTAAGATGGGGCAGGCTTTTGCGAAGAAAGGAGCGCTTAGCAAGTAGTAGCGTAGCGGTCCATTTGAATCTGTAGAAGCGGCAGCGTTCGCCTTTGCCTCTGAATTTTCACCTTATAAGGTCCTATACAATCCAAAAATTTAGGGGCAACAGCGATCGAAAGATCAAATGGAACGCGGAGCGGTCTCACACTACGTCCTCACCTGCACTCCCGGCAAACCTTGCCCACTTACAATACTTTTTCCAAGAAACTAATAGTCCGCTCGTTTTTCGGATTACCAAATACCTCTTGTGGCGTTCCTTCTTCTACGATGTAACCACCGTCCATAAACACAACACGGTCGCTTACTTCGCGTGCAAAACCCATCTCATGCGTTACGATCATCATCGTCATGCCTTCACGCGCCAGATCTTTCATTACGCCCAGCACTTCGCCTACCATTTCAGGATCGAGCGCCGAGGTCGGCTCGTCGAACAGCATAATGTCTGGATTCATTGCCAGCGCACGTGCAATCGCCACACGCTGCTTCTGACCGCCGGAAAGCTGTCCTGGCAGTGCATCTGCCTTATCGGCCAAACCTACACGATCCAGCAGCTTCATAGCCGTTTCCCGGGCCTCTGCCTTGGACTGTTTCCCCAGTTCAGTCGGCGCGAACATAATGTTCTTGAGCACGGTCATATGCGGAAACAAATTAAAATGTTGAAATACCATACCTATATTTTCACGGACTTTGTTAATGTCCACGTTTTTGTCACTCAAGTTGTAGTCATCCACAATGACCTCACCTGCGGTAATTTCTTCAAGCATGTTCATACAACGCAAAAACGTACTTTTTCCCGAACCAGAGGGGCCAATGACACAAACAACCTCGCCTTCACGTACTTGCATATCGATGCCCTTTAATACTTGATTACTACCATAGCTTTTTTTCAGGTTTTTAACGATAATTTTACCCACGGCGAACTCTCCCTTCAAGACGGTTGGAAATTTTGGTCAGGACTGTAATGACGATAAGATACATCACCGCTACTACCAGCCAAATATCAAAGGATTGGAATGTCCGCGCAATAATGATCTTACCCGATTGGGTCAACTCGACCAGACCGATAACAGACAAAATGGACGTATCCTTCAACGTAATAACCAACTGATTGATAAACGACGGGATCATGATTTTCACAGCTTGTGGCAAAATGATTTTAAGCATAGCCGTCCGATAGGGTAGACCAAGCGAACGAGCTGCTTCCATTTGTCCAGGATCAATGGACTGAATACCACCACGGATAATCTCAGTTACATACGCACCCGCATTCAGGGATAATGTCAGTACAGCCGCGACAAAAAGCGGCATTTTGAAATCCAGTGCCTGTGGAATACCAAAGTAAATAAAGAAAGCAAGCACGATCAGCGGAATACCGCGGAATATATCGACGAATACAGTTGCAATACCACGGAACACCTTGTTATGGCTTACTTTCATAAAGCCAAACACCAACCCTAGGATAAAGGCTACGAGTAAAGATACAAGTGTGTACAGCAACGTATTTCCCATGCCCTTAATCAGCGAAGGCAGCGAAGCAGAAATCAGTCCCCAGCGGCTGGTCTCTACAGGCGCCACACCTTTGCCCGATTCGCCAAGGTATTTAGCCAAAATTTTATCGTATTCCCCGCTATTGCGCAGATTAACAAGCCCTGCATTAAATTTCTCCAGCAACTCCTGGTTCTTGCCTTGGTTAACAGCAAACCCGTAAGAAGCGCCTTTTTCCTTATCTGTTACCAGCTTAAGGCCGTTATTTTGGTTTACACCGTATGCCAGTACCGGATAGTCATCAAAGCAGGCAACCGAATTACCTGTTTTGACTTCATCATACATTTGAGAAGAATCATCGAAAGGTACTGTAGTAAAGCCGTATTTGGCCTTAATCGATTCTGCGAATGTGTAACCTTCCGTTCCTGTTTTGACAGCGACACGCTGTCCTTTCAAGTCCTCATAGCGTTTAACCGTATCATTATCCTTGCGGACCGCCATGACGACGCCTGAATCAAAATAAGGCTCGGAAAAATCAAATTTCCGCTTACGTTCATCGGTAATACTCATACCGGCAATGACACCATCCACTTGATTCGTTTCAAGGGCCTGCACTGCCGCGTTAAAGCCAAGAGGCTTAATCGTATATTCAAAATTCTGATCCTTGGCAATAGCTGCCAGCAAATCCATGTCGATTCCGACAAATTTACCATCTACATCTTCAAACTCAAAAGGCGCGAACGTTGTATCCGTGCCGATATCATACTTTGTTTTATTTTCAGCATGTGCCACTACACCGAAATTACCGGACAGGGCAACCACAAAAAACAAACAAATCATGAGTGCTATTAGTTTTCTAGATTTTTGCATAATTTCCTCCAGTCAGTTGAACGGTTCAAAGTTTTCTGTTTATTCTACAGGAGTTATTAAAAATTGACTACTTTGATGTCAGGTATTTTTGAAAAACGTTTCATGGAACTATCTGGATGTGTAAACTTTAAAGAAGCCGTTTTGCCCCAGAATGCCAATAAGCCCCTGCCGCAAAAAGCGGACGGAAGCTTATTGTGTATTCTATAGTGTGTACCTATTTTTCAAGAAATAATAATGAACTAGAAAAGAATTTTGAAAATCAATCCAGATAACAGCGCAGCAATTGGTATCGTTATAACCCAAGTAATAATAATTCGACCGGCCAGCGACCAACGCACAGCGGAAAAACGCTTCGCAGAACCCACACCCAAAATAGCCGAAGTAATGGCATGAGTGGTACTTACGGGCAAATGAAGCAATGTAGCTGTGAAAATAACAGAGGCTCCCGAAATGTCGGCTGCGAATCCGTTAATTGGCTCGATTTTAAAAATCTTGGTTCCCATCGTCTTGATGATTTTCCAGCCCCCGATAGATGTACCCAGCGCCATGGCTGTTGCGGCTGAAATTTTCACCCACATGGGTACTTCCAAATGGTCCTGATACCCCGCCGAAACGAGTGCGAATGTAATAATCCCCATCGCCTTTTGAGCATCATTCGTACCATGCGTGAACGACTGAAGCGCTGCCGTAATGACCTGCATTGTACGAAACCCTTTGTTTACCGTATGCGGACTACGACGAGCGAAGATGTATTTTAAAATTATCATCACGATGTAACCGACAACAAAAGCAATCAACGGGGAGAAAATAAGTCCTTCGACAATCCCGATGAAGCCGCTCCAGTTTAATTTATCCGATCCCGCACCTACATACACCGCTCCAGCCAATGCACCAATTAGTGCATGAGAAGAGGATGAAGGAATACCGAACCACCAGGTTAAGAGGTTCCAGATAATCGCAGCGATCAGCGTCGCAATGACGATATCAATTCCATTCGTAAGCTTGGTTGGATCAGCGACACTTCCACCAATGGTCTTCGCAACGCCTGTAAACAATATTGCCCCGAGAAAGTTCATGACCGCAGCCATAATAATCGCACGTCGCGGGGTCAATGCACGGGTCGATACCGAAGTTGCAATCGCGTTCGCCGTATCATGAAAACCATTAATAAAATCAAATGCCAGAGCAAGAAAAATAACAATACCCAATACCAGTAAACTTGTATCCATGTAAAAGGACTCCCTTACGAGTTACGCATAATGATGGATTCCAGCATATTTGCAACATCCTCGCATGAATCCGTTGTCGTTTCAAGGCGTTCGTACAATTCTTTGCGTTTAATCAGTTCAATAGGGTCAGTTACAGTTGCAAACAGGTTTTTGATGCAAATACGCAATAATTCATCCCCCTGATTTTCCAAATCATTCAGGCGAATAGTGTATTCACGAATGGCCAGCAATTTTTTCTGCGAAAGCAAATGTACAGCTTTCTGAATTTCGTAAGCTGATTGACGCAGAATATCAGCGAACTGCACAATATACTCGTCCGGCTCCGTAATGTTGTACATATAAAAACGAGAAGCCGTCGCTTCAAGACCGTCCAACACATCATCCATGGTTGTTGTCAGTTCCATGATGTCGTCGCGTTCCAACGGCGTAATGAAGGTCTTGTTCAGCTCAGTAATAATCGTGTGTGTGTAATCATCACACTTATTTTCATACTTCTTCATTTCATTTGTAAACAAAGTCACATCCTGAAGATTTGAAGTATGTTGGGCAAAATAATCGGCTGCTTGCACGATCGTATCTGCCATATTTTCCAACGTCTCGAAGAATATATCCTTTTTCTTCAATCTCATAACGATTACCCCTTTACGAAAATATCCGCAACCTGTTTCGACTGCAATAGACAACCTTTGCTATCTTATCACACTCATCAATGTTTTTGTAATGTTTGTAAAAGCAAATTTCACGACATACGTATACAGTGCCCGACATGGAAGGTCATTATCCGACAATTTCTTCCTAAAAAGGTGTATTTCGTTTTCTAATTTGCTGCTATGGTTACATGTTCCTTTAGTGAAGTATCTGCAGGTACCACATGTATATAGGATGTACCTGGCGTTAACGGGATTTCAACCCCATTTTTCATAAAACGAATCGCATCGCCTGGTGTATGCTGCCACTCAGCCTGTATTAACTGTCCTTGTTGAAACACCATGGCCTCTCCACTGCCGTCCAGCTCAACACTTAATCTGCCCACATCATCCAACGTTCGATGTCTAGCGCTCATTACAATAACATTGGCTGCTGAGAGCTGTTGGTTATTATTTTGATCCATATGTGACTTTTCGTTCACAAAACGCTTATATTGTTGATTCGCTGGATCATAGGTATAAGATACCCGATAGCTTTTAAGCAAAAACCGAATTTGCAAAGATGCTGCTGTCTCGTCCATCATAACTGGGGTTTCACCGGATTTAAGGTAAGAATATACTGGAACGTCCGTATGCTTGGCATACCCTTTACTATCGCTTCCTTTGCGCAGCCTGTTCACGTCTGTGTATAAATTATGTGGAGGACGACGATCTTTGCTTCGCCAGAAGTAAGCCCCTCCATTTGAAATCTCATCCAGATGTTCCTTCCGCTGCTGCTGTAAAATCGCATAGGCATCTGTGCTTCCCCCTGCGTGTATAGGCAACGCACCATAGGTTTCGCCCAGCTCAATCAAATACGGTCGAATGCTACGGACCGGTCCAATCTTTACATCTCCACCATGACTTTGGAAAAAAGCGACCAGACGGGTAATCCCGCCTTCTGCAAGAACTTCATATACCATGTCTGCCTGGCTAAGTCCTGCCTGAGGACGTGCAGCCGGAGCATTGTTAATCATGACAGCGAGCGGCCGCTCCAAAACAGGCTGCTCCACCGGAAGACCGGTAAGCGGAGCTGTAAATGCCGGAATAGACTGCTCCTTCGGCGGTTCAAGTGCCTCCTTCTCTGTTTCTTGCTTGGTCGGTTGGGGAACGGATTCAGATTCACCCGTATTGGACATAGCAGTACAAGACATCAGCGTCATGCATAACAGAGCTGAGGCCATCACACGCAACCAATGATTTCGTTGGGAAATGGGCCCGGACAAGTTCATCCCTCCACTTAGTTATTTTTCTCATTATAAGCTTTATTTCCTGTTTTTGTCTTGATTGAAGCGTAACCACTCTATAGAATACTTATCTAAAGACATTAAAATTTAAAAAATATTCAGACTTTGTGATTTTTATCACAAATAACTGTAACTGAACCTACTACAATAAAGGTGTAGCAAAGATGATCATCCCCAACAAAATGAAATACAACCAACATTATAGATTAAGAAAGAGGAGTGGTTTGAATGTTTAACAGCTGGTTACGTGAAAACAAAGTCGCAATGTGGTTGCTGACTGTAGTACGGGTTTATCTAGGTTATGAATGGATGACCCACGGACTTGAAAAGCTGACAGGTGGATTCGATGCAGGCGGATTTATCTCGGGGGCCATTGCTAAAACAGGTGGAGACCATCCCGCTGTACAAGGCTGGTGGGGATCGTTCCTGGAAGCCTTTGCCCTGCCGAATGTAGGTTTGTTCAACGTCCTGATCCCATTGGGTGAGTTCTTGGTCGGGGTTGGCCTGCTTCTCGGTACATTGACTACACTGGCTGCTTTGATGGCTATGGTTATGAACTTCTCGTTCCTGTTCTCGGGTACAGTAAGCACCAATGCAATCTACCTGCTGTTTGAAATCTTCCTTGTAGTTGCTGGTGCAAATGCCGGAAGAATTGGCTTTGACCGTTGGGTACTGCCCTTCCTGCGTGGACTGTTTCGTAAAAATAAAGATACCTTTCCAGCGGACCCTAGTCGAAAAATAGCTTAACCATCCCCAAAATAACCGTTATCCTCCGGGATAATGGTTATTTTTTTGCGCTGTTATGCTCACGATACACGTGCCTTCTAATTAATCGAAGACGCAAAATACACAAAAGAACTTCCATTCCCACACACCATGTGGATTCGGAAGTTCTTTTTTTACATTTACGTATCACTTTCTTGACCAAAAGCCCAACAATTGAGACTTAACGAGCCAAGGACATACGATTGAAAAAGCTTACGCGCGGAGCGCTCATGATCCGCAGCCCCCATCGCATAAAACAAAGGTGAAAAATGCTCTATTCCATAAGAAGGTACCGCCTGTTTGGCATATGGAGCCTTCTTGTCATATTGGAATAGGTGACGCAAATTCCAGTCTTGAAGCTGCTGTGCAATCCAGTCATCATATTGAACGGCCCAATCAGCTGGCTCACTCGTCTGCTTGAGTGTCCGCAAGTTGTGGACCAATCCACCGCTACCGATAATCAAAATTCCTTGTTTTCGCAACGGCGCCAGCATCCGCCCAATCTCGTATTGCTCCTGGGGAGCGCGCCGAGAATCAATGGATAAGGGTACGACCGGTATGTCTGCATCAGGATATATATGCCGCAAAACCACCCATGCTCCATGATCCAGTCCTCGGTTCCGAACCGGCTGGTGGAACAGGTTATGCTGACTGAACAGATGCTCTATCTCCTCATACAGCTTTGGATCGCCTGATGCAGGGTAATCAATTGAGTACATTTCTTCGGGAAAGCCATAGAAATCGTGCAACGCTGCATGCTGATCATCCGCGCCAATACATTGATCGGGGCTATCCCAATGCGCGGAAAAAATGACAATTCCTTTGGGTCGGGGCAGGCTCGCGCCCAGCTTTGCAAGAAAGCTGGTATATGCGTTATTTTCTACAGCCAGTGTCGGTGAACCATGCGCAACAAAAATTGAGGGTAATGTCATCGCTGCCAACCTCCACACGCCAGTATAGTGTTACTCTTCCATTTTACTCCGGCGGAGGCGCAATTTCCAATACAATCCGTTACACACTGAAATCAGATCATCCAGTGCTGCCAATCCCGTTGAATATTTTCCTGTTCATCCAGCCATTCAAGTGTTCGATCGATCAGCCGTTGCCGCTCTTTACCTGACGAGAAAGTGTGATCTCCCTGGAAAATAATCTCTTTATCACAGCGTCCCTCTGGACGCATCCAGAATATCTTTTGAAACAGAAATGCATAATCCACAGGAATAATATCATCCGAGGTGCCATGAACAACAAGCACATCTCCGTTAAATTTAACGGCCTCCTGGAACGGTTGAAATTGAGCTAACGACTCAAAATAAGCAGGCGTAAACTTATAGCCCAAATAGTCGGCATGACCGGTTTTAACAGACTCATCGTACACGCTTCGCTCCGTAATTTTGACGATGTCGTTGAACGGGTAGCCCACTGCGGACCAAAGAACCAGATTTTGTACTCTCTTGTCCCGTACGGCTGTGAGAAGGGCAACTGCGCCCCCCAGACTGTGACCGATCAGCGTCACCTTGGTCGGGTCAATGTCCGCGCAATTGACAGCGTAATCCAACACGGTACGTGTCTGATTAATCATGGACTCTAACCCCTGCTTGCCATATTCCCCCGTGCTTTCTCCACAACCGGCAAAATCAAAGCGCAGGACAAAGTATCCCCCTTCCGCCAGTTCACGCGCAGTCTTGACGAATAATCGATCTACTCCGATACGATTGCCTACAAAACCGTGACATATAACAACGAGAGGAACCCTTCTCTGACGATCTCCCTCATTTGTACGGTTTGGATAATGAATTGTTGCTGCCAGTTCTTCATGTTCAAAGCGAATTCCAATTTGCCGTTCCATCCTGATTCCCCCTGTTTCAAGCTTCACTACACATTTATGAATTCAAACTCATATCGTAACGTGGACTATCCATCCAGGATATTCATTCACTTTAATTCCGATAAGTTTAATAAGATTTTATAGTAAAGTCAGTCTATCATCGCCCTGCTTCCTTGTCAACCTGTCAGTTCACATCGTAAAAAAAGTAAACAAATAGCGCTCCCCGATGCGATTCCGGAGAACGCTATACTACACTTATTAGAGTGAATCCACTACATTAAAGTAGACATTCGTTATTCGTAGCTGTTCCTAAACATTTGGTGGGTCTTCGTTCGTCCCTCCCACTCCAGCTTACAAGAGGCGCCGTTATGTTCATCCTCATGCCACAGGCTGCGGTAGTTCTGTGCACCTAGTTCACCCGCAAATTCTGTATCCTCAGCCACTTCGATATCGTCCAGTATACGGTACGTTGGAGATGATCCTTGAACGCTCCGGTGACTCACATTTGTAGACGAGGCCACCCCGCTATTCCCGTTCGAAGCGTTTGCCAGTCGTTTTTGGACTGAATAATCTGCCTGGTTCTCCAGTTTCATGATGCCACACCCTCTTAACGTTTATATTCAGGTTGCTCTATGTGCTCACCCTGTATCCAGTTTGAGGAGAATGCAGCGGTAATATACATTTTATAGATAAAGTCTTTTGCCATCCGACGCTTCCTCACGTATACTGTCTTTGTTACGAAATGGCGGTTCCATCAGCCCGGGATACGCTCATAAAGCAGGAGGAAGAAATGAATAAAGCAAAAAATTATACGCTTATTGCATGGATTGCCTTATCTATGTTTTTCTTGACACAGGCAATTATCGGATGGTTTGTCACCTTTACAGGTGGGGATATCAAACCCTTTGAAAAAATCAGCCTATCCACCCTTATCATCATCGCCGCAGGAGCCATTCTACTCGTTGAAGCTTTGATGAATTTTATGGACCGTCCCGAAGAAGGCGAGGAGACACAACAGCCAGACCATGCCCCTGTAAAGCCCCAGATGAATCTTAAATCCATCTTGATGTATGTTGTGTTAGTTGTCGTGATTCTTGTCGCCGGACTGGCGCTGCGCAGTGTACTGCCAGTATTCAGAATCTCACCTTGGGCGAATTTAATTCTCGCCGCCATTGGATTTATTGGACTCAAACCAATTTTTCTGCGTAAAAAACGTTCATAGCCCACAATTCTCATTATATGGAGCTGCCTCATTTTGGATCGCAGCAGCTCCTTTTCATTTCGATCAGGCAACCGACTTACACGCCAAAAAGCCGTATTCCTGGCCTGCAAGAAGCTGCATGGGGGGAATACGGCTTGATATACTTTAGAACTTATTTGGAAAATAGTTGTTCTGCATTATCCAGAGCAATTTTATGTCCCATCGCGGAATAGTCCAGCCAAGGTTGTCCGTCCAACATGTAGACATGCCCTTGCTTCACCGCCTTTAGACCTTGCCATACTGTATTTCCTTCCAGCTGCTTGTATACCTTTTGGGCATCCGCGCCTTTACTGATGATAACAAGGATCGCATCAGCATCATAATCCGGTAAAACCTCTTGGGAAACAACCTGATAAGCCTTGTTGATCTTTTCTACACCTTTGGCTGGCTTCAAGCCCAAGTCCTGATACAACAGCGGCCCTACCGGACGCTTCATCCCCATAACACGGACCTCTTTCGCCGTCACACGTACAGCCATAACCGTTCCGTCCCCAATTTTTGAATGAATCAGCTTTTTGACTCGTTCCTTCTGTGTATCATAATCTTTTAGAAATGCGTCTGCCTGTGCTTCATGTTTGACCATAACGGCTATTTTTTTCAATTGATCCTTCCATGTGCCTTCATCCAGATCAAAAACTTCGGTTGGCGCAATTTTTTCAAATTTGGCCACATCGGTTCCCGAATATTTTTTGTCCAAGAAAATATGATCAGGTTGAAGCTCCAGTACCGCTTCCATATCCGGGTCTGTGACAACACCTAGCTTACGGGTATTTTGAAGACGATCTTTTACATGGGGCAGAAAATCCTTCACATCTCCGCCAATGACCGAACCAGCCGGAGTAATGCCCAATGCCAGCAGGTTGTTCGTCAAATGAATAGACATCGAAGCAATACGCGAATCCGCACTAATGGTTGTCTGCGCACTGCCAGCCGCTTTCGTATCGGTAGCCTGCTTGTCGGCTGCTTGTCCGCAAGCGGACAGCATGATCATGCATACAACAAGAGTTGTGACTATCCATGAACGTTTAAAACCTGAACCCTCAAATTTGTGTTTTCTCATGATTACTCTCTCCTATGCTACAGAAACTCTACATTATAACGATCAATATAGAAGGCTTCTACTTAGTTTTTAATTTCAGCGGGTTGTATCATTTGCACCATATGATTTCATATGTACCTGATCCTTCTGTCATTTTGTTCGGGACAGCAGGAATAAAAAATACGGAGCTCCTACCACAGCAACCACTACACCTGCGGGAATCGCATTCGGCTGAAACACCGAACGCCCAATCGTATCTGCGGTGACCAGAATGACGACCCCGACCAAACAAGCTACTGGCAGCAAATGCTGGTACATCGGCCCAACCAGACGACGAGCCAGATGAGGTGCAATCAGCCCAATAAAACCGATGCCTCCGGCCATGGATACGCTGGCACTGGATAGAGCCACGGCTGCGCCCAGCAGTAATAGGCGCTGGCGCTTCACACTTGTGCCGATTCCAGCTGCGGTCTCGTCGCCCAACGACAGGTTGTTCAGACTACGCGTCTGCGACAGAACGTAGGGTAAAACAATGACTATCCAAGGCAGCAAAGCCGCTGCATGTATCCAGTCCCGGCCCCAAACGCTACCAGCCAACCAACGTGCAGTAAATGCGTACGTATCCTCATCCAACCGCAACGACCAATACAGCGTTATGGCGCTAAGACCCGAGGCTACACCGATGCCGGACAAAATCAGACGCACGGGCACGATTCCTCTGCTGCGGCTATAGGACAACAAAACAATCAGCACGGCCGCAATGACACCTCCTGCAAAGGTAAACAAGGGGATCAGAACGGCGGCAGATCCGTCCAGATCGCGAAAAAAGCTAACGAACATTACCAGCCCCAACGCAGCCCCTGCGTGAAGTCCCAGAACTCCGGGATCAGCGAGTGCGTTCCGTGACAAGCCTTGCATGACCGCCCCGGCTGCGCCTAGTCCCGCTCCAGCCAGCACCGTTACAACGATACGAGGCAAACGATACTCGAACAGAACGATATGATCACGTCCACTGCCACCGCCAAACAACGTATCCAGCACGCGTAGCGGTGGAATACGAATCGTTCCGGTATTCAAACCCAAAACAAGGACGGCAAAGCTGATCCCCGCCAATACCAAACAAACGAGCCAAGCCTTTGTCGTCCTTGTATCCCCGGTCCCTAAAGAGCGTCTCACTATAAATCCCTCCTTTCCTTACGGGCGAGAAAGAGGAAAAAGGGTACTCCGATAAAAGACACCATAATTCCGATAGCTAGCTCCTCTGGTGGATTTGCCATTCTCGCTCCCAAATCTGCCAGCACCAGTAACGCGGCTCCCAATAACGCAGACAGCGGCACGATCTGGCGATAATCCACACCAATTAGCTTGCGAGCAATATGTGGGATAACCAAACCTACAAAGCCGATGGCTCCGGCAGCCGATACAGAGAGTCCAGCCAGTACTACTACAGTCAGCAGACCCAAAAGCCGGATACGCCTGAGATTCAACCCAAGGTTTAACGCCACCTCATCGCCCATCGAAATCAGCGAAATGGAACGTGCCAGCCCCATAGACCAGGCGATCACCATAAGTAAAATCGGTGCAAGAATCTCAAGCTGCGACCATTTAATCCCGGCTACACCACCCGCATACCAGAAGGCTAAATCCTGACTTAGATCAAAATAAATCGCAATCCCCGAAGTCATGGAACCTAACAAGGCAGCCGTCACAGCTCCAGACACCGTCAATCTCATAGGTGTCAATCCTCCCGGTGCAGATGCTCCCAGACCAAATACTAGTAAGGTACTCATCAGCGCCCCCAGGAACGACAATACAATTAACGTCCCATAAGGTAGATTGGGGAAAAAGGCAAAACTCACAGCAACTACAAACATCGCTCCTGCGTTAATGCCCAGCACACCTGTATCTCCCAGCGGGTTGCGTGTAATACCCTGAATCAGAGAGCCTGCCACCGCCAGCGCAGCTCCAATAACAGCGGCACCCAGTACACGCGGTAATCTCAGCTCGTGAATGATCTGATGTGTCATTAGCGAACGATCATAGTGAAATACTGCCGACCACACGGTGCTTACGGTCAAGTCCTTGGCTCCGAGAGAAATCGCGGCGAATATGGCCAAGGCCAACAATACAGCCGAAGCTGTGAACAACAACGCCTGCCGAATCCTACCCGCTCGAAGAACTGGAGGTGCTGTTATGACTACTTTAGGAACTTCCCTCTCTGTCAGATCTGTATGTTTGTCCATGCTGTCTTTAGACTGCATTTGGTGAGGTCACTCCCTCCGTACCTGAAAATCATCACGGCTCTCATAACGATAATGATAATTATTATCAACTTGATACATAATAGCATGTTTCTATGACATTGCAAGCCAAAAACTGCTCCCCCTTAGGGGGAACAGTTTTTGGCTATATCTATGTGAGATCGCTATACTGATGACTTCAAGCATCCCTCTGTTTAGTACGTAGGCCAACCTGCCGAATCCCATTTCAAATCACTAATCAGAAGCTTTGGATTTCCACCATCAGTGGCATCATAGGCATGACGTGCAATCACACTGTTGTTATAGACAGATTGTCCACCCGGTCCCTTCCAACGGTCATTCCCCGCATCCAGTATCGTTCCACCGCCATCCATCAAGCTTTTGCCGCTCTTGTCCACATACGGTCCGGTAATACTAGTAGAGCGACCGTAAATGATTTTGTAATTACTGTCTACGCCTTTGCAGCAGTTATCAATGGAAGCAAACAGATAATAATAGCCGTTGCGGTATGTAACATGTGGAGCTTCCAAACCACCAGCCGTACGCTTGGCGATAGAATAGATCTGGCCCGTAGGCTTCATCGTATTTTTGTCCAGTCGAGTCACTTTCAAGCCTGAATTCCATGAACCAAAGGAAAGCCACGGGTTACCTGAAGCGTCAATGACGAGATTCGGGTCAATGGCATTGTAATCGTTAGCATCCGTCGTACGCAGCACTAGTCCATCATCTCTCCAGCTCCCCGCGCCAATACTCGTTGCGGAGGCTAGTCCGATAGCCGAGGTCCGGGCACCAAAAGTAGAAATGGAATAGTACAGCCATACCCGTCCATTATACTTTTGAGCATCCGGTGCCCATACATCGTTAGGCTTTTGCTTAGGTACATACGATTTCCACCATGATGGCGGCGACAGGAATATTTGCGGCAATCTGTAAAAATTGCGTCCGTCGTCCGATCTTTGAACCTGTATCCCCTGCCCTGTGGAGAAAATATACCATGCGTTGCCTTCCTTCGTAATGGACGGATCATGCACTGCTACATCGCCAGTTAACGCCCAATGCTCTGCGGATGCAGATGGCATCACTGACAGCATTAAAGCAGCCGAGGTTACAGCAGCAAACGCCGTTCGGGTCAATTTACTCTGTACTGATTTTTTCCATGCTTTCAACATTCCTTCGCACCTCCGAATGAGTATCTTATAATGAAATTCAGGTGACACACCTATTACATTAGTGTTTATACTTATGAAGTTACCCATATATTAACCTATCACATTCACTTTTGTAAACGCTTTATTTCAAATAAAAAGAAATTTATAAACTATGCATTATACATAAAAAGGAGCCCGTAGGCTCCTTTTTAAATTAACATATTAAATAGATTTTCGTTTTTGTTCAGTTCCGTATATTTAAGCCCCTTGCGGTTCATTCGTTCAATTAAAGGAAGATAGTCTTCCTTGTGGAACAGCTCAATGCCGACCAGAGCTGGTCCATTTTCCTTATCATTCTTTTTCGTATATTCAAACCTAGTAATATCGTCGTCCGGTCCAAGCACATCCTGTAGAAACTCACGCAGTGCCCCGGCTCTTTGCGGGAAATTCACCATAAAATAATGCTTCAGTCCTTCGTAAATTAGGGACCGTTCCTTAATCTCCTGCATACGATCTATATCGTTGTTACCACCGCTGACGATACAGACAACCGTTTTGCCTTGAATTTGCTCGCGATACAGATCAAGTGCTGCCACAGGCAGTGAACCCGCAGGCTCCACAACAATCGCATTTTCATTATACAGTTCCAGAATCGCGGTACATGCTTTGCCTTCCGGTACCTTCACAATATCGTCCAAGGTATGTTTACAAATATCGTATGTCAGCTGACCCACACGCTTCACCGCAGCTCCGTCAACAAACTTGTCTATTTGATCCAGTGTAACGACCTTGCGCAAACGCATCGCTTCCGTCATCGACGCCGCGCCGAGGGGCTCCACGCCAATTACCTTGGTGGACGGACTCACGGTTTTAACATACGTACCTACGCCTGCCGCCAAACCGCCGCCGCCAATCGTTACGAACACATAGTCCATAGGTGTATCTAGGCTCTCCATCACTTCCATCGCAATCGTACCATTGCCCGCAATAATTTTCGGCTGATCGAACGGATGGATGAAGGTCATTGCCTGCTCGCTGCACACCTTCATGGCCTCATCATAAGCATCGTCAAACGTGTCTCCAGTCAGAATGACCTCTACACTGTTACCGCCAAAGCGACGAACCTGCTTCACCTTCTGATTAGGCGTTGTACTCGGCATAAATATTTTACCGTGGATACCAAGTGCATTACATGAAAAAGCCACACCTTGCGCATGATTCCCCGCACTCGCACACACGATGCCTTTTTCCATTTGCTCAGGGGTCAAGCTGCGGATCATGTTGTAAGCTCCACGGATTTTAAAGGACCGCACGACTTGGAGATCCTCTCTTTTCAGATACACATTACAGTTATATTTGGCCGATAGGACGGCATCCCTCTGTAAAGGTGTACGTACAATCACCTCACGCAGCATATGATGCGCTCGTACAATATCCTCCATGCCAACGGCTGACGCCATGGCCGGGTCAGTTTTCTGGGTTTCTGTTGGTTCCATAGGTTCTCCACGCTCCGCCTGAATATTTCTGTATTTGAAATCTTTCAAATATCATACCACGTTTACCCATAGCTTGTGCAGATGATCGTCATGAAAATGAGAATGAAAATCAATCAAATCTAAAAAAAGGCAGACCGGGACACTGCCCGATCAGCCTTTTCTGACGTTGCACATTTCTTGTACTCCGTTGCTCTATTTAATACCTTTCCGATTATCCTTTTACTCCGCCTGCCGTCATCCCTTCAATAAAGTAACGCTGGAAGAACAGGAACACGACGAGAATCGGTAAAATAGCCAAAACGGACCCCGCGATCAGCACATCATAATTGTTGCCATATGGCGTCAGCAGACTGGACAGTCCAATTGGCAGTGTCAGCATGTCGTTGGTACGCAATACAATCATCGGCCAGAGGAAGTTATTCCAACTGTTCATCGCCTGCAAGATAGCCATTGCCGCAAATGCAGGCGCCATCAGAGGCATCATAATCCGTACGAAAATGCCATATTCTGAACAGCCGTCAACCCGCGCAGCATCCATGAAGTCCTTGGGAACACCACTCAAATATTGACGGAAGAAAAAGATCGGGATCGGCGCAACGACAAATGGTAGAATTACACCCCATACCGTATTGATCAGCTTCATGCCGATCATTAGCTTGTAGAGCGGCAGCATGATAATTTCTACCGGGATCATCATCACAACCAGCACCAGTGTGAAAATCACATTTTTCAATCTAAAACGGTACATCTCCAGACCATAGCCTACCATCGCGGACAATATCAGACATAACACCGTAAACAAGACGGTAATGACAATACTGTTCCAGTACCATTGAAAATAATCCGTCGTCCCCTGAAAGATGAACGCATAGTTTTTCAGGGACATGATGTCCCACTCCAGCTTAAGATTCAATCCGTAGCGCAATAGCTCCGTCGATGGCTTGAACGAGGCAAGCGTCACAGCAAATAGCGGAAACAGGGCAAACCCGGCAAACAGAATGAATAGGACAACGAGCAATGCGGATAACGAGCCTTTTTGTTTCTGAGCCATCGCTTAATCCTCCTTCCGGAACATGCCGAAAAATTTGAGCTGGATCAGGTTCAGCACTAGTGTAAATACGAGCAATACAATGCCCACTGCAGCTCCGAAGCCCATACTGTTCTGCTCCAGACCTTGGCGATAGAGATAGCCAACAATTGTTAAACCAATATCGTTCGGGGAGTTATTTCCGTTCCACAACATGTAGCTCTCCGTGAACATGGACAACCCCGCATAAATGCTAATCGTAAATACGTAGATCGTTACTGGTTTCAGCATAGGAATCGTAATCCGCCAAAATGAATCGAAACGACTGGCTCCATCAATCTGCGCAGCCTCATACAACTCAGGAGGAATGTTCTGGAGTCCCGACATGTAGTACAACATATTTACGCCCAACCATCTCCACAAGGCCAGCACAATCAACGCTAAAAAGCCGGTGTTCGCATTCATTAGCCATTTGTAAGGCTCCAGACCGAATACCCCCAACAGGGAGTTCATCAGCGAACCATCCAATTCCCCGAACATGAGGCGGAAGATCGTTCCTGCTACCACCACCGAGGTTAGTGCAGGTATAAACATCACGGAGCGAAACAACCCTCTGCCCGGCATTTTAGGCGAATTCAGCAATACTGCCAATACCAGCGGCAGAGGAATCAGCACGACTAGTGTAAGCAGCGTATACAGTACGCTGTTCAATATCGCCTTTCCAAACGTAGGATTGATTAAGTCCTTATAATTTTCCAGTCCAACATAAGTTGTTATCCCTGGGAGGACTTCCTGAAAGCTCATAATGACCGTCGAGATGACTGGATAGGCAAAAAATAGCGCAAAGGACAGTAAAAATGGAAGGACAAACACATACGGTGCCGTACGGCTGGAATGAATAAAGCGACTCCATCGGCTTCTGGTCGGACGCTGAGGTTGTGGCGGCTGACCTGTCGGTACATTAGCGTTCGTATGAACGGGCGTTGCCATGAATCTCACTCCCTTTCCTGTTGGGGTCTATCTCAGTTCATCTGCCAGCTCATGTAGCACCGTGGCTGGATCTTCGCCATTCTGTAGTGTCCGATAAAGTATTTTATTGCGCACAGCACTGGCAATATCAGGTGTTTTCGGTCCGATATGCACCGCATTGATTTCATCTTTGACTTCGATGAGCGTGTCAAAAATATTCGTTCCGAAATACTCCGTAAATTTATTTTTGGCTTTGGCTTCCGGCATGGTCCACACTTCACTGCGGATGGGATCAAAACCAAGCTGCTTCCAGATCTCCACATTCCCTTGCTTGGATAGCTTGGCAAAGGCTAGAAAGCGCATCGCCAGATCCTGGTGCTCTGATTGGTTTGTGACTACTGTTCCGGTTCCGCCCATACCCGCTGAGCGAAAACCGCCTTTTTCCCACGCTGGCATGGGTCTGATGATAATTTTACCTTTTAGGTCAGGCATGTAATCCGTAAAACGTCCCATATACCACATCGGCATCCATACCGAAGCGGCCCCACCTTTGTTCATAAATCCGTAGTATTCCTCCATGTGGTGCCCGCCGCCTGGTGCGGGAATAGCGATTTTGTCTTTTACCATCTGCTGAAGAAACTCGAGTGTTTTAATATTCGTTTCGTTATCCAGCGTTAACTCGCCCTTGTCATCCAGAAAATCCGAATTCTGCTGGGAGATCATCGGCCAATAGTTCCACAGGTCATTCGTTTCCAGGGTCGCCATCGGCTTGCCTGTTTTCGCCAGCACTTGCTTGCCTGCAGCAGCATAGTCTGCCCAGGTGACGATGGAATCCGGGTCTACCCCCGCCTGATCCAAAATTTCTTTATTGTAATACATCACTTCGGCCCCGACATGGAAATCAATACCGTAATACTTCCCGTCTTTACCGTAAATCTGTACTCTGGAAGGCACAATGTTTTTGATCTCTGGGTCAATCACCGGATTGAGTGGGACCAGTTGCGGTATCCCTTTGAGGAAATTACCGATCTTGTTCACCTCGATATCCGCGATATCCGGCGCTCCCACCCCTGATTGCAGCGCAATCGACAGCTTGCTGTGGTGGTTGTCATAGGGGAATGTATTCGCTTTCAAATTAATCAGTTCATCAGGGTGCTGTTGGTTCCATTGGTCAGCCATTTGCAGAAAAAACTTCTCATGCAGTTCATTGAACGTCCATAATACAAGTTCTGTTCCCGGCCCATCCTTTTCATCGGTCTTGAAAGAACAGCCTTGCAGCAATCCAGCCATCAAAACCACCGCCATAAGCATCAAAGCCATGCTTTTTCTTCGCAGCAGCATATCCTTCCCCCTTCGCATGATGAAATCCTAATTCATAAATGATTGCGCTTTCTTTTATTATTTAACATCAATACAAATTAGTTTACAACAACATTATTTATAAAATATTTATTTTCAATGCAGATTAGCGTCCCCCTTGCATTATAGGGGGAAAATGAATTGTATGAGGCTATGATGATTTTTGCATAAAAAAACGACCCAATTCCAATTGAAACTCGGAATTGGGTCGCGCTTTTTAAATTATTCTTGCGAATGTGCTGCTTCGTCCTTCACTTCTTCCCGAAATGATCTAATACTTTCTTTACGACGATTATTTTTTTCTTCGATCTGCTTACGCTCCTCGTTGCTGATTTCAGAGGAAAATTCGTTTAGATATCCTTCAGCTTCATGCAGGTTCTGCTGTGTGTTCTGAATACTTTGTTGCAAATGTTCAACATTGTCGGCTCGATTATCTGGTTTTGCCATTCGTTTGTCGCCTCCTAATAATGGGGTCGCTCAGTAGAGCGCTAATCCGTAGCTTGATCGCTATCGGATCATTTTATGCATTAAAATGCTCCCCAAACCACTTTCCTGCGGCTTCGGCTTCAGTCCGCGTCAATTGATGACCATTGCGTTCCCAATATGCTTCCACCTGCGCTCCGGCCCCTTCCAATAATGCTTGCAGCTCCTGAGATTCCGAAATCGGAACAATGGGATCATTCTCACCGGAAGATAAAAATACAGGGATACCATTCAAAGCGGGCAAATCCAGCCCACGCAACGGCACCATTGCATGGTGTAAAATAGCTCCACGTAACGCTTTTGCATCGTGAAAGAGCATGCTGGCGGCTATGTTTGCACCATTGGAATAGCCAAGAGCCACCACGTTATTACGATCAAAATCGTATTGCTCTGCAGCTGTATCCACAAATTCGCTCAATTCTTTGGTGCGAAATACGAGATCCTCAATGTCGAACACTCCTTCTGCCAAACGGCGAAAGAAACGCGGCATCCCATTTTCCAGCACATTTCCTCTCACGCCTAATACAGAAGCTCTCGGTGCTACCATCTCAGCCAAAGGTATCAGGTCTTGTTCGTTCCCGCCTGTACCATGCAACAGCAAAATAACTGGGGCTTGCGGATGAGTTCCTTTACGAAATACGTGTTTCATTTATATTTCCTCCTCAATTTTCTTTAAATTAAGATTCTTATTTTTATTATAAATTAATTATAGCCAACTTCGCTGCCTTTTACAAACCTAATGAGTCTGATCTAAATCTTTTTTCTAAAATGATGACTTGTTCCATTGACATGTAGTATAGCTCTATTTTACTATGATGTTAGATATTTAGAATATTATCTAAATATCTAAAGGAGGAAATGTATTTTGAACGATGCCTTCAAAGCTTTGGCTGATCCGACCCGGCGTACAATCTTACAGCTTTTAAAGGAGAAAAGTATGAGCGCAGGCGAAGTGGCTGAACATTTTCAAATTAGTAAGCCCAGTATCTCCCACCATCTCAATATCCTGAAGCAGGCTGGGCTGGTGCTGGATGAACGACAGGGGCAAAACATTATCTACACCCTGCATACAACGGTTGTGGCGGATGTCATCGGTTGGATGTTCAGTATCGCCCACTCTGATACCCCTGCCAAGAAAAATGTGAATCATATTAAGGATGCGGAGGAATCTGAATGAAATTGCGAACACCTTGGAGCTTGACGGATGTTTTGACGACTTTGATTGCCTTATCACCTGCTATAGGCGCTTTACTACTGTATAACCAACTTCCCGATGTGCTGGCCTCTCATTTTAGCTTTGACAATACAGCAGACGGGTATATGAGCAAAAGTGGTTCTATTATCATGCTCGTGCTGTTGGGTCTAGTACCACTGGTCATTCGATTAGCCCGCTACATGGACCCCAACAGAGCAAATTATGAGAAATTTTCAAAAGCCTATGAAGTTACGCGTATAGGTACTTCCCTGATCCTCGCTATAGCTGGTTGGGGAATGCTGCTGTATAACCTGAACATACGACTGCAAATGAATTCTGTAATTTTAGGGATAATAGGCCTGCTGCTGCTGGTGATGGGTAATTTTCTGACTCAGGTACAGCCGAACTATACCTTCGGTATCCGCACGCCGTGGACTCTGTCTAACCCCGAGGTGTGGCGTAAAACGCACCGTTTCGGCGGACCTATGATGATGCTCGGTGGTGCTTCGGGTTTGGTAGCGGCATGGGTCGGTGGAGTGGCCGGGACGGTCATTTTTCTCACCGGGCTGGGTATATCCGTCGTCACCCCCATCCTCTACTCCTTCCTCCTGCATCGCAAATTAAATCAACAGTAGGATACAGGACGTGGTAACTCTGTCCAAACGGACAAAAGCGTATGAGATGATCCCAATGCATAAATAAAAAAAGAACCTCCCATCCACGATTAACGTAGAATAGGAGGTTCTTTGTACATTTAATCTTTAATATTAGAACAGCAGCTTATCGGGATGCGTGCCTACACGCTCATCAAGATGAAGACCATTGATTCGTTCAATATCCTCAGCCGTCAATTCAAAGTCGAATAAATCAGCATTTTCGCGAATACGATGCGGGGTTACAGATTTGGGAATCGTCACAATCCCCCGATCCAGATGCCAACGCAAAATAACCTGCGAAGAGGTTTTACCGTATTTGGCAGCAATCTCAACGATGTCCGCTTGCTCGGTTAATTTCCCCTTCATCAGTGGACTCCACGATTCAAGCTGAATCTGGTGCTCCCGGCAGTATTGATGCAGTTCTTGTTGAGTCAGACGAGGGTGAAGCTCCACTTGGTTGATGACAGGAACCATGTTGCTGTCTTTGAGGAGGTCTTCGAGATGGTGAACTTGGAAGTTACTAACTCCGATAGCGCGTACGCTTCCTTCTTCATACAGTCGTTCGAATGCCTTCCAGGTTTCCTTGTACTTATCCTTGCCAGGCCAATGAATGAGATACAGATCAATGATATCCAGACCCAGCCGCTTACGGCTTTCCTCAAAGGCACGCAGTGTTGAATCGTAGCCCTGATCCTGATTCCATAGCTTGGTGGTTACAAACAGATTTTCTCTAGACGTCCCACTATCACGAATGGCTTGTCCAACCAGTTCCTCGTTACCGTAGATCGCCGCTGTATCAATGTGACGGTAACCGACCTCAATAGCTGTTTTGACCGCTTCGTAGACCTCATTGCCTTCCGCCTTGTAAGTACCAAAACCGAGCCAAGGCATCTGAACTCCGTTATTCAGTACAGTTGTATCCGCAATGTTCCCCATGTCTATTCCTCCTGTTCCTGATTATGAATGATCCAACGGGATGATTACAGTTTAGTTGCATCCTGAAAAGCATTCACTTGAAGCGGAGCAGCCAACAATTCTTTAGCCGCGGCAACAAATGCCTGGAAATGGGCAGAATTATTATGGAAATCTACAGCAGCAGCATCTTTCCACTCTTCAACCATCGTAAATGCGTTGGGATCATTCAGATCCTGCATTAACGTGTAGCGTACATTGCCTTCTTCAGCTTGGGATGCGCTGATCAGCCCTTCGGTTTGTTGCAAAAAAGCCTCTCTTTTTTCAGGTAAAACTTTCATATCGGCATGAATAATAATCATTTTATGTTCCTCCTCGTATTATGTAACTATTTCTATTATAGACCATTCTTTCGAAAGAATAAAAGTGCGGGCGTTTCTGTAATACAGTAAAATAGATCGTATGGGGGAGAAGATCAGCAGATCCGTTCCTCCTATATTTTGTTTAACGGCGGTGAAGGCATATGCGTTTTCAGACAAAACTAATGGTATTTATATCCCTTTTAGTACTGGTAGTTACCGGGCTGTTGGGATTATCCTTTCGATATATGATCACCTCCGCTCTATATGATGAAATCGGAGAAAGGGCGCTCACCGTCGCCAATACCCTCGCCGTAGATGCGCAGGTCAGAGACGCTCTGGAGCAGACTGAGACGACGCAATTGCGTTCGCGTATCAACGAGGTCATAAAACCTGTCCAAGCCAGCAGCGGCGCTGATTTTATTACTATTGCTGATCGTCATCTCATCCGGCAGTGGCATGTAAACCCAGAGCGCATCGGCACGCCTATGATAGACCCCATGAATGATAAGGTACTGCAAGGGCAGTCCTTTATCACTGAATCGACGGGCTCTCTCGGACCGTCAATACGCGCCAAAACAGCCGTTTATGATACGCAAGGTAAGGCCATCGGGCTCGTCTCTGTAGGTTTTTTAATGACAGATGTGCAGCAAAATATTCGTACATACACATATGCATGGCTCTGGTTTATGGTGGGCGCGCTGATGATCGGCATATTGGGAAGCCTGGTTATAGCGCAACGGGTACGCCGCGCACTGCATGGACTGGAGCCAGTGGAAATCGGACGGCTGTACCAGGAAAAGCAAGCTATTATTGAGTCCATCGGCGAAGGAATTATCGCGGTGAATAGTAACGGACAAATCACACTTGCCAATCCACAGGCAGCTCGCTTGATCGGACTCCCCGCGGAAACCTCTATCTACGGATGCGACCTTCGCCACTTGACAGGTGTTCCAGATGTACTGGTTGATATGCTTGTTGCCGATTACACAGTAGAGCATTCAACGATGGGGCCAGATCAGGGACAGGACATATGGAATAAGGAAATTGAGGTCCAGCAGCGAATTGTAGTCGTCAGCCGTGTGCCGATCCAGGATCGTTCCGGTCGCATCATGGGCACGGTTGCCAGTCTGCGTGACAAGACCGAACTGCTCCACATGACACAACAGTTGACAGAGGTCAAAGATTACGCGGAAGTACTGCGATCACAAACACACGAATACGCCAATCGGCTGTATCTCATATCCGGCCTGATTCAGTTGGAGTGTTATGACGAAGCGGTGGACTTTATCACCCAGGAATCAGAGGAATATCGTGTACACAGGCCGATTGGCACAGCTCTCCTAACCGATTCAATCATCGCCAGCCTACTGATCGGTAAGAAGAAACAGGCGCTGGAAAAAGGGGTTTTACTCCATTCTGATATTAAAGGAGCATTCTCAACCCAGTCCCCTACGTTGGAGTGGTCCTTTCTCGCTTCCATAGCCGGAAACCTGCTGGACAATGCCATGGAAGCTGTTGCGATGTCCTCCATCTCTGACGGACAGGTCTGGTTCCGGCTTGAAGAAACGACTGAAGCCATCATCGTCGAAGTTGCGGATAACGGATCGGGAATTTCGGACGATATCCAAGAAAAGTTGTTTGTCAGAGGAGCTTCGACCAAAGCAGAAGCAGGACATGGATATGGCCTTGCTCTCGTGCTGGAGTACACTGAACGAATGGGCGGCTCTATAGAAGTGCACAAACGTCCTGGTGGAGGAAGTATTTTTGAGGTATACATTCCTTTAATTAGGACAGATACGAGTAATGATGCAAAAGGAGGTTATGCCCATGAATGAGCGGGTTTTATCGGACATTGAGGTTCTTATTATTGAAGACGATCCGCGAATTGCGGAGATTAACCGCCGATTTATTGAAAAGGTGGACGGGTTCACCGTATGTGCAATCGCGACGAACGAATTTGAGGCAAAACTTCAACTGGACGTGCTCCGTCCTCCTCTAGTCGTGCTGGATGTTTATTTTCCTGATACGGATGGTCTAACCCTGCTATCGTTCATCAAGCAACACTATCCGGGTACAGATGTTATTATGCTGACTGCCGCCAAAGAAGCTGAAACAGTGGTACAAGCCGTTCGAGCAGGCGTGTTTGATTTTATCGTAAAGCCGCTTATATTCGAGAGATTGCGTGCGACCTTGGAGGAATATGCCCGGTTTCGGCGACAAATCACAACATGGCAAGAGGAACAATCCACAGTCGAGCAATCTGAAATTGACAGTTTGCTTCAAAGCGCGGGCACCGGTCGAATGGCGGGGAACGGAGTCGGAGAACTATGGGCCAAAGGCATTGATAAAGTAACTTGCGACAAAGTGCTAGATCTCCTGAATCGACGGGGTGAGGTGACTACAGGTACAGTGGGAATCGAGCTGGGTATGAGCCGTTCTACAGCCAGAAGGTATCTGGAGTATTTAGTGGAAAGTGGCGACGCGCACCACGATCAGGTGTACGGAACCGTCGGCAGACCGGAGCGTATCTATCGCCGACAGCGGAGGGATGCATAAACCACCCAACTCTGCTGTCCTGGTACTTCCCCCTCCTCCTATTCATAATTTTATTGAATTTAATTCACTTAATCGATCAAAACGGTTTAAATAACCACATTATTTACGTCCTCCTTCCCGATTGCTAGAATGATCAACAGTTAGTTGATTGATAATGATTATCAGTTTCTCTGATAATCATACTGGAACGGGGGATAACATATGGCAACACCGAAACAACCACTGCGCACAGGTATGCTGCTTGCAGCGGTCCTGGCACTACTGACGGTCATTATGGCGGGATGTGGAAGCCAGTCACAAGATAACAGCGCAGTAGCACCTCAAGCAACAGGCGACACTCGAATCATTAAACATGAGATGGGAGAAACCAAAGTTACAGGTACACCCAAAAGAATCGTAACCCTGGAATTCTCTTTTGTCGATGCCACAACCCAACTGGGCGTAACTCCTGTCGGTATAGCTCAGGAAAATGACGATGATATTGATGGGCTGCTCGGCAAGAAAATCGACTTCACACCAGTAGGCACACGCAAACAGCCAAACCTGGAAACGATCAGCTCCTTGAAGCCGGATTTGATTATTGCTGATCTGAATCGTCATAAAAGCATATACAAAGAACTTAGTGAGATTGCTCCGACCATTGTTCTAAAGAGCCGCAGTTCCTCCTATGAACAAAACTTGGCATCCTTCGGTGTCATCGCCGATGCGTTGGGTGAGAAGGAAAAAGGCGAGCAAATTCTCGCTACGCATAAAGCTACAATGGAAAAGTTGAAAGAAGGCATCAAAGCTGGTGAGCCACGCAGCGTATTGCTAGGGGTATTCCGTTCTGATTCACTATCGGCTCACGGCGCTTCATCCTTTGATGGACAACTACTGGAGCAAGCGGGTATCCACAATGCCCTTCAAAATACAAGCGAGCCTACCGTCAAGCTGACGCTGGAGCAAATTTCACAAGCGGATCCTGATGTGATCTTTTTGGTGGAAGCCGATGAGAAGCTCATTGCGGAATGGAAGCAGAACCCGCTTTGGCAAAACATTACGGCCGTCAAAAAAGGGGAAGTTTACGAAGTAAACCGGGCACTGTGGACCCGATACCGTGGACTCGGCTCAGCCGAAAAAATACTGGAGCAAGCCATTTCGCTTCTGTATCCCGCGCAAAGTAAAGGAGACGGCTCCCGTTGATCGGACAAGCCTCACGCGACCGGCTGAATAAGCCGGTCTTCTTTGCACTTATCGCTGCGTTGCTGGCTGGATTGCTGCTTAGCGTGGCGATTGGCCCAGTCAGGATGGACATCCCCACCATGCTGACTGCGCTGTTCACTGAGCATCCGTCTAAGGATCAGCTCATTGTCTTGACGGTACGCCTACCGCGTGCCGTTATTGGCCTAATCGTCGGGGCCGGGCTTGCCGTGGCTGGAGCCCTGATGCAGGCCATCACACGCAACCCGCTGGCTTCGCCGCAGGTATTCGGGGTCAGCTCAGGCGCTTCGCTGGCTGTCGTGCTGTCCATCGTGCTGCTGCCGAATATCGGATCGTCCGGCAGCATTTATTTTGCTTTTGCCGGGGCCATCGCAGGTGGCTCCTTCGTATACGGGCTGGCCGGAACGGCGGGCATGACGCCGGTCAAGCTGGCCCTTGCCGGGATGGCCGTGCATCTGTTGCTGGCCTCCATCACCCAAGGACTGCTCGTGTTCAACGAGCAAATATCTGATGTGCTGTATTGGCTCGCCGGAGCCATCGACGGGTCCACTTGGGCCGACACACGTCTGGTGCTGCCATGGTTCGCCGTGGGTATGATCCTTGCGCTGGCGCTGGCCCCCTCGCTATCTGTGCTGAGCCTCGGTACAGAGGTCGCACAGGGATTGGGACAAAACGTACGTCTTGTCCGCCTACTGGCCTCGGCCTCAGTGATTATGCTGGCAGGCTCTGCCATAGCGGTAGCCGGGTCCATCGGCTTTGTGGGCTTGATGGTACCGAATATCATCAAGATGTTTACAGGCGACAATTACAAACGGGTCATTCCCCTGTCTGCAATCTGCGGAGCTCTGCTGCTGACATATGCAGACGTGCTTGGACGATTTATTGCATTTCCTTATGAATCACCCGTTGGCATTGTAACCGCGCTGGTGGGTGCGCCCTTCTTTTTATATCTGGCGCATAAGAACGGGAGGGCTTCACGATGAAAAAACTGTGGATTTTACTCTCGCTCATGCTAGGTGTTGCTTTTATAGCTATAGGCGTGGGCAGCACCTACATTACGCCCTCTGAGCTGATCAAGGCTCTGACGGACCGGAGTGCCTCTTCCTGGTTCATCGTTCATCATTATCGGCTGCCACGCGGTCTGCTGGCCATCATGGCCGGAGCTGGGCTGGCAGTAGCCGGTGTTCTGCTGCAAGGCATGATTCGCAACCCGCTAGCCTCGCCAGATGTGGTAGGTGTATCCAAGGGGGCCGGCTTTGCGGCGGTTCTCGTCATCGTGCTGCTACCCTCATCCCCAGTGGCACTGCTGCCTGTAGCCGCCTTTGTCGGGGCCGGGCTAGCTGCACTGTTGCTCGTACAGCTTTCGATGAAGGGAGGCATGCGTCCCAATATGCTAGCCTTGACCGGACTGGCGGTGGGCGCTATTTTTCAGGCTGCGACCGATTATATACTGGTCAAGTATCCACTCGAAGCCAGCGACACGCTCACTTGGCTAGCTGGAAGTCTGTGGGGCAAAGGCTGGGACGAAGTGTATGGGCTACTGCCGTGGTTAATCGTGTTGCTGCCTCTCGCCTATACACTACAGCGCAAGCTGGACATTATGAGCCTAGATGAGGAAAGCTCTGCTGGGCTGGGACTTAGCGTGAAGCGTGTGCGTACAGGACTGCTAGCTGTATCAGTCGCCTTGGCTGCCTCCTGTGTCGCTGCCATCGGCTCCATCGGCTTTATCGGACTGCTGGCACCGCATCTGGCACGGCGGTTATTTGGCAATCGCCACCGCTATCTATTGCCCGGTTCGGCGATGATCGGCGCCCTGATTCTCGTCCTCGCTGACGCGCTGGGACGAGGTCTGAAGCCGCCGCTCGAAATTCCCGCTGGCATCGTGACAGCCGTCATTGGCGCGCCATATTTTCTGTATCTATTGCTGCGGGAACGCAAACAAAAAGACAGCGGATAGGATGAGGATAAGAAGTTGCGCAGCGCAGCTAAACGCAGTACTATACCCTAGCGTTTAGCTGCGCTACCTCTCCAGCTGTACGCCGATACGCCGATTAACTTCTTTTCTAAACGATTCATCATGCAGTAGCCTCTTTTTAAAATCATTTATCATTTCGGGAAAGCTGGCATTTGTGCTTGGGTCCAAATCGTTAAAAAAGACAGCTAGCTCTGTCGAATGCCCTTCCTTATCTGTCGCATACATGGCCAGTGTCAAAACATAAGCCGTGGAGCCACCTTTTTGCCCAGTATGTTTCAGGGATTGCTGGTTTTCAGGAAGAACCATAAATGGTTCCTCCAAGACCTCGGACAATAACTTTTGCTCAGCTTTTGTGAACCCTTGACGACGATTCAGCTTACTCATTAAAGAGGCATAATCGGCTGTCGTTGAAGCTATAAAGCGATCCGTATTGATACGATCATAATCCTGATCATACCAAGTCGTAATATCTGCGTTTCTCTTGTAAGAACCACTCACATCACGGCGCAGTTTGTTATGAATCATGCGGGCATATCGGCGAAATTCCGTATCAGACATCGCCTGGATGGCTTCTTTGGCTGAATTGCTATTCTTTGTATTATTCCAATTCTCACCTTGACTCTCCCTCATCCATTCGTAGGGAATCAAAATGGAGGATACAAACGGATAAATGGGATCATGATTTTGCAGCCCCATTTTGGCTCTCGTCCGATTGATCGCACCCACCCCCAGTTTGTCCATTAAATACTCCGCATTGGCGTTGGAACTGAATTGAATCATCCCCTTGGCGACGTCTCGTACAGATACAGTTTCATTCTGTATCCGCCCTTTAGCCTCCATATTCTGTAGCCACGCCGTATGAGCACCCCCATCCAAATCCGGCAAATAAAACCTTTCCAGCGAAATCAGCTTCACTCTCCCGTCCGGGTTAATCTTACCCACCACCGCTTGCTTGGCATATTCGATCGCTATGATTGTTTTGACGGTGCTCGCCAAAGGCATCATCCGGTTTTCCTCTTGACCTGCCAGCTTTTTTCCATCTCTCAGAATCGTAATCGAAACTTTTTCTGCATTCGCCTCCACAAAATGAAGTAAACGCGTGGCAGCATCCTGTTCCTTCGTTTCTTCCTTAACGTCAGCTGCAATCGCAGTTGTGGGCCGGACGGTATTCGGGGGATTAGCCACTTGATTCTGCATGAAAGATAGTAAGCCTGCCGCTACACCCATAACGATGAGCACTGTAGCCAAACTAGTTGCTACCACGATAAGGCGCTTTCGTTTCACTCTTACCTCCCCCCGTATGCGCTTTACATACAGGTTTATTTTCCCATTTTTATATTTCAATTTCTATTTTAAACGAAAACACAGTACAAAAAGTTTCATTACATGTCATATTTTCAAATAACATAAAAAAGAGAGCCTCCTGTATATAACACAGGCTGACTCTCTTTCACTATCCTTCGACACTTATGCTGGATAGGGTACTTCGGTTCCATTCAATATGAGGTGCATCCGAATTTCCGCTTTTAAGGAATCGGATACCGCACAATATTTTTCCTTACCCATCTGAATCGCTTTCCATACGCGGTAATCCGGAATATTGCCATCTACGTGGAATGTCAGATCAATCGCGGTAAAGCCTGTCGGCATTTCTTCCTTGCGCGTACCTTCTGCGTCAATATCAATGCGAGTGATGTCCGACAAAAAACGATCCAAAATCATCGTAATATCAATGCCCATACATCCCGCCAGACCCGCCAACAGCAGTTCCATGGGTGTCATCCCTTTACCATCACCGCCATAAGCCGCCGTAGCATCCATTCCTACAGAGTAACCGGATGGTCCCTCCGAAGTAAACGCGCGTTTGCCGTGCCAAGTTGTAGATACTTTCATGTCTAAAGGCCTTCTTTCCATCTTAATAATCTATGATTTATCCTCGATCTTACTTTAAAATTCACTGATTTGGCGTAAAAATTTCTGTGTTCTCTCATGCTGGGGAGTGTCAAAAAACGCCTGTGGCGCTGCCTCCTCCAAAATGATACCATCTGCCATAAATACGACCTTGTCCGCCACCTCGCGAGCAAATTTCATCTCGTGAGTAACGACGACCATCGTCATTCCGTCTTGAGCCAACTCTCGCATAACTCCCAGTACTTCCCCTACCAGCTCGGGATCAAGCGCCGATGTCGGCTCGTCGAACAGCATAATCGCCGGGTCCATCGCCAGCGCACGCGCAATGGCTACTCGTTGCTGTTGTCCACCGGACAGACGAGAAGGATGTACATCCTGCTTGTCCGATAACCCTACCCGCTCCAACAACCGTTGTCCGATGGACATAGCCTTGTCGCGCGGCATTTTTTTTACTGTCAGCAGTCCTTCAATGACATTGCCGATTGCGGTTTTGTGCGGATACAGATTGAATTGCTGGAACACCATCCCTGTCTGTTTGCGAATCTCACGAATGGCTGCTTGGCGGACACGAACGGGAGCCGTAGCATCGACCTCAATCCCATTCACCTCAAACTTGCCGGAAGACAGCTCTTCTAGACCGTTCAGGCAGCGCAGCAAGGTACTTTTACCTGAACCGCTCGGGCCAAGTAATACGACGATTTCACGAGCGGCAACCTGAAAATCAATGCTTTTCAGAACCTCTACCTGTCCGAATCGTTTACCTAATCCGTTAGTTGTTATCATCATCTATCATCTCCACCTTAATAAGCTCGAGCCAGACGCTTTTCCACCCGCTCCAGTATAGCGGAGAATCCAATGCTCATAATCCAGTACATCAGGCCAATTTCGAGCAGAAACGGCATGTAAAGCAAATACTGCGCCTGTAAAAGCTGTGCCTGCCGCATCAATTCACTGACCCCGATAACCGACACCAGCGACGTTTCTTTAAGCATGCCTACAAATGTATTCCCCATCGGTGCAATTGCGATCCGTACCGCCTGAGGAAGAATAATACGCCACATCGTTTGACCGGGCGACATTCCCGTTGCATAAGCTGCCTCGGTCTGTCCCTGGGGTACGGCTAAAATAGCTCCACGGAACGTCTCCGATAAGTACGCCCCTGTATTAATGCTAAGTGCCAGACAAGCGGCTGTCAGCGATCCGAATGATATTCCATAATCATCCAGCCCATAATAAATGACTGCAATCTGCACCAAAACCGGCGTCCCCCGAATGATCGATACATACATGCGCGCCAGCCATCGAACAGGTCGATTCCCCTTCAACCGGGCCACAGCAACAATCAAACCAATGATTAGGCCAAAAAACATAGAGACAATCGTAATATATAGCGTATAATAAGCACCCTTTAATAAAAAAGGGACGTTCTCCCACATTAATTCAAGCATTGGTTATATTCCCTTCTTTCAGACGAGTGGCCCCATGTCAGCATGAAAGCCAAGACTGGAGCCAGACGCCTCTAACAGGCTTACGTTATTCTTTTGGCTCCTCGCCAAACCATTTTTTGAAAATTGTTTTATAAGTGCCGTCTTCCTTCATTTCCTTCAAAGCCTTGTTCAAGGCTTCTTTGAGCTCAGGAGTTTTCTGGTTAATGGCTACACCCGCTTGATCCGATTTAATCGGCTCGCCTACGGCTTTAATTTGGAACCCGTTTTTATCGATAATAGGCTTGAGAGCATACAGATTGTTGATTGTTGCGTCAATACGACCAGAGTTTAGATCCTTTAAGGAAGTAATGACATCATCATACGTTTTAATCTCAAAATCGCCTACCTTCGGCAGTACTTCATTCCGCAGATAAGATTCATCATTCGTTCCCAAGCCGACACCAATGGTTTTGCCTTTAAAGTCCTCCAGCTTGGTAATATCATTTGTTTTGCTGTTTACGATAATGTTTACATTGTTTGTGATATAAGGCTCTGTGAAGTCAATAGCCTTCTTACGATCCTCTGTAATCGTCACCTGACTAATCACTGCATCGAATTTTTTCTTTTGCAAACTTGGAACCAGTCCCGAGAATTCTTGTGCCGTGAACTCCGGTTTCACTCCAATCCGCTTCGCCAATTCTTTGGCGATATCCACATCAAATCCGTCCAATTCCTTGTTATCGTTCAAGAAATTGTACGGCGGATAGGTGCCCATCATGCCTACCTTAATTACACCAGCCTTCTTGATTGCTTCGAGCTGGTTACTCGCTGCCACATTACTGCTACCCGCTCCATTGCTAGTATTAGAAGCTTCTGGCTTAGTACCGCAAGCGCTTAGCACAAGGCTGAACAATGCCACAGCCATGAGTATAGTTACCAAGAACCCTTTTTTACGTGTTTTCATGTATCCTTCTCTCCTATCTGGATGTAAATGATTGAGTTCATATATGTGATTTGGCTATATTATTTGTTCCAACTACCCATTCATGCGATGTTGACCCTCTAGCTTTGACCTAATAGTCCATAAAACTCAAAATTAGCCGCCTCTGCTGCCAATCTTTTAGCAGATATCTGTGTGATGTGGTCATATGTTCCCTCTGAACCGAATAGCCAGCGTGTAATGACACCTTCGATCATACTCATGAGTAGTGCCGCCCTTAATTCGACATCCAATTCAGCAGGCAACATATTCAGCTCGATCGCTCTTTCCATATTGCGCCGGAATGCCAGCTCCATCGCGGCCCTTGTCTCTCGGATACTCTGGCGCACCGGTTCATCGACACCACTGCCGATCAGCAGCAAACCCATCAGATAGCGGTTCTCTAATGCAAAATCAAATAACCGAACAAACAGCGCCTCCGATGCCTTAACCATATCAGCCAGCGTTCCCGCATCACGGCGATATCCCTGTCCAATCGCTGACAGTAGTTGTTCACGACCGGTAGCGATAATCTCCAGCGCCAGTGCCTCTTTACTTTTAAAATGCCAATAAAACGTGCCTTGGGCTACTCCCGCCTCTACCACGATATCTGAAATCTTCGTTTGATGGTAACCCTGCTCGGCGAACCGCTTCAATGCAATGTGAAGAAGCTGTGTTCTGCGGTCTGTTTCTTCCCCCGCGTGCTCAGCAGGTTGGTCATTTGAGACGGTCTCGGACTGCTTCGCCTTTCGTGGCTGCATGGGTTCCCTCCTCCCGATTGATCAGTCAGTCAGTTTTTTATTTTTAATCCTATAGGATAAGTATACTTTTGTCAAAGAAAAAAGTGTCAGAAGAAAATAAAGTTTTGCTGCTCCAAGCGGCTTTTGAATTTTAAAAACCGACAGGTCCCATAAAATAAGTATTAGACTGGCGCCAACAAAAAAGACAGCGGCAGTCTTAGACTACTGCTGTTTTATTAAACTAACGTTCTCCTTTAGCGTAATCAGCCAAATGCTACGAAGCGTGAATGTGGTGTTATGCCAAGGCACCTTTCGAGCGTATTTCCAAAATTCATATATCCTCTCCTTAGAAGGTTACTATCACTTTTCCTTCGGAGTGGCCAGTAGAAACTTTATTTAAAGCCATGTTAATGTCATCAAAATTATAAACTGAATCTATAGCGGGCTTAATATCTTCATCCTCAACTAGTTTCGTCAGTTTTTGTAATTGCCTGCCATTAGCGGACACGAATAAGAAGCGATATTCTTTATTCTGTTTAACTGCTAATCGATCTAAACGAGCACCTACTAAACCAAACAATAGCTTTTTCCATATTGGAAAGTTATTTTCAGCAGCAAAGCGGTAATTGGGTAAAGCCTTCAATGATACCAATTTCCCTTGGGGTTTGAGAATAGCAAGTTCCGTTTTAATTTCTTTTGCCCCCAATGTATCGATAACATAATCGATATTAGATAGCAAATCAAAATAATTTTCCTCTTTATAGTTAATGAATTGATCAGCGCCGATGGACAGTGTTCGTGATCTACCTCTTTCACTGCCGCTCGTAATCACATATAACCCCATCGATTTGGCAATCGGGATAGCCATCGTACCAAAGCCGCCGGTTCCTCCAGAAATAAATAGTTTTTTATCGGGTTGAACATGAAGTACATCATGCAAGGCTTGATATGCAGTCAAAGCCGTGAGGGGTACCGCGGCGGCCTCAATAAAAGAAAGATTTTTAGGCATAACGGAAATCGCATCCTCATGGACTGCCGCATACTCAGCAAAAGCTCCGATTTTATTTATTGGCAGCCTCGTATAAACGGGATCTCCAACCTTGAATTTCACAACATCTTTTCCAACAGCCTCAATAACGCCGGATAGTTCGTTTCCTAAAGTTAAAGGGAAGTCATAATCGGCAATCATGCGAATACTACCATTTAAAATAAGAATGTCTAAGGGATTTACACCTGCAGCTTTTACTTTGATAAGAACCTCATGGTTATTGATTTCCGGTATTTTTATATTGTTTATTTCTAATTGGATTTGTTTTGAATATTTTTGCATTTGCGCAGCTTTCAATTCTTCATCTTCTCCTTTTCTCATTTATCTTAATTCCACATTCGTTCATTGGAAAAATTGATGGCGTACTTTAACTTGTACGCCATCATAAAGCAATATCCATGTTATTCTTTACTGATGTTGAGATTGAAGTTCTTTCATCGTAGGATAATCTGTGTAACCCTCGCTTCCGTTACCAGAGTACAATGTTTTACGATCTGCTTCATTCAAAGGAAAGCCTTCTTTAAGGCGTTCAACTAAGTCCGGATTAGCTAATGACCATACCCCGACTGGCGCCATATCAGCAAGGCCATTATCAATATCTACACTAAGATCTTCTAGAGCCCGTCCAGCTCTATTGACTAATAATGGATTTGGCCAGATGTTGCGAATTTCACGGAGCAGTGTTTCGTTCCCTAAATGCATAACATGGAGGTAAGCTAAATTATATTGAGCTAATTCTTTTACAAGGTGAAGATAAACTTCAAGACTGTGTTCGCCCTCATCAATTCCGTTAAGAGGTGTTCCCGGCGAAATACGGAAGCCTGTTCGTTCTGCTCCAATTTCTTCAACGATTGCCTTCGTTACTTCAATTGCAAAGCGAGCACGGTTCTCTATCGATCCACCGTATTTATCCGATCGTATATTAGAATTCTCCCCAATAAATTGATTAATCAGATAACCATTTGCTCCATGAATTTCAACGCCGTCGGCTCCTGCTTTAATAGCTGCCGCTGCTGCTTTCCGGAAGTCTGCAATTGTCGTCTGGATATTTTCTTCACTTAACTCTCTTGGAACGGGTATTTCCTGCATCCCTTTAGCCGTAAACATTTCTACACCGGGTGCGATCGCAGATGGTGCAACGGGTTGACGATGATGTGGTGTATTGTCGGGGTGCGACACACGACCGACATGCATTAATTGGATAAATATAAATCCACCTTCTTCATGTACCGCATCCGTAACCTTTTTCCAACCTTCAATATGCTTTTCCGTATAGATGCCCGGTGACCTTAAGTAACCTTGACCATCATCAGAAGGTTGTGTGCCTTCAGTAATAATTAAACCCATCGATGCTCTTTGAGCATAATAATGGGAAGTTAGCTCTCCCGGCGTACCATCCTCTTGCGCTCTACTACGTGTCATTGGTGCCATCGCTAACCGATGAGGTAATTCCAGGTTGCCAATTTTCGTTTTGCTCCACAGTTTTTCCATTTTAAAACCCCCTCTTTGAATTGAGTTTATTAACTCCAATGTCTTTCGATTATCGCTCCACTTTAGCCTGTGCGGATCTGACCGCATTTGTCATGAGCTTGCGAGGCAGCAACCGCGGCAAGAACGCCATGAACTTGTTGCGCCCCCCTGTTATGATTAAAGTCTTGCCCCGCAAGAATTCGCGATATCCTATGTCAGCCACCTGCCCAACCTCCATGACGCCGCTTCTAATCAGCTTTGAGGTGGCTAGCCCAGCACGATCGACAAAGCCAGTCGCTGTCGCTCCCGGACAGAGTGCGGACACAGTCACGCCTGTGCCGCGCAGCTCATTTTCCAAAGCCTCAGTGAACGATAGTACGTACGCTTTTGTCGCATAGTAAACTGCCATCAGTGGTCCAGGAAAAAAAGCCACCAACGAAGCCACATTTAGCACGCCCCCTTGCTGCCTTTTGACCATATCCGGTAAGAACACCTTAGTCATTACAGTCAGAGCCTTGATATTAATGTCGATCATATTCATCTCTTGCTCCAACTGTGTCTCCAAGAATTCCCCGTACAAGCCGAAGCCCGCATTATTAACAAGAAAGTCGACGGTGATCCCTTTTTCTTTAAGCTCCCTGTAGATTTCCTCTGCCACGCCAGGTAATGCAACATCTTTGGCGATGTATGTCGTTTGGACACGGTACTTTTTCCGATATTCCCCCGCGAGATCCACGAGCTTGTCCTCGCTGCGTGCGACCAGCACCAAATCGTATCCGTCTTTGGCGAAACGATCCGCCAGCTCTTTTCCAATTCCACCCGACGCTCCGGTAATTAGTACAGTTTTGCTCATCATTTAAGCTGTGGGTAAATAGCAGCTACACCGCCAGCGAGAGCACGCTGGAGTTGACGGCTCGGTTCATCAGCAAGAATTTCAAAGCTATCGGACTCTATTCCATCAATTGCAATTTTTGCAATATCAGCAGGGTTGGACTTCGGAGCTTCAACGCCTGACGTCATGTCTGTATCCATAAAGCCCACATGCAAGCCAGCTACTCTCACATTTTGAGGATACAGATTTAAGCGCAACTCGTTCGTCATTGCCCACGCAGCCGCCTTTGCAGCCGAATAAGCGCCTTCACTCCCGCCACTACTGAACCATGATAATGCGGAAAGGATATTCAGTATGGATCCCCCACCATTATTAATAAGAATAGGTGCGAAATTGCGAATCATGGATAATGTGCCAAAGAAGTGCGTATTAAATTCCAACTGTATTTGATCGAGATCACCGTCAAGCAAAGTAGCTCCTGTAGCCGAGCCTGCATTGTTGATCAGAAGCGTAACATCTTGAGCGGCCATAGCAGCTGCCGCTACCTCTTGAGGGTTCGTAATATCAAGCTTTACAGGAATTGCACCGGGAATGTCAATGGACTGCGGATTTCTTGCTCCGGCATACACCTTAGCCCCTCTGGATAGAAGTTCAAGGGCAAGATGGCGACCAAAACCTCGGTTCGCGCCAGTGACAAATGCAACTTGTTGAGAAATATTCATTTTCATGTGCTCCTTTTATTGTATTTTGTTTGTGAAATTGTTTTCTTGAAGCTATTTGGTCTGCGTTTTGATACGTAGTAATTACGGTAAGCGAGTTTTACTCGATACTTGTTTTCTAACGAGAACGGTCATTCTTAAAATCGTTAAAAAAAATGCTGAGTGCCTTACTCTGTTGTTTTTATGTGTTGTGTTGTTTGTTGTTTTAACTGCGCTGATAAACTTCATTGTAAACTATGCTTTAGAGCTTCTTTCGGCGTTTTTAGAATGTTCATTCTAAATTAGGCGTAAGATAACTCGATCTGAAAGAGCTGGATTAACAGAAGGGATACTTCACATCTGAACTGACTAACAATTACCCTTATTATTCCAGGATCTTCATCGAAATATGAGTAATACGGTGAAGCTTTTCTCTGGAAGCCGAGGTTCTTGCCATTACCCTTAACCCAATCCATACATTATGCAGGTATTCCGCCAATTCCTCAGCATTGTATGTGGAGGTGAATTCACCGTCACGTTGTCCCCAAAGAATAATCTCCCTGAGCAATTGCTCTGCTGTCGTGAATGCTTTCGTGGACTTGTTATCCACCTCGACGTCACGCGCCGCCAATTCTACGGCCGAATTCACCATTAAGCAGCCGGCTGGCGAGTCCTCATCCCCGTCGATCATAAAACCAAAAATAAACTGTAATGCCTCCGATGCGGTCTTGGATCCTTTAACCCCTCCTGCAAGCGCGGCGCTGATTTTGTCGTCAAACCGATCCATCGCTTTCAGGAACAGATTATGCTTATCTCCAAAAGTATCATACAAGCTTCTTCGATGAATACCCATATGCTCAACCAACTCGGTCATGGACGTTTTCTCGTACCCCTGCTCCCAAAAGAGCCGCATCGCCTTATCCAAGACTTCTTTCTCTTCAAACTCCTTGCTTCTCGCCATTCCAATCTCCCTCCCTCAATTAATATAACATATTGAGAACGATCAGTAAAGAATCGTTATACTCTTTTTGAATGACATAATATTTCCATCGAGTTGGTTATCCTACAATTCTACATATTGTAACTCCCCTGCCCGTTAGCTTAAACAAGTACCGGCAGTCTAATGTAGTGCTTATGAAAAGTAAATAAGCCCATAACCGTATTTGGAAGCAAATTAATTTTCCAATTTATAAGGGTATGGGCTCTCTTTGATCCTAAATAAGGCAGTGTAGGTTCTTATCACTTATAAAATATCATCGTCTGCTAATATACATTAGCATATTGTTCTTATATGGTAAAAGCAATTTGTTGAGCTATCATACCGTCGTTCAATGTCAATCCCATTCCGAGTAATGGTGATTATTAGGCTCTGAGCCTCGCGAACGTGATGTAATCGATTTGGACAGGCTCTGCCGATTCGATCCGAAGCGCCCGGTTGATCTGTCCCCGGTGATATTGCCCATGTAAGAGGACCTGCGACAGGATGTCCCGGACGGACGTTCGGAACGGAACCCCGCTCTGGTTCGCATAGTCGATCATCTCGTCCAACTCGGATTCCTCGAGCCCTTCGATATAGACGCGATATTGCTCGGCGTTTTCTTCGAACATCGTCCGGATCGCCGTCAGGTCTTCTGCTTCCTCCCACAATGAATATTGCGCGCTGCCCTTGCCCTGCAATCGGGACAGCCAGACTCGTTCCGCGACCGCGACGTGCCGAACCAGCTTCAGAAGGTCCTTGTTCTTCGTCTCACTCTCCTCGAGCGCGTCCAAGATGCGTCCGTCCGCCCAGTACAGGTGGTCCATCATGCACTTGATCGTCTTCATTTCGGTTTCCCCCTCTTCGTCTCATCGATTACTTGAACCTACTATTAACCGTTAGTTTAATCATTTGAATGAACTAAAACAACCTTTTTAGGGGGAATTCCTTGTTGCTGTAATCTAAGCACTAAGAAAACGCTTTATTTTCTCAGTCTACAACTTTATTTCCTTTGAACAAAAAGAGAACCTCCACAGAGGTTCTCTTTATCCTTTATATCGCTGCTACAGCAATGCTTTTGCCGCAATGTCCGTACGGTTTTGTTTACCTTCAAAGGTAATACGATCCGCCTGTTCGTAAGCTTTGTTCCGTGCCCCGGCAATATCACGTCCCAAGCCGACCACACCTAATACACGTCCGCCGTTCGTTACCCACTCACCCTGTTCGTTGATGCCCGTTCCAGCATGGAACACGATAGCTTCGTCTACCTGTTCCAATCCGTGGATAGGTACACCTTTGGCGTAAGCTCCAGGATAACCTCCAGATGCCAGCACCACACATACCGCCGCTTCATCCTTCCACTCGATCTCCACCTGATCCAGCGTGCCATTTACAGCAGCAAGAAAAATATCGAGCAGATCGGATTTTAAACGAGGCAGAACCACTTGAGTTTCCGGATCACCGAAACGTGCATTAAACTCAATGGTCTTTGGCTTGCCGTCCGGCGAAATCATCAATCCGGCAAATAATACACCTCGGAACGGGCGCCCTTCAGCAACCATGGCCTTGGCCGTCGGCTTAATAATCGTCTCAATAGCTTCCTCAATAATAGAATTGGCTATGTGAGGCAACGGAGAATACGTACCCATGCCACCTGTATTCGGCCCTTTGTCACCATCAAAAATGGGCTTGTGGTCTTGGGCCGCGGCCATCGGACGAACCGTTTCACCGTCGACAAAGGAGAGAATCGACATTTCCTGACCAGCCAGAAACTCCTCGATCACGACCTGTGCCCCGGCTTCACCAAACACCTTGGTCACCATAATGTCGGAGAGAGCCTTTTCCGCTTCCTCCATCGAGTAAGCGACCGTTACCCCTTTGCCTGCCGCGAGTCCGTCTGCCTTAATGACAACCGGAATCGGTTGTTCCTTCAAGTATGCATGTGCTTCTTCATAAGTATAAAACTTGCGATAGGTTGCTGTCGGAATATGATATTTGTGCAGTAAATCCTTCATGAAGATTTTACTGCCTTCAATTTCCGCTGCATTTTTACGCGGTCCGAATACTGGAATGCCTTTCGCTTCAAAAGCATCCACAATGCCATCTGCCAGTGGATCATCGGGACCAACCACGACAAGTCCTACCTTTTTGGATTCCGCCAGCTCTGTCAGCGCGTCAAAGTCACTCACCGGAATCGGCACGCACTCCGCTAACTGTCCGATACCAGCATTGCCTGGTGCACAATAGATTTGCCCGGCCTTGGGGCTTTTCTTCAGCGCCCACACAATTGCATGTTCGCGGCCGCCCCCTCCGATAACCAAAATATCCATTCAGGTGTTTCCTCCCGCTCCCATTAAGATTGTTCAGGTGAAAATGCTGCTGCATCCTCAACTCATACAAGTTAGTGCTTGAAATGACGTACGCCTGTAAAGACCATGGCAATGCCGTATTCGTTAGCAACTTTGATGGACTCTTCGTCTTTAATGGAGCCACCCGGTTGAATAACTGCTGTGATGCCTGCTTTAGCTGCCAACTCCAACGTATCGCCCATCGGGAAAAATGCATCGGATGCCAGTACGGCACCTTTTGCTTTGTCACCGGCCTGCTCGATAGCAATCTTGGCCGCACCGACACGGTTCATTTGTCCTGCGCCTACGCCAATGGTCATATTATCTGCCGCCAGTACGATGGCGTTGGATTTCACATGCTTAACCACTTTCCAGCTAAACAAAAGCTGTTTCAGTTCTTCCTCGGATGGTGCCCGCTCCGTTACAACTGTAAGTGCATCCGAATCTACAGCGTGAATGTCATTTTGCTGAACTACCATACCGCCTTCAATGGAAGTCACGACGAAACGGCTCTCTGCCTGTTCAGACCGGGAAAGCTCACCCAGATCAAGCAAACGAATATTTTTCTTTTTCGTTAAAATCTCCAATGCTTCTTTCGTAAAGCCCGGTGCCAGTACAATTTCCAAAAAGATCTCACTCAGCTTATTCGCTGTATCACCATCAATAATCCGGTTAGCCGCTACGATGCCACCGAAAATCGAGGTTGGATCAGCTGCATACGCCTTGCTGTACGCTTCATAAATACTTCCGCCAATTCCCACACCACAAGGATTCATATGCTTAACTGCTACTACGGTAGGTTCGCTGAATTCTTTGACGATTTGCAAAGCGGCATTAGCATCATTGATGTTATTGTAAGACAGCTCTTTGCCGTGAAGTTGTTTCGCTGTTGTCAGTGTACCCTTTGCCGCCAATGGCTCACGGTAAAATGCCGCCTGCTGATGTGGATTTTCGCCATAACGCAAATCCTGAATTTTTTCATAGGTTACAGTGTAACGCTCAGGCAACGGCTCGCCTGTCACATTCGACAAATAATCGGATATCAAAGCGTCGTATGACGCCGTATGACGGAAAACTTTTGCAGCCAAACGCTTACGGGTATTCAGCTCCGTATCGCCATCCTTACGTATTTCCTCCAACACTGTGCTATAGTCATCAGCATCGACTACTACACTGACAAAAGCATGATTTTTTGCCGCAGAACGAAGCATCGTTGGACCGCCGATGTCGATATTTTCAATCGCGTCCTCATAAGTTACACCGGGTTTGGCGATCGTTTCCGCAAAAGGATACAGATTCACAACGACCAGATCAATATAACCCAATCCAAGTTCTTTCATCTGACGCTGATGCTCTTCATTATCCCGAACAGCCAGCAAGCCGCTGTGTACCGCAGGGTGGAGTGTTTTAACACGTCCATCCATAATTTCAGGAAAACCCGTTACCTCTGAAATGCCGATGACGGGAATGCCCTCCTTCGACAACAAGCTGCTCGTTCCCCCTGTCGAAACGATCTCCACACCCAATTTGGACAACTCGCGGCAAAATTCCACGATCCCCCGCTTATCCGATACGCTGACGAGCGCTCTTTTAATACTCACCCTGTCTCCTCCTTTAGCTCTTTCAGAATTTTGCAAAATTCTCTTTTATCATTTTATTTCCCGAGAAATATCGGAAAATGCCTGTACAACATCCTTGATATGACAATGATATGACAAATTACAATCATTCTTAGAGAAGTGAAATCACTTTGCGACCATTTAATTGGATTTTACCTTGGGCCAATTTGCCAACTACCTCTGGATATAGCTGACGTTCCACGGATTGAATGGCTGCGGATAAGGATTCCGCTGTATCATGGTCGTCAACTTCCACGACACGCTGGGCAATAATGGCTCCCGTGTCCATGCCCCCGTCCACAAAATGAACGGTGACGCCACTTACCTTGACCCCATAGGTCAATGCCTGTCCAACAGCATCTTTCCCTGGAAATGCCGGAAGTAGTGACGGATGAATATTAATAATTTTTCCTGCGTAGGCATCGACCATGACGCTGGATAGCAAACGCATGTAGCCAGCTAACACGATGAGATCAATCGATTTCTGCTCCAGTAAAGCCACCAATTCACGCTCATAGTCTTCTCGAGAAGGATATTCCTTGGGTCGAAAAGTATGGCACGCAATTCCAGCTTTCTGGGCTCTAGCTACGGCAGGAGCCGCAGGCTTGTCACAGATGAGCAATTCTACCGAGGCGCCGCCCAGTTCTCCTCGCGCAGACGCATCCACCAATGACTGAAAATTCGTCCCTTCGCCTGATGCAAAAACAGCAATCCGGTACTCGTTCATTACACCTCTGCTCCCGTAAAGGTCACGATAGAACTGCCTTCCGTTACTTTTCCGATCACATATGCGGCTTCGCCCTGTTCCTTCAGAACTTCCAGTGCAGTCTGTGCATGCTCTTCGCCTACAACGATTACCATCCCAATTCCCATATTAAAGGTTGTGAACATGTCTTTGTTGGAGATTGCGCCTTTTTCCTGCATGAGCTGGAAGATTGGCAAAATCGGCCAAGTGCCGTATTCTATATCCACATTGACGTGATCCGGTAACACTCTAGGGATATTTTCAATAAAACCGCCACCTGTGATATGCGCCATACCTTTTACTTTTACCTTGTCCAGTAATGCCAAAACGGATTTCACGTAAATTTTCGTCGGCTCCAGCAGTACATCGCCCAGTTTGCCGTTCAAGCCTTCGATTTCTTCATGCAAATCATAGCCCTGCTGTTCCAATAACAGCTTGCGAACCAGTGAGAAGCCATTACTGTGTACTCCGCTGGAGGCCAGTCCGATCACTGTATCTCCGGGAGCAATGGAGCTACCGTTGATAATTTTGCTTTTATCTACAATCCCTACCGTGAATCCGGCAATATCATATTCACCCTCGCTATACATCCCTGGCATTTCTGCGGTTTCACCGCCGACCAGCGCACAGCCCGATTGGTGACAGCCCTCGGCAATACCGGCTACAATCGCTTCAATTTTCTCAGGCACAACCTTGTCACAGGCGAGGTAATCGAGAAAAAAGAGTGGCTCCGCGCCTCCGACGACAATGTCGTTTACACACATCGCAACCGCGTCAATACCAATGGTGTCATGACGATCCATTGCGAAAGCAAGCTTCAGCTTCGTGCCGACACCATCGGTACCGGAAACGAGTACAGGCTCCTCGTACTTATCCTTATTCAGGCCGAACAACGCACCGAATCCGCCCAAGTCCGTCAGCACTTCGGGACGGAAGGTACGTTTAACGTGCTTTTTCATCCGTTCTACTGCTTCATTACCGGCAGCGATATCTACCCCTGCGTTTTTGTATGCTTCGGACATTCATGAACACTCCTTCAAATGATTGACCCTCCTAAGTCCTCCCTAATAGGGAGGATTCCATGGGGCTGCTCCCCCTGGACCCCTCAAGAATCGGTCAGATGTGTAGGTTGGGTGCTGCTTGGTGGTTGGTTCGTGCTGTGAGTCGCGTGTTGTCCTTTGTGAATTGCGGGCTATTCCCGCAATTCACAAGGACACGCTTTGGTGCGTGGCCGCCTTCACGGCGGCGGGCACGTCCCGGACTGTTTGCTTCGCAAAGGCGGGGACGTGCCGGGCAAAGAAGTGAACGGCGCCTACGAGCAGCTCACTTCTTTGCCCTTTGAGGCAGGCGGCTTCGCCTTGCCTGCTGTTGAGCTTCGCTGGCTCAACCTTATAAGAGCAGGGTGACTTTTTATGAGTCACCGCTCCGTTAAAAACTCATGGCATGAAATAGTTATGCCATGAGTTTTTAACGACCTTACCTATCCTCTTCCCGGTGGGAACCAAAGAGGTACAGGCACTGCTGCAAAATGCTGCACATCTGAGGAACGGAGCGGGTGGAAGGATTCTGGAGAAGCGAAGCGTTCGCCTTTGCCGCTGGATTCCAACCCTCTAAGGGGTTATTCCAATCCGGGAATCCAGCGGCAACAGCGATCGGAAGAACCTTCCACACGCGGAGTGCCCCCTCAGAACCACCATCACTTGCTCATGCACCTCTTTTGTTCCCTTTTCTCAACAACTACATCCGAACTTTTCTTCACCTTTGAAATCTACCTGAGTCGGGTAATCATTATCGAAACAGGCTAGGCACAAGCCGCCTTTGTAATCCTGTTCGTTATATCCACCTACAGCGGCAATCAAACCTTCGGCGCTCATAAAGTAAAGCGAATCGGCGTTAATTTCCTCACGAATTTCCTCGACGGTTTTGGACGAAGCGATCAGTTCTCGGCGATCCGGTGTGTCGATGCCATAGAAGCACGGGTTTTTGAAAGGCGGTGAGGTAATACGTACATGTACCTCCAGTGCCCCTGCATCCCGCAACATATTCACGATTCGGCGGGATGTAGTGCCCCGGACAATAGAATCGTCGATCATAATGACTCGTTTACCTTCAACAACACGTCGTACAGCGCTCAGCTTCATTTTCACACCCTGCTCGCGTAGCTCCTGACTCGGCTGAATGAAGGTACGTCCAGTGTATTTATTTTTAATCATACCCAGCTCATAAGGAATACCTGTCTGCTCAGCATAACCAATCGCAGCCGAAATACTGGAATCTGGCACTCCTGTCACCAGATCCGCATCGACAAAAGCTTCCAGCGCCATCTGGCTACCCATTCTTTTGCGCGCAGCATGAAGATTGGAACCATTCAAATCACTGTCAGGACGGGCAAAATAAATATATTCCATCGCGCACAGTGCTTTACGATGCTTACCTTCACTGTAACGGTCTTCGTGAAGACCATTTTTGTCCAATACCAACAGTTCACCCGGCTCGATATCGCGCAATAGCTCTGCTCCAATCGTTTCCAAAGCACAGGTTTCAGAAGCAAACAAATATGCATCACCTAATCTGCCCATCGTCAACGGACGCAAGCCATTGGGATCAGAGGCGACCAGCAATTTATCGTTGGTCATAATAAGAAAGGCAAATCCGCCGACAATACGCTTCAATGCATCTTTCGCGGCCTCCACTAAATCCTTGGATGATCGTGCAATCAAATGCGCCACTACTTCTGTATCACTGGTCGTTTGAAAAATAGACCCGCCCTGCTCCAGCTCATGCCGGATTTGCAAAGCATTCACGATATTCCCGTTCGTAGCTACCGCTAGGTCGCCATCACGATACTTGAACACCAAAGGCTGTGCATTCGTTAGCTTACTGTCTCCACTTGTCGAGTAGCGCACATGTCCTATAGCAATATCGCCTGTCAGCGAAGCCATCAAATCTTTATTGAATACTTCTTTTACAAGCCCCATTCCACGATGATAATGGAACTCGTCGCCACTGCTCACACAGATGCCTGCACTTTCCTCCCCGCGATGCTGGAGTGCATGCAATCCGTAATATGCTAGGGAAGCGGCATCGGAGTGCCTATACACTCCAAACACGCCGCATTCCTCTTTTAATTTATCAAACAGCCCCTCTTTACCAGAGCCTTCATTATAATAATCTCCAGTCCACAACGTCCGTGCTGTTATTTCATCAGACATGGAATGACATCCTCCCAGATTTGCTTCAAACTGGCGACTGCCTCGTTCAAAGCAGGTTGTCCGTTCACCTCAACTGTCAATTGTGATCCTTCAACTTTTCCTAATACAGTAACTGGCACTTCCAAACTACGCAGATGTGCTTCAAGAGCAGACGCTTTATCCGGCGATGCAGATAATAAAATACGGGATTGGCTTTCGCTAAACAAAGCATGGTCAGGACGCAAAGTCGTTTCTACGTTAACCTGTGCTCCCAATCCGCTGCTAATCCCAGATTCCGCAAGCGCTACAGCCAATCCGCCCTCTGCCAAATCATGCGCAGATTGTACCAATCCGCCCTGAATCGCTCCCAGTACCGCAGTCAGCAGTTTTTTCTCTACGTTCAAATCCAGCTCAGGAGGGCGTCCCTCGGATACACCGTGTACGACAGCTTGGAACTCACTGCCTCCCAGCTCAGCCTTCGTTTCCCCTACCAGAAAAATCACATCGCCTTCGGCTTTGAAGCCTTGTGTCGTAATATGATCTGTATCATGTACCAAACCTACCATACCGACAACAGGCGTCGGATAGATGGAGCCTTTAGCATTTTCATTGTACAAGCTGACATTGCCCCCGATGACAGGTGTATCCAGTACACGGCAAGCTTCTGCCATACCGTCCACGGCTTTTTCCATTTGCCAGAAAATATCTGGCTTTTCAGGGTTACCGAAGTTCAGGTTATCCGTAATTGCCAACGGCTCGCCGCCGGAGCATACAATGTTACGCGCTGCTTCGCTAACTGCAATCCGTCCGCCTACCTCTGGATCAAGGTATACATAACGTCCGTTACAATCTGTCGTCATGGCGAGTCCCTTACGAGTTCCGCGCACAGTCACAACAGCTGCATCCGATCCCGGACGAACGGCTGTACTCGTGCGTACCATGTAGTCATACTGCTCGTATACCCATTTCTTACTGGCTACACTTGGTGATGACAGCACCTTTTTCAACGCACCGTTCAAATCCGTCACTTCTGCATAACGAAGTGTGTCAATAGCAGCATTTTGCTCATAATAAGCAGGGACTTCGGAAGGCTTGTCATAAATCGGACACTCGTCAACCAGCGCCGTCACTGGCATATCTCCGACCACTTCATTGTGATGGAACAAACGCAAACGACCGTCATCCGTCACTTTACCGACCTTTGCACAAATAACACCCCAGCGCTCGAAAATTTCCAGTGCCTGTGCTTCATCCTTAGGCTCTACTACGAACAGCATCCGTTCCTGTGATTCAGACAGCATCATTTCATAAGGTGTCATGCCTTCTTCACGCTGCGGTACCTGATCCAGATACAGCTCCAGACCGTTGCCAGCCTTACTCGCCATCTCCGCGCTGGAGCAGGTAAGTCCCGCGGCACCCATATCCTGGATACCCAGCACAATACCGCTGTCGATCAATTCCAGACATGATTCCATAACCAGCTTCTCCATAAAAGGATCGCCTACTTGAACCGCAGTCCGGTTCGCTTCAGATTCCTCTGTCAGCTCAACCGATGCGAATGTCGCTCCGTGAATCCCATCACGACCTGTCGGCGGTCCCACGTAGAACACCGGGTTACCGACCCCTTTAGCCACACCACGCTGGATTTTATCATGGTCAATCAGTCCGACACACATTGCATTGACGAGCGGATTGCCTTCGTAGCTTTCATCAAATACAACCTCGCCGCCTACAGTCGGAATACCGATACAGTTCCCGTATCCCGCAATACCAGATACCACATGCTCGAACAAATATTTCACACGGTCGCTCTCCAGCTTGCCAAAACGCAGAGAGTTCAACACCGCAACTGGTCTTGCACCCATGGAGAAAATATCACGGATGATACCGCCTACCCCAGTCGCTGCCCCTTGAAAAGGCTCCACAGCCGACGGATGGTTATGGCTTTCGATTTTAAATACAACCGCTTGATTGTCACCGATATCTACAATGCCTGCGCCTTCGCCGGGTCCCATCAGAACTCGCGGACCGCTCGTTGGAAAACGACGCAGCAGCGGCTTGGAGTTTTTGTAAGCACAATGCTCTGACCACATGACACTGAACACGCCTATCTCCGTATAATTGGGCTGACGTCCCATGAATTCACAGATCAACGCATATTCACTGTCCGATACACCCATCTGCTGATACAGTTTATGTTCGGCAACCTGCTCTGCCGTCGGTTCCTTAGCGGACACTTGCTGCGCCATGTCGATCCCTCCAAGCGTTCAAAATAGATGTAAACATACGTTTGCCATCATCCGTCCCGAGCAATGCGTCCACCGCGCGTTCCGGGTGGGGCATCATGCCCAGCACATTACCTTGCTCATTACAAATCCCTGCAATATCCGTCACGGAACCATTAGGATTATCTTTATACTTAAATACAATTTGATTGTTCGCCTGCAAACGAGCCAGCGTCTCATCATCACAGTAATAGTTGCCTTCACCGTGGGCGATCGGAATAATGATCTCTTCACCAGCAGCATAGTCTCTTGTAAAAGGTGTTTGGTTATTCGCAACCTGCAACACCGTATCCCGGCATAGGAATTTCATCGACAGATTACGGCGTAAAGCCCCTGGCAACAACCCGGCTTCGGTCAGAATTTGAAATCCGTTGCAAATCCCTAAAATATATTTGCCCTCGGCAGCCGCTTTGGCAACTTCCTTCATCACCGGAGCAAACCGGGAAATCGCCCCGCAACGCAGGTAATCCCCGTAGGAGAAGCCTCCTGGAACAAGAATACAATCATAAGGCGACAGATCCGTCGCAGTATGCCAAACATAATCGACAGGTTCACCGACCGTGTCCTCTACCGCCTTATAGCAGTCAATATCACAGTTGGAGCCCGGAAAAACCAGAACTGCAAATTTCATGGAATCAGCCCTCCAGTTCGTAGCGGTAGTCTTCAATGACCGTGTTGGCCAACAGCTTTTCACACATCTCAATGATGCGCTTTTCAGCACTCTCGCGGTCTGTTGTATCCAGATTCAATTCCATATACTTACCAATTCTGACGCTGTCCACTTCTCCGAAACCCATAGAATGTAGTGCGCCTTGCACCGCAACCCCCTGCGGGTCCAAAACGCTTTGCTTAATCGTGACATAGACTGTTGCTTTCATCATGTTCCTTCAGTTCCTCCTCCGAATGAGTGAATCCTATTGGTTGAATTATGATTACTATTTACTGTGCCGTCAGACGCCGCCAAATATCCGTATATCTTGCAGTTGTTTCTTCTACGACCTCAGCAGGCAATGGATCGGGCTTGCTATTCTTGTCCCAACCGGATGATGCCAAATAGCTTCGTACCGGCTCCTTGTCCATGCTGTCAATCTCAACATCCAGCTCATACTTTTCCTGCGCCCAAAAACGGGATGAATCTGGAGTGAAAATTTCGTCAATCAAAATCACCTTACCGTTAACAAGACCAAACTCAAACTTGCAATCGGCTAAAATAATCCCCCGCTTCTCGCAGAAAGCACGTGCAAATTCGTACAACCCCAAGCTCTTTTCCTCAAGCTCACCTGTTAGTTCAACCCCGACCAGTTCTTTCATTTGGTGAAGGGAAATGTCCTCGTCGTGTCCAACATCATTTTTTGCAGCCGGTGTAAATAATGGCTTGGGAAAGCGCTCGTTTTTACGCAGCCCCTCTGGCAATGGAATGCCGTTCACCTCACCGTTCTGCTCATACTGACGCCAGCCGCCTCCGGTAATATATCCGCGCACCACACACTCAATGTCGATGCGTTCAGCCTTCAGCGTGACCATGATCCGGTCCTTCAGCAACTCTTTATTCTGTTCGTCGATCACATGCCCGAGCTTGTTCACATCAGTGTGCACGACATGGTTTTCCAACAAGTCTTTCGTCTGCTCAAACCAGAAAGCGCTGAGCTTATTCAGCACATTCCCCTTTTCGGGCACGGGTGGCTCTAACACATAATCAAAAGCCGAAATTCGGTCTGTCACCACAATCAGAAAATGCTCTCCGAGATCATACAGTTCACGCACCTTACCTTTATACAAGAGCGGCGCATGGATCAGACCTTCGGCAGTAGACAATGACATTTCATTACACCTCTTTCAAAAGAGTATTCCCCCTCCTAAATCCTCCCCTCGGGGAGGACCCCCAGGGCTGCTGCCCTCGGGACTCCCGCAAGGGTTGGCTTGGTGAGCGGGATGGGGGCGTTTATTATGTGGCTAGAGTGATGTGAGCGCGTTTTGCTGGATGAAGGCTTGTTCGCACAAGCTTTCATCAAGCAACGCTTTTACGTTGGTACAAAACAACGTTTTTACGCGCATGTCGCCACAATACCATTCGGCCCGTGGCCGTAGCACGGCATGCCGTGCAGCGAGCATTGGGCTTCGCCCTGTTGTGCGCATGTGCTACGCTGCGCACGGATACGGTGGCTCAAGGCTTCGCTTCTTGAGCCTGCGCGTTCTCGGGAGGGCAGCGGGCTGTTTGCTGCGCAAATTCGGCAGCCCTCACGAGAACGTGGCCTGCGATAGAAAGCAGTGGAACACGCTTTTCCATCGCCTTTGGGGAGGTGCGGCATCTTATGTGCCGCACCTTCCCTAGTTCTGCTCCCACACGAGGGTTGGTGCTGGGTGCAGCGGAGCGGACGGAATCGTTCTGGAGAAGCGTCAGCGCTTGCCTTTGCCTCTGGATTCCAACCAATATCTGGTCTTATACAATCATAGGAATCCAGGGGCAACAGCAATCGGAAGAATGATCCGTTCGCGCAGCGGCCTCACCACGCAGCAACCTTCCCTCCTACTCCCCTAATCCCAGCTTTTTGAAGATCGTATCCACGTTCTTCAGATGCCAGGCTGGGTTGAACGCATCCTCGATTTCGTCTGCGCTGAGCACGGCCGTAATTTCCGGAGTTGCCTCGACGATTTCGCGGAATTGGCGTTGCTCTTCCCACGCCTGCATAGCACGCGGCTGCACGGTATCGTAGGCTTTTTCACGACTAAAGCCTTTGTCGATCAGCTTCGTCATAATACGGCCGGAGAATGGTACACCATACGTACGTGCCATATTGCGCTTCATATTTTCAGGGAAGACCGTCAGATTTTTTACGATATTGCCAAAACGGTTCAGCATGTAGTTCAACAGCATGGTTGCATCCGGCAGGATAATACGTTCTACGGAAGAATGCGAAATGTCGCGTTCATGCCACAGGGTTACGTTCTCATACGCAGATACCATATGCCCACGAATCACGCGTGCCAGGCCAGAGATGTTTTCACTGCCAATCGGATTGCGTTTATGCGGCATCGCTGAAGAACCTTTTTGACCTTTGGCAAAAGCTTCTTCCACCTCACGGAACTCACTCTTTTGCAGAGCACGAACTTCTGTAGCAAATTTATCCAACGATGTGGCGATCAACGCTAATGTTGCCATGTATTCGGCATGACGGTCGCGCTGAAGCGTCTGTGTAGAAATGGGTGCAGGCTTGGTGCCCAGCTTGCGGCATACAAATTCTTCTACAGCCGGATCAATGTTGGCATATGTCCCAACTGCACCGGACATTTTACCGTATTGTACTTGGTCAGCCGCAAAACGAAAGCGTTCCAGATTGCGCTTCATTTCCTCGTACCACAATCCCATCTTCAGTCCAAACGTTGTTGGCTCAGCATGTACTCCGTGTGTACGTCCCATCATCGGTGTATGCTTGTAAGCCAATGCCTTTTCCTTCAAAATTTCAATAAAATTCAAGATATCGCGCTCCAGGATTTCATTCGCCTGCTTTAACAGGTAGCCCAGTGCCGTATCAACTACATCTGTGGAGGTCAGACCGTAATGTACCCATTTGCGCTCGTCTCCAAGACTTTCGGATACCGTGCGGGTAAATGCAATGACATCATGTCTTGTCTCCTGCTCAATTTCATAGATCCGTTCAATATCAAAACTTGCATTCTTACGCAGAGCAACAGTATCCTCTTTTGGGATAACCCCTAATTCCGCCCATGCTTCACAGGCACACAGCTCTACTTCCAGCCACGCTTTAAATTTATTTTCTTCCGTCCAAATCGCTCTCATTTCCGGTCTGCTATAGCGTTCGATCATGACTAATTATTCCCCCAAATATTGGTTTGTTCAATCCATTCCAGCGCTTGTTCCGCATCCTCGCACAATAGATTAATATGTCCCATCTTTCGGCCTGGCTTGGCTTCACTTTTTCCATACAAATGCAGCTTGGGTACAACATCCAATCTTTCAGCTTCAACATCCGCTTGCGCAAACCGCCGAACCACATCCTCCAAATGCTCACCTAGCACATTGACCATCACGACGGAAGTCAGCAGCTTCGTGCTGCCCAAGGGTAAACCGCAAATCGCACGTATGTGCTGCTCGAATTGCGACGTCGCGCACCCCTCCATCGTGTAATGACCGGAGTTATGCGGTCGTGGTGCTAACTCATTAACGTACAATTGTCCGTCTTCGGTGACAAACATCTCCACAGCGAGCAGTCCCACCGCACCCAGCGACTCTGCCACAGCCAGCGCCAACTTGCGTGCTTCCTCCTGGACAGGCTCTGGCACACGTGCAGGCACAATTGACGTGTGCAAAATATTGTTCACGTGAATGTTTTCGGCAGGTGGAAAGGCTTTGGCTTCACCGTTCGTGCTGCGAGCTACAATCACCGAGATTTCGCAGCGAAAACGAATGAACTGTTCCAATACCAGTTCCGCACCGCCTCCTGCCAGTTGTTCGTAGGCAACCGTGGCTTGCTCCGGTTGGCGAATGACCACTTGTCCCTTGCCATCATAACCACCGACTGCTGTCTTAAGCACACACGGTACACCCAGTTCAGCTACCGCTTGCACCATATCCGCAGAACTACTGATTTCACGATACGGAGCGACAGGGACACCAGCAGCTTCAATAGAACGCTTTTCTCTCAGACGATGCTGTGTTGTGTACAAAAGACTACTACCTTGCGGTACGCTGGATTCCTGTTCCAAAAGCGCAGCCACACCTGCGTCCACATTTTCAAACTCATACGTGATCACATCGCACCGCTCAGCCAGCTCTCTGGCCGCATGCTCATCATCATAGGCAGCACGGATTTGTTCTGACACCTGTCCACAAGGGCTATCCGGTGCAGGGTCCAGTGTCACAAAGCGATATCCTAGATTGGTTCCGGCCAGTACAAGCATTCTTCCTAATTGCCCGCCTCCTAAAAGTCCAATCGTTGTACCAGGAGGTCGGATACGGCCTGCGGATTCACATGCCCCATTCATAGCGAGTCACTGCCTTCCAGCACCTCATCACGAATACGGTCGCGTCTCGCCAAAACCCGCTGGCTTATCTTTTCGTCAAAAGCGCCTAATATTTGTGCTGCCAGCAGCCCTGCATTTGTAGCGCCTGCCTTACCAATTGCCACAGTGGCAACCGGAATACCACCCGGCATCTGCACAATGGAGAGCAGGGAGTCCAGACCGTTCAGAGCCTTCGACTGAACAGGCACACCAATGACCGGCAATGCTGTCTTCGCAGCCACCATTCCTGGCAGATGCGCAGCCCCACCCGCTCCAGCAATAATGACCTTTAGTCCACGCCCAGCGGCCTCTTCTGCAAAACGAAACATTAAATCCGGTGTACGATGGGCTGAAACTACTTTTTTCTCATATCCGATTTCAAGCTCGTCCAGCACAGCACATGCATGCTGCATGGTGTCCCAGTCTGATGTGCTGCCCATAATGACAGCGACCTGCACTGACATGTCCTTCACTCCCTGTTTATCAATAAGCGCCAAAAATCCGGCACTCGAAAATAACGTTATTTTCAAGACACCGGACTACGAAAAAACAAACGACAGAGCTTCTTAAAGGCATGCCAAAAGCAAGCCTCTTCCACCGCATCCAATGCGGCTTCAGCCGTATGTCTCCCGTAGTCCGGAAATTTAAGGTTTCCAGGTAGAAACTTCCGGGCCATATCCCCGGCATTATACGAGTTAGCATTGTGCCTATTCCATCCCAATCGATATTCTTTACAAGTATGATCGTGGTTTGTTTCGGCTCAAACATGTGTACCTTATTAAATTGCACCTTAAGTTCATTTTTTATCGAAAATACACTTCCTAGTTTAACAATTCCCTACACCTTATGTCAACTTGAAAACGAACATTAGAATAATCATACAATAGAATGTTCGTGTTTAGTGAAATCAGTACCCTTATATACCCACAGGTCAGGACTATTGTATTATATTTAGCTATCGCTCCCCTCCCCTGATAACAGCGAGCGCAACGCATCCCACTGAAAAAAAATAAAAGTCGGCACTCCCTATACAGGCAGTAAACCGACTTTTACTTTTTTATTCAGTTATTTTACGACCAGCACAGGAATGCGCGCATGCTGCACCACATTGTGACTTACGCTACCCAATACAAATTCACGGATACCACCTAAACCTCGGCTGCCGATCACAATCGCATCGAAGCCATTCTCATTGGCATAATCCAAAATGACTTCGGCTGGAGAACCTTGAATCAGTTCCACCTTGGCATCTACACCCTGCTCAGCAAGTCGTTTTTTAACTTCATCCGTAGTTTGTTCGGCCAAATCGTAATATTCTTTATTTATTGAAGCCGGAATTGGAGCCAAACCTTCGCCCATAAAGATCCGAGGAAAATCGAATGCCGTTACCACCTCAAGCTTCGAGGACGGTGATGCCTTGACCAATTCAGCCGCCTTTAACAAAGCCTTGTTGGATGCATCCGAACCGTCATAAGCAAGCAATACTTTTGAAAATATCATAATATGCACCTCTTCCTCATTCAGTTTATTGATTCAAAGCCTGAAATATGTATTCCTGTTGTTGTTCATTCCATGACATCACTGGATGGCTGGAATAGTCTTCTCACTCATCATTAAACTTCCCTATGAGAACCTAAACTCCTCCCCTTTACCGTAAAAAATACCCATACAGCAATGCGTTCATGAATAGCAACGCAGGAATACCTAGTCTGAAGCTCATATGCCGTGTTTTATGGCGTTTACGGTACATGGCAATTAGAACGCCTAATGCTCCCCCGATCAGGGCCAGGAAAAACAACGTCCGCTCAGGTACACGATCACGATGTTTACGCGCTCTCTTTTTATCCTCCGACATTACCAGATAGCCTACTGCATTGATAAACAGCAGCCATACCAACAAGCCTGTCTGCAATGTCTCTCCTCCTTTTGCACACCGTACCAAGTTCAGGTATTAGGCCTTATATAGCGCTCTCCCCCTCATTATAACCCCACCCCTTTTACAGAAACAACGCCTCTTCTGACTTGGATAGCGCTTTTGCGGAAATAGTAAGGTGGCATAAGGGCGATCCCCGAGTGCATCTATTTCGTCTTAAAGGAGGAACTGCGATGGAAAGCACCCATGAATACGTTGAAAAGCTGCGAGAAAATGCAAAAAAGGCAGAACGCAACCGTAAACGAGGAAAAGGAACTCCCAGCGCCAGCTTGCCGACAAAACAGCATTCCAACAATCCTTGATCAACGAATCTGCATTAAGCTGTATAGCCGCGTTATTAACCTAAAGTATCAACTTAACCCTGCAGCCTTTTATGCGAATTGATTACGGGGTAAACTCTATTGTTTAGCTTCCACAATAACAGCAAGCAGACTCCTTATGAGATATCTGCTTGTTGTTTTGTTTTGCAAATGTCTTTTTTGAAATCGATTACATTTATAATAAATAAGTTCTAAAGTCATATTTCCTAACATAAGTGTTGACTAAAAGTAATTTTACACCCTATAATTCGTGATATTAACGTAATTCGACAAAATATTTGTCAGTTAATCTATCATTTATATTTGAGGTTTAAGATTGGAGAGGAGCTTTATATGACTAACATGAAAAAAATGACGATGATTCCCCTGTTGGCTAGCTTTATTCTCGGTAGTACCTTATGGAGTGGTGGATTTACCGCCAACGCTGCGGCTGCGGCAGCAGCTACAACCAGCACAACTGCACCTGCTTCTACCACTACAACGTCGGACAAATCCGAAAATCCTCAAACCAATCATTTACCCAATATTAAAATACTTGCCACAGGAGGGACCATCGCAGGATCATCTTCCGTCAATACGGATACAACCGGCTACAAAGCAGGCGCGTTGGGTGTGGAAACTCTGATCAATGCCGTTCCTGAGATGAAAAGTATTGCAAATGTCAGTGGTGAGCAAGTTGTTAATGTAGGTAGCCCCGACGTTAATAATGAGATCCTCTTAAAACTTGCCAAACGCACCAATGAACTGCTTGTCAGAGACGATGTAGATGGCATTGTCATTACACATGGTACAGATACATTAGAAGAAACAGCTTATTTCCTCAATCTTGTTATCAAAAGCGATAAGCCAGTAGTTGTCGTTGGCTCTATGCGTCCAGCTACTGCCATCAGTGCTGATGGTCCCTTCAACCTTTATAATGCAGTGAAAGTCGCTGGGGCTTCGGCCTCTAAAGGTCAGGGTATACTCGTCCTGTTGAACGACCGTATCGGTGCAGCAAGATACATCACCAAAACGAACACAACAGCAGTCGATACGTTCAAGTCTGTGGAGCAGGGATACCTTGGAGCTGTTGTGGGCGATCAAGTGTACTACTACAACAAATCCACACACAAGCATACGACTTCTTCTGTATTCGACATCTCTAACCTGACTCAACTGCCACAAGTAGATATTTTATACGAATATCAAAACAATGGTCGCTATCTGTATGATGCAGCCGTAGCAGCTGGTGCCAAGGGTATTGTCGTAGCTGGTTCCGGTAATGGCTCCTTGTCCAAGACCTCCTCAGAAGGCGCAGAGGCCGCTGGTAAAAAAGGAGTGATCATTGCCCGCTCCAGCCGCGTGGGAAGTGGAGTGGTGTCCCCGTCAACAAAAGACGCGGCATCGAACTTTGTATCGACCGATTCGCTTAATCCGCAAAAAGCACGGATTTTGCTCATGCTTGCTTTGACCCAAACACACGATGTTAACCAAATTCAATCTTTTTTTAATGAATACTAAAAGTAGTTATCTCAAATCAAATAAATCAACATTCTATTATGAAAAAGAAGCAGCGATTACGGTTAACCACCGTAACTGCTGCTTCTTTTTTTTGCGAGACAGGTCTAGCATAGTAACTACTTCATCTGACGATCAATCGTCTTGGTTCTATACAGTAATTCGTTGTCCCTCCCACGCAGCATCAAGACTGCTGTTTGGGAATCCCATTCAAGCTTGGAGGATATTTCGCTTGCTTCTCTGGATGAGCTGCAATTTCCTCCTCCAGTATGCTTGATTTATTTTGCTGATTATTGATTTTAAGCGGTTTATGTTTGGGCATAAATACTCACCTCCTCGGCTTACCATGCCAAGGAGTGATCGTTTTTATACCGACGTATACCTGCTGATTATGTGACTGTAGCACTTTTGGTCATCCGTTATTTGCCCTGCTATTTGCCCTGCTTTTGTTCCATCGCTGCTTTAAGCAAATCACCCAAACTGGAGCCAAAAGATTCCTGCTTTTCAAATTGTCTTACTAGCTTTTGCTGTTCCCGTTTGTTTACCCGCTGCTTGTCCTTATCCAACGTCTCGGTAATGCCACAGGGCAGGCATCTTACATACAATCCTGCTTTGCCCTCTTTCATTTCCATTTTCTTATGACACTGCGGGCAACGTCGATTGGACAAACGTTTTTCCCCTGAACGACGGTAACCGCAATCCGCACTTGGACATACAAGGAACTTGCCTTTCTTGCCCTTCTTCTCCAATAGCTTTGTACCACAATCTGGGCAATGACTATTCGTCACATTATGGGGCTTGTACTCCGCACTGCTATTTTTCACAGTGGAAACCAGCTCTTTCGCCATAGCACGAATAGAATTCAAAAACGGTTCCGGTTGTCCTTGACCACGAGCAATCCGTTCCAGCTCCGCTTCCCAACGTGCCGTCAATTCGGGCGTTCGAAGCTGTGGAGCCGCCAGTTCAATCAATTGCTTACCTTTCCCGGTTGGATGCATCACGTTCCCCTGACGCTCAATCGTATCCGAGCTGACAAGCTTCTCAATCAGATCTGCACGGGTAGCAGGAGTACCCAGTCCATGCTTTTCCATCTGAGCGAGCAGGGCTGCTTCTGTATACCGCTTCGGCGGCATCGTTCGCCCAGCTCGTACAAGGCAACGCTGTAACCGGACGGAATCTCCTTTTTGCAGCTCAGGTAAAATAACGCCTCGTCCATTGTTTTCCCGATCCTCTGCTTCTTCATCATCCATATCATAATGGTTCGCGTCATATACAGCACGCCATCCGCTATCTTTTACCGTTGTGCCTTTTACCTGAAACGTCTCCTGCTCCACCGTTATTGATACGGCTACAGCATCATAACGTGCAGGTGGATAGAATAGACTGATAAAACGTCGTGCAATCAGATCATACAGCTTCCGTTCCTCAGGGCTCAACTGATTAAGCAATAATGTCTGCTCAGTAGGAATAATCGCATGATGATCCGTGACTTTACTGTCATCCACAATTCGCTTTGTGATTGGTAAGTTGTTACGCAATAGCGGACGTGCCAAGGAAGCATACGGACCTACTGCTACACTACTGAGCCTTTCCTTAAGTGTATCCACCATATCGGATGTCAAATAACGGCTGTCTGTACGTGGATACGTCACCAGCTTATGCTGCTCATACAGACGCTGAAGCAGATTAGAAGTCTGTTTAGCCGAAAAGCCATAGCGCTGGTTAGCATCTCTTTGTAGCTCCGTTAAATCATACGCCAGCGGGTGAGGCTCGTTCTTTTCGCTCTTTTTAACACTCGCAACTGTCCCTTTGGCCCCCTCAAGTCTTCGGCGCAAAGCCTCTGCTTGAGTGCGGTCAAACATGCGTGAATCCCCGCTTTCTGCCCGCCAAGTTGCCTGAAAATCGCCAAAATCCGCCGTCAGAGTATCATATTCCTGAGAACGGAACTCGGTAATTTCCTTCTCACGCTCCATAATCATCCCCAGCGTTGGTGTCTGCACTCTTCCAGCCGAAAGTTGGGCGTTATAACGACAAGTCAACGCGCGAGTTACATTGAGACCAATCATCCAGTCTGCTTCAGCTCTACAGCGAGCCGATTCATATAAACGATCAAACTGCTGACCAGGCAATAGCTTTGCGAAACCTGCCTTAATCGCCTTGTCCGTCTGCGAGGAGATCCATAAGCGCCGGAAGGGCTTTTTCCAGTTTGCCATTTGGATGATCCAGCGTGCCAACAATTCTCCTTCGCGGGCAGCATCGGTTGCCACGATAAGCTCTCCAATGTCCTGCCGCTTCATGAGCTGCTGCACAGCTTTGAACTGATGATTACTTTCGCGCAGCACCTTTAACTTTGAACTCTTCGGAAGAATAGGCAGGTCCTCCAAATTCCAGGTCGCATACTTAGAATCGTAATCCTCTGGCTCTGCTAAGCCGACCAAATGTCCCAGTGCCCACGTCACCACGTACTGGGGTCCTTCTATATAACTTTTATGCTTCTCGCGGCTACCCATCACACGTGCAATCTCTCTGGCCACGGACGGTTTTTCTGCCAATACCAGTACCTTCATGTTACGCTCCTTTCTCTCATAGTGTTAATTATACCATCCTGCCAACTTACGATAAATTCTAATGCCAACGGCTCTTATTAACATGATCGTACATACTAGTGCTATTGCTTCTACATGGGTTAGGATAACTTACAAATCAGGCACACTCCATTTTAATAGCAGACCCGCATAGGTGAGGCCTCCCCCAAATCCATATAACAACACATGTTGTCCATACCGTAAACGTCCATCATCCAAACCACACTGCAAAGCCAACGGGATGGATGCCGCCGATGTATTACCATACAATTCTACGCTTGTCAGCGTTTTTTCCAAAGGTACTGTACTTCTTTCACATATGGACTCGATCATTCTCAAATTAGCGCTATGAGGTACAAACCAATCAAGATCCTCCTTCTTCATATTTGCCTTATCCAATAATCGTTCGATTCCCGTTGGAACAGAGCGAACAGCCCATTTATAAACCTCTCGTCCATTTTGAGCAATAAATCCATGGTCTTGCAGCTTCTCTCCATCCAAATGATCAGATAATCCCACACGGTAAAGATGTGCTCCCCCTTGCCCATAGGTACCTATATCTGAAGTTAAAAATGATCCTTCATCCTCGTCATATTCTACAAGTGCAACCCCTGCACCATCTCCAAAAAGTATGCACGTCGTCCGATCCGTATAATCTGTAATTTTGGACAACGTTTCGGCTCCCACTACCAGCACCTTACGATGCAGACCACTCGTAATAAGGCCATTTGCCAAATGAAGTCCATAGGAAAAACCTGCACATGCTGCACTAACATCTATTGACCCTGTGTTTGGAATATCAAAATGAGCCTGAATACGTGAAGCCGTGCTTGGAAAATAGTAATCAGGTGTGCTCGTCGCTACAATGATCATCTCAACATCGTTTATATTTACGTCATACAGGTTAATCATACGAGTAATAGCTTGTATACATAAATCAGATACATATTGATCTTCAGCCGCAATGCGTCTTTCATGCATACCCGTTCTCTGTACAATCCACTCGTTACTCGTATCCACAAGCTTCTCCAAGTCAGCGTTCGTCAAAATCCGTTCAGGTACATAAGTGCCAAAGGCCGTAAGCTTAGCTTTTGAATTCAACAATCTGATCACTCTCCTTTGTAATCCTTATTCACATTATAACACCAGATACTAATACCTGGTACTAAATTATTTTAAAACCGTCTTCTTATTTATTAGTTAATATCCACTTATCCAGTTGAACTTATAACAAACTCACTTTAAATAAAATCCCACTGTCTTTTAACGCAAAAAGAGAGACCAAGATCTTCAGAAGATCATGGTCTCTCTTGCTTGTTGCTTGGCGACGTCCTACTCTCCCAGGACCCTGCGGTCCAAGTACCATCGGCGCTGGAGGGCTTAACGGTCGTGTT
>NZ_JBRECM010000007.1:0-237070 GCF_052906305.1 Paenibacillus sp. SER-28 | reverse complement strand
TCGTCCTGAGCCAGGATCAAACTCTCCATTAAAGACCAACCGAAGTTGGTTTATAGAAAGAGCGATAAGCTCATTTTGAAACTGACGAGATAAAAATATCTCTTGTTTGATTTTGCGAACAAAATCGTTTTACTCACTCGTTGTTCAGTTTTCAAAGATCAAACTTGCATAATGTCTCACTTTGTTTCACCACCGCGTCTCAGCGGCGACTTAAATAATGTAACACATAACCTCATTTTTCGTCAAGCTTTTTTTTGAAAATTTATTTTTTCGCTTGAAGCAACACGTTTATCCTGCTTTAAACAGTTCTAAATTATTCATGCTGCTTAATGGGGCGAGTTATAACTTAGCACATATTTTATATACTCGTCAACCTAAATTAATAATTTATATTTTGTAACTATCTATAAACACTAAATCACGTACAAAAAAAGGAAGAAAAGTCGATTTAACAACCTTTCTTCCTGACAAATCAACCCTGCACATCAAATAAGGGAGTAACGCAGTTCACGATTTTGCCCACGATCCCTAAAATCCCCGGCAGCTGTTTCTCTAATAAGTGAACGATATACCAGTTTACGGAGCACGACGGTAAGATCCAATTGAAGATTCTTTAGGTCTGGATGGTTAATAAGTTCATTTATAGACCAGGGTTCCCGTCTGCTGCCTAATATACGGAATAGCGGAGATGAGCACTCCTCCATTTTTGACATAACTGAAAATTCACAAGCAAGCAATACTAGTTCAACCCGTTGTTCCAAGGTTTCTGTACTTAATGTGAGTTCGTTATACAGTTTGTCAATCGATCGATCTAGAGGCTGTACCTGAACCCATAAGTGAGTCTTTGGATAAATCCCCCGTTCAATGAGTTCAATAGATGCCCAATGATCCAATGCTTTCAGAACACTTTGATAAGCGTCAATGATCCGCCCTTCTCGCACCGCTCTTTTACCATGAACGTAATTGACCAGAAAGCGGGAGAACTCATGAAATCGCTTCTGCTCCCGTAGTGGATCGTTAAAATCAACAATTTCCTGTCTTAAAAGACGGACCCTGTCATCCCGTTCCCAGACAATACGACCTTCTAGCACATAATCTATAATGTTGGCTTGTTCACCAGCGATAATCCATTCCTTCAGACAACTGAGCGTTGCGTACAACACTTGGCATCTTAAGCCATTCATAAATAAGTGTTGAATAGAACGAACCGGCTTGGTGCCTTCTCCAATAATTAGAATGAGTTCATCAAAGTCATACAACATCGAACCGTGAAAATACTCTCCCGGCTTTCTGTACGAAATAATACCTATTGAATCTTCCCGCAACAATTCATCATACATTAGGTTTAATTTGGTTAGCTGCACTTCTCCCTCCATACCTGCAAGGCGGCTATGACCGCAAATTGGATATTTGGATACATGTGATCATTTCTACATAAATAAGAAACTTCCTTCTTCAATTGTATAAATTTTTATCTTATTCACTTATTTTTTTCAGTGTTACCCAAGCGTTTTCATCTGCAAAGGTTCGATTCCACGCCCCAATTCCTCCGAGCTTCAGCGATTTGGCAAGTTCTACTCTTGCCTTCAGAGATATCTGATCCTCTAGCCAAATCTTTTTGACCACGCCGTCTTCTGTATACTCGACATAATTCTGGCCTTCAGCAGCTCTAAACTTGGGCTTCAACTTAAATTCGGCTATGATACCGGCTGCTGACTTCATACCAAGTGATTTGGAGGTGACCTTAATCTTCCCTTCTTTGGAAGTCTCGGACCACACGCGAGTATATAATGGAATACCTAAAATCACTTTTTGAGGCGGCACTTCATCTTCCTGAATAATTCGCTTAATTGACGCTTCCGTCCATGGTAGCGAGGCGACAGAACCAGCCTTTGGACTAGCCGCCCAATGCTCATCATACGCCATTACCATGAGGTAATCTGTGATGGTGCCCAATGATTTTCGATCCAAAAAAGCTGACCACATCTCACTTTGAGATTTAGGCGTAACATCAATGGACAGTATCAAATCATGTTCCCTAGCCATCGGTTTAAGTTCCCGCAAAAATTGGGTGACATTGGGGCCATCCTTCGTATGAACATTTTCAAAATCAATATTAATACCGTCCAGATCATTTTCTAGGGCAAGTGAAATCATCTGATCAACAATCGACTTTCGACGTTCAAAGGTAGACAATGCTTCAGTTGTTAATTCGGGATTAAAGCTGTTGCTCAACAAGCCCCAAACCTCCATCCCCTTGCGATGTGCCCAGCTGACATAGGCAGGATCTGCCTTGCTTTCTACAGTGCCCTCATGATCAACGACACTGAACCACGTAGGACTCACCACATTTACTCCAGGCATAGGATCAAACTTGGAAGGATCGGGCTTACGATTATAGACGGCTTCCCAAGCGAGGTTTACTGGCCTACCCTCCCAATGTTTTTCCGAGATGGACAAATCGTCTTTAGCCGAAGGGATCACAAGCTCTTCTCCTTCAGCGATATGGTCTGACTTAATGTATCCCGCATAGCCATTGTCTAATTGAACAAAATACCAATCTCCTTGTTTGGACCAAATACGTACCTTCGTCCACTGAGATATATCTGTCAAAATGAAAGATAGGCTGGAGGCTTCTTTACGTAAGGCAATTCTAGCATCCTGTGGGCCATCCTTCTTTTCTACACTCCCCAGCCTGACCTTCTCTCCAGCTTTCATTAGGATGACAGCACCAGTTACAGGGTCTTCGTGTATAGAAACGCCGTATACTTCACGTACAGCCTCTATCGGGATATATACCTCTCCACTGATCACCTGAGGGGCTACGCTAAGCGCATATGTCTTACCATTCAGTTCCCCTTGTGCCTTCGAAACCTTCATATAGAGCAGGCTTTGTCTCGTCGCCATAATGACGGTTTGGCTATCATCCTCATAGCGAACCGTAGGATCAATTTGACTTTGCACCAATTTAAGCGGCATCAGCATGTTCTTGCCCGAGCTTTGAGCTTCATACCCAGTCAACTTGCCCTGCATAAAAATAGGACGGACACTGCCCTGCCAATCGGGTTTCTCGTGAAGGGGATTACCAAACCATACGACAGTAATTGCGCATATAATCGCTGCAAATAATAGCAGGCTTGCCGCTCCTTTGAATCGTGAACGTTTACGGCGGCGTCTGGAATGATTTCTGGCCAATATTGAACCTCCATTGTATGAACTTTGAATTATCGTATTTTGTAACCACAACAGATTACTTAAAACAAAAATAAAGTGATTTAAATAAAAAAACGCGGTAAATCCCCGCTTATGGGGAATTCCTCACGTTTCCAATCCATTACAATATATACATACCGCACAAAAAACTTCTATTCCTTGTTTCGTTACGTTTGTTTGTTACTACAAGCTTTGCATACTCCGTGTAACTCCATTCGATGTCCATGCACCTCGAAGCCTGTTTCCAACGCGGCATGGCGTTCCACATCAGCCAAATAGGGATAACTGAAATCTTCAATTTTTCCGCATTTTTCGCAAATGATGTGATAGTGCTCCGAAATATTGGCATCATAACGACTGGCGTTATCTCCATAGGTCAACTCATGTACCATACCCGCTTCTATAAACATCTTTAAGTTATTATAAACCGTAGCCACACTCATACTTGGAAACTTGGACTCAAGCGCTCGATATATTTCATCTGCAGTCGGATGCCCCATGGTTTCCATCAAATAGTTTAATATGGCATGACGCTGGGGTGTTATGCGTACACCTGTCTTCTTCAGAAGTTCCAAAGCATGCTGGACGCGTGCCGCCATATATGTCCACCGCCTTATCCCTTACTTACGATCCTATCAATTACCACGCATCTATTTACAACTTACTTCTAAACCTACTCACATTGTACGGTCTACTCAAGTTTCTTGTCAACGCGCCGTATTGTCGCCGGATGTCCCTATAGAGGTATCTGACTCAGGCGCTCCGGTTTCAGCCGGAGCGCTTTCAGATGTATCGGGCGCAGGCGTACCCCCGGAATCATCCAAGTCGGGTAACGACGGCATCAGTAACTTTTTAATCGTTAAATTGCTGTTACCCTCTACGTTGATCGCATACTTGCCTGTCCCATTCTGGCCTGAAATACTTTTACTATCTATTTTAAATGGAAAATCGGATTGAAGATTACCATAACTGCTTGAACCCTCTAACTGAAAATCTCCATTCGACGGAAGATCCAATACGATATCACCGACAGCACTGTATATTTTCCAATCTCCGCCCACCTGCTCGCTATGCACTTTGATAGAGCCATTAAGCGAATTTGCATTCAGCTTGGCTGTAGAATTCAGCACATTCATGTCACCATTCTGAGTATCTACGGTGATGTCCCCTTCCGAGCGAGCGAGTTGAATATCACCTACCATGGTGTGTAGTGTCACAGCTCCTTCAATATCTCCTGCCTGCATATCGCCACGGTTCGTGCGCACATCTACATCTCCAGAAATCCGATGCAATTTAACCTGACCGTTCAGCGTGCCTCCCTTGACATTGCCGATAGCGTCATTAACCGTGAGATTTCCATTACCGCTCTCGAGCCGAATGCTATCAATAGCATCAACTCCATTCAGGGTAATATTCCCGTTGGAGGTTCTAATCTGCACATTGAACCGCCGGTCCTCCGGCACGGTGATCAGCATGTTCACACGGGGCTGACGTTTGCTTGAAGCTCCGTATGACTGTGCCTCCGGACGAATCTGGATGGTCTTGCCGTCGGTAGAAGTCAGTGAAGAAGCTTGAGCAATCTTGTCCGCTTCGGCAGCAGGCGCTTGATCCACCCATAGAGTCCCACGTACCTCTATATTGGACACAGGCCGTCTGATCAGTGTTACATCACCATTAACCGAATCAACTACTAAATCGGACGTCTGCATAGTTACAGGTATCAGTACACCACCCATATCATACCGATTCTCTTTAGCCTGACTAAAATCCATAGAGGCTGATGTCAGATTGAGACTAACCCGGTTCCACAGATACATATAATGATTTTGCTGGGTCACGATAAAAACCGAGGCTGCCACTACCAAAGCGGACAGAATCCCCTTTAGGTCAGGTCTGAATCGCCTTCCGTTGTCAGACTTGCCTTCTTTCCGATAGTACACAGCAAAAAAAATCAGATATTCCAGTCCCCAAAGCACGAAGATTACGGGCCACCAAACGAGGAGTTGAAGCATATATTCAGTATTTTGAAACACATCTACAATAAGCAAAATGCCTACAGCCATCAACAGAAGCGAAGAGGTGTAACGCCCGACTCTTATTTTGCGGTGCACGCCAGCTTCACCCTCTTTCTTTCAACTTTTTACGCTTAAAGGACAGAAAGGCTTCCCTTAGAAAAAGGGATAAACCAATCATCATTAATAAGATGGCCAGCGTCAGGAATCCATAATCCTCAAAGAAATTGCTCAACCAGCGAGGTTTCATGCGAAACAAAATCATAAGCCCACCGCCTGCCACCATCAGCACAGCAAAAGCAAAGCCTCTCTCCCATGCATAAAAAGGACTACTTTGCTGGCCTTTAGCATCCATCCGTGCATAACGATCTGGCTTACGCCGATAACGAACCATGTAATCTGCTGACTGTAAGACATCATATACATTATAAAAATATAAAACGGGTATGAACAATCCAAGCAAAATAAGTAATGGGATGTTAATCCTCAAGCCATCAGAAGAAACATACAGCATCGCAAAAATATCTAGCAGGAGCAACACAATAAAACTAAGCCCCCTAATAAACAGCCCTAAAAAAAGATGTCCCAGTCCGGGTAACAATGCGGCCATGATAATGGCAATCACTTTGCGAAATTTAGCGTATTTTAGACGCTTCCCCTGTCTGAGTTGTTCCCGCTGTTCCGGCGCTTGTAGCTGCCCAGCCTCTCCAGACGGTAACGGTTGTTCCGAGTTCATGCCATCCTCCCCTTTGAATCCCATGCGTGGCGCCGCTGAAAAATACTTCAATGCTTACATAGTACCCCAATCGGATTTAAGAGTAACTGTTAAAAAAAGGTAGACTATTACTCAACAGAGACTGCAGCTATATCTTCCCATTGTCGTAAATCAGCTGCAATACGTACGGGATTAAAATCATGACGGGACAGCACCTCTAGGGAAACCTCCATACTCTGCCGATCTGGATGTAATTCGTGAAATGGGACATTTTCATGTTCTTTAATCATTATTTTACGTATTTCCACTTTTTCTTGCTCTAAATAAGTCGAAATCTGCTCTAGCAATCCGTGAGACGACAATCCGTACAATGTAATAAGATGACGCTTGCGTCCACGCATATACCGAAGTTCGACTTTGTTAAATACCCATAAATTTAAAAATACGAGCACTGTCGCCGCTATAGACGGGAAATAAAAGCCTGCTCCGACCCCAAGACCAATGGCAGCCACGACCCAAATGGAAGCCGCAGTCGTTAGTCCGGTAATGGATTTACCTGTGAACATAATCGTCCCTGCACCCAAAAAGCCTACGCCAGTGATTACAGCCGTAGCCAAACGAGCGGGATCTATGCGTACATTAGCTTCTTTAATAAAATCGGCAAAGCCGTAAATGGAGAGTAGCATAATCAGCGTCGAACCAAGACTGACCATAATATGAGTCCTCAAACCAGCTGCGTGATTGGAACGTTCGCGTTCAAAGCCAATGAATCCACCGAGAAGCATGGACAGCAAAAGCCGTAAAATGATATGTGAATCGTCTATAATCCACGGATTATTCATTCAAGTTACTCCTCCCGGTTATGTCGTGCTTCCCACTCCGGGTGCGCGGTTTGTGGGCTTATGTGCATTTTTAATGCCAATTTAATGATAACTCAATGCTATTCCAACTTATGCAGATGGTAGGTGGTTAATTCCACGCCTGGGGCGACCTCCGCCGCAGATACGGGGCGAAAGCCATGTTTTCGATACAATGTCACCGCAGGAGTATTTAAAGTTCCTGTAGAGACGATAAACAACGGGATATTTTGATATTCATTCAAAACATGCTTCATTAAAGAGTCTGCAATACCTTTTCGAAAATGATCTGGGTGAACCATCATACGTGTAAGGGTAAGCGAATCGGGCGACTCAGACTGCACAGCCAGTGCCCCTAGCAATTCACCTTCCTCCAGCCACCCATAAAAAGACTCTCCACAGCTTCTCAGCGTATCCAATGTATCCATCAGTGGAGGAATCTCATCAAACCCAATCAGCTCAGCTTCCAGCCTATAGGCAACGTGCTGTAGACGCCATATCTGACTGACGATATCATCATCTTCCAATGAACATAGGGTAACCATGCTGTTTTCCCTCCTAAGGAAACTCATAAAATGCCATCAGGATTTTAAAGTTTGTTCGCGCCAATCGTTCTCAGCGTCTATGCAAAAGGGGCCTGTCCCTAAAAGACAAGCCCCTGTCAAATCTCTATGCCATTAGCGGTTCAGCACTTCCGTCAGCAACTTATTAGCAAGGCCAGGGTTTGCCTTTCCCTTGCTCTCCTTCATCACTTGACCGACTAGGAAGCCGATGGCCTTTTGCTTGCCGGCTTTGTAATCTTCGACCGATTGCGGGTTAGCTGCTACAACTTGTTCGACAATGGTCAGGATTGCACCCTCATCACTGATCTGTACAAGCCCTTTTTCTTCAACAATTTGCTGTGGCAGTTTATCACTTTCCAGCATTTCCTTGAAGACCGTTTTGGCGATTTTGCTATTGATCGTTCCCTTCTCCAGCAGTCCGATCATTTCGCCCAAGCCCCGACCGGTCAATTTAACCTGCGACAGCTCTACACCGGCACTGTTCAAATAACCGAGTAGATCCCCCATAATCCAGTTGGATACTGCTTTGGCATCCTTGGTGAATTGAAGGCTATCCTCGAACAAATCGGCCAATGGCTTGGAGGACGTAATCACCTGCGCATCATACTCAGGTAATCCATATTCCGAAGTGTAGCGTGCTTTACGCTGGTCAGGCAATTCAGGAATCGAAGCACGGATGCGTTCTTTCCATTCCTCATCTATATGCAGTGTAACCAGATCCGGGTCTGGGAAATAACGATAGTCATGGGCCTGTTCCTTACCACGCATGGATAAGGTTTTACCTTGCGCCTCATCCCAACGACGTGTCTCCTGTACTATCGTTCCGCCTTCGTCCAGCGTCTGCTCCTGCCGGAACTGCTCATATTCCAGTCCGCGCTGTACGCCACGGAAGGAGTTCATGTTTTTCAGTTCCGCTTTAGTTCCCAGCTCTTTTTGTCCATGCGGACGAAGACTGATATTCGCATCGCAGCGAAGTGATCCTTCCTCCATCTTCACATCGGATACGTCACAATACTGCATAATGGCACGTATTTTTTCCAGATAGGCCTTGGCTTCTTCCGGCGAAGATATTTCCGGCTCCGAAACGATCTCGACCAATGGTGTGCCGACCCGGTTAAAATCGACCAAAGATGCGTAGCCACCATCAACATGTGTTAATTTTCCTGCGTCCTCTTCCAGATGCAGTCGGGTAATACCGATACGCTTTGTCTCACCATTCACTTCAATATCAATCCAGCCATTTTCGCCAATGGGTTGATCGTATTGTGAGATTTGGTAAGCCTTAGGTGAATCGGGGTAAAAATAGTTCTTACGGTCAAACTTGCTCACATCAGCAATGGTGCAATTCAGCGCCATTGCTGCTTTCATTGCATAATCAACGGCCTGACGGTTCAATACCGGCAACACCCCTGGATGACCGAGACAGACCGGACATGTATGAGAGTTGGGTGGTGCTCCGAAGGATGTCGAGCATCCACAAAATATTTTAGACTTCGTATGCAATTCCACGTGCACTTCAAGTCCGATGACCGTCTCATATTTGGATGTAGTTGTAGACATGAATAGGTTACCTCCTTTTTAGCAAATTACAGCTGCGGACGCTGCTTGTGAAATTCGGTATTTTGTTCAAAAGCATGAGCTACGCGTAGCACGGAAGACTCGTCAAAGGCTTTTCCGATAATTTGTAGTCCGACTGGCATTCCATCTGCAAGACCACAAGGAATGCTGATGGCTGGCACGCCAGCCAAGCTCACCGGAATCGTCAAAATGTCGTTCAAATACATTGTCAATGGATCATCCACTTGTGAGCCGATTTTGAAAGCAGTTGTCGGTGCAGTAGGTCCGATAATCACATCATATTGTTCAAACACACGATCAAAATCCTGTTTAATCAGTGTGCGCACTTTTTGAGCTTTCAAATAATAAGCATCGTAGTACCCGGAGCTGAGTGCATAGGTACCCAGCATAATCCGACGCTTCACCTCGGGACCAAAACCCTGCGTACGGGACTGATGGTAAAGATCAAGCAGGTTGTCCGGATTGTCAGAACGCACACCATAGCGTACGCCGTCAAAGCGGGCCAGATTGGACGACGCTTCGGATGAAGCCAACAGGTAGTAAGTCGCTACCGCATATTCCGTGTGCGGAAGAGATACCTCTTCCCATACCGCGCCCAATCCTTCCAGCGTTTTCAGTGCGTCGAGCACCTTTTCCTTGACCTGTGGATCTACGCCCTCACCAAGATACTCTTTAGGCACAGCGATACGAAGTCCTTTTACATCCCCGGTTAAAGCGTTCAAATAATCAGGAATGTCTACCTTTGCAGAAGTGGAGTCCTTCTGGTCATAACCTGCAATAGCTTGTAGGACATAGGCCGAATCCTGAACATTTTTAGTAATAGGTCCAATTTGGTCTAAAGAGGAGGCAAAAGCCACCAGTCCAAAACGGGATACAAGACCATAGGTTGGTTTCAGGCCAACTACACCGCAGTAAGAAGCGGGCTGGCGAATGGAACCACCTGTATCCGAACCGAGCGTGAAATAAGCCTCACCCGCTGCAACAGCCGCAGCCGAGCCGCCACTGGAACCGCCGGGAACACGTTCTAAATCCCAAGGGTTACGTGCAGGGAAAAAGCTGGAGTTCTCGTTAGAGCCGCCCATGGCGAATTCGTCCATGTTCATTTTACCGAGTGTCACAGTTTGCGCTGCGCGCAACTTGCTAACAACTGTGGCATCGTAAACAGGATCAAAATTTTTCAAAAACTGACTGCCACATGTTGTACGCAGCCCTTCTGTCACAATATTATCCTTAATACCAACCGGCAGACCAAACAACAATCCTCTTTCCTCTCCGGAAATCAGCTGATCATCCAGCTGACGTGCGGATGCACGGGCCTGTTCTTCGTCAACGGTAATATAAGCTCTGATCTTGTCTTCCCGCGCACCAATTGTCTCCAGAGCGTGTCCCACCAGATCACTCACGGAAATTTCCTTTTGATGCAGCTTGTTATGTATCTCGGGCAATGTGTTATTGAACAAGCTCAATTTGCATCCTCCTTTCAAATATGAGATCTATTCCAGAACAGCAGGAACCTTAAACTGTCCGTCTTCTTCTTCAGGTGCATTGCGCATCACTTGCTCTTGTGTCAAACTTTCACGAACTTCGTCGTCTCGCATGACATTGCTGACGTGCAGCACATGAGTGGTCGGTTTTACCTGCTCCGTATCCAGCTCATTCAGCTTCTCCGCATAATGGAGAATGGCGTTTAATTGTCCTGTCATCGTTTCTTCTTCAGCCGCGGTCAGATTCAACCTAGACAGCTTGGCTACGTGACGGACATCTTCCGTGGAAATGTTCATACAAAACCCTCCTCATGTATATGAGGATTTTGCAAAAAGTCCAATAAGCGACTGGAATCGAATTTTGCAAAATCCTGATATTAAAAAATGCTGCACCGAACTTTGAAATAACGTTTTTAATTATAGGATAGAACCCTTTACAATTCAATCTTTGACGCGGTACAGAAGCAAACTGTACATCAATGAGGGAAATGTTGCTAAAAGAATATAAAAAAAGCACCTCTCGGTGCTCTTTCGAGATAACTATAAGAGCTGAGATTGTGCCCATTATATATTTTTAAAAAGAGTCGGCAGTAGCCGACCCCTATATCCAAGCACGCAAATTGACTTGTCTGATAAAATCAGCCTGTGACAACAACTCTGCCGCGGTTTCTTCTTCTTCAGTCTCTACCGAATCAAGACCACCGTTCATTACATGCTTGAACAGTTGCTCATTATGAGTAGCAAGGGCATAATCTATCAGCGCTTCACGCTCAATCCGCTCGGCTTCTAGCTTGAGAATACTCTCCTCCAGCTCGATGTCCCCGGATGGTACAAAAAAATTGCGGTTCACCTTCGGTACGCGAATGACATAGTCAAAAGCATTGTCCGCATTACGGTCGTAAGCAATGATATAACCATGTTCGCCCACAGGAAGATTCTGCTCAAAAGCATCCGCGACGATCATAATTCTAGCTCCTAAATGATGCATCGTTAGCCCCCCGTTTGTCTGAACTTATCTGCTAAGTCTACTAAAAAAAAAGTAGCTTGTCTATATCATCTATGTATCTTCATAATCGACCGTCTCCACGTCCCAACCTGTGTTCATTCAATCTCACATGCCAGTTTTGTGAAGGGATTCCGCCCCGTCGTTTCACCTTTTTCCAAGTTATGATCTTCGGTTCGGAACCTACCACAGAATCTTCAATATCTATTATATTGGGAACACGGAAACTACCTCCAATCTCACGTTGTACCCCATATATATGTTTTCTTTTCATTCTTGCTCCCCCTTGTGATCTGACGGCCTCATGCCTCTTTATCCTCTTAATGGGCAAAAAAAAGAACGCAAACCGGGATTCATCCACAGCTTGCGTGCTTCGCGAGTTTAGTATGTAACTTTAATAAATTTATGTTAACAAAAATAAAAACCTTTGTCTATACATAATTTATAATTTGTTGTCGAAATGAGGCAAAACCTGTCACACCTTTGATTTTGCCCCTACTGAAAACGTTCATCACATTTACCGGATATACGGATTATTAGCTTTCTCATAACCGATGGACGTTTTGGGGCCGTGACCGGAATAGACTGTAACGTCATCTCCGAGCGGAAACAATTTGTTTTGAATAGAATCGTATAGATCCCGTTCCCGGCCACCCGTCAGATCCGTGCGTCCAACGCCCTGACGGAATAGCACATCCCCGGAAAAAAGATCTTTGCCACACAAAAAGCTGACACTTCCGGGTGAATGGCCCGGTGTATGGAACACCTTGAACGTGTGCCCGATCAGGTTCAATTGCTGACCTTCCGCCAAATCATATTCGGCAGGACCGGTTGAGATTGGTGGAGATGCCTCTGGCCACATCAAGGAGCCATTCAGCTTAGGAGATGTGAGCCAGTCTTGCTCCAAGGCGTGCAAATACACCGGGCATCCTTTGGCATTGCGAATCTCCTCCACCCCACCAATATGGTCAAAATGGGCATGGGTCAGCAGGATAGCTTCAATAGTCAGAGACTCAATCGCCCTTAGCAAAGGACCCGGATTCATTCCTGGATCAATAATAATGGCGCGCTGTGGATCATCCCCTTGAAGCAAATAAGCGTTCGTCTGAAGTGGACCGAGATTAAAGCTGCGAATAGATAGCACCATAAGTTAAAATCCCGAGATCAGCTCACGTAATTCCTGAACAATCACAGGATGGACCTCGGTTCCCTCCCCATATTTTTCAGCCATTTCTTTACGAGCAACTGCGATTTTTTCTTGATAATCATCAGCTTCCCGATCTGGATTTTCACGTTTGAATTCGATCATAATTTGTTGGACATGTGCAGGGCGTGGTCCCCAGTGGCCAAGTACGTGACCTCCTGTATCCGCAAAAATCACAATCGGTACAGCACGTCCGCCCATTGTCAGGAAGTCATCCATCAGCGCCTGATGGTTTTCCAAGATTAATACTTCGGTCGGAATCCCGCTATTCTCCAGTGCACGGAACACAACTGGCACATTACGTACCACATCCCCACACCAGTCGGCAGCCAAAATAAGCACGCGCAGATCATCCCGATGGTTCAGGCTTTCAAAATACTCTCGATCCTCTTCGCGATTCCACACAAACTGATCGTACCCAGAGCGGAAGGCTTCTTTGTTCTTTTCCATGCCCTCCATAAACTGTTCAGGGCTTAAGCCCTTTCCGAAGTATTGCGATACATTAGTACGGCTCATGTTATACACTTCCTTTTTTGTTTTTGGACAAAATCCATTTGATAACAAAATAAATGATCAAGAGCGCAAGGGCAACCAGCAAAATCGGTTTGATGTAAGGTGCTGCCACTTCGTCAATTTGCTCCCACTTGTCTCCTAGCAGCATACCTAAATATATAAACAAAACAGACCAAGGTATAATCGCTAGCGTTGTCAAAATAGTAAAACGCCATACGTTCATTCGAGCCAACCCGGCAGGGATTGAGATGGCATGACGCACAACAGGAATAAAGCGAGCTGTGAAAATGACCCCTGTGCCGTATTTGTTAAACCAGGCTTCAGCATGGTCGACATGACTTTTTTTGATAAGTATGTATTTCCCGTACTTATCTAATACCGGTCTGCCGCCATAGCGTCCAATCCAGTAAATGAACAACTGGGCCAGAACCCCGCCAATCGTTCCAAAAACGACTGCGCCAAAAAAATTAATATGACCCGAGGATACTAAAAAGCCACCATAAGCGAGGACAATTTCGCTTGGAATGACCTCAACCATCAAGCCTAGCATAATACCAAAATACCCAAGACTACGAATGATCTCAAACAAATAATTAATGATACTAGATATTTGGTCCAATTCTCTTCCCACTCCCTGCCTGTTTCTCTATTTTCATTAGTGTATCACAGCGGCAGAACAAGTCGCCACTTCGCCCATAGGGAGGTCAGTGACCCCGGCTCCTCTGCCCGCATAAGTTGGGAGAGAGAGGAGGGGGTACAATATGCCTCCCGGCAAATTCCCCAAACATGACAATTCACAATCCCGTTTACCCACGGCTCGTGGTATCCGCCGCGCATGTACCAAAGAGTTGTATCGAACCTGCAAACGTCTGCCTGTTCACATTGCTCCTGATCTGGTCAAGCAGGGCGAGGAGCTATACTGCCGCAAGGTCGTCGGACACCTTATCTGGATTGCGGAAAACCATAGTAATCGCAAACTACTATGCGACTGGTGGGACGAAGATGTCAGCGAGGAGCTCGCGGCATTGTGGAAGGTGGATCGCGATGTCTTGTGCACCGCTTTTAGAAGCGCCTATGGCGGATAGATGTTGGCGTACTGCAACCATGAACTGTAAACTACAAAAAAGTGGAGCCACCCCGCAGTGGCTCCACTTTTACTATATTCCTAGCTATGTGTCTGCTTCTTCCCCGCTCCTTCGGGAAGCAAATCCGCACAAGCGCGTTCCAAATAAGGATCAGCATGAATAAAATCCCGAAATGCTGTGTATTCACGCCACAAAACGGATTGTTCTCCCGCCTGCCCTTTGACGGCACGAATCAGAATATTTTTAGGTGTATGCTCCATGTCGATAAATTCCAATAGCTGTGTCCGATATCCCATCATATCCAGCAGTTTGGCCCGGATTCCATCCGTTGCCAGTGCAGAAAAACGCTCCTTTAAAATACCGTGGGAAAGCAAAGGCTCCAATACTGGATTTTCTAGTTGGCTGAACAGCTCATGCTGGCAACACGGAACCGACAAAATAACGGATGCTCCCCAGCGGACGGCCTTTTCCAGCGCCGCATCTGTTGCTGTATCACAAGCGTGCAAGGTAACAACCATATCCACCTGTTCCAGTTCGTTATAGTCTGCGATATCACCGACCAGAAACTCCAACTGTCGATATTGCAGCTTTTGAGCCAGAACATTACAGGTTTCAATGACATCTGCCTTCAAGTCCAAACCAACGATCTGCAATGGTCGCTTTTGCTGTACAGCCAAATAGTGATACAGCGCAAAGGTCAAATACGATTTGCCACAGCCAAAATCCACAATCGTCAATGGGCGGCCTACCGGAAGGCTGGGCAATACATCCTGCACCATTTCGAGAAACCGGTTAATTTGACGAAACTTATCATACTTGCGGGCCAGTACCTTACCGTCCTCATTCATAATCCCAAGCTCAATCAGGAAAGGAATTCGCTCCCCTTCTTCGAGCACATATTGCTTTTTGCGATTATGAGACAGGTCGGCTTTACTTTTGCTCGGTGACTTTGTCAGAATGGATACTTTATATTTTTTACTGATCAGCACTTGGTAGTCTGCATCCTTGGCGCATAGAAGTCCTTGGCGGAACGTGTCCTCAAACAAGGCAGTCATTCGCTCATTAGCTTCGTCAGGGGTCAGATTTTCATGAATGACTTTGTTGCTGTAATGAAAAGCAAACTGGTAATGCAGCTTGTTTTTCAATTCCACTGGTTTGATTTGTACTTTAGTAAAAGAAGCATCCTCCCGTTTGCGAAGCTGACTCAGCGTCGCTGTTATGAGGGATCCTCCCGTAGTCAATTGGTATATAAGTTCGCGCAGTGAATCCAAAAGGTACATCTCACTTTCTTTCATGTAATTGGGTGATCTCGATCAAACCCTCGGTGACTTCCTGGCGTGAAATTCCACCCAGCTCCAGCTCTGCATTGGTCTTATCCAGTAAGTGACTGTAAAACGCCTCCGCTTCGGATAGAAGCTCTGGCTGCTCCCATGCCAATCCAAACCAGACATCGGCGGCTTCGTCCAGCCTGTTTTCTCGCTCGTAATGAACAGCCAACAGTTTGCTGGTTTCAGAGGGAAGCTCATATTCACGCACCAGTTTTACGATACACGCTATTCGTTCAGGCAGGACCTGCAGATCACGAGTCGCGCCATTCGTATCGCTGTACAAATATAAATGAAGAGATTTCATCAAGATTCGTATGCCCTCGTCTGTTCTGCTGGTTTCCAGGTAAATCACGGCTTCTTCCTCTAAAATGCGAGCCACCTGCTGGAGCTTGTCCGCTTCAATTCCAGGGCCCAATCGGAAAAGCTCAATAATTTGTTCCGGCGGCAATCGTCTGAGCAGATCTGAACGAAGACGAAACTGCTTGTTGAGCAGATCATCTAACTGTTTTAGCGCTTCGACATGTTTATTTTCACGCCTTAGACCGAGCACCGATGCTACTGCGGATGTCAATTCTTCCATCATACTAAGCAAATAATCTTTTCTAAGCAAGCCGTTCCCTTCCTTTCATCCCGATGCCTAGACAACCAGAAACTCTGTCTTCTGATTGTAAGACATCCTTGTCTAAAAGCCAAATGCCCTACCATGCAGAAATACCACTTATAACCTTCACCCTCAGTTAATAACATCAATGATCAGGAAGTCAGAATGCTCACGTATGGCAGTGAATTCCTACGGTACAGCACTTTGTAGCAGATCATTTGATTAGCGAATGACGGTTTTTTTAAAATCAATATTGCTTCTTCGTTAGTGTTGTGATATTTTTGTTTCATACAAAACAAAAAATAATCAGTATATTTAAACATCCTACAAAATAATTCATAATAATTAATTTCTTTAGAAACAAAATTTATATGAATATTTTTGTGAGAAAGGATGATGGAGTTTGGGTAAACAATTTAGCTCGATATTACCGGAACATCAAGAGTTTATACAGCGACAGCACATTTTCTTTGTAGGATCAGCACCGCTATCCAAGACAGGGCACGTTAACCTTTCCCCCAAGGGATATGATTCCTTTCGTATTCTATCGGACCAAAGGGTAGCCTATCTCGACTTGGCGGGAAGCGGCAACGAGACAAGCGCCCACATTATCGAGAACGGACGGGTAACAATCATGTTTTGTGCATTTGAGGGCGCTCCCAGTGTACTAAAGCTCTATGGTACTGGTACCGTCGCGCTGCCCGATACTAAGCAATGGAATGAACTGTACCCTCTCTTCAACCCGCTTCCCGGTGCAAGACAAATCATTGTTGTGGACGTTCACATGGTGCAGAATTCATGTGGTTTTGCGGTTCCCTTTATGACATACACGAGCGAACGGGAAAAGCTGAAGGAAGTCTCGATTCAGATGGGAGAAGAAGCACTTAAAAAATATGCCTATGAGAAAAATCTGGAGAGTATTGACGGTTTGCCGACAGCGTTTGCCTTTAACAAAAGCAATATAAATTAGACACCTTACACACCTAAAAATAATTGACTACCCAAAAACCGGAACCTTCTGTTTATCACATCAGAAGGTTCCGGTTTTTGGGCTTACCTTAGTCTACCTTTTCAAGTTTTGCTCTAAAAATGTCAAGATGGTGTTCGCTAATAACTCCGGTGCCTCGAACAGGCTCATGTGACCTGCTTCCGGTAGGGTAACCTGAGTTACTCCGGCCCGATCTGTTGTAAACGTCCGCGCTGGAGGAACCGCCTGATCCTGCTCACCCGCTACTAAAAGGGCTGGCAATGCAGAAGCCGACAACACATCCCGCCGATCAGTACGCTCGCGCATAGCCAGTGATGCTCCGACGGCTCCTTGTGGTGGTGTTTTGTAGCCAATTTCTTTGACTTTAAGTAATTGGCTGGACATTGACTTCACATGATCAGGAGCAAACAGTCCCGGTACGAGTCCATCTACAAAGGTCGTAATCCCCTCCGTTTGGATGGTGGATACAGCCTTATTCCGCTTTTCTTTACCTTCATCCGTATCTGCATATGCTGTGGAATGAATCAGTCCAAAGGCTGTCAGGCGTTCTGCATGTCTCTGCACTGCCGAAAGGGCAAGATAGCCTCCTAGGGAGTGACCAAACCAGGCAGCCTGAGGAATGTCCAATTGTTCTTGAAGTTTAAGCACATCATCTGCCATTTGATCAATAGTATAGGCTCCTAGTGGAGCATCGCTGCGTCCGTGTCCACGCAAGTCTGGAACAATACAACGATAGCTTTGGGATAGCAAGGGAACAACCTCATCCCAGTAGGAAGAGCTTCCGCAAAATCCGTGCAATAGAATGATCGGATCTCCTTTTCCCTGTTCGGCATAGCAGATCGTCGTTCCTTCGCATAATACCTTTTCCATGTGGAACCCTTCCTTCTCTGTATATAATCTATTGGATCTGAATATATTAGTGAGTAGAACATGCTGATGTATATTATTAAGCAGACCATCAATATCTGAAACGGTAACCCTCTGGAAAATCTTGCGAAGCTGTTTTTAAACCAAATTCATAAGCCGCCGCATTAGCAATATGCGCAGCCATGGTCATGACCAAGTGAAGCGACGTCATTTGGAGTGTCCAATAGGGTTTGGGACTGCGCTCATTCACAATCGCTGCAACACTATAATGACCAACAGACGGCAGAGACAGCCCCACCGATCGCGCAGGAGTTAGCGGTTCACGCGCAATAAGAAACATTCCCGTTGAGCCGTGCTGTCCAAGACAAGCATCTATGGCGATCACATGATGATCTTGGGGAATGCACTCCAAGTATGAAACCAGATGATCTGCATCACAGGGCTCCGTCATTGTGCCAATCACGTACGGAAAGCCTTGCTCCTGGAGCATGGTGCCTACCAGTGGCCCGAGTGAATCACCCGATGAGCGATCTGTACCGATGCAAACAAAAGTCAACTTATCTATAGCATGCTGATGATGAATTTCTCGGAAAAACGGCGCAAGTCCATCTCGATCTGTTTTCTTTACATTATGTTCTAAGGACGAGCGACCGGGTGCGGAAGCTCGATTATACAAAGACAACTTTGTCCATCCTCCTTGATTCGGTTATATATCGGTAATCTGGCTTTCAGTACATTCTACAACAAAAACATGATACAATACAGGCAACTTCCCCTGTTATGAAAGGATGGAAAATTAACGATGGATTTGTCTGTACCGTCTCATGCCAACATTGAGTATATGATTGAGGGTATTAAAACCAAGCTCCGTATGGCGAGTGGTGCTGCTATGCAGGCATCCGCTTTCTCGCTGGAGCAATACGAGGACATCCACGATGTCTATGATATGGTGATAAGCAAGCCTAACCTGAGCATTTCAGAGGTTGAAGCTATTGTTTCTGAACTGGGTAGATTGCGTAAGTCCTCCTGAATTAGCTTATAGGAATACAGCTTAGCTGTATTACAACCTATCATCATGAACAACAGCCTTCATGATAGTGGCCCTGTCAGCGTAAATAAAGCTCGTATTCCCGCTCGTCTCAACAGACGTGCAACGGGATACGAGCTTTATTTTTTCGATTGCATATGCGCATTTTCATACACTTCTTCACTCACTCAAGGATGCTTCAAGGCAAATCCGCTAACACCAATTCAGATATATCCTCATTACCTGTAGCTCGTATCTTTAATGTACAGCTTTTTTGAATTCGCGCGGCATCGCCAGGCCCTAACTGAAAATCCCCATCCTGGCACGTAACTTCCACATGACCGTTAACTACATAGATGTGGGTGCGGCGCTCCTCTTGCTGCGGATATTCAAGCTGCTGTCCTTTTTCCAATCTGCTCAGATACAGATTTATATCCTGCGCGATGGATAACGCTCCCTCCACTTCTGAACCAGACACAACAGGCTGAAGCCGATTTAGACGTTCACTGTGCTTGAATCTTTGCACCTGATAAGAAGGCTGAATGCCAGGACTCTCGGGTAAAAACCACATTTGCAAAAAACGAACCGGTCTTTCATCCCCAGTATTTCGCTCTTCATGTTCAATTCCGGTGCCTGCACTCAGAACCTGGATCGAGCCGCTTTTCAAATCCTGCTCATGTCCTAAGCTGTCGCTATGATGCAATTGGCCTTCAATCACGTAGGTGACGATTTCCAAATCGTGATGCGGATGTCTTTTGAAGCCTTGCTGCGGTTCAAGCTCGTTATCATTATGGGCTAGCATACAGCCAAAATGGGCATTGCTCGGATCTTCATAATCGGCAAACGAAAAGCTAAACTCACTATGAATCCATCCTTTATTTGAGGTATGTCTTTCTGCCGATGTCACTATTTTAATCATCCTTAACACCTCCATGGATTACAGTTCCGTAAAGTAGCCTTGCTTCGTGATGACTATTCCACTTCCGGCCCTGGCATTACAAACGCTGTGATACGATCCCTTTACCCCGGGCTTATATGCCTCAATCAGCCTGTCTTCTCCGTCGGTTTTTGCTCTTAAGTTCATTATTAGTTAAGTTAATAGTACGAAAAATTGAATCTATTACAGCCATAAGGAGGAGATTTATTACATATGCTATCCCATGAACCCCAATCATCCCGGTTCCTACCAAGCTATTTGCGTCGTAGTCTGTATGCATCTATTATCATGATCGCTGTGTTGCTTCTCATCGCCTACTCTGTGAAGTGGATTGGCACAGCTCCTTTTCTATATTGGGATGAACGCATACAGGATGCCGTTTTTCCAGACACAGCAGCTGCTCGTTACCAACTGCTAACCATCGCTATATTCATTACATCTTTAGGTTCACTCCGCATGTCGTTGATCATCGCCCTCGGTGCTGCTACCTTGTGTTGGGTCAGCCTTCGTTCAAAAGCTTATTCCTTTGCGATCCTAAGCAGCTTTACGGCGATGTGGGTGCTAAATACGCTCATTAAGGAAATTTTGCAACGGGAACGTCCGTCACTTCAACATTTGGTTGAAGCCGGGGGTTATAGTTTTCCCAGCGGTCATGCGATGATTTCTATGGGATTTTTCGGAACGATATTTGCCATTTGGGCCATAGAACGAAAGATTCGTGGGCGTTCGCTCTTTCTTCCGTGCGCTCTGGGTGCACTACTGATTCTCTTGATTGGATTAAGCCGCGTATATCTAGGCGTTCACTTTCCTACAGATATCGTGGGTGGCTATATTGCGGGTATAATTTGGCTGGTGTTTACTGTTCCTGTGATCTATTGGCAAGCGCGCATGCAGCTTCCTTCCACCCCCCACCGATAAATGTCCGAGACGGCTTTTTGTTTCACTCCGGGTCACGACGTTTATATACGAAGTAAGCAAGGCACAGCAATATCGAAGCTCAGCATTCATCAAAAACGTTATGGTTTTGTGAACTTAGGATAAGGGAGGCGATCCTTGTGTGGGGAATTGTACTAAGTATTGTAATGGCTATTATTATCGGATTGATTGGCGATGCACTGGCTGGTCATGAAATGCCTGGCGGCATTGCGGGCTCTATGATTGCTGGATTTGTAGGAGCTTGGCTAGGTGTCATGCTATTGGGAGACTGGGGCCCGGTCATCGGAGATTTTGCAGTCATTCCAGCCATACTCGGAACCGCATTGTTCGTGTTCTTGCTCGGACTGGCGTCCAGGCTATTAAGAAGGGCTACCTAAAATTTTATATATATTTTTTATTCTTTAATTCTATAAGAGGAGTGATATAACATGAGTAACATTGACAATCAAAATATGGCAAGTACTTCAGGTTTTGCAAAAGGTTTATTTATTGGAGGTTTGATTGGTGCTGCCGCAGCCCTGCTGTTCGCGCCGAAGCCGGGTCGTGATTTGCGTAGTGATCTGTCTGATAAAATTACAGTTGTCTCTGATAAAACAAAGGACGTGGCATCTGTAGTGAGCAGCAAAGCGACAGATTTGGCCAAAACCGTTTCCACCAAAACAGCAGATGTAGCCAAAACGGTATCCGAGAGTAAAGACAACATCGTATCCAGCGTAACCAAAGCTTCTGCAGATGTCGCTAATGAAGCAGCCAAAGCGGATAAAGAAGTTATGGATGCAACGGCTCAAGCGGCCAAGAATACGCAAAAACAATTGAATGCAAATTCCTAATAGCTACACATTCTGATGGCAAAAAAATAAGCCCTAGACACTGAACAGCCAGCATGCAAGAAGCTGGCTGTTTTTAAATGATAGAAAGGCTGGGATGACAATGAACAAGCCAAATTCCTATGGAGATGATCTTACCGCGAACAACAAAAGAACCTTTCATCCCCTACAGGCTCAAGATCAGCCAGATGAAGTTTCATCCAAGCAGACTTCTTCTACTCATAATCATGTTAAAACACATGATCAGGAGAGAGACTTTGATGTAAATGAGCATCCTTTTGAGCTGCGCCATGAGGTCAAGCGGCTTAACAAACGCTTAGATCAAATAGCAGATACGCTCGAAAGAGCAGAATTCAAAGATATTCTGGAGAACTACTCCAGCACTAAAAGAAGAATTATGAGCAATCTGACCGCAGGCATTGCACGTGGTCTCGGTCTTACGCTGGGTACAGTGGTCATACTCGCCTTGCTCGCTTGGTTGCTCAGTTTCCTGGTGCAATTAAATCTTCCGGTCATCGGAGATTTCATCGCCGAATTATTAGGATATATCAAAATGAGCCAAGGTACTAAGTAATTGTCCCTATCTCATTTAAAAACGATCCATCGTAACCGGTAACGGACTCCTCAAAGAGCCTCCAGTTACGATGGATCGTTTTTTATTTGTACATTGTAACAGCTGTAGTCAGCCGCTACAATTTGTTGCGCTTGTTAGCCTTCAATAAGTCTCCTGTCCACCCCTTCATCATCAGCCAGCCGTACATTCCCGCCATACTTAGCAGTGTGGCAATAATCACGGTGGTAAAACCCCAGCCTGTTTTAATCCAAGGCAGATTTTCAAAGTTCATGCCCCATATAGCGCCCACTACGGTTGCTGGTGTAAATACGGCGGTGACAATGGTGAGCGTCTTCGTAATCTCATTCCCCCTAAATGCGGAAATGGCGTCGTCAATGGAGATCAATGTGTCGATTTCCTTTTCATAATGCAGGAAAAGTCCTTCCATCCGAGTAACACGGTAAAGTAACTGCTTAAAAAAACGATTCTCCTCCAGTTGATCCAGATATGCCTCCCGAGAAGCCGTCACCAGCTCTGAAAAAGGAATGAACATATTGCTCCAATACAATAGCTCGAAACGTGCATTCAATATAGAATCCATCAGCGTACGGGCATTCCTTTTCTCCATCTCCTCTTCCAGTCTTCTCAGGTTGATCTCGAACTTATCCATACCTGTATGAAAATAATGAAGCACGGCCCTCGCCAATACAAACATGCCGTCAGCTGCATCCTCACACTGTTCCAGCATTTTTTGGCGTTCCGCGGTGTGCATGATTTCACGGGTATTTTGATCCAGATTTAACGTCACTAACTTTTGGTTTAGAACCAGAAAATAAAACTTGTTGCAATTACGCTGACTGTCGATCTCCTCCTGAACGGAGTAAATCAACGACCCGTACATTAAGGGTTGATTGCCATCTGGAAAGCGCACAGATATAAAGCTGGATGGAATGTCCTCTACCTTGTCCAGCCATTCTGCGGCTTCTGGGAGCTTCTCCTTCAAGTGCTGTATGACCGAATCTTGCCAATTCCCAGCACTGATGTCCCACCATTCCCATCCTCCGCGAAAGGAAGAAATCTGTTCAAATGCTGTCATGGATTCCAACCTTCCTCCCAACCTCTTTGCTTTATAAAAAGGACACGCTTCCCATATCGGAATAACGTGTCCTTACGATGTGACGCCAAATATGTTAAGCCAAGAATTCCGCGGTCTTCTCATGAAATAGAGGAATTAGACATAATCTGCTTCAGCTTTTCCGTTGCCCGCTTCTGAATACGGGAAACGCTCATCTGCGATACGCCCAACGTCTGTGCAATCGCACGTTGAGATTGACCGTCCTGAAATGCCAGAAGAAGCACCTTTTGTTCCTGCTCCTTCAGTTGGCTTAAAGCCTGCTGCAAATCCATTCGTTTTTCCACAGTGTCATAATCGTTAGCATCCGAGCTAATGAGCTCGCCTAACGTAGCTGCACTCTCTTCCTGGGATAAAGGCGAGTCCAGTGAAACATAGTGATAGCACTCACGGCCAGCAAGCACCTCAATCGTTTCTTCCACGGTAAGATCCAAATAGGTCGCAATCTCGTCTACATTGGGTGAGCGTTCCAATTTAACGGTCAGTTCATCAATAGCATGTTGAACAAGCGCACCCTTTTCCTTAATACGGCGAGGAACCTGAATGTACCAGGATTTGTCGCGCAAATAATTTTTCATATGTCCCAACATACTTTTCATAGCGTACGGTTCAAATGGGATACCCAAGCTGATATCGTATTGCTGAAGCAGACGTATCAAAGCCATCTGACCGGTCTGATATAAATCCTCGTATAAATCCGGACGGTTACGGGAGATCTTCCCGGCAGCCATCTTGACCATCGGCTCATACTTGCGGATCAGCACGGTAGCAATCTCGTTATCTTTTGTTTGCTGGTACTCCCAGATTAGACCAACGGCTTCATCCATCGACTCCGGGGGAGTTACCTTTTCATTCATACTCTTTCCTCACTTCTGGTCAGGCGCTTTACCAGCACCACTTCGGTGCCTTTTCCTGTCTCATTCAAGATATGGACATCGTCCATAAGCGCCTGCATGAGATAAAAGCCTAATCCGCCTATCTGCGCATCATTCAACTCCTTGTCATGCAAGGATGCGATACGGGACGGGTCCTCCACACGTTCAAAGCTCTCCCCTTCATCTTTGACACGAATGGACAACGAAGCTTCATCAAATTCAAATGTTACTTCCACGACTCCCCCCTCATGACCATATGCATAAAGGACAGAGTTATTACAGGCTTCCGATACAGCCACTTTCATGTCTTCAATATCCTCATAAGAGAATCCCATTTTCGCGGCAATACCGTATAAATTTAATCTTACAATATCAACAAAGTCAGCAGTTGCCGGCAAATTAAGAACTACTTTTTGAATTTGAGCATTCATTTCTTTTTCTTTCCTTTCCTATTGGGAATTCTCCTGGGGGGCAAAGAATTTGGCAATACCGGTCATATCAAACAGCTTTTGAATCTGAGGCGGTACCTCTTGAACTGTAAACCGGGACTCCATCCCATGCCTTGCTTTTAAAATAGATAACAAGATACCAATACCCGTGCTGTCAATGTATTTAAGGTCTCTCAAGTTAATAATCAAATCTTGGCTGGACTCCCCCACCAAAGGCTCCATCACCAGACGAAAATCAGGTGCTACCGAAAGATCCAACTCTCCACTCAGATAAACGGTATTTACGCCATCGGTTGTTTCTGTAATTGCATTAAATTTCTCATTTTTATTTGTATTCATAGGCCTACTCTCCCGAAAAAAGATTTCCCTACATACTAACCCATTATACGAGCGTTTGAATCACGGTATAACTTTTTAAACACTACCAAATGCCACCATCTAGGCTTCATTGATTTGATCTTTACCCGGCTGCATTGGAAAATGGTCCGGAGAATGCCGTAGCAACGCCTGTTTTACACTGCTGATTTTAACGGGCTTACTAATATAATCGTTCATCCCAGCTTCAATACATCGAGGCTGAATACCCTCCATGACGTTAGCCGTCATGGCGATAATGGCAGGTTGGGATCTTCCCGCCAATTGTTTACGCATTCTACCCGTACATTCCAGACCGTCCATCACGGGCATCTGCAAGTCCATAAAGATATAGTCATAGTCCTGATTCGCCATGACCATATCAAGCGCCTGTTGCCCATCTGCTGCCACATCTGAAGCTAAACCAAGCTTATCCAGTATATTAACCATTAGCTTCTGGTTGATCGGATGGTCATCCACCACCAGTACAGGTTTACGACTTGGAGACTCCTGATGTGGAATTTCCCAATCGTGGCTGGACTCCCCCTCCAGTTCATTTTCCTCAGCAAAGCCAAGCTTCATTGTAAAATGAAACGTCACGCCTTGTTCTCCACTCGTATCTACACGAATATCTCCGCCCATCATATTCACCAAGGTTTTACAAATGGCAAGTCCTAACCCGGTACCACCATATTTACGCGTCATTGAAGAATCCAGTTGGGAAAAGGGCTGAAATAGCCTTCCGACCTTAGCCGAATCAATGCCAATGCCTGTATCCTTCACAGAAAACTCAACGGTAAGTCCATTGTCACTGTGCTCTTTGACAGATGCGAAGACATATACCCCGCCTCGGTCTGTAAATTTGACGGCATTGGATACCAGGTTAATCAATACTTGTCGCAATCGCCCCATATCTCCATATAACACCGGTGGCATCTGTTCATCGAGAAAATAAACCAGCTCCAAATTCTTTCGGTTGACTTCTACTGTAAACAGGCTGAAAACTTCCTTGATACAGGAAACCAGATCAAAAGGATATTCCTCTACCTCCATTTTGCCTGACTCCAGCTTGGTAAAGTCCAGAATATCATTAATGACCGCTACCAGCGCGTCTGCGCTACGACGGATGATATCAGCATATTCCTGCTGATCGGTCTGCAGCTCTGTCTCCATCAGCAGATCAATCATGCCAATAACACCGTTCATAGGTGTACGGATCTCATGGCTCATCATTGCCAGAAATTCCGTTTTGGCATTGGCAGCAATCTCTGCTGCCTCCTTGGCGGCAATCAGTTCGCTGTTCATCTTCTCAAGCTCCTGCGTCTTGTGGTGAAGCAGCATGGATTGTGTCTTCAAGCGTTTGTTTGTCAGATACATTTGCACGAAGCCTTCAATTTTGGACTTGAGAATTTGAGGGATGAACGGCTTCACCATATAATCAATACCACCGGCCGAATATCCCGCAAACAAATGCTCAGCTTCCTTGCTGTTAGCTGAAATAAAGATGATCGGAATATCCTTTGTTTTCTCTCTGGCCTTGATTAACTTTGCAGTCTCAATTCCATCCATACCCGGCATCTGCACATCAAGGACTACAAGTGCGAATTCATCTTTTAATAGACATCGCAGCGCTTCTTCCCCGGATGTGGCTTTTACCAGATTATATTGTTCACTCTCCAGCACCGCCTCAAGAGCGAGCAGGTTCTCAGGTCTGTCATCTACCAGCAATATATGAATCGGTTCATGAAGCCCCATGGAATCCTCCTAAGCATCTCTATTTAATCTTCCGGTATATTTTTTCTATCCGGTCCAGCGGCTCGTAGGAATCACTATAATCGGTAAAATGTATGGATTCCTTGGCCCCAAGCACCAACACACCAAAATGACTTAAGCTATCATAAAACAACCCATGTACATGGTTGCGAAGTTCGTCGTTAAAATAGATCATGACATTCCGGCAAAAAATCACATTGAACTCGTTAAAGGACCGGTCTGTCGCTAAGTTGTGCTCCGCAAAAATAATATTCTTCCGTAAAAAAGGATGAAACATCACTGAATCATACTTGGCTGTATAATATTCAGAGAACGATTGTGTGCCCCCGGACTCCAAATAATTTTTGGTATACAGCTTCATTCGGTCGATCCCGTATACGCCTTCCTTCGCCTGCTGTAAAGACAGGTTATTCATATCCGTCGCATAAATGCGAGCCTTATCATATAAGCCTTCTTCATGCAGCAAGATCGCCATAGAATATACTTCCTCACCAGTGGAACAACCTGCATGCCAGATTCGAATGTACGGATACGTTCGCAAAATAGGAATGATTTTCTGCCTGAAATTTAGAAACAGCTCCGGGTCACGGAACATCTCGGTCACCGGAATGGAAAGGCTTTGTACCAGTCTATCGAAGGCGCTGCGATCATGCAGCACCTTCTCCTGAAGTCCTGATATCGTGCTTACGTTCTCGGACTGCGCATGATAATAAACACGCCGCTTAATCGAAGGCAGAGCATAGTTACGAAAATCGTAGCCGTACAGCCGATGTATACCTTCCAGCAACAGCTCAATCTCAATCAATTCCCGCTCAGTATCATTCGATTTCACTTCATTAGCAGCATTATCCGCCATATCCTTAGATGTCATAATCTCTCTCCAATTCCTAAATAGGTTTTGCCTATGCCGCTCCAATCATGTGTCGATTTATATTACCCATTTTTTTGGGTTACGAATACAACCAAACCCGCATTAATGATAAAAGCTGTTCGGTTTGAATCGGTTTTTTCACATAATCGGAAGCGCCTGCCTCAATACACTTGGAACGATCATCCTTCATGGCCTTGGCTGTCAGGGCAATAATAGGCATCTTCTCGAATTGTGGCATTAGCCGGATACGTCGCATCGCTTCATATCCATCCATTTCCGGCATCATCATATCCATCAGCACCAGATCAAAATCAGGTGTCTGTTCCAGCAGTTCCAGTGCTTCTCTTCCATTTTCCGCAAAGGTAACCTCCATACGATAGCTTTCCAGCACACTGGACAGAGCAAATACATTGCGAATATCATCGTCTACCAACAATATTTTTTTACCTTCAAACAGTTCTTCCTTGTTGTATAGCTTCTGCAAAATTTTGCGTTTGTCCTCAGGAAGGTTCGCCTCTACACGATGCAAGAACAACGTTGTTTCGTCCAAAAGCCGTTCCGGCGATTTAACATCCTTAATAATAATAGACTCTGCATATTTACGAAGTTGCGTTTCTTCTTTGCTATCCAGATCTTTGCCTGTATAAATAATGATCGGCAGATCAGTTAGCTGCTCATTCTCTCGAATACGATCCAGCAGTTCAAAACCAGTCATATCGCTCAGCATCAGATCCAGTACCATGCAGTCATACCGCTGGGTAGCCAGCTCATTTAGTGCTTCCTGACCTGTCGATACCGCCGTAATGGCAACATCATCATGATCGATCAGCTCAATAATGGATTTACGCTGATTATCATCATCTTCAACCACAAGAAGACGTTTGACCATCTGGTCCGTATACGATTTGATATGTGAAAATGCTTTATCCAGACTTTCCTTCGAAGATGGCTTTTTGAGATAGGCAATCGCGCCCATCATCAAGCCCTGCTTCACATCATCTATGACCGAAATAACATGCACTGGAATATGACGTGTCGATGAATTTCCTTTTAGCTCGCCCAAAATGGACCAGCCATCCATCACAGGTAATTGAATATCTAATATAATAGCGTCCGGCAAATAAGACTGAGCCATGTTGAGCCCATCGTCTCCTTGGAGAGCGATCAGGGCCTTAAAGCCCCGACTACGGGCCATATCGTACAAAATATTAGCAAAATTAATATCATCCTCAATAATCAGCAGCACTTTATCCTGTGAGGTAATCTCGTTTCGGTCGTCCCCCGGATGAATAATGTCCGCTGCTTTGTTTTTCGAAGGCATCTGATATAATGGCAACCGTTTAGCAGGCATAATCATGGGAAGATCCGTTTCTGCCGAGGCTGCGACATTCTCAACATCCGAATTCACAACCCTACCGTTAAATTCCTCTCTCGAATGAGAATCCATATCCTCAGCCGTTGGCGTTTGTTCCGGCAAATACAATGTGAAGCAACTGCCCTGTCCCTGCTCGGATTCCACCGTAATAACGCCGCCCAACAATCTGGAAAGCTCGCGGCTGATCGACAGACCTAGTCCTGTCCCCCCGTATTTCCGACTGGTTGTACCGTCTACCTGCTGGAAGGCTTCGAAGATCAGATCCGTTTTATCGGAAGCAATCCCAATGCCCGTATCGCGCACAGATAGAGCCAAATAGGATCTCCGTGGATTTAGCAGACTAGGAAGCTGCTCTCCGTTTGCCCGAGATACACTGAAACGAATAGAACCTTCTGTGGTGAACTTGAACGCATTGGACAGCAAATTACGTAAAATTTGTTTGAGACGATAACCGTCACTGATAATGGCATCTGGCAAGTTCTCTTCGATTTCGGTATGCAGTTGAAGCTCACGTTGGGCTGCGACCGGAGCAAAATTCTGCTCCACAAACAGTTCCAGTTCCTTCAAGTGGACCGCTTCATGGTTAATATCCATTTTTCCAGCGTCCACTTTGGATAAATCCAGAATTTCATCAATCATTTTCAACAAATCCGCGCCTGACATATAAATGGTTTGTGCATATTCCACCTGCTTTGGCTTGAGATTGCCTTCCTTGTTCTCAGACAAGAGCTGAGATAGAATAAGCAAGCTATTTAGCGGAGTACGCAGCTCATGAGACATATTGGCCAAAAACTCGGATTTGTATTTGCTTGTGATTCCTAGCTGCATGGCCTGTTGCTCCAACTGAGCTCGTGCATGTTCAATCTCGTCGTTCTTTTCTTCCACTTCTCGAACTTGTTCTTCCAGAGCTCTCGTTTTGGCAATCAGTTCAGTATTAAAATGCTCCAATTCTTCTTGTTGACGTTGTAACAATTCCTCTGAACGCTTGAGTTCTTCTGTTTGCTCCTCCAAATTTTCGTTGGAGCGCTTGAGTTCCTCTTGCTGAGTTTGTAGTTCCTCGGATTGGCATTGCAATTCCTCAGTAAGTGCCTGAGATTCGCGCAGCAATTGCTCTACACGCATTCGTCCCTTGATATTGTTCAGAATGATCCCCAAGCTCTCTACTAATTGAGCAAACAGCTTCGTTTCCAGATCACTGAAGCGATCCAGTGACGCTATTTCTACAGCACCGATGCACTCATCCTCAAACAAAATAGGGAAAATCATAATTCCCACCGGCTTACTTTCTCCTAAGGCAGAGCCTATGGACAAATATCCGTCAGGAGCCTCTGTAATCAAGATCGGCTTACGATCCAGAACACATTGTCCGAGTAAGCCTTCGCCCACATGGATAACGTCCCTAATCGAATTTTCGCCAGTCACCTTTGCATAGGAGCCGTATAACTTAAAACGGTTATCTTCTACCTCTTTCCCTTGCAAATAGATGGCTCCATAGCTGCCTCCCAAGATGGGCGTAAACTCACTAATGAACATCTGAGCAACCTGCTCCAGTGAATTCACACCGCGGAACAACTCAGTCACCCGAGCAGTATTGGCATTAAGCCAAGTTTGGTCCTTCTGCGTTTGAAGGACGGAATGTTCAAATTTCCGCTTTTCTTCCAAGTCTCCGGCCATTTGTTGAAATACACGAGCGACTTCCCCGATTTCATCCTTGGAAGAAACACTCATTCGGCTAATGGCCCTGTATTTTCCCTTGCCAAAACCATTAATCATGAGATTCACGACATTTAGACCTTTGGCAATGCTTGGGAGCACCCACAAAATAACCAGTAAGCCCATGATTAGGCCGGCGGCCATCAGAATTGTGGTAATCTGCACAGATTCTTCATACGCCAAATTGGCCTGCTTCATGTCGCTATCAATTTCCCGATCCTGAAAAACGGCAAGGGCATTAATACTATCCATCGCCTCTTCTTGGGCAGGCAAACCAGTACTATTGCGGAAAGCGTTAGCCTCATCAATACGATCTTGCCCCAACAAAGAAACCAGTCTTTGTTCGTAACTTAAAAATTCATTCCACGCGACGGCTACCCGATCAACCTGCTGTTGCTCTTCACTGGTGCCGGAATTCGTTTGCAGACTAGCCAGCACTTTCGTCCCAGTAGCCGAAATATCGTCCAGCTCGCGTTTGGCCTCACTAACGGAGGAACCTGGATTCAAGATCAGATTGGCCATCACTTTGGCCATATCATTCACCTGCCCGCGAATAGCTGTTGTTTTCCGGACCTTCATATATCGATCCTGATAAACCTGGTTTAGCTGTTCATTCAGGCTCCCCATCCGGTCATAGCTGATTAGCGTCAGCACAAGGAGGATCGCCATAAGCGATCCAAAGCCGATCAGCAGTTTATTTCTGATTTTCATGCAAGCTCTCTCCCTCTTTCAATGAAATCCAGATCAGGCACTTATCATCATCGCGATCCTGTGGCGTCTCATTACGAAAAAATGCATCCAGCATCGCTTCTTCGTTCCATTCCTCATACTTACGTAGACACTCAGTCAGATACTCCAACTGCTCCTCATATTCACCTTCCACCGCTTCCAGCAAGCCATCCGTATACAAAGCGATATGTCCAGTTCCTTCATAATGAATCGTGTGCATTTCTGCATCAATCTTATCAAACAAACCAACCGGGCTACATGCACGGTCAAATTTGGTAATGCTGCCATCCTGGTTGAACAGCAAACCGGGAGGATGTCCCGCATTTACATAGTCAATTCGCCGTGAACGGGTATCAATCACCATATAAATCGCCGTAAAATAATACTGTACCAGCTGCTTGCCCAGATCCAGTTGATTAAAACGACGATTCAGCTCTTGTATGACTTTCTCAGGCTCCACATATGTGGTCACCGTATCCTTAAGTACAGACGCAATGAACATGCAGAACAACGAGGAAGAAATGCCATGCCCCATCATATCAAGCAAAATGATGGCATATCGCCCCTCCCCTAACGGATACCATGAATATAAATCCCCTGCCAGTTCAAAGGAAGGCTGATAGAGCGCATTCACTTGCAGCACTGGGTCATGGATGGCAGGACTAAGCACCGCCTGCTGCACCATCGCGGCCAGCTTCAACTCATCCTGAATTCGCTGATCCCGATCCTTATGCCAGTCCTTCTCCTGTTTGAGACGCAAAGCAGACCGGATTCGCGCCATGAGCTCTACCTTGTTGATCGGCTTCGTGACGTAATCGACGGCTCCCACATCTAGAGCTTCGGCCAATTTTTTGGAATCTCCTACCGCCGTTACCATAATAATCGGGATATCTTTTAAATGCTCATATTCCTGCACAATACTGCAAGCTTCAATGCCGTCCATTTCAGGCATCATCATATCCAACAGCACCAGATCAATATCGGAAGGACGGGGCCTGAGACTAATGGTACGGTCGCCGATTCCCAGATGCTCCAACATTTCTGCGGCCGAACTAGCAGAGATCACATCCCGATAATTTTCTTTTTTCAGTATTTCACGAATAATAATGACATTCGTCGGGTTATCGTCAACAATTAGAATTCTCATTGGCCTCTCCTTATCTGTAACTCATGTATTATACTATACCTACTTAAACGGCAACACCCTTGTTGATTAGAAGTAGTGTTTCCGTAAGAAGGCATTCCAAAAACATAGATAAGGAATGAGGCTAAAACCCCATTCCTTATCTATGTTTTTGGAGAACCCGCGAAACACTTGTGCTGCGGTCAACATCCTCTTTTTCGAATCTAATGTCACTCTGCTTTTATGTTGAACAGCAATATCACGCTTTTTTAGCAATGACCAGCACTTTACCCTGATCCAGTTCTTTTTCATAAAAGTCAGCTTCGGTATCTGTAAATCCCAAAGAAGTAATTTTAGCGCGAAGCTCATCGCCACGGGAACGGAACAAGTTGGCTAATGAATCGAAAACGCCCTCTTCCTTAATCCCGATTTCCTTGGCATCCACCGTATCGGCAATACGATCTGTCCGATCCTGATCATGAGCGAGCACGAACACATCCTCATAACGATAGCCCGTGTTACGCAACTCATTTACTGCTTCAACGGCTTGTACACCGTTATCTACCACTTTGGCATAAGATTTATGATTGGTCTGATTCATGTTTCTCACGCTCCTTTAAGGATTGACTTCTCTGACTATTACACTTCACATATCCATTTGAAACTTCCATGTTATGTCACGCCTCGTAAAAATCGATTACCACTCCGTTTCATCAAAAAACTCAACATACTTAGGTTTATCAGACGTCTCATCCATAAACACTTTGATTGCACGTTGTCCGCGTACATAGACCTCTCCGTCTTCCGCCGTGAATTGCGAGCCACCCAGCGCCTGATCCAGCGTTTTCCGTTGCAGCGGCAGCCACTTATCATTTACCTTGATTCGACCAGCAGCAGGATCTACATGCACATAAGAAACGACGTCCTCACGCATACCTACGACAACATCTGGATATTGGTATTCTGTAGAAAGCAGCAGCGTATCCTTTTTGATTCGTTGTGGCTTGCCTAGCTTCTTCAACACATCCGCACGGGTGTCATCCAAAGATATGCCATTTAAGGTATGAAAATCTGCTGGTACAGCATGTGGAGCGGGTATCGTCTGCACAGTCCTAACCATATGCCCCGCTGTTTGCGGGGAAACGGTTTGCTGAACCGTATCCTGTCCGGAAAAGGGAGTGAGCAAACCAGCAGCTAGTAATAACGTCTTCATCATAAATCTCACCCTTTCAATGAATTTCCTGTAGTTTACGGTTCAGCCACTATGCTACTGACGCATTTTCTGCCACACCCCAGCAGCGATGTCTACATAACCCAACCAGTTTTTACCCGGTTTGGCCGCAGGTTCCTCATACGTCGCATTGTAGCTCTGAACCGTCCGCTCCGTTGCGGTCAAAGGTCTATTCGGTGTCGTTGCCTTGATCGCGTGATCCGTTCTGGAGGTATTACTCGTAGCGCTATGCGATTTCTGAAACCGTGTCATTAACGCTGTTGAAGCCTGCTTGGCAGCCAGCGTCACTTCGCTGAGTACCTCTCCCAAGTTTCTAACCGATTCCATCACTGGCTCCACTTGCTTCAATTTATGATCAACGTCTGCGGTGATGTCATTCGCATGTCGAACCGTTTGTTTTACTTCATAACTCAGTTCATCTATTGTTTTTTGTACATCCTGCAAGGTTTGAGTCACCTTATCCAGAGAGCCTTGTGCTGCTTTTAACGTTTTGATGAGGAAAATAACGAGAACTGCAAATGCGATAGCAATAATAAAAATGCTGACCTGTGTTAACATAGCGTAACCTCTCTTTCGTCTTTCACGATGATGTTTATGATTACTGCATAGTTACCCTTTAGATTCAGACACGAAACAACGTCCAGGCTGGCTTCTTCTCCGCTCCAAACGTTATGATTCACGGACTCTCGCACCGTTTAAAACACCATATAACGATGGCACAGCCACGAATAATCTATAGAAGTCATTGTCATCTGCAACCACGCTCTATCGGAGCGTGAGTATGCCACATTATATACAATTAAAGGAGGATACAGAACATGCTAAAATGGTCCGCTTTATTCTTAATTTTTGCTGTGATCGCCGGGATCTTAGGTTTTTTTGGTATCGTCGTGTCCATAGCTGCTACAATCGCTAAAATATTATTTGTTATATTTCTGGTGTTGTTCGTCATTTCACTCTTTACCGGAAGAAAACGGGTTTCATAGTTATCGGATGCTAGCTGCACAAGAGCAATATTCTAAATGTTTATCAAAAAAGGATGTTCCCACCCTGGTTAACAGGGCTGTGGAACATCCTTTTTTGATGCAGCTTTTTAACAGTTAGCAGGGCTTTATTGAATCACGCTGCCCCCAAACAGGAAACGATCCTGCCAAGGCTTGCTGAAATCCGTAACTTTTACACCGCCACCCGCTACAGAAAACGTATGGAGAAGCTTGTTGTCTCCCAAATATACAGCTACGTGTGTAATCGTTTGGGAGGAATTATCCAAGGACGTGTACGCCCCGGAAGATGCATTATAATTTGTAAAGAAGAGCAAATCGCCACGCTTCAGTGTAGTCATGTCCGTATTCGGCTGACTGTTTTGCTTGATCCACTCACCCTGTGAACGAGAATCTGCCGGAAGCTGGATACCTACAGCCTGACGGAAAATTTGACGGGTAAATGCCGAGCAATCAAAAGTAGCCGTACTGTTACGATCTGAACCATATTCATATGGTGTTCCGAGATAAGTCATCCCCGTGTTAATAACCTGCTCTATTGCAGCCGCTGCATCACCGGAAAACATGTTCATAGTTGACGCAGGAGAGGCTGTCACAGGTATTGCGGTAGTATCAGGAGTGGTTGTCACCGGAGCAGACACAGGTTGCTGCACAACAACGCCCTCACCAATACGAATATACTGTGGAGACGAGCTGACGTAGCCCACCGTACCATCAGCATTGGTAACCTTGAACCAATAAGCATTACTTGGGTCGGTAATCGTAACGACATCCCCTGCATTCAAATAGCCCAAAACCTCGGAAGAAGTGGATGCCTCCGCCCGCAAACGAACGGACGTTTGAATCGTGGCTTTCGTTTGACCGGCAGAACTATTCACTGAGGCGACTGCCTCTTTAGCTGAAACATTTTTAACTGACTCTGTGGCTTCCGATTTACGAGTGGTAGACGGGGTGACAGCAGCAGCGACGCTGGTAGCGCCAATTTTTATGTACTTGTCGGAGCTGCTAGTGTATCCGGTTACTCCATCAGAAGTCTTGATCTTATACCAATAGCTGTTCGTTTTCTCCAATACCGTTACGGCCTCTCCCTGCTTCATAAAGCTGACTACATCCCCTGTAGTCGAAGGACCGGATCTAAGCTTTACAGCCGCCTGAATAACCGCCTTCTGTCCTGTGGATGCTGTTGGTGCCGCTGCGTCAACCTGACCCGGCGCCACATGAATTGCTGCCAACAGCGCGGCTGACGTCATGAGCATTCCCATCACGCGTCTTCTCAATGTTGCACCTCCTGGCTGTTTTTACGAATTTGAAGAGCATATCCAATTCCGACGAATATAGCCGGACATGCCTTCATTATAGTAAAAGCAGCAGGAAGAGAGATATAATCCAAACGTCACAAAAGGAAGCGTATACGGCTTTTGCATATAGGTCTAAAGTCACTTTTAATACTAACTATTTAATAATTAATCTATAATTTGGGTTCTACATGAACATGGACATGCATTGTATTATGAACCTCTTGCAGGCGTTCCTCAATCCGGTCGCTGATCCGATGCCCTTCAATCAGGCTGAGTTGCGGATCCACCTCAATGACCACATCCACCAGCGCATGATTGCCGTGTACACGTGCCTTAACGTCCCGAATCCCCTCTACTCCAGGTATACAGGCAATCGTACTCCGTAAGTCAGACAGCTCTTGCTCATCAAATCCATCGGTCAAGCTGTGCGTGGAATCCTTAAAAATATCCCACGCTGTTTTACATATGATGAATCCTACCGCGATCGCAGCTACAGTATCCAGCCAGGGTAGCCCGAACTGTGCGCCGATAATGCCAACTGCTGCCCCAACACTGACAAGTGCATCCGATAGATTATCCTTGGCCGCTGCCAGCAAAGCCTTATTGTTAATTTGCCGTGCCAGTCTGTTATTGTAAAGGTACACTCCCAGCATAATCACTGCACAAATCACAGCTACACCCGCGGAGGTGATATCCGGTATTTGCTTTCCGCCCTTAAAAATGCTCCCGATCCCATCAATAAGCACCTGCAAACCGACGACAGCCATAATAAAGGACGCCAGCAGCGCCGCGATCGTTTCTGCCCGAAAATGTCCATAGGCATGGTCAGAGTCCGGTGGTTTTTGGGAAATTCTCAGCCCCACCAGTACAGCAACCGACACTACAATATCGGTGACATTATTGAAGCCATCCGCCCGCAACGCGCTAGAAGCAAATATATATCCGCTAATCAGCTTAAAGGCGGACAGCAAGAGATAAGCAGCAATGCTCACCCACGCCCCACGCTCACCTTTTCGTATTTCTTCATAGACATTTACCACAACGTAGGACACTCCTTCAAATATATAGTTTCCAGCAGAACGATCTCACCGGGCCCAAAATAAAAATAGCAGCATCGCTGTCCTGAATAATAACAATTTGTCTTGGGTTAACTGTTATTTTCAGGATAGCAGACGAACTTTGTGTGGGTCTAGAGAAACAGTCTTTCCGCTCTGCATCGCTGTAGTAACAACGAAAAAGTATTGCCAGACCCCATTCCTGTAGGTTACACAAAACATTTTTTCCTTCACACAAAAAACAGACGTTTTCTCTTCCACCCCACCTAAGATGTGTGTTATCATTGTTGCCCTTGTCCCTTCTTTTAAAAACGTATAAAATGAGGACACAGCCGCGTTTTTCTTCAATCCAGCATGATTGACATGAATCTGGCGGCAACAGGAGGAATTTATTCATGAGCGATGCCAATGAACCACGTAAAGTTAATCTCGCAGATGCCATTCGGGAAAAGCTGGCACAAAAAAAACAGCAGTCCGGCGCTTCACAGCAGGGCGGCTTTCAAGGCGGTTCCACCAAAACACTGAAAAGCCAAAATACGAAGAAGCCGAACAACCAACGCCGTCGTACAGGCGGATCATAATCCACCTCATAGCCTTAATAGGGTATCAAAGGTCTGGCGTACCTCACTGCCAGAACCAAGTAAGCTATGGGCATGGTACAAAAACGAAAAAGAGGAGTCTCCCTGCCATCTTAATGGCCTGAAGGAGCTCCTCTTTCGTTTATCTAGTTGCTGAAGTTAGCCGATTTCTACCGGATACATACGTTCACGCAACTTTGTGATTTCTTCATTTTCCAAGTACTCATCATAGCTCATCGTACGGTCGATTACGCCGTTTGGTGTAATTTCCACGATGCGGTTCGCGATCGTTTGAATAAACTGGTGGTCATGCGATGTGAACAATATAGTACCATCAAAATCAATCAGACCATTGTTCAGCGCTGTGATGGACTCCAGATCCAAGTGGTTGGTCGGTTCTTCCAGCAGCAACACATTGGCACCGTTCAGCATCATTTTCGCCAGCATACAGCGAACCTTTTCGCCCCCGGACAGCACACTTGCTTTCTTAAGCGCTTCTTCTCCAGAGAAAAGCATACGTCCCAAGAAGCCGCGCAGGAACGTTTCGTCCTGATCCTTGGAATATTGACGGAGCCATTCCACAAGATTCATGTCCACACCTTCAAAATAGGTGGAATTATCTTTCGGGAAATAAGCCTGGCTAGTTGTAATCCCCCAAGAAAATTCTCCGCTGTCTGCTTCAATCTCGTTCATCAACACCTGGAAGAGCGTCGTTTTAGGCAAACCGTTCGGACCCACAAACGCGATTTTATCGCCCTTGTTCACAACCAGACTGAACTCGTTCAACACTTGCTCGCCTTCAACGGTTTTACTGAGACTGTCTACGGTCAGCAGTTGTTTGCCCGCTTCACGCTCAGGCTTGAAGTTAATGAACGGATATTTACGGTTTGAAGGACGGATATCGTCCAGCGTAATTTTATCCAGTTGCTTTTTACGTGAAGTTGCCTGTTTGGACTTGGAAGCATTCGCGGAAAAGCGCTGAATAAAGGCTTGCAGTTCCTTGATCTTTTCTTCCTTCTTCTTGTTCGCATCACGAGTCAATGCAAGCGCAAGCTGGCTGGACTCGTACCAGAAGTCATAGTTGCCGACGTACATCTGGATTTTACCAAAATCGATATCCGCAATATGCGTACATACCTTGTTCAGGAAGTGACGGTCATGGGATACAACGATGACGGTGCCTTCATAGTCCATCAAGAAATTTTCCAGCCATTGAATGGATTCGAGATCCAAATGGTTGGTAGGCTCATCAAGCAGCAGATTGTTCGGACGACCAAACAACGCTTGAGCCAAGAGAACGCGTACCTTGTCGTTCCCGCTCATCTCAGACATATTTTTATCATGTAGGTCACGCGGAATACCAAGACCGATCAGCAATGCAGCTGCATCCGGCTCGGCATCCCAACCGTTCAGCTCTGCAAATTCGCCTTCCAGTTCACCGGCACGCAAACCGTCTGCTTCGGAAAACTCCGTTTTAGCGTACAGCGCATCCTTTTCCTTCATGATTTCATACAGACGCGTGTGACCCATAATAACGGTTTCCAGAACCGGGAATTCATCGTATTCATAATGGTTCTGCTTGAGGACTGCCATCCGTTCGCCCGGTGTCATGTGAACCTCACCAGAATTGGCTTCGATTTCACCGGAAAGAATTTTCAAAAAGGTGGATTTACCCGCGCCATTCGCCCCAATCAGGCCGTAGCAGTTCCCAGGAGTAAATTTGATATTTACGTCTTCAAAAAGTGGGCGTTTACCATAACGAAGCGTTACGCCGCTTGTACTGATCATATAAGCATACCATCCTTATCATTAGTAAAGTGCTAAACACAAAATTACCGACGGCAATAGTATAACACACAAAAGATCGGATTCGAACCGTAGTATAAGCATAACCGCCCCTGAATCTCATCCAATATCTTATAAATAAAATAAAAAATGCTTCTGTCTCCACGATTGTCACCTGACAAACACATGGATCAGAACCATTTTCATGTTTTAAATTCGTTGAGATGCCGTGAGGACAGACGCGTTATTCAGTCGCAGCATTGATTGTTCTGTGCGCTGGTAAACGTCAGGAAACCCCAACACCTATCGGAATGAGGTACATGCCCGCTTCATCATCCTGTTTGATTACGACCTCCACGTCATAGACCGCCTGGATCAGCTCAGATGTAACGACCTCTGTAGGTGGGCCGTTCGCTATAATACGCCCTTCCTTCATGGCAATCATCACATCGCTATACCGAATAGCCTGATTGATATCATGCAGCACCATCACGATGGTCAGTCCATGTTCCTGGTTTAACTGCCGAATGAGCTCTAAAATTTCAAGCTGGTAGTACATATCCAAATAGGTGGTCGGCTCATCCAAAAATAAAATTGGCGTCCGCTGTGCCAAGGCCATTGCAATCCATACACGCTGCCGTTCTCCTCCTGAGAGCTGATCCAACGTGCGAGTTCTACGTTCGTCCAGGTTAGTGCAGGCTATTGCCCACTCGATCGCCTCCTCATCCTCATCACGTCTCGCTGTGAACATGTTCTTATGCGGCAACCTTCCGAAGCTGACGAGCTTTTCTACAGTCAAGTCGGAAGGTGCCTCATTCTGCTGATGGACTACTGCCAGTTGACGGGCCAGCTCCTTGGGCTTGTAGTGGGCTATCTCCTTGCCGTCCAGAATCACCTGGCCCAAGCGGGGAACAGCATTGTTGGACATCACGCTGAGCAGCGTCGATTTGCCGCATCCGTTGGGACCAATTATGGTCGTAATCCGTCCCGACTCAATAACAGCATTAATAGCGTGCAGACGATCCGTTTTCCGATCATATGAGAAGGTTATATCCTTAATGTCCATAGGTGCGATCCGCCTTTCTGATCAGGAATATCAGGAACGGCCCGCCAATGACGGCCATAATAATAGAAGCCGGGATTTCATTGGGAGCAAGCACTGTCCGCCCCAGTGTATCCGCGAGCAGCAACAGCAAGCCGCCGCATAATGCGGAAAATGGAATCAGCCACTTATGATCCGAGCCAACCAGGTAGCGGGCACAATGCGGAACGAGCAGGCCGATAAAGGCAATTACTCCTGCGATGGCTGTAGCCGTTGCTGCAAGCAGCACTGCAATCACAGAAATCAAAAGTCGTGCGCGCGTTACATTGAATCCTAGATTTTTAGCTGTTTTATCTTGAAGGGACAAGAAATTGCACCAAGAGAACACGAGCATGGCTAAAATTAGCCCAATCCCGCCATAGGTCACAATAACCTCGACATCTACCCATTTTTTCATAGACAAGGTTGATGTAGTGACCTGGTTAATGCTGGTGACCGCATAACTGCCTCGATAGTTAAACGACTGACCTAGACCGGAAAAAATAGCGTTCACAGCTACCCCGATCAGAATGAGACGAATCGGATGCAAGCCAGATTTCCACGAAAACCCATAAACCATTAGGCAGGCTAACGCACCGCCAATAAACGAAAAGAACGGCATCCAGAAATAAAGCGCCGGAAAGACCGTCACCGCAATCAGCGAGATCAATGCCGCTCCCGAAGAAATGCCGATAACCCCAGCATCCGCCAGCGGATTTTTCATGACGGCTTGCAGTAAAACACCCGCTACTGCAAGGGCTGCACCTGCCATTACGGACACGAAAATTCTCGGTAGTCTCAGGTCCTTGACCACATTCACCTGATCATCTGTACCTGTCCACAATCCGGTCACCAACTGACTCAAATCCACCTTGAGACTGCCTGTCATCGCTGAATACAGCATGACGCCAACGAGCAAGACAATTACAACAATAAGGCTCCAACCTTTTTTGGACATGTCATCAGCTTCCTTTAATTCGAAGGATACAGCATTTTCATCAGCTCATCCAGCGCCGAGTTTGCCGCTAAGTTCCCTGTTGTGCCAAACAACGGTTCAGGCAGATCATAGACATGCCCATTTTTCACAGCGTTGAAATGCTTCCAGATATCGTTAGTTTTGAACTCTTCATCGAACATTTTCACTACTTCATCCGGCATCCCGTGTGCAGCGCGCAAAATGATATCGGGGTTGGATTGCTGCAAGGCTTCGGTATTGTGGGCAATGAACTCCACCTTCTCGCCCTGAACCACATTGGTTCCGCCTGCAATTTTAACCAGATCCCCAATATAGGAATGCTCGGTAGCCACCAGATAGCTTCCCGGTACCCCCAGCAAAATCAATACTTTAGGGGATTTCTTCCCTTTGATCTTTTGTTGAATCTCGGCTACTTTCGCATCCAAAGCTCCATTAATCTCTTTGGCCTTATCGGCTTTGCCAAACGTGTCTCCCAGCTTTTGAATTTCTTTTTGCATATTCGCGAGACTTTCAAAATTCAAAAATTCGGCATTGATTTTCAAATCTTTAAATTTAGGCTCCAGATCATATTTCAGTGTCGTCACCGACAGTACGTCCGTCGGCTTCAATGACATCACTTTTTCCATATCAGGACTCATCGGATTACCCACATCAGGCACATCCTTGTAACGGTCAGGCAGCACTTTCGTGCTTGTCGGCTTGCCTGCCAAATCCAGGCCCAGTGCATCCGTGATTTCCGCAATGGCTACCGTAGTCGCCACAATACGAGGAGCTTGAGCTTTACCGTCAGACGACTTTCCGGTTGCATTAGATGTTGCCGCTGATTTCGAACCATCGCTCTGATTCTGCCCGGCCTGTGCCCCTCCCGAACATCCAGCCAGCAACAAGATCACGCTGCCGATTAACATATACAAACCAAACGTTCTTCCTTGAGCCAATGCTATATACCGTTTCATGGAAATCCAGTCACCTCAATTCAAAATATAGAAAAACAGTAGGAGCCCCAACTTTTCGGGTATGTAAATGCTGACAAGTCTTGATGCCGGGGCACCAAGACTTGCTCGCATACAAACTTTGCTGTTATTCAGACTTCATTGATTATCACAACCTGAGGCTACTTCGCTTTTAGGCTTTCTTCATCAAATTGGAACTGAACTGTATACCAGTGATCATACGGCACTCCGCCAAGGACCAAACCAGGCACAATGACGTGTGTGTAAGCACCCATTTTCTGAGACAAGTCCCCTACCTCGAATTGAACGACACGTGTATCGCCGGATGTCGAGATTACTTCCACATCTTTCAGGGTACCGTTTTGCTCTACTTGGAGAGCTGGCATCCAGGAGCTATTTTTCAAAGTAATTTGAATATAGCGTTTGTCTCCCTTTTCAATCAGTGTAGCTGGCTTGTCGAGATAACCGTCCATAACGGAAGCTTCACTCGTTTTATCTTTAAATACGTTGTAATTAATCGTGTATTGCTTCTCGGAAGCCGTTTGAACCGGTTGCTCAACTACTGGTTTTGTTTCAGCCACAGATGCAGTTGTTTCTGCTGCCTTGTCCGTAGAAGCTGCTGTTGGTTCGGTTGCGGTTGCAGTTGTAGCTGCATTGACTCCCTCACCTTTAAGCGATGCACGGTCAAATTGAATCTGTCCGCCGAATTTCTCATTTAGAATGTATTTCTCAGGCAGATATACCTGTGTGTACACACTCAACTTTTTATCCAGATCAGGCACTTCAAACGCAATAGTGTGCGTGTCACCTTTTGTGTCGGAAGCCACAATCGTTGGATTAGCATAGCGGCCTTCAAAATCAGTTTGGAATAGCTTCAAAGCCTGATTGTCCGTTACGGTTACATGGGCCTGTACCTTACCATTTTTTACAATCAACTTCGCCAGACTCTGTACAAATGGAGCCACCAAAGAATCCTTATCCGTTCCGTTTGCAAGCACACGGAAGTTCGCAGTGTACTCTCCATCGGCTAAGTTATTTTTCCCCTGTTCTACTTCGTCTGCTTTGGTTTCGTTGTGATAAGATACATTACTGGTATCGAATTTAAATTCAAAATCGTATACCTTCTCTACCCGATCCTCAGCCTTAAAGACCATCGGAGTGGCACTTGCCACTTTAGGGGCTTCGTAGACAACTAGTTGGCCTTTTACATTGTTTTTAAAGTCATTTACGCTAAAACGAACGTGCTTCGTATTGCTTGCTGCATCTTCCTGAGCCACTTCTGCGTCTCGGTAGTCCCCGCTTGAGTTGTCCCAAATGCGCAACGCCTTCACTTCATTACTGTTTTGCAGCTTCAGACCTACAAACCGTTTGTCGCCTTCCACGACCAATTGCGCCGATTCGTCAGTGATGAAGCGTTGAACCGGAGAATCCACTGCTGTTGAGCCATCTGACAATACGATACTGAATTTCAAAGCATATTTGCCATTGACAAGCTTGTCAAAATCCAATTTGACGATAGGATCTGTAGCTCCTGTAGAGGAAGGCTCGACAAAGCTGCGAATAGTAGCAGGCTCGAATTGAAATTGCACATCATATACGTGATCATATGGGATGCCACCCAAATCCAATCCAGGTACGATCACATGTGTATTCACTGTCACTTTATCCGAGAGATTTGGCACTTCAAATTGTACTGTTCGTGTATCTGCGGAGGTCGATTGCTCAACCACCGGAGCTTCTGCACCATTTACTTTAAAGGTTTTGATCCAGCTGCTCTTGTCCATTTTGATCTGAATCACATTTTTACCGGACTGTCTTAGCAGCGTGGCTGGTTTTTGCATATAGCCATCCATCACAGATATTTCATTGCTTCCATTTTTGAGGACGGAGAAATCAATGCTGTATCTGCCGTTTTCAGTCACGGGAGTTGTGCCGCCGTCTGTTCCTTTTACCGCAATGCTGCTGCGGTCAAATTGCAGACGAAGCTTATGATCCATCTCATAAACCCCACCTGGATAGGTCGTGCTCACATGTACTTGTGCATTCAGAATAGCATCCAGATCCGCTACCTTAAATTTCACAACACGTGTATTAGCATTCTTGTCCTCACTTACGATATCTGCATCTGTCAACGTTCCGTTTTGTTCTGTTTTGAACTCCGTCACTGTGGCGCTGTCTTTGATGGTAAAGGAGGCTTCATACTTGCCTTTCAATGCCGTCAGTGTCGCTGGAGATAATAAATATTGCGCCATTCCCGATTTTTGATCCTTTGTTGCGTGCAATGCATCGAAATGGATTGAATACGTTCCATCAGCTAAAACCTTCCCGGGCGTACCTGGCGTCCCAGGATCAACCGGGGATGTTGCCGTTCCTAATTGGAGATCGACATTATATGTTTCCACATAATTTAACTCAGGCCAGTTGATGCTTACCCATGCGTTCAGCTTGGCAGGCACTTCTTTAACCTCAAATTCGATAACACGTGTATTCGCCGTTTGATTTTCGCTTACTACGGCCGTATTGGTCAATACTCCATTTTGTTCTACTTTAAAGCCGTCAATCTGTTTGCTCTTTTTCAAAGTAAACTGTACATATTTCTTGCCCTTACGTTCAACCAGGGTACCCGGTTTTTCTGTATATCCATCCATCATGGACTTTTCACTTGAACCGTCTTTTAACAGCGTAAAGTCTAGATTTGACGTTACTGGAGTTGAACCGTTGTCCGTTCCTGGCTGGTCAAATTTAAGACGGATTTTGTGGTCTGCACTATACGTACCCATGAGAATATGGACTTGTGCGTTCAAAACTGTATCCAGATTCGCTACCTTGAATTTCACCACACGGGTATTGGCTGTTTTGTCCTCACTTACAATATCCGCATCCGTCAACGTTCCATTTTGTTCTGTTTTGAATTCCGTTACTGTGGTGCTATCTTTAATGGTGAAGGAAACTTCTTTTTGCCCCTTCAATACCGTCAAAGTCCCTGGAGACACCAGATATTGCGCCATTCTCGATGCTTGATCTTTTGTTGCATCCAGCACATTAAAGTTAATAGAGTACGTTCCATCCGCCAAGGTCGGTGGTGCACTAGGGTCAGGTGTAATACTTGTGTCAAACTTGATTTGAACATGATACCAATGATCGTATGGTACTCCTCCCAGTTCCAAGCCAGGCACAATCACATGAGTGTAAGCATTCAATTTATTGGATAAGTTGCTTACTTCAAACTCAACCGTACGCTGATTAGCGTCACTAACCTCTGAAATAGTTGCTGCTTCTACAAATTTACCGTTTTGCTCTGTTTGAAATGAAGGAATCCAGCTACTGTTATTAAACGTCAGTTGAATATACCATTTATCTCCTTTTTGAACGAGCTTTGCAGGCTTTGAGGCGTAACCGTCCATTACAGAAACTTCTTCTGATTTATCCTTCAGTATTGTGAAATTAAGGACACCCGGTTTCAAGGGAACTTCCGGCTCAGGTGAAGGGGTAGGGGGAGTTACGGGTCCCTCTTTTACAGCTATAGTTGATGGATCAAATTCAATCCAGTTTTGTCTGAGTCTATTATTTAAATTGTAATTCACATCAATTTTCTGTTCCAAATTATACACATCAAATGTTACTGTTCGTGGTTCATACGTCTTTTCCCCTTTTACTAAATCTGAAATATGGGCAGGAACGGTTTCTCCGTTTTGTCTAAATTCGATATCTGTAAAGGGAGTATTAGGATTGTCGAGAATTAAAGAAATATGATACGTAGCCTGCCCTACAGTAGAACTCTGTTCAACCGTCAACGTAGCTGGCTTTAGGAACATATCATTATAAGGGGAAGTCACTACCCCTGACACCTTGCTTTCACTTTTAACAACGTAGCTAATAGAATATTCATTAGTATCCTTCACAGTGCTGGAACTCTGTGAGTCTGCGGCTGCTACTGTGTACGCACTTGCCACATCTACTGTTGGAACCACTTCTTCTGGACTTGGCTCTATCGGATATACATCTTGCGTCACAGAGGGCTCGGATACACCAGATTCAGTTGATGAGCTTGTCTCATCAGAAGCAGATACGGTCGGAGCAAATGGGAAAACAACTGAGAGCAGCATAACAATAGCTGCAAACGTCATTAAGTATTTTTTTAATTGCCTTTTCAAGTGTATTAATCCCCCTACTTAAAATATACTCATTTGGAGCTCAATAGAATTCCAAATGAGTATAAGATCAATGTATAATTACTCCACTATTAGATGGAATCTTCGTCAAATAAAAATTGAACAGTGTAATCGTGATCATATGGAATGCCGCCAGTGTATTCTTTAGGCACACTTACATGCAACTTAACATTCAATTTTTGGGAAAAACTACTTACAGGGAACTCTACTATTCTTGTATCACCTGAGGTACTTACCACAGTCGCATTCACATACTGGCCGTTTTGTTGCGTTTTGAATTCAGTGACCCAAGCACTTTTAGTAATAGCTACTCTAACTTTGTATTGACCATTATTAGCGATTAATGTAGCGGGTTTGGCGACATAACCGTTTGAGTCCATGTATGAGGTTTCATTGGTACCATCTTTGTACACTGTATAATCAACGTTATACGTTCCATTAGGCAAAGCCGCATTCGCTCTATTGGCAGAAAATGGAGCTAGCACCACAAAAACAAGCGCTGCCATCAGTACAGTAAGCATTACTTTTTTCAAAGACAATTTTTCCATACGATTCATAATCATGTTCATGTTCTTAATCTCCTTTTACGTTTTATTTTGGATTAGATTTCGTCGAATTGCAGTTGTACATCGTACTTGCCTGTGTAGCCGATTACTGGAATTGTGATTTCAGCGTAAGCATTCACTTTTGCATTCAGATCAGCAACTTCGAATTCCACTACACGAGTGTTGTTCGCAGTATCTGTGCTTACCACAGTCGCATCTTGCAGTACGCCATTTTGCTCTACTTTGAACGTTGTAATCAGATTGCTGCTTTTCACAGTCAGACGAACGACATTTTTGCCATTAGCTACCGTAACCTGAGCAGGCTTCGTCAGGTAGCTATCCAATCGAGAAGTTTCATTGGTTTGATCCTTCAGAACGGTATAGTCTACGTTATACGTGCCGTCGGCTGCTGCCGCTTTAGCTGAGAATGGAGCAACGAGTGCAAAAACAAGCGCTGTCATGATCAATGCTACAAATACCTTCTTAAAAGAAAATTGCTCAAAGCGATTCATTACTATATTCATATCTACACACACTCCTCCATTTTTTATGCTTCAATTTGTGTTGATTTTATGAACGATAAAGATGGCTTGAATTTACTTCTTGGAAGATTTAGTTGATTTCGCTGACTGGACGGCTGCTATTTTTTTGACGCTTTTGGAATCAAAAGCGAAGCGGATCGTATAGTCATGATCGTAGTTATACGCAGGGACAGTAACATGGATTTTAGAGATTAACGGGCTGTTCACACTCGTAATTGGAAATTGTACGGTGCGGGTATCAGTTTTGGCATCTTTATGGATGACCTTTGTATCGATGATTTTGCCTTTGTAATCTACTTTAAACCCAGTTGTCCATTCGCTATGATTCAGCTTAATTTGCATGGTCATTTGACCTTTTTTTACATACAACTTAGCTGGTTTTTCAAAATAATCATTAGCCATGGACACCGAATCATTTTCTGCCTTGAGGATATTGTATTTGAGCGTGTATGTACCATCCGCCAATTTTGGAGAAGCCGCAGCGGCTACTACAGATGACGAAGTTGGCCAAAAGCTCAGCACACTCACCAGCAGAAACACAGCAATAATTGCAGAATACCCCTTCTTCATTTTGACAGCAGTCCCTCCCCACGAGAATAAACTAATTGATTATCATTCTCAATTGATAAGTAAAAAAAATAGCTCTTTTTGAGCCGTGTCTTCCCACCTTTCTATTCCAGAATTTCGCAAAATCAAGTAAACCCATCACCAATATATCTTACATTTTTCGAAAATGTCAATATGTATTTGCATGTACATAAACCCTTGATATATGCAATTTTTTAAGAAAAATTTGTAGTTCCTTCTTCTATAATTCGAATATAGCCCTTTTATTTTTAGTTCAAAATTTATTTAAAAATTTGCTTTTTTCAATTGACAATCCTCAGTGATATTCATTATCATTCTCTTATACATAAATGAAAATGATTATCATTATTGTTTAACTTGAAAATTGCAGGAGGAATAACATGAAATCTTATGTGTTGTGGTCATCCGCAGCGCTTTTATTGGCAGTTACCGGATGTAGTAATGGTGCCTTGACCGCAGATCACAAACCAACCAGTGCATCCGTATCTGCCACTTCTGGCACAACAAGCGGTGCGGCGATTCAAGTTACTGATTTTTCAAAACGGACGTTAGCGTTTCAAAAGGTCCCTCAACATATCATTGCGCTTAGCAATGGCGATCTGGATATTATATACGCATTGGGTGGAACTGCCGTGGGCAGGCCCAACTCCAATGGACCAGCCGTCGTAGCTGCTGCTGAGAACGTTCAGCAAGTAGGCTCCACTCACGAAGTTGATCTGGAGAAAATTACGATGCTCAAACCGGATGTCGTGCTAGGCAATTATCCTATGAATGAAAAAGACATTCCAGCCATTGAAGGAGTCGGTTCACAGCTGCTGCTGACGGGAGCCAATTCAGTTCACGATATTCAGTCGCAAATTACGCTGTTCGGACAATTACTGCAAAAGCAGGCTCAGGCCGTGAAGCTGAACCAGCAAATTGACCAACAAGTAGCTAAGCTGCAAAAGGAAACCGCTTCTGCCTCCAAACCGAAGGTGTTGCTGGTCTACGGAGCCCCGTCTACGTATATGGCGGCACTGCCAAATTCACTAAGTGGAAACATTCTGGAAGCTGCGGGTGGCTCGAACATCGCCGCTGATTTTCCGGGCCTGCAAAATTTCCCGCAATATGCGCAGCTGAACACAGAACGCATCATCGAGGCTGACCCTGACTACATCTTCATCATGACCCACGGCAATACGGAAGATGTTAAAGCCGCATTTATAAAAGAAATGCAGGAAAATGCAGCTTGGAACGGAATCCGAGCAGTCAAAAACAATCAGGTCGAGGTTTTACCTTCAGATCTGTTCGGTACGAATCCAGGCACACGTGTCACTAAAGCGCTGGATTTGATGCATCAAAAGCTGTATCCAGCGAAATAGGCGATGGAGATGAACAAACTACAGCGCGCCAGAAGACGCACCATCGCCTGGATTACCCTTCCGATTCTACTGCTGGCCGTCTCTGTGTACGGTCTGGCCTACGGTTCGGTGTCGATTCCACTTCAAGAAATCTATCATGTTTTGCTACATAATGATGAATCTACATATCGCACGATCCTGATGGATCTCCGGCTACCTAGAGTATTAGTAGGTTTACTGGTGGGAGCTTGTCTTGCAGCTTCCGGAGCACTTCTTCAAGGTGTGATGAAAAATCCATTGGCTGACCCTGGCATTATTGGTGTATCGGCTGGAGGTGGACTTGCCGCCGTCATTACGATGGTGATGCTTCCACAGCTCAGCTACCTTCTTCCGATAACCGCCTTTTTGGGAGCCTTTCTGAGCGCAATCGTCATTTATCTGCTGGCTTGGGACCGAGGGGCATCGCCTGTCAAAATTGTGCTCGCTGGCGTTGCGATCAACGCGCTGCTGGGCGCACTCACCAACGGCGTAATGGTCATGTACAGCGACCGCGTACAGGCCGTTCTTCCTTGGCTATCCGGCGGATTAAACGGAAGAAGCTGGCATCATCTAGAGTTCATGGTGCCTTACGCCATCATTGGATTAATCGCCTCTTTCTTTGCAATTAAACCTGCTAATTTACTGCTGCTGGGCGACGATTCAGCACAGCTGCTGGGTCAGCGAGTAGAGCTTCAACGTATGCTCATTATCCTGCTGTCTGCCCTGCTCGCCGGTACAGCGGTCAGTGTAGCCGGGCTAATCGGCTTTGTAGGGCTGGTCGTTCCCCATGTCATACGGCTGCTAATCGGGGAAGATTATCGTTTCCTCCTCCCCCTTTCCATTGTAGGCGGTGGAACGCTGGTTGTCCTCGCAGATACAGTGGCACGATCCTGGTTTGACCCGATTGAACTGCCTGTAGGTATTTTGTTAGCCGTCATCGGGGCACCGTTCTTCTTAATCCTGCTCAAGAAACGGGGGAGTTTCGGATGACAGCCATTCAGAGTGAGCATATCTCCTTACAACGTGGGTATTTCCAGCTGGACGATGTGAATATCACCTTGCCTGCTGGTCAGCTCACCGCGATCGTCGGACCGAACGGTTCAGGCAAGTCCACGCTTTTGCGGATTATGACCCGGTTGCTCAAGCAGGATCAGGGTCAGGTTTCCGTGCTGGGCAAACCCGTGCAGGAGTACAAGCGGCGTGATTTTGCCCAGACGATTACAATGCTGCCGCAAATGAAGGATATGCTGCCGTTATTGACGGTCCGCGAGCTGGTCGCTTACGGGAGATCTCCTCATGCCAAAGGCTTGAGGGTACGCCATACCGGACAGGACCAGCAAATCGTGGACCATGTCATGAAGATCACGGGCATCCAGCCCTATGCAGATCGAATGTTCCATACTCTATCAGGAGGTGAACAACAAAAAGCGCGAATTGCAATGGCTTTGGCCCAACAAACAGGTATTCTTTTGCTCGATGAACCGACCACTTTTCTGGATATCGCCCACCAATTTGAAGTTATGGATATGCTGCGGCGTATCAATCACGAGTCCGGCTTGACGATTGTTATGGTACTGCATGATTTGCAGCAAGCTGCGGCCTATTGTCATCATATGATTGCACTTAAAAAGGGACGAATCGCCGTTGCCGGCGAACCCCGTGAGATTTTGACGTCTGCTTTTCTTCGCGACATTTATGAAATGAACGCTACCATCAAATTTGAGGATGGCTATCCGGTTATTATACCGACCATACCACATCATTCAGGAGGAATTTAATATGGTTATCGTTACAAATACATCTAAAATCACACCGGGCAATGCACATTTACTCATCGAAAGATTTAACAAAGAAGGAAAAGTTGAAAAAATGGAGGGCTTTCTCGGTCTGGAAGTACTGCTGACTGAAAACACGAAAGATTATGAGGAAGTAACCATCAGTACACGCTGGAAAGAAAAAGAGAACTTCCAAGGCTGGACGAAAAGCAAAGCATTCCGCGAATCCCATAGCCATCGTCAAATTCCGGACTATATTATTGAAAATAAAATCACGTTCTATGAAGTTAAAATCGTTCGTCATCCCATCGCCAACAGCGATTCCTCTTTGGCAAGTGATTCCGAAGCAGTTTAATCCTGCATTATAGCTAAAAACCAAAAAAAGCGGCTCGGCAGGCAAAATTAATTGTCCGCCGAGCCGCTTTTTTTATCAGGATTTTGCAAAATTTGATTCCAGTCGCTCCGAAGTACAAGATATAGACGAACTAAAACATTTCGATCTATATCTTATTCATTGGAAGTCGCTTATTGGATTTTTGCAAAATCCTCTTATATAAGGATTATGTCGAATTCCTCAGATTGTAGTTGAGCAGCGACGTCCAATTTTCAGCGTCTCTCCGTGCCCAAGAACATGAATGCGTTCCTTCGCAATACCCATACGCTCACGCTCCGCTTCGAGCCGGTCCAGCGCCTCTCTTGGCGTATCATCCGCCAGCTTGAAGGCTCCGTAGTGCATCGGAATCATCTGATCTGCGCCACAATCTACAAACCCTTGCAATGCCTCCTCCGGTGTCACGTGCTGCGAGGTCATGAACCATTCCGGTTCGTACGCGCCAATCGGCATAAAGGTCAGATCAATGGCAAAGCGCTCGCCAATCTCCTTAAACCCACGAAAATATCCGGTGTCTCCCACAAAATACAACGTTGGTGCATCCTCTGAGTCTGCACTAGAATGAGGATTGGATTCCGTGACGGACGTGGCAGAGCCAATCACCTGCTGTTCACTTTGCAGAACGTATCCACCCCAATGCGAAGTATTGGTATCAAACGGCGTGCGTCGTGTCCAATGCTGGGCTGGAACAAACGTAAATCGTACCCCTCCTACCGTAAAATGCTCCCACCATTGCAGCTCATGACAGTTACGAAAACCTTTGCGGATCATTTTCGCCTTTAACCCCGAGGGGACAAGCATCAACGTATCTGCACGATATAATTTCCGCAACGATTCTAAATGTAAATGATCATAATGGGAATGAGACAGCAGAATGATGTCCAGTGGTGGTACATCCTGAATACGAATGCCGGGCGGAGCCAACCTTTTATCAAAAGCCATACGCTCTGCCCATACCGGATCGGTGACGATATTCAGCCCAAGATACTGGATGAAAAAGGTGGAATGTCCCACCCAGGTGGCTGTCGCCATCTCCCGATTGCTATGCAGAAATTCCAGCTCCGGGGGATGGTTTGGCACAACGAACGTATAATCCTTTATTTTGCTGCGTCGCTCCTGCCGCCATTGTCTGAATTGCTTGATTGTTTTATCGGTATTTACATGATCCATATTGTTAAAACGTACTTTGGGCATGATGCAGCTCCCTCCCTGATGAACCCGTTCTCCAAAAAACACAGCGGTTCAATTTAACTATATATTGTCACTTGAGTGTGAACATGAAATGATGCAACATCCTGATATATGTAAAGTATAATTCAATCACGTCTGTAAAGGAAATTCTGCGATAATACAGCAAAAACAGACCTCCCGTATCAATCAGGAAGGCCTGTTCCACCTGTAGTTGTCAGTCCTGTGGATTTTTAAAGCGTGCCGAATAAATAAACAAAAACACAATCGCCACGACAATAATGATAGGTGACTCGTACATAATCGTAAAATGCTCGAAAGCAGCCACTCTAACTCACCCTTTCTTCCCTTCATGTCCGCGCACATATTTTGCATCGAATAGAAACAATCTTAATATCAGAATCAGCGAAGGGATCAGCACCAGCAGACCCGCAACAAACGCCGTAATCAACGCATACGCCATCGTAGAATTTGTAAAGCTGTCGTAGACATTAATGTAGGGATACAGAACATACGGGAGATGCGAGCGGCCGTAGCCATACCAGGCAAATGCAAATTGCAGCATCACCAATATGAATGAAACCCCCAGATGCCGCCGCTGCCATACCAGATAAACTGCTCCTGCAAAGCATATGAAGGATGCAACAAACATCCAGGCTATGTTCAGCATATTGGTAAAATGATCTGGATTTTGTTTGTTAATCTGAAAGAATGCGAGCAGACTCGCAACAATCGTTGGACCGCTCCAAAGCAGCGCATATCCCCGTACGATTTCAAAAGCGACCTTGTCTCCCGCCCTTTTGGCATAATAGGCCAAAAACATCGCCGAAATATACAGCACGCTCACCAGCGCCAGAATAATAACCGCCCACGTGTAGGGATTACTTAATAGCTGACCCCATTGCAGGTGTACACCTGTACTGTTTTCTACAATAATGCCGCCCTCCGAAATAGCGAGAACTGTGGACAGTGCCGCCGGAATCAGCAACCCTGTCGCACCGTACAACGCCATGTAGACGATATTATTTTTACCGGAATGCCCATACGTATTGTATGCATAATACACTCCCCGGATGGCGAGAAGCACAATCGCAATACTGCCGGGAACGAGTAACGCCGTACCATAGTAATATGCTGCATCCGGGAAGAACCCGTTTAATCCCACCACAAAAAAGATGAGAAATACGTTTGTTACCTCCCACACTGGGGATAGATACCGTTGAATGATATTGTGGATTTTGTTCTGGTGGCCTGTTAACACACTGTAAAAGCTGAAAAAACCTGCACCAAAATCAATGGATGCCACAAGCAAATATCCGAATAGGAACGTCCACAAAATGGCGATACCTACAATTTCATAGCTCACCTGCCTTCAGCCCCTTCCAGGCCCAGCTGCCTTATCTCTTCCACCGCATCCTTATTGCGGAATAGCTTGCTGAGTACCTTAATGGCCGAGAAACACAACACCAGATACAAAATAACAAACAACACCAGCATCCACCCGACACTCGTAGAAGTGGTCGCTGCTTCGGACACCTTCATATATCCGCGTAAAATCCACGGCTGTCTACCGACCTCCGCAAACATCCATCCGAGCTCAATAGCTACCATCGCCATCGGCCCGACCAGAATGAGCGCCAACAGCAGCCATCTGGGGTACGGTTTGCGGCCTGGCAGGCGCTTACGGATCAGATACAGCAGTGGGATGACGAGAATCAGCACTCCTGTGGTGATTTTGAGGTCAAACATATAATGAATAGACAGCGGCGGACGCTCCTCCACCGGATAGTCATTTAATCCCTTAACCTCCGTACTGGGCAAATTACCAGCCAACACACTAAGTGCATAAGGCACTTTCAAGGCATATTTGATTTCACCGTTTTTATCCATGTATCCGCCATATACAAAGGGGGCGTGCGTCATCGTATCAAAATGCCATTCGGCGGCAGCCAGCTTCTCCGGCTGATATTTGGCCAGAAATTTACCGGATGCGTCTCCGATCATCACGGTGCTGATGGCAAACACAATGGTACATGTGGCAGTCAGCTTTAGCGCCTTTTTAAAATAAGGGTGATTACGCCCTCGCAGCATGCTGTAAGCAGCCAGCCCCATCAGCACACCAGCGCTCAATGTATACGAAGAAGCCAATACATGGGACACTTTGGTTGGCGTAGCCGGATTTAGCATAGCCTCGATGGGATGAATATTTGTCATGACTCCATTTTTGAGTGTAAAGCCTTGAGGTTGGTTCATGAACGAGTTCACAGTCGTAATAAAAACCGCTGAGGCAGACGAGGCAATCGCTACCGGGATGAGCAGCATCAGGTGAAAATATTTGCTTTTAAACCGATCCCAGGTATACAAGTAGATGCCCAGGAATATAGCTTCGATGAAAAAAGCAAACGTCTCCAAAAACAGGGGCAGCGCAATCGCTTGTCCAGCCACCCGCATAAAGGTGGGCCAAAGCAAGCTGAGTTGCAGACCAATCGAGGTGCCTGTAACGACACCCACGGCAACGGTAATGACAAACCCTCGCGCCCACCGTCGGGCCAGCAGTGTATAATGCGGATCACCAGTTCGCAGCCCGCGCCATTCTGCTAGTGCAATCATTAAGGGTACGCCGACGCCGATGGATGCAAATACGATATGAACAAACAGGGTAATTCCGGTCAGCATCCGGCTTAGCAATACAGGGTCCAGTGAAGACAAATGGGTTTCACTCCTTCATTTCACATTTTAAACATCGCAGATCACTCTGGATTACCAACTAAGGAGTCAAGCGAGCTATGCTTTTAATTACGGCATATAGCATGATGGCCGCAATTACTATACATACAATAATGAGCGTTCTTTCCTGCTTGCGGAACATAGGAACGCCTCCTTCACTTATCTATTGGCGCATTTTGGTAACCTATTCACAGTTTGGTTCATTCTATCGAGTTTTAACCCTGCTTCTGCATTGAATGTAGCAGTATTTCTTTTTAGTGTTTACCTGAATTAGTGTGAGATATGTCATTGTGTTTTTCCTGTATACGCGAACTTATCTTTGGAGACATTCGCAGAATGAGTTACAATACAGATAAGCTATATATGGAGAACTTTTGAACAGGAGGCTGTACTGAGCTATGAAAATAACATCTATCGAGCCTACTCCCAGTCCGAACACCATGATGCTGCATCTGGATGAGCGACTGGAAGCGGGTATCCGCAGAACATATACACGGGACAATGAGCGTTCCGCTCCCCCATTTATCCGGCGCATGCTGGGCATTGAAGGGGTCAAAAGCGTGTTTCATACGACTGACTTTGTAGCCCTTGACCGCAAAGGGAATGCAGATTGGTCCACCATTCTGGGTCAAGTCCGGGATCGGCTAGGCGAGGAAGGCGCTGACGCCAATTGGGATTTGCCAGAGGAAACCTCTGGAGAAGCATTTGGCGAAGCACAGGTCTTTGTGCAATTTTTTCGTGGTATTCCAATGCAAATCCGAGTCAAGGCGGGGCAGCAGGAGGAGCGAATTTCCTTGTCCGACCGCTTCGTGCAGGCCGTTACCCGTGTAGCGAGTGCAACGCTGATCAAGGAACGCAAGCTGAGTGATTACGGCGTCCGCTACGGTGAACTGCCGGACATTGCACGCGAGGTCGAGCAGGAATTGGAGGCAGCCTTTCCGCAAGAGCGGCTGGAGCAGATTATCCAACAGGCGATTGCCCACGGCGCAAACAACAGCGAATTCGTAGAGGAACGCCGCGAATGGAGCGATGCCGAGCTGGAGAAGGCCCTGCAGCACGAGGATTGGCGCACACGCTACGCTGCGCTGGATCGGCTGGAGCCGACGCCTGAGCATTTGCCGCTTATCCGGCAAGCGCTGCATGATGACAAAATGCAGCTACGGCGGCTGGGCGTCGTCTATCTGGGCGATATTCGCTCACCGGAGGCGATGGATCTGCTAGCCGAGGCGCTGCGCGATCCTTCGGCGGCAGTACGCCGCACCGCAGGCGACACGTTGTCAGACATCGGCGACCCGGTCGCTACCAGCGCAATGATCGGAGCCCTGTCGGATAGCAGCAAGTTGGTGCGCTGGCGAGCGGCACGTTTTTTATACGAGGTTGGAACCGAGGATGCACGTGATGCGCTGGAGAAGGCTGTCGATGATCCCGAATTCGAGGTTAGTCTGCAGGCTAAAATGGCGCTGGAACGCATCGAATCAGGCGAACAAGCCGCGGGCACAGTTTGGCAGCAGATGGCCAAGCGGAACTCTTAATTTAAGATTCTACGAGTGATTTTCAAAAAATTGTCGATTGTCAGAAGATGTACAGGTACGATATACTGTAGTTCGCTATACAATAAAATATCATGTCATACACCTCATCAACCCTGTTTTATGATGAGGTAGAGGTCGCGGATGTAATCAGTACACCGGAGGAGACGATAAGAGCCGTCTGAGATTCCAGTGGAAAGGTACACCCGCCGAAGTATGCGGAGCTAACTCTTTGTAAATACTCCGAATGCTGGGGCTGCTAACCGAAAGGAGCAGAACTGTCACACGCTGTCCTAACACAGACACGTGTGTTGAGCTATCTTGTTATAGAAGAAGGTATGGTGCGGAATGCATAGACAAAACCGCAGGCGTATTCCCTGCGGTTTTTTGATTTATATACTCCCCCTCCTTCTGGCTCTTGCCCTGACATGAAATACAATTTCATGAAGGAGTGTTTGAACGTGCAACACAAAGCAACATCTGATGCAACCTTGCGTAAAAGTCTCAAAGCCCGCCATATGACGATGATCGCCCTCGGCGGCTCTATCGGTACGGGCCTGTTCCTCGCCAGCGGAGGCGCGGTTGCCGAAGCTGGACCCGGCGGTGCGCTGCTGGCTTATGCAGCAGTTGGCCTCATGGTCTACTTCCTTATGACCAGCCTCGGTGAGTTGGCTACATTTATGCCTGAATCCGGCTCTTTTAACACCTATGCAGGTCGCTTCGTCGATCCGGCTTTTGGTTTCGCCATGGGCTGGAACTTCTGGTACAACTGGGCGGTGACGATTGCTGCCGAATTAGCAGCAGCGACCGTGCTCATCAAATATTGGTTCCCGGAAAGCCACTCTGCCTGGTGGAGTCTGTTATTCCTAGCCGTAATCTTCGCGTTGAACGCATTGACAGTCAAAGGCTACGGTGAGTCTGAATACTGGTTCGCCATGATTAAAATTGTGACCGTGGTCATCTTTTTGACCGTAGGTGTGCTGATGATCTTCGGCATTATGGGTGGTCCTGCGGTCGGCTTTGCCAACTTCACGGTAGGAGATGCCCCGTTCCATGGCGGATTCTTTGCTGTACTGGGTGTATTCATGGCAGCGGGCTTTTCCTTTCAGGGAACGGAGCTGATTGGGGTAGCCGCTGGAGAGAGCGAAAATCCGCGTGAAAATGTGCCGCGCGCCATCCGTCAAATCTTTTGGCGCATCCTGTTCTTTTATATTCTCGCGATTCTCGTGATTGGATTGATCATTCCATACACCAATCCAAATTTGCTGCGGGGAGATATCAGTGACATCGGGGTCAGCCCGTTCACGCTCGTATTTGAAAAAGCAGGGCTTGCGATTGCTGCTTCTGTTATGAACGCCGTTATTTTGACTTCCGTATTGTCGGCAGGTAACTCGGGTATGTACGCGGCAACTCGGGTACTATACGCTTTGGCACGGGAAGGTAAAGCCCCGCGTTTCCTCGGACGTATCAATAGACGCGGCATTCCTATGAACGCGCTGCTGATCACGACCGCTGTCGGTATGCTAGCCTTTCTCGCCTCCCTGTATGGAGACGGTGTAGTCTATAACTGGCTGCTGAATGCCTCTGGAATGTGCGGATTTATTACGTGGGTCGGGATTGCAGTCAGCCATTATCGTTTCCGCCGTGCCTTTACTGCACAGGGTCACAGTCTGAGTGAGCTTCCATACAAAGCCCGCTGGTTCCCATTTGGGCCGTTGTTCGCCTTCGCTCTGTGTATCATTGTCATTATCGGGCAAGGGGCGGATGCCTTCACCGGACAGGAGATTGACTGGAAAACAATGATCGCTACGTATATGAGTGTGCCGCTGTTCCTTCTGCTGTGGCTCGGCTACAAATGGATCAAACGTACTAAAATCGTTCCGTTAAAAGAATGTGATTTGAGTCCAGATGCTTCTTCGGATAAATAATAGAAAACAGTAAAAAAAGCCCGTCTCCACATATCAGGGAAAACACGCTGGTAAGCCTGGTCCAAGACCATTTATCCGCATTTTCACCTGTATATGCCCGGAGACGGGCTTTTTCTGTTTATTTGGAGGAAGGTTCCAATGAAGCTGACAAAGACATGGATAAGGCACGACGACTAAAAACACCATATATAACAGCAATCAGCGTCAGCACTGCAGAAAACAAGTACAAATTAACGATGCCTAGATGATCTGCAATCCAGCCCATTAACAGGAGCGAAATACAAAAGGTCAAACTTGTCAGTGTGGCCTGGGCAGACAGCACCTTGGGCAAATCATGTACAGACACACTCATCTGCATCATCGTGCGGCGGGATACGACAGACATTTCCGCAGGTAGTCCCATCAACAACACGATAAGCAGCGTCAGCGGCGGTAATGTGTTCAGTGCGTACCATGCTGTCAGCAGCCCATAACCTGCCATCCCCGCCAACATGGCGGGCAGCAGCCTGCGCTGCAAATGCTTGACGCAGGCGAGGACAACGATGCCGCCGCCAATCGCTCCTGCAAAATACGCTGCATTGATGTATCCCCACCATGCTTCGCTCTTGTGCAAAACCTGCTGGGCGAAAGCAAGCGTGAACGCGCCTACCCAAACCGAACCCCCTAGAAGGTCAATCATATCCATAAAAATAAGAGCTTTCAGTCTGCGACTGGCTCCGATAAGGCTCCAGCCCTCACGAAGTATTTCCTTTTTACGTTTGGGAGGTAGTGCGGGGCTCTCTGATTCCGGGCCATACAGTGTATCTTCCAACTGTGAAGGGGGCAAGTCATGATGCCCTTGCCCGGGCTCAGTACCAGTTTCGGAAACCGAAACATCTCCACCTCGTACCCTTGTTCCAGGTTGCAGCAAATAATGGGCTTTGCCCTCTAGTGGATCTCGAATCAAGCTGGTGAAGATCATTGCTACCATATAGAGTCCGCCAGCCACTAGCAGTGTTTTTTCCGAGCCTAGCATGGCTACGAGCACACCACTAAGCCCCCACCCCGCTAATTGCACCGTCTGATCGCTGACCGACACCAGACTGTTTGCCCGCATGAGTCCTTCCCCGGACGCAAGGCGGGGAATCAGCGCATTACGTGCAGGCGTGGTCCAGCCGTCCAGAAAGGACATGGCTGCCACCAACGTAAACACAATCACCCATATCGGCTCCGTACCCGCTGACCACAAGTGGCCCAGCAGAATAGCGAAGAAAACCAGCTGTCCGAACTGAGAAACGAATAAAATAAAAGGAAGCTGGAATCGGGCCAAAATGAGCGGTGCTAAAAAGCCGCTGATCATCTGTGCTCCCATTCGCAGCAATGGAACGAGCACCGAAGAGAAGATGGAGTCCGTTTCATGAAAAACCAGAGACACAAGTGCCATAATGTAAAGAATGTCGGCCGCATTAGACATGGTCTGCGTGCCAAGCAAATAGGTAAAGGAACGCTTGTGCATATAAATAAAATACTCCTTTGTTAATGTAGCTTTTTACAGCAAGATGATTAGGTCCATTTCAGGGTTACACGAAGATTGCCGGTACTTCCTAGATCCGTAATCTGATAGGAAATGGATTTCAAACCGAGTTGATATAAGGATTGTAAATCCTCCTTGAGACTTCGCTCCGTTCCCTGATAGGCAAAGGTAAGTGTCGTCCCTCCCTTATTTACAATCTTACGTACCTGTTCCTTAATGTCGGCAGATGATTTAACCAGACCCTTGCCGTCTTGCAGCGGATATTCGAGGGTATTGTACAGTTTTTGATACACAACAGCCTTTGATCCTCCGGCAGTTACCAGTGCTGACAAGGTTTCCCGATACGATGTATTCGCTTGAGGATACGGCTTAACCCATGAGTGATCCCGCCGCATTTCGGTATCCGTTAGCAGATAATATGAAGTGCTTACCTCGTTCGCGCGATCCGGGGTTGGATCATCCCATGTCGTATCCATGTGATACCATCGACCATCTAATAAAACCAGATTCCATGCATGCAGCTGGCCCCCTGCTCTTCCTTCCACAATCCGGTTCGTAATGCCTGCACGTTCCAGCATTTTATAGGCCAGCAGTGAATAACCCTGACAGACCGTGCTTCCCGTTTTCAGGCCATCATAGGCTGTGTACTTTTGCTGTGCTTCATCATACTTCAGGCGAACGACGATCCAATCATGAATGGCCTTTACCTTCTCATGATCCGTCATTCCCTTCGTAATAATATCCCCCAGCACCGCTTTAACTGTGCTATCCACATATGCTGTCTGTTCCTTCGTCTCCCGGTAGCTTAGACGAATCGTAACCTGAGCGGAGGTCGTTGTGCCTGTATAGCTGAATGCGTAACTTTTGATCGTATAATTTACATACGGATCGCTCTCCATGGCCTGTTGGATGGCCGTCTGTAATTGCTGCTTGAGACCGTTCACTCGCCCTTGATATGTAAAGGTCAGCGTTTCACTCCGCGTAGCCATTGCCTGTAAAAGCTTGTTCTGAAGCTGCTGCGATGATACGGATGGAGCCGGCTTAACCGACGTCGCATACACATTGCTGCCCCACTCCACAGCCTGCGGCAGCAACACAGCCAGCGCTGCACCCGCAACCAGACATTTTACAAGCCTAACCCCGATTTTTCTGTTCATACAGAGCGTTCCTGCCCTTCTTAGCATAGTTGTAAACAGCTATATCTTACCATAAAAACAGTTGCCCCAAACGCTCTAGTTTTGTCGGTTGCAGACGAGTAAGGGTGCAGTTCAAGACAGGTTGTGACATCATACTCGGCTATATAACAGATCGGATAATGAGCAAACATGTCGTTCGTAGAGAGTTTTATCACAGCAATCTAGATTTCCTCATGATATGGTACTGGCATCGGAAGTAAATGATATTGATTCTCATTCTAGATCAGAAAGGCTGAGCACCATGCCAGAATGTATCTCACTCCTTCGTACGCCACTGGGTCAGACTGTGCGTTTGCAATCTCTTGCCCCTCTTCATCCCTCATTGCGCCGCCGTTTAACAGACATGGGCATTAACGAAGGTTCCATCATACGGTTAAAAAAAATCAGTTTATTGGGCGGTCCTATTGTCATTGAATGCAACGGCCAGCTGGTCGGCCTTCGCCAAAATCAGGTGAAACAACTGGAGGTTGTTCCAACATGGACATGATCGCTCTATTCGGTAATCCCAACACAGGAAAAACCTCATTATTTAACAAGCTGACTCGTACGTATGCAGAAGTAGGAAACTGGTCCGGCGTCACAGTGGAAAAGAAAACAGGAATCCTGCGTGACAAGTCTGCCGTATTGGTGGATTTGCCGGGCGCCTACTCTTTACTCCCTCTTTCGCTGGATGAAGGTGTCGCAACTCGATATTTGCTGGAAGAACCTCCTACGGCCCTGATCAACATTGTGGATGCCTCCCAGCTCCAGCGTAATCTCTATCTGACCGTACAACTACTGGAGTATGGCCGTCCGCTTGTACTTGGCTTAAACATGACTGACGTAGCCGATGCCACGGGTCTTCGTGTAAACAAGGAATTGTTAGCCGATCAATTGAACGTTCCCATCATTCCTATGGTGGCGCGTACAGGCAGTGGAAGTAAGCAAATGCTCGCTTCTCTTCGGGAGGTAAGACGTACATCCAATGCTTTTCAATTGGACTACGGCCCTGCCGTTGAAGCTGCTATTACCGATATTTGCGACTTGCTGCCAAATGCACCTGTGCCGCAACTGCGGTGGGCCGCACTGCAATGTCTGGAAGGCAATCCTGTCGTCATGGAATGGATGACGAATGAGGTACAGCGTGAACAAGTAACTGCACGCATCCACCGTTGTGAGGAAGAACTTCTCGGTGAAGGCCATGCCATCACCCCTGCTCAGCGTATTCGTTCTGTACGAACAGCATGGATTGCTGATTTGTGCACCAAGGCACTCGACACCTCCAAACTCAGACCGCACAGCCTGACGGATAGACTGGATGCACTATTAACTCACCGGTATCTGGGGATTCCGATCTTTTTGCTGCTGATGTACGCTACCTTCAAGTTCACCTTCGATTGGGCGGGTACGATCCTTTCAGATATGCTGGATGGATTTTTTTCAGGGACACTCAGCACTTGGATTTCTGAGTTACTCGTTCACTTGAACGCGTCTGCTTTTACGCAAAGTCTAGTCGTGGACGGCATCGTGGCTGGAGTCGGGGGTGTGCTTGTTTTTCTGCCTCAAATTGCTATTTTATTTCTGATAATTTCAGTGATCGAAGACTCTGGTTATATGGCACGGGTCACGATACTCATGGATCGCCTGATGCAAGCCGTTGGCTTGAACGGGAAAAGCTTCATTCCCTTCATCATCGGATTTGGCTGCAATGTCCCTGCGATCATGGCGGCACGCACCATTGAACAGCCCAGAGAACGTCTCATTACCACGTTGCTGGTGCCCTTTATGTCGTGTTCAGCCCGCCTGCCGGTATATGCGTTGTTTGCGGGTGTGTTTTTCCCAACACATGCGGCAAGCATTATCATGCTGATGTATGTGTTAGGAATCATCGTTTCACTTATACTTGCCAAAATTTTTTCCAAAGTATCCATTTTGTCGGGTGAGCCCTCCCTCTTTATCGTGGAACTTCCTCCCTATCGAGTGCCGCAGGCTCTTACACTATTCCGCAGCACATGGGAGAAGGTCAAAGGCTTCGTCCGTAAAGCCGGAACCATTATTCTTGCAGGTTCCGTTGGCATCTGGCTCTTGTCCAATTTCGGTCCGCAGGGCTTCGGGGCAGAAATGAATGACAGCCTGCTTGCCACCGTTGGAGGTTGGTTCGCTCCATTACTGGCCCCTCTCGGTTTTGGCACCTGGCAAGCAGGAGCTTCCCTGCTCACAGGCTTTATGGCCAAGGAAGTTGTCGTATCAACGATGAATATTATTTACCACGTTCCCGATATGCAGGGACTTGAACTACAAGTCAGACAGGCCTTTACACCGCTTGCCTCTTTTAGCTTTATGGTGTTCATTCTGCTGTATGTTCCGTGTCTGGCTACGGTAGCGGTCATTCGTAAAGAAACCCTTTCGTGGCGTTGGACCGCATTTTCTGTGATCTATCCTTTGACCGTCGCATATATCATCGCCGTTTTGATCTATCAATGTGGCAGATTATTAGGCTGGGGTTAAGTCAGGCCCTATAGTAAATAAAAGGAAGTGAATTCCATGATCAATATCATCATTTTATTGGCGATCCTCGGTTATAGTGCATGGGTGCTGGTACGATTTTTGCGAAAAAGCCGTCAAGGCGCCTGTGCGGGGTGTTCGTCGAGCAAGTCATGTCCTGGCTGTGCCGTAAGTTCTATGAATGAAGATCATGCGAAAATCAAGAAAAGTATTTAATTCATGCTCATCATCACATGAAAAAGCGGCTCCGGGGGTTTCTTACACCCGGAGCCGCTTCTTATTTACGCTTAAAGCTCACCGTATTCACCGATATACTGCCAAATGCTCACTTAGCTCTCGCGTGTGCAAGTAAACTTCACGGTACAGCTCGTATAGGCCTTCATACTGTGCCACACGTTCCGGGTTAGGGGAATATCTCGCTGCTTCGCGCAGAAAAGCTTCAGCGCACGCTTGCAGAGATTCAAACCAGCCGCTACCATAAGCAGCCAGCATGGCCGCCCCCAAGGCAGGCCCCTGCTCGCTTTCCAGCTTGATGATATCCGCGTTAAAAATATCTGCCTGCATTTGCAGCCACGCCTCATTACGCGCACCGCCGCCGATGGAAATCACTTCATTCACCGTTTTGCCCGTTCCTCTGAGAATATCAATGGATTCCTTGAGCGAAAACGTTATTCCTTCCAGCACCGCCCGTGTAAAATGCGCAAGCTTATGCCCCGCATCCATCCCGATAAAGCTACCTCGAATGGTTGCATCTGGATGAGGTGTACGCTCGCCGACGATATAAGGCGTGAACAGCAGCCCTCGGCTGCCTGGTTCAATAGAGTTCACATCTGCCAACAGTGCATCAAAAGAATGCTCTGGTGCAAAGGTATCCTTAAACCAGGTCAAGCTGTATCCGGCCGCGAGCGTAACCCCCATAATATAATAAGCATCCTGCTCACTATGATTAAAAAAATGTGCCCGTCCCTGCACATCAATATCCTTGCGTTCCTCATAGGAAAGTACAACCCCTGAGGTGCCGATGCTGCACAGGGTGCGGCCTTCGCTCAAAATGCCAGCGCCAATCGCGCCACATGCGTTGTCGGCACCACCTGCAAAGACCTTCGTTTCAGGCGAAAGCCCGCTCTGCTCCGCAATCTCCGGCAACAGTGTACCCGTCTGATCAAAGGATTCCACCAACGGCGGGAACAGCGACAACGGTAGGTCAAACGCGGCAGCGATCTCTTCGCTCCACTGCTTGTTCGCAATATCCAGCAGCAGCGTGCCCGCCGCATCCGAATACTCCGTCGCCAGCTCTCCTGTCAGATAGTAGCGCACATAATCCTTGGGCAGCATAAAATGTGCCGCACGGGCCAGCACATCTGGCTCATGCTCCTGCACCCACAGCAGCTTGGGTAGCGTGAAGCCTTCCAGCGCGCGATTACGTGCGATGCTCAGCAGCTCCGACCCGAGCTTTTCTTCAATACGACGGCATTGTGCTGTTGTACGCGTGTCATTCCACAGAATAGCCGGACGAAGCACTTGGCCTTCCTTGTCAGTCAGCACAAGCCCATGCATCTGTCCCGAAAAGCTAATACCGTCCACAGCATCTGTGCCGCCGATTCCAGCCTTCTCCACAAGCTGTTTCAGTGATGCTAACGTGCCACTGACCCAGTCCTCAGGGTGCTGTTCGCTATATCCTGCCTTCGGCTGATGGAGCGGATAAGACTGGGAGGTTTCATAGGCCACCTGCCCTTTGCGGTTAACCAGCACCGTTTTGACCGCGCTGGTACCCAAATCTACGCCAATGACATAGCGTTCCTGCTCCTGATTTAGCTTCTCCTGCATTGGAGTTCCTCCTTCCTTGTCATCGTGCAGCCGTTGTTTCATATATAAGTCCTGGTATTAGTCAGCCAAAATGTATTGATTTAATGTTGCTTTCAGATATTCCTGACGCCCGGATACGTTTTTACGTGGTGTTTCGTTCGCCAAAGCATATTCAGCTAGAGAAGCAAGCGTTGCTTTTCCAGATACGATGTCTGCTCCAATACCTTCTTTAAAGCTGCTGTAGCGCTTCTCAATAAAGTCCTCAAATACACGATCCTCGATCAGTTTGGCAGCTACCTTCAACCCCTTCGCATACGTATCCATACCTGCGATGTGCGCGAGGAACAAGTCTTCCGGCTCAAATGATGCTCTGCGCACCTTGGCATCAAAGTTGATACCGCCACGGCCCAAGCCTTCATTTTGCAGCACTTCATACATGGTTAGTGTGGCATCATACAGATCCACCGGGAATTCGTCCGTATCCCAGCCCAGCAGCAAATCTCCCTGATTTGCATCCAGTGATCCCAGCATGCCGTTAATCCGTGCTACACGTACTTCATGATCAAAAGTATGACCCGCCAAAGTTGCATGATTAGCTTCCAGATTAAGCTTGAAATGCTGATCCAGATCATATTTTTGCAGGAAGGCAATCGTCGTCGCCGCATCAAAATCATACTGATGCTTCGTTGGCTCCTTCGGTTTTGGCTCAATCAGAAACTGAGCATCAAAGCCGATTTCACGCGCATAGTCTACGGCCATATGGAACATACGTCCCAAATTGTCCTGCTCCAGCTTCAAATCCGTGTTCAGCAGTGTTTCGTAGCCTTCACGGCCTCCCCAGAAAACATAGTTATCTGCGCCCAGACGTTTGCCCACTTCCAGTCCTTTTTTAATCTGAGCAGCTGCGTGTGCGTATACATCTGCATTGCAAGTCGACGCAGCCCCATGCAAATAACGTGGATGGCTAAACATGTTTGCCGTGTTCCACAGCAGTTTTTTCCCTGTAGCTTTCATATGTTCCTCAATCAAGTCCACGATGGTATCCAGATTGCTGTAAAATTCCTTCAATGACGCGCCTTCTGGTGCAATATCCACATCATGAAAAGCAAAATAAGGTAAATTCAGCTTATCCAGCAGCTCAAAGGCAGCCTCCACACGTGCCTTTGCCAAATCCAGCCCGGTAAACTTGGACCATGGACGTTCCGCTGTTTCTACACCAAAAGGATCGGAGCCGCCTGCAACCAGTGTATGCCAATAGGCCATGCTAAAACGCAAATGCTCCTCCATCGTTTTTCCCGCTACAATTTCCTGTGGATTATAAAATTTGAACGCAAAAGGATTGTCGGATTGCTTGCCCTCAAAGTTAATTTTAGATACCTGTTCGAAATAAGCCATTATAAGTTCCTCCTTTGTAGTAAACGTTTACAAAAACGATTCTAGCACAGCCGAAAGACTTTGTCTATTGCTTAAACTAAGTTTGTTTTTATGATATAATATTAGGAATTACACCAACAGGAAGTGAATTAACCATGAATGTCACTGGCGATCAGGCGCTTGTCAAAAAGCTAAATAAATCCATTGTGCTGGAGCGTATTCGCCTTCATGCTCCGCTATCCCGGGCACAGTTATCCAGTCAAACTGGATTAAACAAGGCTACCGTTTCCAATCTGGTGGCAGAGCTCATCACCGATGGACTTGTATATGAGACGGGATTAGGGGAATCCAGCGGCGGGCGTAAGCCTTTAATGCTGCTATTCAACAGCCGTGCAGGCTTTGTACTCGGTATTGAGGTGAGCGTACAGTACATCAAGGGCGCTCTGACTGATCTGGCAGGTACCATTGAAATTGAGCTTACCCTTTCCCTTACTCAGCATGATCCCGCCTTTGTTATGGAACAGATTCGAAAGCTCGTTCAGGAGCTCATGCAGGCCACTCCTCCCTCCCCTCACGGTATTGTCGGCATTGGGCTGGGGGTGCCGGGTATGGTGGATGAAACCGGAACCGTTTTGTTCGCACCCAATCTGGGCTGGGAAGAGGTTCCGCTGCGGCAGCAACTTGAGACCGAGCTAGGTCTGCCCGTCGTAGTGGATAACGAAGCTAACGTCGGCGCACAGGGCGAGTTGTACTATGGTATGGACGGCGATCACAGACAGCTGGTGCGGGATCTGGTCTACATCAGTGCAGGGTCCGGTATCGGGGCCGGGATTATCATTGATGGCAAACCGTATCAAGGAGCTTGGGGGTACGCCGGAGAGACGGGTCATATGACCATTGATTGGAACGGACGACTCTGCTCCTGCGGTAGTCGCGGCTGCTGGGAACTCTATGCTTCAGAGAAGGCGTATGTAGCATCCACATTGAAACTACCTGCACATAATACAGCGGAATTACTGCCGTTTGCTCAGCAAGGTGAAGCAAGTACATTAAGCGTCCTTGATGATATTGGGCGATATTTGGGTGTGGGTATTACCAACATTGTGAACAGCCTCAACCCCGGAATGCTTATCATCGGCGGTCCACTGGCGGAAGCCAGACCTTGGTTGGAGCAAAGTATGCGTGATGTGATTGACGAGCGTGCCCTGCCCTATCACCGTCGGCAACTACAGATTCGTTTCTCCACGCTTGGCAGTCGTTCGACGATGCTAGGTGCCGCCTATGCGGCAACCGCTCCTTTTCTCGGGCGTGTACGCGTGTCTTTATAAGAAAGAAGCGTACGGGAACATTCAGGTTCCTGTACGCCCACTTTTCTTGGGATTTTGCAAAATCCTCTTCTTACAACCCGTTATTGGAAATAACATCTTTGTACCAGTAGAAGCTCTTTTTTCGTCTTCTTTCAAGCGTTCCATTTCCGTCATTATCTTTGTCCACATATATAAATCCGTATCTTTTTTCCATTTCAGATGAGGAATAACTAACCAAGTCGATCGCTCCCCAGCTGGTGTAACCCATCAGTTCAACCCCGTCCAGAATGGCTTCATGCATTTGTTCAAAATGAGTACGGAAGTAATCAATACGGTAATCATCCTGTATACTACCGTCTTCCTCCACCTTGTCATAAGCTCCTAAACCATTTTCTACAATGAACAATGGCACTTCATAGCGGCTGTACAGCTCATTCAGAGAAAGTCTCAAGCCAACCGGGTCCACCTGCCATCCCCAATCGCTCGTTTCCAGATATGGATTTTTAACGCCGCCAATCGTATTCCCACTGACTTTTTCCATGCCTTCACTATCCGCACTAGCAACCAATGACATATAGTAACTAAAGGAAATGAAATCCACCGGATGAGTTTTCAAAATTTCATCGTCACCCTCCAGCTTCTCAATCACAATTTCCTTTTCATGGAAGAAGCGTTTCATATAATGGGGATACGCTCCGCGAACCTGTACATCCGTGAAAAAATAGTTAAACTGGTTATCTTTAAACGCTGCCAGAATATCCTGCGGATTACAGGTATGCGGATATGTTGTTAGTCGGGTTAACATACAGCCGATTTTTGAGTTTGGAATGATTTCGTGACAGTATTTCACGGCCAGAGCACTAGCTATAAATTGATGATGCAAAGCCTGATAAACCGCCTGCTCTACATTTTCAAAGCGTTCCGGTAAAATACCGCCGCTCGTAAACGGATGGCGTACGATACTATCTATTTCATTAAATGTGATCCAGTATTTCACTTTATTTTGGTATCTATTAAATACAGTCTTACAAAAATGGATAAAGAAATCTACCACCTTCCGTTGGCTCCAACCCCCGTAATGATTCACAAGGTACATCGGCATTTCGTAGTGGGACAGGGTGACAAGCGGCTCTATCCCATTTTTATGCATCTCATCAAACAACCGATCATAAAATTGTAATCCAGCCTCGTTGGGCTTGTCCTCATCTCCGTTTGGAAAAATACGCGTCCATGCAATGGAAACTCGCAGCGTTTTAAATCCCATTTCACCAAACAATGCTAAATCTTCGGGGTAACGGTGATAGAAATCAATTCCCTGACGTTTGGGATAATCATGATCCGACGTGTCCTTCATCGCCTTTTGGATATGTTCTTCGGTCATTGAATTGTGTTTTTTATAATCACTTTTGCTCACATTCTTTTTGTAAATAGCCATATCTGCTGTAGATATCCCTTTGCCATCGACATTCCAGGCGCCCTCCACCTGATTTGCGGCTACTGCTCCTCCCCATAAAAACCCTTTCGGAAATGTTCTTTTCATCTCTCTCATCTCTAGCTCCTCCTCTTAGTTTCTACTTATGACCCGTTTTAAGTGAATGATCAGATACATGAGTTCTTCATCCGGAATCGAAAGGTCGAATTTGGCTTCAATATATTGTTGAATGGATAGCGCACATTTTTCTTCTTCCGAATACTTGTTCACAATTTGGCTCATAAGTTCTGGATCTTGAGAATCCAACATTTTATGTTCGAGTAATCTCTGAACAAAAAATTGAAGGTGCGTTAAAAATCGTGAATAGTTGATGCTGTGCGTATCCAGTTCGATTTGATAATGCAATTTAATGATGTTCAATATGTCCTTGACTGTATTGGTCATCAATAAAACCTGGTTCATATTGTTATCGGTCTGTTGAGCATTAACCAGATGAAAGGCGATATTAGCCGCTTCCTCTTCAGGCAGATTTAGACCGATGCGCTTCTCAATCAAAGTGAGCGCATACAGGCCGATACCGAACTCTATCGGATAAAACTTTTTGACCTCCCACAGCATGCGATTCTGAATCGTCATGTTATCTTTAAACCGTTTCGTTGCCATATACAAGTGGTCCGTCAGGGATACATATAGGTGCTCATTCAAGTGACTGGAAAGTTTGTTTTTGGCATAAGATATGATTTCATCTGCCAGAATCAAATACTCTTTGGGCGTTTCCTTCATTAAAGTTGTCAGATCAGAAGACATGCTTTCATTTTCAAGAACATATATCTTTTCAATCTCGTTCTCATCGACGAAATCGCCAGGTTTACTTTTAAAGCCAATACCTTTCCCCATCACGATAACTTCTTTGTGGTCCTCACGTTTGGCAAGAACAATACTCGTATTGAGAACTTTAATTACTTCCATATCCAACGACCTCTCACTTTCCAGGCTTGATTCCCCCAACAAACACACTGTTAAAGTACAGTAATCAGAGGCTTCTCTGGCCCTGTCTTTTCTGAACTTTCATGACCCATGATTTCCAGATAGTCCGCTGTATTGGTCACAATAATCGGAGTTATCGTATCATATCCCGCCCTCTGTATGGTTTCAATTTCAAACTCAATAAGAAGCTGGCCATGCTTAATTTCGTCCCCTTCCTGCACATGTACAGTAAAATGCTGGCCCTTCAGCTTAACAGTATCCAAACCAATATGAATGAGCAGCTCTACGCCTTCAACCGATTTTAAGGCTATGGAATGCTTGGTGCGAAATACGTTGACTACCGTGCCGTCAAAAGGTGCAACCACTTTTCCGCTACTTGGTTGAATCGCTATGCCTTTGCCCATGGCCTCTTGCGAGAATGCTTCATCATTGACCTGCTGTAAAGGAATCACAGTGCCCTCCATAGGAGCGAAAATAACCGTTTTGGATTTGAAGCTTTTGCTTTGCGTTTGAGCAGGCTCGGGACGAGCTTCTGTTTTAGTCGGTTCGATAACCGTATCTGTAAAGCCGATTACATAAACAGCAATAAACGTCACAATGATCGAAATAGCCATCGTTATGAGTGCATACACCAGATTGGAGTGATCTTCGCTGATAAACATCGGCAGTGATGCAAAACCAGGGCCTACAGCTGCATAAGCTTTTAAATTCATAAGACCGGCAAACAATCCGGCAACCCCGGCTCCAATCATACAGGCGAACAGTGTTTTTTTCAGGCGTAAATGCACACCGTACAAAGCGGGTTCCGTAATGCCGAATACCCCCGAAATACCTGCGGACAGAGCAATTTGCTTGAACTTGGGATCTTTCGTTTTGAGCGAGACAGCAAATGCACCTGCACCTTGGGCCATATTGGAGGCCAACATGGCAACCAGTACCAATGTTTCATATCCTGGCGAAGCTAGTGAAGCAAAGATAATGGGATAAAATACTTTGTGCATGCCGAACATGACGATTAGCGGCATCACAATTGACATCAATACGACTGTAAGCCAGCCGATTCGTTCCTGAATCCAGAATACACCGTTGGACATGCCCAAGCCTAAATACGTACCCAGTGGTCCTAGGGCAATGAGAGAAACAGGCGCGACAATCAAAATAACGATCAATGGTTTTAGAAAAATTTTCACGGGTCCGGGAGAGATTTTATCAGCAAATTTCTCAATGTATGACATGAGCCATATGGTCAAAATAATAGGAATAACGGAGGTCGCGTATTGTACGGATGCTACGGGCAGACCCGCAAATGTGACTGCCTTCTCCCCTCCTAGCAAACTGATTAAGTTCGGATGGAGTAGGACGCCCCCAAGAAGTACCGATACGAATGGATTGGTCTTGAACTTCTGTGCACTGGAGAAAGCCAAGAGCATAGGCAGAAAATAAAATGCCGCATCCGAGATGACGCTTAGGATCATATATGTTTGGCTTTCCTTGCTCATAATTCCGGTTACTGTACATAGCAAGAGCAGTGCCTTTAGCATCCCTGAAGCGGCAATCGCCGGAATAATAGGTTGGAAAATACCTGCGATCATGCTCGCAAAGCTATTGAACAATCCCTTCAAACTTCGATCCGCCTTTACTTTTTCGGCTTCATCCGAAGACGATTTATTCGGGTCTAGCAATTTGACCAGCTCATTGTAGACATAACCTACATCATTCCCAATAATGACCTGATATTGTCCACCGCTATTTACGGCTCCCATAATACCGTCCAGAGCTTTAATTTCATCTGTTTGTGCCAATTCCGGCTTACGAAGCGTCATTCGCAATCGAGTAGAGCAATGTATGACGCTGTTAATATTATCGTTCCCACCGACTTTATTAAAAATAGCTTGTGCGATCTCTTTATAATTCATCAGTTACACCTTCCTTCTTAAAATACGGAACAAAAAAAGACCTAAAAAGGGTAGGGAACAATATCCTACCCAATCTAGGTCTTGCCTGCCGAACAGTAACACGCCTGTATTGGATGTGTATTATTTAGTTGATTAAAATTTCATAATTGATTGTGCATTGATTAATTGTTACCTAAAGGAACCCGGGTTCTTAAGCGCTTACAATTAGAATATAGCACCGATTATCTATAGATGCAACACTTTTCGACAAAATTCTCTCTTAGGGAAAGATTAAGAGCTCCGGCTTCTTTACAACTCATCATTTATTGCCCCAGCCTAGTAAGCAGGCCCCCACCGCAGTATATAACTGCAATGGGGGCCCTGATTTGAACTATATGACGATCACAGGAACGCCGATTGTGTAAGTTGGATTAAGCGTTCAACACTTTTTCAAACTTGGTTTTGTTCATACCGGAAATACGTTCTTCTCCGATCAAAGTCAATGGAACGGCACGAATGCCCATATCCCAAACCTCTTGAGCAAAAGCTTCATTGGTTTCAATGTTGCGTTCTTCGTACTCCACGCCTTTTTCACTCAAATAGCTTTTTACTTGACGGCAATGCGGGCAGTTTGTAGATGTGTATACTATTGCTTTTTCCATGAATATCACCTCATCATTTATTTTGTTACAACATATTTATTCATATTTCCAAGGATCATTACAGGGCCAGTGCGCTGTGCTCCAGGCTTTCGATGTACTTCTCGCTGTCCATAGCAGCCATGCAGCCACTACCTGCTGCGGTAATCGCTTGTCTGTAGCGAGTATCCTGTACGTCACCACAAGCGAATACGCCAGGCACGTTTGTTTCGGAAGTACCCGGATTTACGACGATATAACCGTTCGCATCCGTTGTAATTTGTCCCTCAAGGAAGCCTGTATTCGGATGATGACCAATCGCCACGAATACGCCGCTAACTGTAATGATTTCCTCTTCACCTGTTGCATTATTCAGTACTTTCAAGCCAGTGACTCCATTCTCATCCGCAATCACTTCTACAGGAGTACGATTAAGCGCCCATTCAATTTTGTTGTTCGCACGAGCACGATCCTGCATAATTTTGGAGGCGCGCATTTCTTCACGACGATGCACCAATGTCACTTTGGAGGCAAATCGAGTCAGGAAATTGGCTTCTTCCAATGCAGAGTCTCCACCGCCGATGACAACAATTTCTTTGCCACGGAAAAAGAAGCCGTCGCATGTTGCGCAAGTGCTTACACCACGTCCGATATTATCCTGTTCACCGGGAATACCCAGATATTTGGCAGTCGCCCCTGTGGAAATAATCAGCGTATCAGTAACCAGTTCACCCAAACCTTCTACATCCAATGTAAATGGACGAGCCGTTGTGTCTACTTTGTTTACCCAGCCTGTGCGGAATTCAGCGCCAAAACGCTCCGCTTGCTTACGCATATTATCCATCAAATCGGGTCCCATGATTCCTTCAGGAAAGCCTGGAAAATTTTCAACTTCCGTAGTCGTAGTTAATTGTCCGCCTGGCTGTGGTCCTTCGATCACCAGTGGGCTCATGTTAGCACGTGCCAGATAAATTGCAGCGGTCAAACCGGCAGGGCCGGTACCTATAATAATGGACTTGTACATATCTTGGTTCCTCCTAAAATATCATAAGTATTATATAACGAGTTTTCGGCACCGGGCGCTGGGCAGCTGCATATACTCTAAAAGTAATTCCACCAGAAGCTTATCCCAAAATGTGGACACCCGGATATTGCAAAAACGAATCACTTGTTTTGTAGCTTCTTATGACTTAGACTGATTCTAAATCCTAATTTCATTATGCGGAAATAGCTGTAAACAGTCAAATGAAGTTTTCATGAAGCGAAGTATAAAGATAAATCAGGTATGGAGGGATTATCCCGATTATGAATGACGTTTTTTTAGGTAGCTTTATTTCTGCCCTGTCCACTGGACTCGGCGCCATGCCCATACTGTTTATGCGCAATATCACACATCGGCTTCGCGATGTTCTGTTGGCTTATGCCGCAGGAATTATGACCTCTGCATCCGTGTATAACCTCATTCCCGAAGCAATCCAGCATTCCAATTGGTTCGTGCTGACTGCGGGAATCCTGCTCGGCTGTCTCGTATTACTGGTGATGGAAATGTACATTCCCCATGCGGATTTGGAGGACCCAGACTCCAAGACCTTTCAACTGGAGTCCAAATCTTTTCTCATTATCGCAGCTATTACATTGCACAATTTGCCAGAAGGACTCTCTGTTGGGGTCAGCTATGCAAGTGAAACTCAAAATCTCGGCAATCTGATCGCCTTCTCTATCGGCCTGCAAAATGCCCCGGAAGGCTTTATCGTAGCGTTGTTCCTTGTGAATCAAAATATCGGCCGTTTCAAGGCCTTGGGCATTGCTACCCTCACCGGAGCCGTGGAAATCATTACGAGTCTGATCGGGTTTTATTTGAGCAGCTGGGTGAACGGACTGGTACCTTACGGCCTTGCTTTTGCCGCCGGAGCCATGATGTTTATTGTCTACAAGGAATTGATTCCCGAGAGTCACGGGGATGGCAACCAGCGGATTGCCACATTCTCTTTTATTCTCGGCTTAATTACGATGATTGGGCTAACCGAATGGCTATAGCCGAGCAACACAAAAAGGCTGCCTTCTGCCTGTAATTCAGACAGATAAGCAGCCTTTTTAGTATGTTCACATGGAGATACCTCATTTTTTTTGGTTCATGGAGCGCAGTGCTTCACGATACTGCTCGTCCTCACTTTTGTGAGTCTCCTTCTCTCCATTGGATATTTGGGAACGTCTATCCTTTTCTTCGTCCTTTTTGGCAAAACCACGTAAAGCCGCACGATAATCCTGATCTCCGTAAGCATCCTTGATGTTCTCGCGATCCTTTTCTACCTTCTTATCCGTCTGGATATCAGGCACCTTGTGTTGTTCCTCCGCATGACGTTCTTCGACGTCGATATCCTTATGCGGCATCTCTCGCGTAGAATCTATCCTTTCACGTGCCTCGGGTTCCACCTGTACAGGATAAGGACGTTTGCTTCTTTGACGTGACTCCTCTTCCGTGGGGCGAGTTTTGGGAGAGGATTTGCGCGTCATCTTTGTATTAAATACCAGCAAAAAAATAAAGGCAACCGCAGCTACTACGATAAAAGCAATGGTCATCGGTAGCCTCCTATTCTCTTTCAGCGCTACGGTACCGTCCCGCTATCTCAGCGACCCGTTTGCCCAAAGAACGACCTAGTGCAAGATCATCACCCGTTGGAAGATTAGGCGGACCATTGGGGTCTGTCTCCACTGGACATGTTACCCCTACGCCGTAATAGGAGCCGTATAATGCATTTTCCGTAATATTAGCGGGCAGTCCTACAATAATCATGCCTTGATGAAGCATCGGAGTAATCAAATTCAGAAGCGTAGATTCCAATCCACCATGAACGGTAGCTGTTGTGCAAAACACAGCGCCGATTTTATCTACCAGCTTGCCCTGCGCCCACAGATACCCCAGCTTATCAATCCAGCTTTTCAGACCGCTGCTGATGGTACCAAAATGGCCCGGGCAACCCCATATAATGGCATCCACACTCACTAGCTCATTCACATCGGCCTCATTAACATGCTTTAACAACACTTCCGTATGCACAAGGTGTGCTCCTTCTGCGATCGAGCGAGCGAGACGTTCGGTATGCCCATTTTCACTGTCATATACAATCATGATTCTGGTCGTCATTATGCGCATCATCCTTTGTCAGCAAAATCATCTTTTTCGCATGCGCTCTTAACCTTGCCCAAAACCCATCTGAATATTATGAATCATTTGACGCATACTTTGAAAATCCAAGAACTAGGGAGGCATGTAAACATGAATTCACGCGCCATATTAGTCAACCTGCTAGTTATTATCATTATTCTGGCAGGTGGTGGAGCCGCCGCCTATTACTACAATCAATCCGCCAACTACATAAAAACCGATAATGCCCAAGTGAGCGGACAAGCAGTTACCGTTGCCTCTCCAGGCGCTGGCAAACTCACTGGCTGGAATGCTGAAGTTGGTAAGACCTACACCGCTGGAAGCACGCTTGGTAGTGTAGAAGGAGGCGGAAGCCGAATTAGCGTTACGATTCCAACCGATGGTACCATCGTACAGCAATCTGCAGTCAACAACTCGATTGTTGGGGCAGGCACACCCTTAGCGAAGGCTTTTGATCTAAACAATTTATGGATTACCGCCAATATTGACGAAACGGCTGTACAAGATCTTCAAGTAGGACAGACGGTAGATGTATATATTGATGCTTACCCAGATACGTCCCTGAGCGGTAAACTCGAAAAGATCGGCCTGGCGACCGCATCAACTTTTTCACTACTGCCCACTTCTAACACCACTGCCAACTATACCAAGGTGACACAGGTCGTGCCTGTCAATATTTCCATTCAAGGTTACAAGGGGCTGGGTATTATCCCGGGAATGAGTGCGACCATCAGAGTTCACAAGTAGGAGGCTGTCATGGATCAAAAAATGTCCGTCGGACGTATTCTGTCCGTGCTGCTGCTAGGCGCCTTCATTTCGATTTTGAATCAAACGCTGCTCAACGTGGCCATTCCACATTTGATGAATGATTTTAATGTATCTGCAACAACCGTTCAATGGCTATCCACCGGATATATGCTAACCAACGGGATTTTGATTCCTATCACTGCTTTTCTGATTGAGTCATTCGGAACACGTGCGCTATTCATCTCCGCGATGGGGTTATTTACGGCCGGGTCTGTCGTCTGTGCTACCAGTACCGGCTTTGCGCCTATGCTGGTTGGACGCGTTATTCAGGCCAGCGGAGCGGGCATTATCATGCCTGTGGTCATGAACGTGTTCCTGACTGTGTTTCCCCCCGAAAAACGAGGCGCTGCTATGGGGACCATGGGGATTGCCATGATGTTTGCCCCGGCGGTTGGACCGACTTTATCCGGTTGGATTGTGGAGCACTATAGTTGGAGACTGCTATTTTTGCTGGTGATTCCGTTGGCAATCATTGATATTCTGTTTGCCATACGCTGGCTCAAAAATGTATCCAAGCTAACGAAACCGAACTTTGATCTGTTGGGAACCATCTTTTCCACACTGGGCTTTGGCTTCCTACTGTATGGCTTTAGTTCAGCTGGAGACAAGGGCTGGGACAGCAATACGGTAATACTTACACTCGCTGCCGGGGTTGTGTTTATTGTAATGTTTATCGTGCGCGAGCTGAATATGGTACAGCCGATGCTGGAGTTCCGTGTGTTTAAATATGATATTTTTACCGTATCGACCTTAGTCGGGGCTACCGTCAACATGACGATGTTTGGCGGGATGCTGCTGCTACCGATCTATTTGCAAAATATACGTGGCTTTACGCCGCTGCAATCCGGTCTGCTGCTGTTGCCGGGTGCACTGCTGATGGGTGTGATGTCACCGATATCAGGGGCAGTATTTGACCGTATAGGCGCAAGGCCATTGGCGATCATTGGACTGATTATTACAGCAGTCACAACCTGGGAATTCAGTCTGCTGACCGATGCCACCACCTACGGACATATTATGATCATCTATACGATTCGCAGCTTCGGAATGTCATTGCTGATGATGTCCGTCCAGACGGAAGGGCTAAACCAGCTACCTGCCCATCTCGGTAGCCACGGTACAGCCATGTCCAACACAGTACGGCAAATTGCCGGGTCTATCGGTACCGCTTGGCTCATTACTGTAATGAGCAGCCGAACGACAATTCATGTAGCGGATTATGCGAATGTCGCTACCACCGCCAATGTTCCTTTAACCGAAGGGGTAGCACAGTTGGGACAAACCCTCGCGCAAACGGCGGGCATTTCAACAGAAAGTGGTTCATCGTTGGCGCTACAACAGGTGTACCGAAGTGCCGTTACAGAATCAACGATCCATGGCATTAATGATGCCTTCATCATTGCTACAGGGATTGCACTAGCGGGGCTATTGTTTTCCTTGTTCTTACGACGATCTACGCCGCGCCGAAGATAGACGTACAGCGTTGCGAGGCTGCAAAAGAAGGAGCATTCACCCCCTTGGATTTTAAGAGGTATGAATGCTCCTTCCTGTTTGTCATCTTGTAATTTAGTCCTATGACCGCAATAAGCGCAGGCCATTCAAAATGACCAGTATTGTGCTGCCTTCATGCCCAATAACCCCAAATGGCAAGGCTATATCCTGCACAAAGTTGCTGATCACAAGCAGCAAAATGACACTTACCGCGAAGACCATATTTTGTTTGACCACCCGCTGCGCCTTGCGCGCCAGCGCTATCGTCGGAGCGATCTCCTCGATTCCATCGTTCATCAGTACCACGTCTGCGACCTCTAGCGCTGCTCCGCTGCCATGCATCCCCATGCCTAGCCCTACGGTTGCTGCTGTCAACGCAGGAGCGTCGTTCACACCGTCGCCGACCATGACGACATGCCCGTACTGCTCCCGCAGCATGCGAATATGGCTGACTTTGTCCTCCGGCATTAAGCCAGCATATACAGCGTCGACTCCGGCCTGCTCCGCGATCACAGCGGCCGTTTCTGGACGGTCTCCGGTTAACATGACAACCCGGATACCCTGCGCTTGCAGGCGTTTCACGGACTCTTGAGCCTGCGGACGCAGCTCATCGCGTAGTGCCAGCATTCCAGCAATCCGATCATCCGCGAGGATGATGGATACGGTTTTGCCCTCAGCTTCCAGCCGGGCCCGACTCTCCATCCACTCTGGCTCTGCCAGAGGACTAGGTCCATCCAGCACATCTGTGCGACCGATTTTCCATTTCACCCCGCCTATGATGCCTTCCATTCCCCATCCGGTGAGTGCCTGCACTTGCTCGGTTGGGAGAGGATCTCTCTGTCCCAATTTAGCTTCGGCTTTGGCTACAATCGCTCGCGCCAGCGGATGCAAAGAATAACTTTCAATTGTGGCGACAATGTGCAATAGCTCATCGGCATCGTATTCTGCGGCGGTAATCCAATCCGTGACGACAGGTGACCCCATCGTTAACGTACCTGTTTTGTCAAAAGCAACAACAGAAGTCAATGCCATATTCTCTACATGTGCTCCACCTTTGAACAGAATGCCCCGTCGGGCACGGTTGGAGATGGCAGATAGCATCACTGGCATAATGGATGACACGAGCGCACAGGGTGAGGCCACGACGAGGAACACCATAGCCTTATAGAACGCTGCTGCCCACGTCCAGCCTAATGCGATGGGTGCACCGACAATGACGATCAGCGTGACAGCAACAACAATTCGAGCGTACACCGATTCGAACGTTTTAATAAACCGCTGGGAATCAGGAACTTCGGTCTGAGCCTCTTCCACCATACGAATGATTTTTGAAAATAAAGTGTCCTCCGAGGACTGACTAACCTCTACATATAGCACGCCTTCTCCATTAATGGTGCCCGCATATACTTCGTCACCTTCCACCTTATTTACCGGAACAGACTCCCCGGTAATCGATGCCTGATTCACTGCCGAAACGCCCTTGGAGATTCGGCCGTCCGCCGGAATCAGTTCGCCCGGCTTCACCAGCAGCAGGTCGCCTGGCAACAGTTGCTCAATGCCGACTGTTTCCGTCCCCTCGCGAGACAAGCGCAAAGCCGTTTCCGGCTTCAACGCCATAAGCTCAGAAATATCCTTACTACTACGCTCGGTGGTATAGCTCTCCAGCGCACCGCTGAGTGCAAAAATAAAGATCAGCATGGCTCCTTCATTCCAATAGCCAATGGCCGCAGCTCCTAGGGAGGCAGCGATCATGAGCAGATTAACATCCAGATCATGTTCTCGGATCAGTGTTTCGACCCCTTCTCTGGCTTTGGACCAGCCCCCAAGGGCATAGGACACTACATACAGAATGACCGATAGCCATTGCCACCAATGGGAGACTCCCCATGCCATCAGCATCAGCAATCCACTACCTAGAGCAGCTTGCATCTCCTTATTTTTCAGCATGCTTTTAAGCTGAAATTGCGGCTTGCGATTCGGACCGGGTCGTCCGCTGCCACTGTTTTTTGAAAGGGTTCGGTTAGAGGGAGACAATGTATCTTGTAATCGTTGAGCAGCTTGCATCATGTCACGTTCCTTTCCATATTTTGTCCTTGTACTAGCATTTCATTGAGAATGATATCCATTGTTAAGTGCCCTAAAATAGCACATGCTGCTTCGGGAAGTCCGAAGCAGCATGTTTGACAATGAGAATGATAATCATTTTTGCATCTATACAATTATTTTGGATTAGAGAAACTTTTGTTTTATTATATACCTTTTCTTTTCCACTTGTAAACCAGCAATGGCCTAAATAAAAAAAGATACCCGCGCAAACACCGCAGGTATCCTCCATATTTAAAGCATCCTATTCCAAGAATTCCGGTTATCTTCAGGCTAAAGGAAACTTCCACGCATGATTGTGTGCAGTTCCTGAAGTGTGCTGACGATCTGCGGGCTGTTGCAGTCCCAGACGCGCAGCCGCAAGGCGTACAGTGGGAACCGCTGTGTCCGGGCAAATGACCCCCGTCAGCTCATTCTCCCAGATCGAAATCCTATCCAGAGAATGGTTAATTTCATCTATTGCTACCCATAAAGGAAGCTCAGACTTTACACGTCGAACAGCCTCCATTATGCATTTTATCGTATCACTATTGTTCACATGACCATCGACACCGGATGGAATCAACTGCTCCTCAGCCCTAATGTCATCGGATGGAGTTGGTATGACTTCTAAAATGACCGTATCGGCAAAACGTGCCAGATCTGCAGCTTGAGCCACCTGCTTGATCTGTCGTGCGCTCACTTCGGACATGTTATTGGAATTGGCTGACTCCCCCGACCGTGCGGCTTGCCTGTTCCCTGTTTGGCTTACGTTAGACACCAAAGACGGGTCAACTGTCAAAAGCACGCCTACCCGATATGGAATGCACCGAAGACGCCCGCATAAAGTCTGCTCTGCAACGCCGTCAATCCAGTCTCGCGCTGCCCGGAATTCGTCGACGTCAGCCGGATTGCGCACTATAATCTCCAGCTTGGGTTCTCCCCCCTGCCGCACGCTCCGCAACGCCGCACGCAGCAATGCCTCCAGCTGCATATCTTGCAAGCTTCCAATACCCACTGCATTGTTCTGCTCAATTAGGGCTATAGTGAGTGGTGATCCGTTCAAAGACTCGAATAAGCTTTCATATTCTGTTTCCAGCAAACTGATAATTCGGCGGGACAAATGCTCACACAATCCAGGCAGGCCAGATGCCTGGTTAAAGGTTTTGTACGTGTCAGATGCACGTGAACCGGGAATAAGGATGGGATCGGGCTCCCCGTCAGGGGCATGAATCGTCTGTCCAGACTCTGCTACGTCCAGATAGGCATAGCATAGTTTCCCTACACGGCCAGATGCCTGTGACAAGGGACCATGCAGAAGACTATAACCGTCATAACTGCCTATTTCTGATGCTGTCTCTGTGCTTATACGACTCAAACTTGCAGGAGCATCGGCATAAATCCGTATGGAGGTGCGCCTGTATTCATCGCTCCATTTTAGGAGTGTGCCCATTGCTTGCCCAATATCGTTGCCGTTATTCAGCATCGTTTCCCCAAGTAATTCCGGATTCGCAGCCATCAAAGCCTCTGATCGACTGATTACGCCCTGCTCAGCTAAACCAACCAGCCAGCCCAACGGATCTTCCTCCTGCGTAGCAGATACTTCATGGCTGCCTGCCTTTAGCGTCTCCATAGCCAACCTCTGTGCAGCAGCCTCCATACCCGGCTCTGGAACTTTGAGATCCCGGCTATTTTTGCCACCCAACAGCTCTGCGAATACATGCATCAGTTTAGCCTCCATGCTATTAATCCATCCTTTCTTCCGTCAGCAAGTTGGCACACACGAATTCGAGTACCCCTCCAAACAAAGAAAACGCTTACCCATAATGGAGCAACCGAATCTTACATGGGCCTTACTTGTAAAGCCCCTACCTTAACGTATTAGGCACGCCACACATTTATACATTTCGGCACAACTACCCTACATCCCAAAATAAATCTCTATCCTGCTGGTACAAGATCACTCGAAAAAGGAACCTATAAAATAAACACCCCCGGTTTTCACAGGATGCCTATACATCCGATGCTAACCCAGAGGTGTCTATTTTTTTACTCGTAAGAACGAACCTTCAATACACGCATCACATTCAATACAGCTAGCAATGTTACACCTACATCGGAAAATACAGCCTCCCACATCGTAGCAATACCGAATGCTCCCAGTGTAAGAAACACAACTTTGACACCTAGCGCAAATATAATGTTTTGCCATACGATACGACGCGTGCGCTTGGCGATATGGATCGCCGTAACCAGCCTTGAAGGCTCGTCGTTCATGATTACGATATCTGCCGCCTCAATCGCAGCATCCGATCCCAAACCGCCCATCGCTACACCGACATCTGCCAGCGCCAGTACGGGTGTATCATTAATTCCATCGCCTACGAACAAAATTTTGTCGCTCGTTTTTTTACTTACAGACAACTGCTCGATGGCTTCGGCTTTGTGCTGAGGTAACAGCTCTGCCCTTACTTCATCCAAACCCAGCTGTCGTCCTACGGCCTCGGCAACTGTCCGATTGTCACCCGTCAGCATGATGGTTTTCACCACACCCAACTTTTTCAGTGAAGCAACCGTTTGGGCTGCGTCTTCCTTAACCTCATCTGAAATCAGAATGCACCCGGCATACGTTCCGTCTACAGCCACATGTACGACCGTTCCTTCATCCAGCGTCCCTGCTTGCTGCGCCACGTTAAAAGCCACATGCTCCCGCTCCATCAGCTTGGCGTTCCCGGCTGATACCAGACGACCGTCAATTTGTGCCTGAATCCCGTGACCGGATATTTCACTATATTGCTGAACCCGTTCTGCTCTGAGTTCTTTACCGTAGGATTCACGCAGAGAAGCAGCAATAGGATGTGTGGAATGCAGCTCGGCCAAAGCGGCGGTTTCGAGCAAGGTTTCGTTTGTAAAATCTCCGGCAGGATAAATCCCTGTTACACGGAAAACACCTTTGGTGAGTGTGCCTGTTTTATCAAAAACAGCGTATTTCACATGATTCAGAGCTTCAAGATAGTTCCCGCCCTTGATCAGGACACCTGAACGGGAGGCTGCCCCAATTCCCCCAAAGAAGCCTAGTGGAATGGATACTACCAGCGCACAAGGACAAGAAATAACGAGGAAAACAAGCGCACGGTATATCCAATCTGCAAAATGTGCACCCGGCACAACAAGCGGTGGAACAACCGCCAACAACAGCGCTACAATAACCACTACTGGAGTATAGTATCTGGAAAATTTCGTGATAAACTTTTCAGTCGGCGCTTTTTTGGCACTCGCATTTTGCACTAATTCCAAAATTTTCGAGACCGCCGATTCACTAAATTCTTTGCTAACCTCTACCGTTAGAAGTCCGTTCGTATTGATAAATCCACTCAACACGTTGCTTCCCGGCTCTACGGTACGAGGCACGGATTCACCAGTCAACGCAGAGGTATCCACATGCGATTTACCATCTATAACCTTACCATCCAGCGGGATCTTCTCGCCCGGCTTAATTACAATCAAATCCCCAATGCGAACGTCTTCTGGGGACACTCTCCGTACGGACTCAGCCGTCTTCAGGTTGGCATAGTCCGGTCTAATATCCATCAGATCACTGATGGATTTACGTGAACGGTTAACTGCAATGCCTTGAAACAGTTCTCCGATTTGATAAAAGAACATGACAGCTACGCCTTCCGGGTATTCCCCAATCGCAAATGCACCAACAGTAGCCAGCGTCATCAGGAAGTATTCGTCAAAGGCCATTCCACGTACCAAACTGCGTGCAGCCTGCAAGACAACATCACCGCCAACGATGATATATGCCAGTAAAAATAGGGCCAACTTGCCTACACCTTCGACAGGTAACCACCAGGCAACAGCCGCAACGACCGCACCAATAGCCAAACGCGCAATCATGCGGCGCATACCGTCCGTACCGTGATCATGCGTATGCCCAGCGTGGCTATCCTCTCCATGCGAATGTGAATGAGTGTGGGTAGCTTCACCATGTTCGTGCTCTGCATGGTGGTTGTGATGCTCGTGTGCATGATCCCCGTGGTCGTGTCCATCGTGCGTATGGGCTTGCTTGCCATGTGCTCCATGATGATGACCAGCGTGGCTGTGAGAAGCATGTTGCCCGACCTCGTGTGTATGCCCTTCACCTTCACTATGATGCTCATGACCGCATGCACAACCATCTGTGCAGTCTGGCTGTACTGCACCAGCATTGCTTCGGCTGTCTTCATGCAGGCGGCCACGGGCACTTTTTACCACCATCCGAACATGTGGCTCAAGTCTGTGAACCTTCCGTTCGGCTTGACGAAATATCTCTTCTTTTTGATCCGAACTTGTGGTCATCGTCAACGTTTTCGTAACAAAATTGACCGAGCAATCCATGACCCCTTCTATTTTACTGACTCCATTTTCAATCTTGAGAGCACAGTTGGCGCAATCCAAACCTTCCAAAATCCATTCATGCCGTTCCGTTCTTTTTAGAGCATCCATAGTCATTGGCCTCCAATTAACTATATATGAGCAACTGTTCATATATTATTTGTTAAGGCCATTATATTCAGGATCAGGGTCAAAAGTCAATGACTCTAGCCCTTTTTAACAAAAAAATCGACTTCAACAGACGAACGCCAAAAGAGCGCCAATCGCTTGGCGCCCTCTGTTGTTTTATCCCAAAAATTATTGATGTGATATGTGCTGATGGGTTTGCAAAAAGATCTGCTCCACATGATTATCATCCAGTGAATAAAACACCGTCTTGCCTTCTTTGCGTCGTTTGACAATACGCAGGTTGCGCAAATAACGAAGCTGGTGGGATACCGCAGATTGTCCCATGTTCAACACCTGGGTCAGATCATGAACACACAGTTCTTTTTGTGCCAGGGCATAAATCAGCTTGATTCGTGTCGGGTCACCCAGTGCTTTGAACAGCTCCGACATTTTGTATGCGATGGAATCCTCAACAAGGGAAGATTTTATGCGCTCAATTTCCTGATCTGAACCGTGACAAGCCGGCTCGCAATCCAAAGCTTCCGTTTCAGAATTCATCCTTTTCACCCCGTGTATTTCGACTTGATGCTCCTATTATAGCAAATTCGTAGAGTTTACGAATAGCTTATATTACAGCTTGCCCTGTAACAGAAAACTTCCAAGTCTCAATGCTTGCCTAACACTATAGCTTTACACTACTTAGAGCTTAATTAAAGCTTAATTCAACGTTTTTAACACTTCATCACTGTAAGGAATAATTTCATTTATTTGTTGATCACGTAACTTCACCGCAAACGCTGGATCAACCAGCAAAGCACGCCCAACCGCAACCAGATCAGCTTCCTCTCGTTCTACTTGCCCCACGAGTTGTTCTAATCTTGCCTCTACATTACTGGATTGATCGGTTTGACGATTATTATTTTCAAAATCACTCAAAAAGGCCTTCTCTAAACCAATCGAGCCCACAGTAATCACTGGCTTGCCTGTTATCTTTTTGGTCCAAGCTGCCAAATTTAGATCAGACCCTTCAAATTCCGGTTCCCAAAAACGGCGGCTTGAGCAATGGAATACATCCACCCCGGCCTTCACTAATGGAGTGAGAAACTGTTCAAGTTCCTGTGGTGTTTCGGCCAGCTTTTCTTCATAATGGTACATCTTCCACTGGGAGAATCGCAATACAATTGGGAAATTCGGCCCTACTGCACGACGACAAGCCTCAATGACCTCCACCGCAAACCGAGTACGCTGGACCAAGTTGCCTCCGTATTGGTCGGTGCGCTTATTGGTTTTGTCCCAGAAAAATTGATCGATTAAATAGCCATGTGCTCCATGAAGCTCAATACCGTCAAAACCCACTCGCTGGGCATCGGCAGCGGCCTGTGCATAAGCTGAAATAATATCCGCAATCTCAGCCTCCGTCAATGGCTCAACCACCTTTTCGCCGGCGGGAGAGATACCGGATGGACCGACAGGCAATGCCTCGGGATTCGGTTGATTATCTGCACCTATTTTACGGGCCGTACCCACATGCCAGAGCTGCGGTATAATCTTGCCACCTACCGCATGAACCTCCTCAACTACCTTGGCCCACCCCTTTAATCCCTCACCATAAAAATTAGGAATGCTTGTGTGCTCCACAGCTGCGGGATGATTAATAGCAGTTCCCTCTGTAATAATCAATCCAACTGCATTTTCGGCACGGCGACGATAATACGCGGCCACGTCAGGCCCTGGAATACCTTGAGGAGAAAAATTCCGTGTCATTGGCGCCATAACAATCCGATTGGGAAGAGATAAATTACCTAACTTAAAAGGTTTAAACAGTAATTCTGTGTTCATTACTTTTTCCTCCGCTCTCCACTAGTATTATCGTTTTCACTCTACTGTTATACAATTCCATTTTACACATATGTAAACTTGAGTTCAAGAAGCCACAGTTTTTATTTTAATAAGCTACACAAAAAAAGAAGAAGCGGCTCTAAGTCCGCTTCTTCTTTCCTAATTCGCTTATACTTGAGTGATTTTGCAAAAATCCTGACTTATTAGTGTGCTACCATGTTGTATTCCATAATCCATACAGAACCACCAACAACGGTCAACAGGATAACTACCCCGAAAATCAAAGTCATGACATTCCAGCGTGGTCCATTGCTTTCACGAATGTGCATGAAGAAGAAAAGCTGAACCAGAAATTGCAGCACTGCCGCGGCTAAAATAACAACCATGGTCGAAGTGCGGCTCAACATATGATTCATAACCACACCAAGAGGAATGATGGTCAGTACGATGGACAGAATAAACCCGATAACATAGGATTTCACTGAACCGTGAGAATCATCATGACCATGCGAACCCGCTCCTGTTTGATGCTGTGCCATCTACATCACCCCCATCAAATAGACGACTGTCAGCAAGAAGATCCAGACAGCGTCCAAAAAGTGCCAGTACAAGCTCAATGCCGAAACTTTCCCCTTCGTCTCTGGTGTAAGCCCGCGTTTTTTCAACTGGAACATGAGTCCAATCATCCAAACCAGACCTAACGAAACGTGAAGTCCGTGCGTTCCGACTAAAGTGAAGAATGCCGACAAGAACGCACTAGTTCCAAAATTGGCTCCTTCGTGTACCAACTCAACAAACTCGTAAACCTCAAAACCGATAAAGCCAAGACCCAGGATCGCCGTCACGATTAACCAGTTAATTAATCCCTTCATGCTTCCTTTGTTCATGGCCAACACAGCCAGACCACTTGTGAAGCTGCTCGTGAGCAAGAGGAACGTTTCAATAATAACGCCCGTCATGTTAAACAGCTCTGCGCCACCCGGTCCTCCGGCTGTGTTGTTCCGAAGGACGACGAAGGTTGCGAACAAGGTACTGAACAGGATTACGTCCGTTACGAGGAAGATCCAAAAACCAAGCATCTTCAATTCTTGCGGATCGTGATGCCCGTGGTCATGATCATGGCTTTGGTGTGCTGCTGCTTGTGCCATTATACAGACCCCCTTATTGCCGCTTCCGTGCGTTTTACTTCATCCGCAGGGATATAGTAGTCGCCATCATAGGAGAAGAACGAACGGCAAATCATACAAATTGCCACACCGATCAGTCCTGGAATATAGAAGAACGACCATCCGAATACGAACCCGAAACCTGCAATGAAAAAGAATACCGACATAATGAATGGAATCGCCGAGTTCTTCGGCATATGAATCGCTTCAATTGGCGGTTGCTTTCTGAAAATACCTTTTGCACGTTGATCTTTTTCTGCCCACCAGTCATCACGTTCTTCTACTTGTGGAATGGTAGCAAAATTGTACTCCGGTGCAGGTGAAGGAATCGACCATTCCAACGTATGGCCACCCCAAGGATCGCCTGTTGTATCCTTCAGCTTACGGTAATTCTTGATGCCCAGAAGAATTTGAAGAACCTGGAACAAGAAACCAATCCCCATCAAGAATGCCCCAACGGTCGAAACAAGGTTAAGCGGCTGCCAGCCGGTATCCCAGCCGTAAGTGCTCAGACGACGCGTCATACCCATCAGACCGAGAGAATATTGCGGAATAAAACATACATAGAAACCGATGTTCCAGAACCAGAAAGCCCATTTACCAGGCGTTTCAGGCAATGTGAAACCGAACATTTTAGGCCACCAATAGTACAGACCTGCCAAGTAACCGAACACTACGCCACCAATCAGAGCGGAGTGAAAGTGAGCGATCAGGAAGTAACTGTTATGGAACTGGAAGTCAGCAGGCGCTACAGACAACATGACGCCCGTCAAACCAGCAATCAAGAAGTTCGGAATAAAAGCAATTGACCACATCATAGGAGTCTTGAATGTAATCTTACCCCGATACATCGTGAACAGCCAGTTAAATACTTTAACCCCTGTCGGTATTGCGATAACCATCGTCGAAATCGCAAAGAATGCATTAACATCTGCGCCTGATCCCATCGTGAAGAAGTGATGCGCCCAGGTGAAGAAGGACAAGATCGCAATAATGAACATGGCGTAAACCATGGACTTGTATCCAAACAATTTCTTTTTGGAGAATACGCTGATAACCTCGGAATAAATACCGAAGGCAGGCAAAACTACAATGTATACCTCAGGGTGACCCCACATCCAGATCAAGTTGATATACATCATTGGGTTACCGCCGAAATCAAGCGTAAAGAAGTGTCCTCCTCCGAAGCGGTCAAGGAACAGCAATGCCAAAGTAACCGTCAGAATCGGGAATGCGAAAATGATAATAACACATGACGAAAATACGGACCACGTAAAGACAGGCATTTTCATCCAAGTCATACCAGGTGCACGCATTTTAATAATAGTAACAATAAAGTTGATACCCGTAGCCAATGAACCTATACCCGAAATCTGAATACCCCAGATATAGAAGTTCTGACCGACGCCAGGACTAAATTGCAGTTCTGAAAGCGGTGGATAACTCAACCAACCTGCGTCTGGCGAACCACCGATAACGAAGGACAGGTTGAACAACATCGCTCCCATAAAGAAAAGCCAGAAGCTCAATGCGTTCAGGAAAGGAAACGCAACGTCACGCGCACCAATTTGAAGGGGTACGGCGATATTAAACAAACCAAACATCAACGGCATCGCCATAAACAGGATCATGATCGTGCCATGTGTTGTGAAAATCTGGTTGTAATGCTCAGGATGCAGTAGTGTAACATCCGGTGTAGCCAGTTGAACACGCATCAATAATGCATCCACGCCTCCGCGGAATAACATCAAGATGGCCGCAAGAATATACATAATACCGACTTTTTTATGGTCAACAGTAGTCAACCAGTTTTTCCAAAGCCAGCCCCATTTTTTGAAATAAGTGAGCACAAACACGATCCCGATCGTCGCTAATGCGATGGAGACGTCCGCTCCATAGATCATTGGGTCTCCAGTAACGAAGAAAGTGGATGCAAACTCTTTTATTTTGTCAAGCATTGGGGGCCTCCTTCCCTATAATCATTTAATTGTGTCCGCTCATATTCATATGACTCATATCCATTGCCGCATGATCTTCTGTGCCGGACTGAGAAGAACCTTCTGGGGATGTAGCTTCACCATGTCCAGCATGTGGGTTAGAAGCACCCTCCACTACATACTTGTTAACAATGTCTTTGAACAAGCCATCTGGAATCGAAGAATACTCATCAGGCTGGGACAAACCTGGTTTTGCAAGCGCCAAATAGCCGTCTTTCGTCAGCGGCTTAGACTGCTTTTTGATGTCAGCGACCCAGTTTTTATACTCTTCATCCGACTGGACTTCTACATCAAAACGCATTTGTCCAAAATGCTCACCGCTAAAGTTTGCACCCGAACCAAAGTAAGTTCCTTCGTGATCGGCCTGCAAATGCAGTTTCATAGCCATGCCTGACATGGTGTAGATTTGTCCGCCCAATTGCGGAATCCAGAATGAGTTCATCGGGGCGTCAGCAGTCAGTTCAAAACGGACTGGAACACCTTTAGGAATGTGAACTTGGTTAACTGTAGCTATACCTTCCTCTGGGTACATAAAGAGCCATTTCCAGTCCAGTGAAGTCACTTGAATGGTTACTGGCTTTTGCGTACTTGCCAACGGCTTGGAAGGCTCCAGCAAGTAGGTATATCTTGCAGTAATGACAGCAATAATACAGATAACGATAATTGGAATAGCCCACCATGTGGTCTCCAGCTTTTTGCTGTCATCCCAGTGGGGTTGATACTTCACCTTGTTTGTCGGTGTATCACGATACCGCCAAATGATGAAGAAAGTCAAAATCATGACCGGTACAATTATTAGCGCAGACAATGCCGTTGTAAGAATGATCAGCTCTTTTTGTGCTTGCCCAACGGGTCCTTTCGGATCGAAAACAACGTATTTTCCGCCAGCATAAAAACACGTCCAAATGAGCAATGCTACCGTGAGCACGGTCAAAACCAACGCAATAATCGCTTTTGGTTTTTTGTTCATGTTGTTCCCCTCTCCTTAAATAATAAATTACTCAAAACTTTACGAACTCCTGTAATGTTGCCCCTATATAAGATAGCAGAAAAGTGGCCACTTTTTTTATTGTTAACAGAATTGTCGATTATTTGTCCGTTTTTTGTGAAAAACATCTCTAAAAATAAAATTTCTCTTGCAAATTCAAAATTTCTTATTAATACAAAGATGACATAATAAAAACGTTATTTGTGTATCTTAAAGAAGTTATATTAAAGAAAAAAGCGGGACTCCTTACAGTTATCATCCTACACTGCTCGAAGCCCCACATTGTTGTTTTCGGCATATATTTGCTTTAAATCATTTTTAAATTGTATTAACTGCGGCCGTTTTCCTGGTCTTCCTTCTTGCGTGCAATGACAAATGATTTCCCAACTAGAAAAATAAAAATCCCGGCAACAACGCAGCCAATGCCTGTCATTAAATATATATTCCGATCAGTTAAATTACCTATATCAAGCAAAATAAGGATAATACCTGCAATACAGGCGATCCAAGCGATAACAGATACCGTCCGGCTCATTTGCCCGTCAGTTGATCCTGATTTCCTAAAATTTGCAGCCATACCCTCCACTCCCTTCGGTCTAAAATAATTTTTAACGCCCTCGTCTGGTATTTTTGTCAGTATGCACATATCTTGCTTCTTTATTCCCTTGGTCTCTACATACCTGAAACAACCCTCTGCATATCTTGACTATTATTACCCCGGAAGACCCAGTGTTCAAACAAAAGGGAGCAGAGACAGGCCTAAATCTGCCTTATTTTGAAAACATCTTTTCGTTTATCGTTTAACGTCTGGTCTCCAACCAGTTATTACTTACTACATTTCGATACCAATAGTAACTTTCCTTCGGGGTGCGGACCTGTGTGCGGAAATCAACATGAATCATGCCAAATCTCATATTATATCCCTCTGCCCACTCAAAATTGTCCATAAGTGACCATGCCATATATCCTTTGACATGAAGACCGTCATGAATAGCCCGGTGTACCTGCACCAAATGCTGCTGCATATACGAAATGCGACGCTCATCCTGAACCTTGCCATTCACGACATCATCGTTGATACAAGCCCCATTCTCTGTGATATAAATATCGAGGTTACCGTATTTTTGCAAATAATGCAGTACCTCGTACAGCCCACGCGACTCCACTGGCCAACCGATATCCGTTACAGGTAGCCCCATATTGATTTCTTCAGATTGAAGAAACCCGGCTTCAGGATTAAAACGATTAACTGACATAGCATAGTAATTGATACCGATCATATCAATAGGCTCGCCGATAATATCCATATCCCCATCCTGAATAGGCACGGTGGCTCCCTGCTCCGCAAACCAGTCTACCAAAAACTGAGGATACGAGCCTTGATAAATAGGTTGAAGAAACCAGTCACTATGCAGGGAAATAGTGCGCGCACAAGCGGCTTTATCTTCCTCAGATGTGCTGTAAGGAACAGCCCAGGAGACATTGGGAGCGATACCGATCTGGCCACTGGTGCCCAGCTCGCGGAAACGGCGCACAGAAAGACCATGCGCAACTAGCAAATGATGTCCTACATCAATGGCTGTCTGAAGATTTGTCAGACCCGGGGCATGAACACCCAGCATATTAGATAAAAAGGCGATGCACCATGGTTCATTGAATGTTAGCCAATGGTGTATTTTACCGTGAAACTCGCGGAACATCGTTTCTGCAAACTGGACAAACGCTTGAATCGTGCGACGATTCTCCCATCCTCCAGCATCCTGAAGCGCTTGAGGCAGATCCCAATGGTACAGTGTACAAAACGGTTCAATCCCATTTTCGTTCAACAAATCGACTACGCGATGATAATAGTCCAATCCTTCTTGATTGACTTCACCGTCACCATTGGGAAATATACGCGGCCAGGACACTGAAAAACGGTATGTACGAATGCCCAGTTCCTTCATTAGGCGGATATCTTCCTCGTAGCGATGATAGCTGTCACAAGCTACATTGCCGTTATCACCGTTGAATATTTTGCCAGGTGTATGGGCAAAGGTATCCCAGATCGACAAACCTCTCCCATCCTCCTCATAAGCTCCCTCGATTTGATAGGCTGCCGTCGCGGTCCCCCACATAAAGTCCTGCGGAAATTGAAAAATGGTCATATTGTCTCTTCCTCTCCTTCAATTATAATCGTATGTTGGTTCGTTATTTCCTGCTCTTTGGTAAAAATCCATGACAAAATAAATCCTCCATGCTCAGGATCAGGCAGAGCCTGACGAGCATCTGCGCTAAACGGATGTGAATAGCGAATCGTGCAGCTTCCCATCTGGACAGACGCGGTCAATTCAGCACGGACGAGCCTGGAACCAGACCATTCCATGCCGACCGTCATCCCGCCATGTCCCTTCAATCCACTGACCCTTCCCTCCGACCATGCCGTTGGCAAGGCAGGCAGTAACGTCAGCTCTCCCGGACGGCTTTGTAACAGCATTTCTGCAATCCCCGCCGTCGCACCAAAATTACCGTCGATCTGAAAAGGCGGGTGAGCGTCGAATAAATTAGGATAGGTCGATCGCGACAGCAACGTGCTAACATACCGATGTGCGGCGTCGCCATCTTCCAGCCGAGCGTACAGGTTAATCAACCAGGCACAGCTCCATCCGGTATGCCCACCACCGTGATCAAGCCGTCGACGCAGCGATATGCGGGCTGCCTCAGCCAGCTCCGGGGTATCACGGATGTGAATTTGTCGACCGGGATATAACCCATATAGATGCGAAACATGTCGATGCCCAGGCTCCGCTTCCTCAAAATCGACAAACCATTCCTGTAACTGACCGTGACGGCCAATTTGATAGGGCATCAACCTGTCCCGTGTCTCCTCGCAGCGGGTGCGGAACTCATCGTCTAATTCCAGCAGGTCCGCAGCTTGAATGCAGTTATCCAACAGCTCCCGAATCAGCGTCATATCCATGGTGGAGCCCATAGAGATACTGCAATCCTCGCCGTCCAGCGTTTTGAATTTATTTTCAGGTGATGTAGATGGACATGTCACAAGCCGACCCTCCGGGCCTTCCACGAGCCAGTCCATGCAAAAGGCTGCCGCCCCCTTCATGAGTGGATAAGCTTGTTCTGCCAGATAGGCTGTATCCAGGGTAAACAGATAGCGCTCCCATAGGTGAGCAGTGAGCCATACACCCCCAAGCGGCCAAAACGCCCAACTGGCATGGCCTCCTGAAGGTCCGGCGTATCTCCACACATCTACATTGTGATGAGCTGCCCACCCTTGAGCACCATAATGGATGGAGGCTACCCTCCGTCCCGTACGAGCCACTTCTCCAATCATGTGCAGCAATGGTTCATGGCACTCGGCAAGATTGCATACCTCTGCGGGCCAATAGTTCATCTGCGTATTGATATTGGTTGTATAATTACTGTTCCACGGCGGATGCACCCGGTCATTCCAGATGCCCTGAAGATTGGCGGGCTGACTCCCCGGACGCGAGCTGCCCATGAGCAAATAGCGGCCATACTGAAATAACAGCACCTCCAGCCCCAGGTCGGCCTGACCTTTCTGATAACGTTCCAATCGCAGATCTGTCGGTAGAACGGAGTCGTCGGTTAGAGTATCACCTCCCAGTTCTAATGCAACGCGGTCAAACAACTTTCGATGATCCTGTTCATGGCGTTGCCGTACCTGCTCACTTCCCAGCGAAATTGCTCCGTCTAAAATGACTTGACATGCTTCTACTGATTCCGTTGCATCACTATTCGGCATAGCGTGAAATCCCTGAAATCCGGTAGCTGCTGCCAAATACACCGTGATTTTATCCGCGCCCGAGATGATCAGTGCTCCATCAGCACCCTTCGTCAAGGTTCCTCCCTCAGGAATAATCCTCGCCTGAACTGCAAAAGCCATCCCCAAATCATTTTCATAAACGACAGCCTGTGGATGATCGCCGTGATAATTAGATTCCACATGACTGGGCGCTCGCCCAGTCAACGTAATAAAGTCCCTGATCGGCTCATCGGATGGATCGCCATTATCGCTATCCCATTTGGATGAATCACCAAAATGTGCATCCTCTCCAACCTCGTCTTCACAAGGATGGGGGGAAGTGATGCGCACAGATGCATGGATCTTCCCAAGTTTATTCGCAGTCAGTGACACCATCATGATTCCATCTGGCGCACTGGCGATAACTTCACGGGTATAGCGGACTCCATCACTTTGAAAAGTGACCGCTGCCGTTCCGGTCAGCAAATCCAGTTCTCGCTCATAATGCACAATTTCCCCTAGGCCCTCCTGCGTAATCCACAAATCTCCCAAAGGCTGATAGGCTTCCGTATCGCGACCTAGCATATTCGCATTAATCAGTTGTTCCGCTTCCTTGTATTTTCCATCTGCAATCAGTTTTCTGACAGGCTGCAAATATCGCAAAGCATCATACTGAACGCCGTCTCTGGGAAACCCGGACCAGAGCGTATCCTCGTTTAATTGCAAATGCTCCTCTCTGATTCCGCCAAATACCATAGCTCCCAGTCTTCCATTGCCGACTGGCAATGCTTCCTCCCATACCTCAGCAGGCTGGCGATACCATAAACGCAGGGACTGTGGTCTTTTGCCTTTCGTCACATCAAACCCTCCCTCATCAAGATGAAACAAAGCGCTAATCCCGTATGGACCATAAGGACAAGCGCTCTGTCATTCCGGCATTCAAAATTTCGTTAAAAGCAGTCAGCTATTTAGAAGCCTTACCGCTCCATAACTCCACTCTGTCCTTTACCAGTTGCGTGTATTGCTGTTCCATTTGGACAGCTCCGGCGGCATCCAGTTCTTTAATCATGTTGTCGTATACCGTATCAAAATTGGAAGCTGGTGCTAAAATAGCTTCAGGTATACGTTTGCGGATAATGTCTGTTGTTTTTTTAAATGTAACGTTATAGTTGGATTCATTGTCTGTTGTCAGGTTATAGGCTGCGCCCCAAGGCTTTACATCAAATTCTTTCTTGTCCGGGAACAAATCTTTCCACGTTTTTACGCCATACGCTTTAAGCGATTCTTTCTCTGGCTTCGAATAAGCCGCGATAATTTGCTCCGGGAATTTGGCAGTATAGTAGTTGCCTGTAGGGTCCTTCACGCCGTCACCATAGTGTCCGCTCATAAGCGTGTACAAATCTATACCCGTGGTTTTGTTGAAGTTGGTTGTATTGTTCGTTTTTTGCTCCAGTACATCAGCCGGAATGACGCGTTTGCCGTCTTTGATCTCATAATGCTTGCCCTCGATCCCCCAGTTCACTAGCACCTGTCCTTCATCGGAAGCTAAATAATCAAGGAATTTAATAGCCCGCACCGGGTCCTTGCAATTTTCCGTAATCCCTACACCATAACCGGACGCGAAGCCCGTATCCTGAAAGGAGCTATCCTTGTATTTCTCCGAAAGTGTAACTGGAAAATGCGCGTAGCTGGAATCGGCTTTGCCTGAAGCTTTTAACGCATTTTCGGCATCCTGATACCCCCACTCCTGATCAATCAGACCGAGGACACGGCCGCTGGCAATTTTGGATTTGTATTGATCACTTTTTTGCACAAACGAATCTTTATCGAGCAGCCCTTCATTGTACATGTGGTTCAACCAACGGAAATATTCCTTTTCTTCAGGACGTTTGTAATGAAGCTTCGCTTCAAATGTTTTGGGATCAATAAAATATTCACCATCATCTGGCGCTCCAGTCGTCTGGAAGGCAGGATTCGTTACGGTAATCATAATTCTCCAGTCGTCTGCATCCAGCGTGAGTGGGATCGTTTTTTTGCCATTGATCGTTGGGTGCTTGGCTGTATAGGTTTTGAGTACGTTTTCATAATCCTGTAGCGTTCTTACCTTTGGATATCCTAACTCCTTGAGCACCTTATGCTGAATTTCAAATCCGCCTGTCGCGTCAAAACTCTCCTGTCCCACACCTGCATACGTAGGAAGGACATAGATGGATTGATCTTTATTACTGTATTTCAAACGATCCATATAGGGTCCATATAGCTTTTTGAGATTGGGTGCGTGATCGTTGATCAGATCTGTCAGATCAATCATGGCCCCCGCATCCACAAGCTTGTTAATATTCGCTTTAGGAGAAACCAAGTCCGGGTATTCTCCACTTGCTGCCATCAAAGCAATTCGGTCATCTCCACCTCCACCGCTGACATCAAATTCCGCATTCAAGGTTACACCTGTTTTCTTGGTGATTTCCTTGCCTATTTCATCCTTCATTCCATTCCATTGCGGGCTTGTATCTGCTCCGAAGAAGCTAAACGTAATCGGGTCTGTGCCGCTGGACGTGCCTTCCTTCGCTGCTTTATCGCTTCCTCCACAACCTGCGAGTGCGGTAAGAGACACCGCGAGCAAGGGAATCAGTGCAAATCTGGACCAGTGTTTGTTCATGTATAAATCCTCCTATATTCCTATGATGAATTCTCCTGCAAATAACTTCTATTTCACTACCGGTATCCCGATTTTTATGATTTCACTGCCCCCAGCGTCATACCGCCTACAAAATATTTTTGCAAGAACGGATACACCATCAGGATGGGGAGCGTAACCATAATCGTGATTGCCATTTTAATCGACTCTGGTGAAATTTGAGCCATTTGCTTAGCCATATCGTTACTATTCGTCATACTGGAGCCGCCTTGCTGCGTACTTTGCAGTATCTTCATCAGCTCATACTGTAGCGTCGTCCATTGCGGCGCCCCACCATTATACAAATACGTATCAAACCAAGCATTCCACTGACCTACTGCCAGAAAAAGAGCAATCGTTGCCAATACTGGTTTGCACAGCGGCAAAATAATCTTCCAGTAAATCGTAAAATCATTCGCCCCATCGAGTTTGGCAGACTCCTGCAGCGCATACGGCAAACCGTCCATAAAGGAACGAATAACAAACACGTTAAATGCGCTAATTAAGCCTGGAAAAATGTACACCCAAAACGAACCCAGCAGATGCAGATCACGCATCAAAATAAACACGGGCACCATCCCGCCGGAAAAATACATCGTCAACGCCAAAAACGTAGAAATAAACTTACGAGCGCGAAACTCGACCCGACTCAATGTAAAAGCAAGCATAGACGCGCAGATCAATCCGAGTACCGTCCCAACCAAAGTACGAAGAATAGATATTTGCAGTCCCTGAAGAAGGCCATCGTACTGGAAAATCGTTTTGTAATTTTCGAGCGTAAATTGGCGGGGCCATATATAAATACCGCCGCGAACCGTGTCCGTTGAATTGTTCAGGGAAATCGCAAGTACGTTCAGAAACGGGTACAGCGTCAACACCACGATCAGAGCCATGAGGATATAGTTGAACAGATCAAACAGCTTCTCAGATCGGGTAGCATTAAATGCCTTATTCGTCATTTCGCCTCTCCCTCCCTACATAATGCTTTCTTTAGTTAGTTTTTTGAATATACCGTTCGCCGTAAACAACAGCAGAATGCTAACCAGCGAGTTGAAAATACCAATTGCCGTCCCATAAGAGAAGCGACCCAAATTAATCCCATAATTGAGCGCGTACAGATCCAGCACCTCGGAATAATCCGTCACGAGACTATTGCCAAGCAAGAATTGCTTTTCAAAACCGTTGCTCACCAGATGTCCAATCGCCATAATGAACAGAACGGCAATCGTCGAGCGGATACCCGGCAGTGTTATATGCCACATCTGTCTCCAGCGGCCCGCTCCATCCACGCGTGATGCTTCATACTGTTCCTGATCAATTCCGGTGATTGCAGCTAAATAAATAATCGTATTCCAGCCCGTCTCTTTCCAGATGTCGGAAGCGGTTACAATGTACCAGAACCAGCTCCCCTTTGCCATGAACTGAATCGGTTCATCCACAATATGAAGCGCTACCAATATATCGTTGACAATGCCTCCGTCAATGGACAGCATCTTGGTGACCAAACCGGCTACAACTACCCAGGATACAAAATGCGGAAGGTAGGATATTGTCTGCACAAACCGTTTGAACAGCATACCACGCAGCTCATTTAACAGAATTGCAAAGAAGATCGGTACGACAAAACCAAATATAATCCCCATCAGGCTCATCGCTAGCGTATTGCGTAATACCAGATAAAATCGTTCATCCTGAAATAGCTCAATAAAGTTATTCAGCCCTACCCATTTCTGGTCCGAAAAAGATTTGGCTGGCTTATAATTTTGAAACGCCATCGTCCAGCCCCAGAGCGGAAGATAGCTGAAAACAAACACCCATATGACGAAAGGAATAGACATAAAATAAAGATACTTTTGCTGCTTTACACTGTCCCACAAGCCTTTTCTACCACGTTCAGGCTTCGGGCCGCGAGCCTTGCGCGGTCTTCCCCGGTTGGATTCAGGAATCACAGCTCCATTACTGGAAGCGGTTTCAGTTGAAGATCCCATAACAAGCTCCTCCTCATCTCTAGATACTATTATCATACTTTGCTGGCTTGAAAGCGGGTACCCGACGAATTAGGAGAAAAATCAGTTCAAAATTAGATATATGGGATGAAAAAAATTACATTCGTACCACTACGCATGCGGATGGTGCTTCCCTCGCTGTTGTCCCCGGATTTCTTGAATAAGCAACCAAAGGTAGAAATCCGGGGACAAAGGCGACCGCTTCGCTTGTCCAGCACCATTCCGCCTGCTCCGTTCTCATGTAAATTTTCTGAGAGAAGTCTTGTAAAAAACAAAAGATCAGCAATGTAAGCTGATCAGAGGTAAAGGATAATGCATATTGCACCACAGGTGGATGATGGTATATACAGACTGTCGCAATTAGCCTAATTGATTAAAGGAAAAAAATAGCTTTCTAGCATCAATGTGCTAGAAAGCTATTTTGATTTATTTTACTGTGATCGTCCCAAAGTACATGTACATGCCACAATTATACTCATATACCCCCGGCTTCAAGTCCTTGACGGTAAAATAATTATTTTCGTGATCCAGGTAAACGTCCATTCCGATCTTCAACGACTGCACTTCATCAATGCAAGTAAAGGATGTCATTTTCTTGAAATTGATTTTGGTTGGAACGCCAGCTTTCACTTCAATATTTTTAGGATAGAAACCGTCCCCTTTTACACCCACTGTAACAATCTCATATTTGGTCTTGTCTGGCTCTTCCTGAGCTTGTTTAGGTTGACTGGCCGGAAACGACGACACGCTCCCCTGAAAATAAAACAAGACAAACCCGCCCATACTCAGGGCTACAAAACCAATCAGCATCAAATGCCAATGCTTAGAGATAAGTGCTTTCATTCATATCAGCCCCTCCAGTTGAGTGTCTACAGTTGAGTGTCTACATGTGACGCATCAACTCTAACCAGTATATAAAAGTTAATCAAAATTTTAAATACCTCATTTCACAGGCTCGGATGATCCAGCTCATACAGGCTGCGGTATCGGGACTGCTCCTGCCACAGCTGTTCATGGCTTCCTCGCATGGAAATGACCCCTTTTTCCATAAAGATCACCTCGTCCATATGCTCCATTCCTGTGAGATGATGCGTGATCCAGATGAGCGTTTTACCCTCCAGCACACGAAACATCGTCTGCATGAGCTCATGCTCTGTCAGCGGGTCAAGCCCCACTGTCGGCTCATCCAGTAAAACAATCGGGTGATTTTGCAGCAAAATCCGCGCCAGTGCAATTCGCTGTTTTTCTCCACCGGAAAAACGAAGACCTGTCTCCTGCATTCGGGTATCGTAGCCCTCCGGCAAAGAATCAATTAGGGCTCCAAGCCCTACCTGCTCTGTTACTGCACGAACCTCATCCAGCGTAGCATCGGGTCGTCCCAGCCGAATATTGTTCGCTACCGTTGTATCGAATAAATACGGCTGTTGGTTTAGCACTGCAAATAGACTGGAGTATGCTCCACCTGTATATACGGGAATCCCTGCGACAGTGACGCTACCTTCATCAGGCTGCAATGCTCCCTGAATCAGGTTCAGTAGCGTGGACTTGCCCGCACCACTGCGACCAAGCAATGCAACCTTCCCCCCCTGTGGTACGTGCAAAGAGATATCACGAACGCTCCATTCCTGCGTTGTCGCATAGCGGTAGCTTACGTTGTTCAGCAGCAGGTCTCCTCCGTGGCCCAATCGCATAGCGGTAGCCTGTTCCTCTAGAATATCTGCTGTTCCGCCTGCTCCAGGTGTAGGTGTGTCTTTCTCCGAATCCTTTAACCGTCGAAGTGAATCCTGATACTCCGGCGCATGAACCACCGCTTCTCCAGCGCGAACGAAGGCATCCAGCAATGGAAAAGCCACAAGGGCAAAGGATGCCAGCCATGTGGCTTCTATACGATTCTGTGCTACCAGTCCTCCAGCCCACACAGTCATAATCACAACCCCGCCACCTACAACGCATTGTGCGATCCAATGAGAACGCCACTCGCTCCGGCGAAGTGAATTTTCCATTACGGCAGCCCTATTGTGTCGTTGTGTAAAGGTGCTCAGGAAATGCCCAGTCCGTCCGCTCAGCACCAGATCACTCATGCCAAACAGAGCATCCGTTAGCTCCTGATAGGCTTTACTCCGTTCCTGCTTGAACACTCGCCGTTTGGCGAGTGAGGTCCATAGTGAGATAGCCGGGGCAATAAAAAGCAAAAATCCGCCATATAACGCCATGAGCAAGGCAAAGGTTCCGTCCATCCGTCCAAGCGCCCAGATGCCTGCTGCATAAATCAGCAAAGCCGATAGCGCAGGCAAAACTAGCTTCAAATAGATGTTTTGAAGCTGCTCAATATCCTCTGCCAGCAGTCCCAAGAGGTCCCCTGTACGGAATTTGCTGCGAATCATCAGCGCCTGCGGTTCCACTGCCCGATATAAGCGTACCCGCATACGGGACACAAGGCGCAGTGCGGCATCATGTCCTACCAAGCGCTCCAGGTACTGAATAACCGCTTTACTAAAGCCAAATGTTCGCACAAGCACAATTGGAACATACACCATTAATATATTTTCCGGTTTTAAGGCCGAACGGGTAATCAGATGACCGGACGTAAAGAGCAACGCGCCCGCACATCCAATGGCCAATGCACCCAAAAGAGCAGCTACCAGAAAAGCCCAAAAATATTGTCTCAGATACGTCACAAACCAGCCTTGTCTGCTATTGTCCGTTACTCTCATATCGTCCGTTCCCTCCTTCCGACATCCCCGTCAGCAATCGGTAATATGCCCCCTTACGGGCAATCAATTGTTGATGGGAACCTACTTCTTCCAGACGACCTTGATTCATCATCCAGACACAGTCCATATCTGGCATCCAATGTAGCCGGTGGGTGGCAAGAAACACTCTTTTGTGTTTCAAAACCGATAAAATCGTCTGTTTTAGCTCCCACTCTGTCTCAATATCCAGATGCGCCGTAGGCTCATCCAATAAAATGACCGGACGGTTACTGAGCAATGCCCGTGCCAATGCAATCCGCTGCGCCTGCCCTCCGCTCAGTGTCCTACCCGCTTCACCAATGGGCTCATTCATTCCACCCGGAAGACCGTCTACCAGTTCACGCAGTCCAACCGCGTCAATCGCCCACTCTACCTGCTGGTTGGATGCCTCAGGTTCATAAAAGCGGATATTATCTGCCAAAGAAGAGCTAAACAGGTAAGGATGCTGTGGAATATAGGCAATATGCCGTTGCCATTCAGTTTTGGCTTCCCCAGCCAATCCGCATCCATTCAGGAGTAGCTCGCCTGAAGTCGGATCAGCAAAGCCGCCAAGCAGACTAAGCAGCGTCGTTTTACCTGCACCGCTAGCTCCAACGATGCCGATCATGTTCATGTGCGGTTCAACATGTGCAGACACATGTTCAAGCCGAGCCGAACCGTCTTCATTAAGGAGGCACACATCAGACAGCTCAAGAATGTCCTGTCCCGTGATGTCCAATCCTTTATCGTTAGCTGCCTGTTTATCCGGCTTGGTCGCATCATCTTCTGTACTGAGAATGGAGCGTATTGCTCCCCAAGCCTCCTTACCATCCAGTGAAGCATGATAGTCTGATCCCAACTGGCGTATAGGCATAAAATATTCTGGCGCCAAAATAAGCACCGCCAGCGCTGCCTCCAAACCCACCGAGCCACTAATCAGGCGCAACCCCAAGCCTACCGCGACAAAAGCGACCGATAGCATACTAAAAAAATCAAGGGCAAATGAGGAAAGAAACGCTACCCGCAGCGTGCGCATCGTTGTCGTGCGGTATTGGTCGCTGACCTTCCCAACCGTTTCCCCATGCTCTTGGCTACGACCCAAAAACCTTAGTGTCTGAAGTCCACGCAGCGAATCCGTGAAATGGTGAGATAACAGACGATAGGAACGCCACTGCTTGTCTGCCTGCTTCCGCGCCGCCAAGCCGAGCAAAATAAAAAAGCCTACCAGGATCGGCATCGTAGTCGTCAAAATCACACCTGAAATGACATCCAATGTGAAAACATACACAAGCACAAGTATAGTTACAGCCATCATGTCAATCATACGAGGAATGGACAGTTCCAAATACGTGCGAAAACGATCCATGCCGTCCAGCGCTAGCGTCACCAATTTGCCGCTACCTTCCTGCGCTGCAAACCCCGGCCCCCGTTCGAACAAACGTGCAAGCAGACGCTCCCGTAAGGAAGCGCCTGAAGCTTCAGCAAAACGGCCTGCTGTCCGGCGTTGCAGCCAGATCGCCGTATGCCTCGTTGCAAAAGCTGCGAAAAACAACGCCAGCGACGGCCAAGCCATCACCAGCGGATTTTTATCAAATAAAATCGTAATAGCCTTTGCCAAGAAGACTGCTTGTGCAATCACTGCGGCCCCCTGGAGCAGGGAAAGGGCAGCCAGTAGCAGCATCACTGGCCGAATGCCCTTTAATTCAAACCATGCCTTATCCATTAGTATTCCAAATGATCCTTCTCACTGAGACGCTTATGGAAAACAAAATAGCTCCATGCCTGATAAGCCAACACAAAGGGTAAAAGCGTTGCTGCAACAATCGTCATGGCTTTCAGTGTGTAATGACTGGAGCTTGCATTATAAATCGTTAAATCAAAAGCACTGTTAATCGAGCTCACCATAAATCTTGGGAACAAACCGACGAATAACGATACGAAGGTCAGTAAAATCACTGCACCTGTCATCCCGAAGGCCCATCCTTCACGGCGCTGCTTCAGGAAGTACCCTGTCAGCACATAGGCGACAATTCCCACCGCAACCGCAGCATACATAAAGGGACCGCGACGTGCGAATAAATCCGTTGCAAAATAAGTCCATACCACCATGCCCGCGAGTAAAATGCCCAATACCGGAAGAAACTTGGACGCGATCACACGCGCGCGATCCCGTACTTCTCCAATCGTCCGCAGGGAAATAAACGTCAGTCCGTGCATTAGACACATTCCGACCACTGTCAGTCCAATCCATACGGTGTATCCATTGAATACATCGGAAAATCCAGCTTTCAAATCCATGTTTTGCTGAATAGGTACACCTTTCACCAAAGCCGCAAAAGCCATACCGAACAGCATCGGCGGTAGAAAGCTGCCAATCAGAATGCAGGCATCCCACGTACCTGTCCACCATTTCCCTTCAGCCTTGCCGCGGAACTCAAAAGAAACTCCACGCAAGATCAAACCTAGCAAAATAAAGACAAATACCAGATAATATCCGCTGAACATGGTTGCATAAAAATGTGGGAAAGCGGCAAACATCGCACCTGCTGCTGTAATCAGCCACACTTCGTTGGCATCCCAGAATGGACCAATCGTATTGATCATCAAACGTTTTTGTTGGTCATTACGCGGCACCAATCCTGTGGCCATTCCTACGCCAAAATCAAAGCCTTCCAGAAAAAAGAAGCCAGTAAACAGCACAGCAATCAATAGGAACCATAAATCATTTAGCGACAATGGTGTCACCCCCTTGAGCAAAAGGATCATGAATTACCGTTTGTTGATACGGCTCAATATCTGGACCTTTGCGAGCCGTACGGTAAAACAAAAACGCCAGCACACCTGTTAAAATTAAATACAATGTGGTAAATGAGATGAACGAGAACAACACTTCTCCAGCCACAACAGTAGGCGAAACAGAATCTTTCGTTTGAAGCAGACCAAATACAGTCCACGGTTGGCGACCTATTTCAGTCATGATCCAACCTGAAGTATTCCCAATGAATGGAAGGGATATCCCCCATATCATAAGACGGAAGAACCAGCGATGTGAACCTTCCAACTTTTTACGGAACGTCAGGTAAGCTCCGTATAAAGCGAGTGCAATCATGCCACATCCCGCCGCAATCATAATGCGGAAGCTCCAGAACGTGGTTCTTACTGGCGGGATATAATCTCCCGGACCATAGGTTTTCTCATATTCTGCCTGAAGCTCATTCATACCAGGCACAGAGCCGGTAAATTTACTATAGGATAGAAAACTCAAAGCAAAAGGAACTTTAATCTCAAAGGTATTTTCCTTTTTTCCAGGATCAATCCATGCGATAACTGTCCAAGGAGCGGGGTCACCGCTGTTCTCCCATAAGCCCTCACTGGCAGCCATCTTCATCGGTTGTGTTTTCACTAAATATTGAGCCTGACCATGACCAAACAAAGGAATAGCTATGGCGCTGATTAAGGCAACAATAATGCTCAATTTGAAAGAAGGTTTAAAAAAGTCCATATTCTTTTTTTGCATCAGCTTCCATGCACTGATACCCGCGATCAGAAATGCTCCTGTCGCAAAAGCAGCAAACAGCGTATGCGGAAATTCCCATAGCAGTTGTTCGTTCGTTAGCAGAGCGGCAAAATCTTTCATTTCTGCACGTCCATTTTGAATCTCATATCCTACGGGACGCTGCATGAATGAATTAGCAGCTAGAATCCACAATGCCGATAACATCGTACCGATAGATACCAACCACATACAGATTAAATGGACCGTTTTGGACAATCTTTCCCAACCGAATACCCATAATCCGATAAACGTCGATTCCAGGAAAAATGCAAGCAATGCTTCAATCGCCAGCGGCGTACCGAATACATCACCGACAAAACGGGAAAAGTCCGACCAGTTCATCCCGAACTGGAATTCTTGCAAAATCCCGGTGACGACGCCCAGTGCAAAGTTAATCAGCAGAAACGTTCCCCAGAATTGCGCCATTTTTTTGTACAAGTCATTTTTCTTGATAACATACATCGTCTCCATAATTGCCACTAATAACGACAATCCAATAGAGATCGGCACATAAACAAAGTGAAGAATCGTTGTGGTTGCAAACTGCAACCGTGCCAAATCCAATACGTCCATGATGTTGCTCCCCCCTGCACTTCTCTTAACAATGATTTATAGTATTTATAATCTGAAGTCTTCTCCATTTGTGATAGTATTCACATTCTTACATATGCAGCGGTCACTTTTTAGAAAATGACTCACTCCATACCTTCACCATGGTTGTCATGATCCGGCTTCAGATTTATCCCCATTATATAGAATAAATTTAAATGAAATAGAATCGAAAATGTGAACATCGTGTCAAAGCTGTGTCATAATGGTGGCGATTTGATGAAAACGCCCTAAACTACATAATAAATGTGACATTTTCGATTGATCTATCCATTTTTTCACCATAAAAAAAGAGCCTCTCTTCGTTCGAAGGTTATACCTCCGACATCTGCAAGAGAGACTTCATAGCGTTAAATCTAGGAATCTATCAACAACCATCTGTTCCTCCATTCTTTTGAACCCGATTACGGTAGGAGGAAGGTGACATTCCAGCATACTTTTTAAATTTACTATGAAAATAATCTGCATTCGCATATCCCACGCGTTCCGCCACCTGGTGTACCTTAATTCCTTGTGCAAGCAATTCCCTTGCTCGCTCAATCCTCACCTTATCCAGGTAGGCATTAAAGGCCTCGCCAGTATGACTTTTGAACAGTTTGCCCAAATAGCCACTATTGTAATTAAACATATCTGCCAGTAACTCCAGTCGCAAATTTTCATCATAATGACTATGTATAAAGTCAATCATTTGTTTCATGATGATGCCCTTGCCACCAGATTCAGTCTGGCCAATCCATTGCAACACATGCTCCAACGAGTGATCTACCAGCTCGCCCAATGTGGAATAAGCATATACATCGGTTATAAAACTGGAGTGCTCCTCCAGCACGGTTCTGCTGTGATCCTGTCCGGCTGCATACTTGTTCAACGCCAGTGTGAATGTTTGGGCGAACGCTGCCTTGATTGCAGATTCTGTGCGATAAATCCGTGGAAATTGGTCTTCCATTTCCTTAATGACACGGGTTGCAGCTTCACTATTAGCCATATCTAGCGCATAGTACAGCTTTTCTGCATAACGTAGGGGATCATTTGTAGCACGATCAGACGCTCCACTCATTTCAGTCTCAACTATCTCCAATTCGTATAGGTCTCCGGAAAGCATGACTCTTTCTGCCCGGAACAAAAACGTACGTTCTAACAATCGTAGTGCCTGCTCAAAAGATCTGGGAATGTCGTTAAGAATGGATACAGGATCACCGGCAGCCACATAAATTTCCGTTGCCCACGGCTTTAGCTCCTGTCGCCAAGCAGCCAGTAATTGAACAGCATCTTTCTCCGTTTTTAACGTGGCGGGAAGCAAAAGACCCATATATATTCCAGCCTCAAACATGATACCTCTGCCCTGCTCATGGCACAATTCCGTTAGCCGCTGCTTTGCTGCCGACTGCCGAGCTTGTCGATCCCAGTCAGGAATACGTAAATCCAGCAGAATAACCTGATAGCTACTCCAGTCCAAGGCTGGTAACGCGGGCTGTTGTCCATGTTTTCCGTTACCGCTTTGATGTTCAGCTTGCTCGGATGCTTTGTGCAGAGAATCGCTGCCTTCTACGGCCTTACGAGCATGCTCTCGATGAACCGGAAACAATAATGCTTCGATCCAATTACGCTCATGGGAAGGCGTACTTCCCCATTTGCCGTCTTCTTTCTCGTCCTCAATGTTTTGCCATACCCGTTTCAACTCTGTCGTCATTTCTTCCTCATCAACTGGCTTCAGTAGATAGCCATCTACCCCGAAGCCCAAGGCTTGCCGTGCATAATCAAAGTCTGCATATCCGCTTAATATGAGAAAATGAAACGGCTCTCCGTTCTTTTCACGTATGCTTCGTATGACCTCCAGTCCACTCATCCCGGGCATACGAATATCTACAATGACCAACTCCGGCCGATGCTCTCCGAACTTATCCAGAGCCTCGCGTCCGTTCCCTGCCGTATCGACAATACGGAAGCCACAATTCCCCCAGTCAATAATAGAGGACAATCCTTCACGAATCGCAGGCTCATCATCTACAATCATTGCTTTATACATTTGACTCTTCCTCCCTTGGTATGGAAAAGTATACGGTTGTTCCTACTTGTAATGCGCTTTCAATATGCAGTCCATAACGTTCGCCGTACATCAATGTCAGACGTTGATGTACATTACGCAGGCCAATACTGCTCCCTTCCGGCTCATCCGCCCCCCTGATCCGATCTAGCAGACGGGTCAGTTGCCCAGCTTCCATGCCGATCCCGTCATCTTCTACTTTAATTTTCAACTCTCTTTGTTCTATTGTAATATCTACCTTCACGGTAACTGGCTCTTCCTTATTTTCCAGGCCATGAATGACTGCATTTTCCACCAGCGGTTGTATGATTAAGGGAGGAATCGACATGTCCGTCGCGCTTTCTTCCAAATTCACTTCATAGATCAAACGATTTCCAAATCTGAACTGCTGAATTTGCAAATAGGATCGCACCATATCCAGCTCCTGTAGTACCGTCGTTTTACCACTGCCAATCTCCAGATTCCGGCGCATCAGCCTGCCAAGCAAACGCACCGTCGTTGCAATTTCCGCTTCCCCATTCAGATGTGCTTTCATTCGAATGGACTCTAACGCATTAAACAGAAAGTGCGGATTAATTTGGCTGGCCATCATTTTTAGCTTGATATCCTTTTGTGCCAATTCCAGCCTGTTGTTGTGCTCACTCGTCTCATAGACCTGCGCCATGAGTTGGCGAATACTACTCACCATATAGTTGAAACGGCGGGATAAATCCCCGATCTCGTCCCTTCCCTCCACACTCGATACCACATGAAAATCGCCCGCGGCTACCTTACCCAGCTCATAGCTCAACCGCTGTAGTCGTTTGGTAATCAGCCAGGAAATGATGGTGATTAGAATCAGTGCCATAACCAGCACTGCAAGAACACATAAAGCACCAATCAGGCTGATTCGGTTGGCTCCCTGTACAATATGCTCCGTCGAAAACACTGAAATAATCGTAAATCCGCTCACACTGGAGGCGGGCAGCAGCTCATCCACGATGATGTTGGAGGGCACTCCGTTGATTTTCGCTTCATATATCCCCTTACCCGCACGCTGGACGTCAAAGCCCAAATGTAAATCGCTCAACGTTTGGCCCACCGACTGTGGATGAGTAGCTGCGACCACAATCCCGTTACGATCTGTAATCAATGTTTCAAAAGGCTCCTTGCTCAGCATATGATTCAACTCGGTCTGGCTCAGCGATATCATCAGAACTCCCTTGGTACTGTATTCGGGAAATGGAATTTGCCGTACCAGGCTCAGGCGATTAACCGGGTTATCTTCCTTATCCTGAATGTAAAACCAGTTAATCGCCGTCCCCTTCAAAGCCGTCTGGAACCACGGCTGCCGCTCAATGTTAGAGTCCACTGGAATAAACTCCAGATTATTGACAAGCGTCGGATTGTACGAATAGAACCGGATGGTAGCAACTTCTCTATATTGCTGAGTATACTCATTAAAATCCTTGTATTGATGATACGCATTCATCAGCTCTACCATACCCGGATATCGTCGGTTCGCCATCTCCCTCAGCCTTTTATCGAACATGAGCCCATTTGAAATATCCGTTGGCACACGCAGTAAATTTGCCGTCTGGCTCTTGATCTTTTCCACATTGTTTACCGTCTGGGCAATTGCACTATTCAATGCCTGCTCTCGCAAATAAAAAGTAACGCAACCGCCCACCACCAGCACCGGGATCATGACAATCAGTACGTAGGAGAACAGCAGCTTATTCCGCATACGCATATTATTCATCAAAAGCCGTACTCCACGATTCATGCCATCCCTCCCATAAGATAAGCGCTTACATTTTTATGTATTTTCACATTCTCTATCTCGCCCTATATGTATCCAGTTTAATGCTTCGTAACCTCTATATCTATATTTTTCAAAATTTAAAAATGTGGCGAACAGAGTCACCACACTTTACAATTCCTAAACTATTTACGTACAAAAGGTTCGATATGCACTCCCTGCGGCAGCTTATGCGGATCTTCCGGGTTGATACGGTCATAGAACATAATGCCGTCCAAATGGTCCATTTCATGCTGCACGACAACCGCTGCATAACCTTTGAAAGTCAATAGCTCCTGTGTTCCGTCTGGTAAAGTGGCCTTAATACGAATTTTTTCGTAACGCGGTACATATCCGGCTACGTACCGATCTACAGACAAGCACCCCTCTCCCTGTTCCAAATAAATCATGGACGTGGAGTGACTGACCAGCTTCGGATTAAACAATGCATACTCTACCGTTTTGTCCCCATCTTCATAATAAATAGCGCACATTCTTTTGTTCAGACCTACCTGATTCGCGGATAGCCCCACACCCGGGCGTAGATCATAGCGAGTGGCCAGCTCTTCATTTTGGCTATTTTTCAGATAATCCAGCATCCATTGCATCTGTTGCAGGTCCTCTTCAGACAGCGGCAGGCATACCGGCTCAACCTTTGTGCGCAAAATCGGTTCCCCTTCACGCACGATATCCTTCGTGAGAAGCATGTCCATCGATTGATTACTCATTCGTCAGCCTCGATTCATTTAAATAAATATACTTTCATGTTATTCTGCAAAAGTTAGGGAGTTCCCAATATTCCTACAAGTTTTATCCCATAAATTATATCTATTCATGAAATGAATTGTCAAAATGAAGCGGTATTTAAGCCATTAAATATTCATTGCCTTAATGGTTTATCTAATTAACAATTATACTGATGCTCTATATATCCTTAAACGAAAAACCCCCTTAACCAATGAAGTGGTCAGGAGATTTTTTGCCGTTATCATACCTTTGAAATTAATCTACGTATCTTTTCTTACTATTAAGATGGCTGCTCCAACGCACTTGGAGCTTCACTAAACAGCTGCGCCTTTGGATTCGGCTGTGTCCAGGTATTATAATATTGCGAGTTCTTGCCATAGGAATTGTCAATGACAACATGCGGCATATCAAGCAGACAGGCCAGAATGTGACCATGCAGCCGTGAAGTGCGAACCTCTCGGTAAGAGCTGAACAGCGTAACCGCTTTGTTCATGAGATGGTCTGTATACTTGTACCAGAATGTACGCGTAGGCAACGGGCCACCAATTTTCTTATCCAGTCGATAAAACTTCTGGAAATAGACAATTCCCTTCACTTCCAGCGGAGTGAACAAAGTATCCCAGTCCAGCCGGTGAGCGGCATCTGCCTCGTCATCGAACTTCTTTTGTCCACCCACCGTTTCAATATCAGTCCGCAGGAAATACAATACATCCTTCACGGTTTCCGTAGTCGGCTTCAATGGCCAGAGCTGGTGTGCCATATCAGGACATAGTGTGATACTGCACTGGTTCAGCTTGTCCTTAGCCCACTGATAAGAGCGTGTATCCCGCACAAACATATGTAGATCCGGATGAGCATTGAACAAGGCAGCGACTTCATTAGCCTTCTGTTCAGATTGAAAGTGGATCGTCTGCGGCATAATCACAATTCGGTGGTTAGGGAAATCGCGAACGATGCGTTCTCGCAAATTTTGGTGATTTGAATAGAGATCGCCGAAGTTGCCGCCGCCGTGGCACACGATAATCCAGTCACCCGGAATTTGAAGCCGATCGGGAATATCCATAGCGCTATAACGGGCACGGACACGGATGCCATTATCCTTGAAGAACGCTTCGGTGCCTTTCATGATGAGTACATCCCCACCGTTATTATAGACGGGATAATCGACATAAATGATATTCGAACCTTGGGGGACTACGTCGAGAATGACGCTCAGCTTATTTTTCAGTTTAGCCATGGGATGCAAATTCGGCATCTTTCAGTTCTCCCTTCCTGCGCTTCTTTTGTATAGTCTGAATAACAAATGTAATATCACTTTTATCAAAAATGATCCGTGATAGCGGAACATTGAAAAACATCGGGAATGAGAACAGTGAGAACGCCAATCGTACACAAGCGCCTACAAGCAAAGCAATCGCAATGCCATCCAGACCGAAGATCGGTGTACAAATAAAAAATAGACCGACGGTGATCGCATAGGCTACAATTTGCCGGAACAATACCAGTCCCGGACGTCCCAGCGCGTTAAAGGCCGAAGCCAGAATCCATGAGCCGCCACCAATGATACATTCCAGTGACAGCAGGTAGAACGTTAGCGATGCTTCCAGGAAAGCGGGGCCGTACAGCAAACCCAGCATGTATCGTCCAATGAAGAGAGCAGGCACAATGACGATTAGCATCGCAGCCATAGAGATGCGAAAAGCACGTCCTACCGTTTCGACAATCTTGCTGTGCTCCATCCCCGTCACCTTTGGAAAGGTAACGTTAGTGACGGCATTTTGCACCACATTGAACACACGAGACAAGGCGTAGACGACAGAGTACAGGCCGAATGCTTTGGGTGATAGCAGCGCCACAATAACGATTTTGTCCGTTTGTGTGGACAGCGTCCCCATCAGCTCCATCCCGTAAACCCTCGCTCCATAGCTATAATAAGGACGAAGCACTTGGCGGCTGGTAAATGGGCGGAAAGCACGCACATTCATATACTTGCGCAAACGGAGGAACGCCCACACTAGTGCAAGGAAACTCGCGGCAAAATTCACTGCTCCTGCCAGCTGCACATTGAGCAGGCCCATCAGCCACAGTGTCACCAGACCGATGAAATTCAGTAACGGGTAGTAAAACAACAGACCATTATATACGCTAAACCGATCCAGTCCTTGCGACAATGCTGTCGTCAGCGCTGTAAGCACTGCCAGTGGTATGGCTGCCGCACAATAAAGCTGGGACAGTTGGATGATGTCCGCACCATAACCATTCAGCCACAGCGGCATGCATATCCAGGCCACAGCCCCTGCCAACAAGCTGGCAGGCAACTGAATCCAGAGCGACAACGCCAGCAGTTCTTCCGTCGTGCCTGTTTTCTTCTTGATGTTGTAAATTAACGACGTTGGTAATCCGAAGCTCAACACACTGCCGATCAGTGTAGGCCAGAACAGAACTGCCGCCAGTTCTCCTTTCCCCTCTACTCCGAGCATACGTGCGGTCAGGATGGAAGTCAGGGTCGTGACGATTAGCACAAAAAAATTGTTAAAGCTCGTGCGCATGATCGTTTTAGCGAGACTGTCACCCGTGAATACTTTCCTTGCTGCTGTCCATGTGCTCATGTTACGTCCAACTCCTGTTCCTTATTAAGCCTCTCGTCTCTATGCTCGCATCGCGTCTTTTGACGCACCTCATCAGCCTACCGTTTTTTTGGAATTACGTTCAGGCAACTGTCCCCCGCCAACAGGCTCCTTCGGACTTGAAAAGATCGCTTTCAGCGCTCTTCTATAGCCTTGAATGGCAGTATGATTTTTCTTGGGCTTTTCTCTCAAAATCTGATACAACGTCGTCCAGTATAGTGCTGCATAACCGATCGGCCCAGATCCCTCTTCACGCAGGAGATGAATATGATTCATCACCCGCATATAAGTAACCTGCTCCATATTGTCGCGTGAGGACGGCGATTCGTGATGAAGCAGCGTAAGCGCCGGGTTAATGTACAATGGGCCGCTTTTCATCGCGATGCGCGAAAGTAACAAATCCTCGCCTACGCTATAGCTTTGCAACCAAGATACCGGCTCCAGACCGCGAATCGCTTCACGACGAAATGACATATTACAGCCATGGAAAAACTGGGTTCTAAACGTCTTCTTGGCCTTATGCCAGTTATACATCGAGCCGGACTGACCGCTGAGGGATAGCCTTCCTTTGGACAAAGACTGCTGGAATGACAGCAAGCATCGAATTGTTCCCATGAAGCTGTTACTCATTCCCTGTGCGATACCGCCGACACCAGCGGCCTGCGGGTAAGCCTCATAGGTACGCATCAACTCATTCAAGTAGTTGCTCGGCAGCTCAACGTCATCGTCAAGGAACAAAATGATGTCACCCTGCGCAAGTTCAGCTGTCTTTACACGAGATAACCATAATCCCGGCTGCTCCTTGCGATGATATCGGTAGGTAATTCCCGCTCTGCCCAACTGACGCTCATAACGTTCCAGCACATGTTTCGGCAGTTCTCCGTCGTCAATAATCCATAGCTCGGTTTCACATGCCTCCGGTGCTCCCCCAATGGCAATTGAATTGATGCATCGGGTCAGATCATCAACTCGATTTCGGGTGCACAGAGCAATGGACAAGCTTAACATCATACTCCCCCTTTATCCTGTCAATGTGTATAAAACGGATTACTGAACCGCCGGGCCTAAATATTCGTTATATTTTTGCTTGCGCGGGTTCAGAATGAACAACACCCCCTGCTTGTATCCATCTGCGGCATTAAAATTGCGACGCAGCGTTTCTTTGAGCATCAAGTAGGATAAGGTCCATAAAAGGGCTCCATACTGAATCACTCCAGCCTTTTTCAAGGCAAGAAAATAATAGTGGTTAATCGCTGTAGCCTTGGCTACTTTGCCCGCCTTATCGCGCGAGCTTGGGGATTCATGATGAATGATGGTTAAGTCAGGATTGATAACCAATTTGCCGTAACGGCTCGCCAACTGGCACATGTACAAATCGTCAGCCACGGCATAACTGGTCATCCACGGATACGGCTTCATGTCCCGAAGCGCATCCCTCCGAAATGACATATTGCAGCCATGGAAAAATTCTGTATCGAAAACCTCAGTTGCTTCGCCCCAACGCAGCAAAGAACCTGCCAGACTACTAGGCGAGAGCTTGCCGAGGGATGAAGACATCTGAAATGTCAAAACGCCCAGCAGCTTTCCTGCCCGGCTCGAATGTAATCCCTTTGCAATCCCTCCAACACCCACAATCGTTTCATCCTGATCATAGGTATCGAGCAAGCGCCGGATATAGAGTTTATCGTCCAGTTCTGCATCATCGTCAAAATACAGCACAATATCATACCGCACAAGAGACAAGGCCTCATAGCGGGATAACCAAACGCCGGGACGACTTTTTTTATAATATTTCAAAACGCTTTGAGGCAATCCGGATACCATGTGACGGTACTGCTCGATCTGTTGGTTAGAAATATCGCCGTCATCAACAATTAGCAGTTCTACAGCCGTATGCTCCAATTGCTGCTGTACTGCAATAGATTGTATACAGCGTGTCAGGTCTTCGATCCGGTTGCGGGTACAAATGATGATGGAGACATCGGACATGCCATTACCTCCTGTGTGTGTATCCAGATGCTTTGGAAGAGATATTCAAAGTTTTTCCAATTGCTGGATTATATATGTTTATTGTATCTTTGACAGCGTTTTAGTGTATATACCTCTTTTGTATACTTTTTCAGTCTCCAAAAGGGTAGACAATCCTCTAAAAAGAGAAAAAAAATAGGATTGGCTTCTACTGCCAATCCTGATTTACCCTTGGAAGTCCAGAAACAACGTCGCATTCACATACCGACGTGCCATGGACAAAAAATAACTATTTTGTACCGCTACTGCTGCCACCAGCAAAGTATTACGCACCGCTTCACACTGGTTAGGGGTCAAATGCTGTAAACGCCTGGTGTATTGATCAGCCGCCTGAACCAGCAACTCCTCTGTCGCACTTTCTTGACGCTGCTGTCCTGTAACGGAAATTCCGTTGTCTTTTGCAAAGCCTGCTACTGCCACATCAAGCAGTTGGTCTCCGTTCGCATCCAGCTCCTCAAACAAAGTTGAATAGGCGGCGTACAAATCGACCGGCTGAATCAGATCGTCCGTATCATCTTCGGGTTGTTGGAACAGGATATGAAATAGCTGACGGATGGATTCAAAATCAAGACATGATTTTAAATCTTCTACAATGAGCAATATAGCTGCCTGGTTGACCGAGTATTTTTTGCCGATCTTCGGAGCGCCGAGAAATTCCTTGAAGTCGCGTTTGACCCAATTTTGCATAGAGGCCAGTGAGACATGGCTGTATTCGACCAGTTGACCCAGGGAAACGATCTCCTGTAGCGAAAAGGCTGCGCTGTGCTTACCCTTGATAATTTTATCTAGCACAGGTGTCACGTCGGTGTATAAAAATGTCGGCATCGTGCTCCCGGAGCGGGCAAGATGGCTATGAGTGCGCCTCCAGGCGTCCTGCAGAACGGCCAAAGGCTGCAATTCGCGGCGACCTTCCATGGCCAGCAGCAAATGGGCCATATCACGACGAGTAAGGGTAAAAGACTCCATCTGCTTTCCTCCCTTTCTTACATTTCAAGTTCATTTGAACTCATCATACGCCCTCAAACTAGGCTTGTAAAGCGAAGCAATGAGCCGTGCGGGTTCTATTATGCCTTATTTTCCGTGTAAATTGGAGGTAGGTGACCTGCTACGATTCCATATGAACCTTGTATATTTTCTTTTAAGTTCTTAAAATAAGTTCAAGTGAACTTAAAATGGAGTTCCTTAAAAAATTGAACGAAAAAGGGATGAGTGAAAATTATATGGGTATAGGTGTCAGTCTATTTTTGTTTGCGGTGTTGATTTTATTTAGTGCTTTCTTCGTGGCTACCGAGTTTGCGATTATTAAAATCCGTTCCAGCCGGGTCGATCAGCTGGTCGTGGAGAACCGTAAAAACGCACTGGCGCTACAAAAAGTCGTCAATAATCTGGACGGCTACCTGTCCGCCTGTCAGCTTGGTATTACGATTACAGCGTTGGGACTCGGCTGGCTCGGTGAACCGACCGTAGTCAAATTGCTGGAGCCTCTCTTTCAACAGCTCAACATCAATGGGGATTTTTCACATATCCTGGCCTTTATTATTTCATTCGTCATTGTAACTTACCTGCACGTGGTAATCGGTGAACTGGCTCCCAAAACATTGGCAATCCGCAAGGCGGAAGCTGTCAGTCTGTTAACCTCTCCAGTTATCGTGTGGTTTAACCGGATTATGTATCCGTTTATTTGGCTCCTTAACGGCTCGGCCAATCGTCTGGTTCGTCTGTTTGGTCTTCAGCCGGCTAGTGAGCATGAAGAAGCACACTCTCAGGAAGAAATTCAGATCATTTTGTCCGAAAGCGTGGAAAGTGGTAAGATCAATAACACCGAATATGGCTACGTAAATCGTATCTTTGCTTTTGACGAGACCGTTGCCAAAGAAATTATGGTGCCACGTACAGATATGGTATGCTTGTTTACGAATCGCTCGCTACAAGAAAACATGCTGACTATTCACGAAGAGCAGTATACCCGTTTTCCGGTGGCGACAGATAGCAAGGATCAGATCATTGGTATGATTAATACCAAACAGCTATTCCTTGAGTATGATCGCAATCCCGAGCTTGTTTTCGACAGCCTGATTCAACCGATCTTGACCGTTCCAGAAGTTATCCCCGTCAACACGCTGCTGAAACGTATGCAGAAGGAGCAGGTTCATATTGCTCTCCTGGTCGATGAATACGGTGGAACCTCCGGCCTCATCACCATTGAGGACATTTTGGAGGAGATTGTTGGCGAAATTCGGGACGAATTTGATAAGGATGAACGGAAGGAAATCGAGAAACTGACGGAGAACAGTTATTTGATGGATGGTAAAGTGATGCTTTCCGATCTGAGTGATCTGACTGGCTTGACATTGGATAATGAAGACGTGGATACTGTCGGAGGGTGGGTGTATAGCCGGGTTCCGGAACCTAGACAGGGCAAGGAATTCATAGAAGATGATGTGAAATTTATCATTCGTGAAATGGGTAAAAATCGTATTCGTCGGGTGGAGATTATTTTACACCACACATCCCCCGCATCTGAATTGGAAGCAGAATCGGACACTTCTTCCCGGGAGTGAACCGTGTGACCTGAGCGTTTATCTTTGCACTTGTGACACTTGCGTTCACTCCTACTGAAATGACATATTCCCAGGGCAGACGACTTAGGTCGTTTGCCCTGCACGCGTGTAAGGAGGAGCTAGTAAAGTGGATATTTTATCTTCTATTATTATGGGAATTATTGAAGGACTGACAGAGTTTTTGCCGGTCTCTTCGACGGGTCACATGATCCTCACGGCTAATCTTCTAGGATTAAACACAGAGAATGATACGGTCAAAACGTTTGAGGTTATCGTGCAATTAGGTGCTGTGCTGGCGGTCGTCGTATTATACTGGCGCAGATTCCTGAGTCTGTTTGATTTCAGACGCAAAATCTCAAGTCAGCCACGTCTAAACCTGTTACATATTATTTTAGCCATGATCCCTGCGGGCCTGATTGGCGTACTGTTCCGTGATGTAATCAAGCAATACCTGTTTGGTCCTGAAACGGTTTTATATAGTTTGGTGATCGGGGGCCTGCTCATGATCGCGGCTGAGAAATTTCATCCGCCTATTAGATCACATACGCTGGATGAGATCACGTACAAACAAGCATTTACCATCGGTGTGTTCCAAGTCCTAGCTCTGTGGCCAGGCTTCTCCCGTTCAGGCTCAACCATGTCTGGGGGCCTATTCGCACGTGTAAGTCATACGGCAGCCGCGGAATTTACATTCCTCGTATCGGTTCCGATCATGCTGGGTGCATCGGGCATTGATATGATCAAAAGTATGGATCATCTGTCTATGAGTGATTTCCCAGTGTTCGCGGCCGGCTTTATTACGGCCTTTATCGTCGGGATGCTGGCGATCAAAACATTCCTTGGTCTGCTCAAACGCTTGAGCCTGACTACGTTCGCCATTTACCGCTTCGTGCTGGCGGCTGTGTTCTTTTTCATTATTTTATAAGCCATTGTTTGGTACCCATAACCAATAACTAAAAAGGGATATCCATAGGGTCTGAATGATCAGTCTTGGATATCCCTTTTACTATTTTGCAGAAAGGATAGATCTTACTGAACTATCCCTATCATGCGTTCTGATTATTGTTTGGATTCTAGCGTAGTCAAATATTCCGAAATTTGAGCTGGCGTTTTAGCGTATTTGCTGTGCAAATGAGCAATTTTTTCGCCATTACGGAACACGAGCAGACTCGGAATGCCGCGCACTTGATTTTCGTCGGCAATCGGCTGAAATTTCTCTGCATCAAGCGCATAGAAACGCTTATCCGCGTTTTCCTCAATAATACCGTCCATAAATTTATCCAGTGTCTTGCAATCCGGACACCAGGTTGTATCAAATTTCACGACAGTCAGACCGTCACCGTTAATTAAATCCTGATATTGCTGCTGAGATTCGATGCGTTCCATTCGTTGGTCCCTCCTAGAGTGTATTTATAACGTCTCCATATTCACATATGAATAATAAACCGAAGCTTATTCTTATATTGTAATGATTCTTTTATAAATTGCAACTGGGATAGGTACATGTTCAAGCGTGTACTTCGGTTATAGACTGAAATGTAGCGTTTATAGCTAGGAGCAACAGATGAACACGCTTTTGTACCATCATTGCCCTTATCAGCGGTATTGCGCATCATAACGATTGGCTCGGCTGATTTGCTGTAGCGTCTGCCGCTCTTGTTGAGTTAGTGGTGCAATATCCGCAGCAGAAATATTATGCTCCAATTGTCCCAAAGAGCTTGCACCCGGGATCACAGCGGCGACAGTCGGATGTGAAAGGCTATAACGAATCGCTGTCTGCCCCATACTGCGCTCTGATCCTGCAAAAGCCTTTAATTGCTTACGCACATCCAGCAGCTCTGTTTCTTCGTAGTCCAGATATCCCTTGGCTGCCTTTCCTTCTCCTTTGTCGGCCAATACGCCGCTAGCCACAGGCCCACGTGCAATCACGCTAATTCCCCGCTCCTGAAGCAAAGACAGTACCTCCTCCTCTGCACGCCGATCCAGTAAACTATACTGATTCATAACACTAACGATATTCGAACGTTCAACATATTCACGGATGACATGAGGGCGAATGGAGGAAATACCATAGTAACGAATAACGCCCTCCCGCTGTAGTTGCTCAAAAGCCTCTATGGTTTCGTCCATCGGATCGTCAATCGTCCCTCCGTGCAGCTGATACAGGTCGATGTAGTCCGTTCCAAGGCGACGCAGGCTCTCTTTAACAGCAGACAGAATATATTTCTTGGATGGGTCCCATCCCCAGTCCTCCTGCCCCGGTAGACGCCGATTGCCGACCTTGGTCGCCAGGATGACCTCCTGCCGCCGTCCACGGATCGCTGCACCTACGATTTCTTCATTGCGTCCGTGCTGGTACAAATCTGCCGTATCCAACAGGTTTACGCCCCTGTCTAGCGCTTCATGAATCAAGTAAACACCTTGCTGCTCCTCCGTACCGACCGACATACATCCCAAACCAATCTCACCTACCAGCAAATCGGATGATCCCAGGCGGTTTTTTTTCATTTATGCTCCCCTCACTTCCAACAACGTATAACTTTAAATTTTTAATATTCCTCTATTATACGAAAAAAATATACAAAAAAAACAACCCCAAAGACATAGAGACTCCACGCTCTCCAATCCTTTGAGGCTGTTGTATGAGATCCGTATTCCATTCATGCTATCCGAACAGCCATTGGACGGCCTTAGGAAATTGACGTTGAAAACAATCCACACGATGCACCGCATCCTGATCCAGCTCAAGAAGCACATCTTTTGCATCCAGTCCCTGTGTCCGCAGCACCTCGTGTGCCTGGAGGGTCAGCGGAACCATATCTTTTTGTACATTCGTCTTCCCTTCACCTTCACGGGTCCCGACAGATATATACAAGCGATGTGTCCCATCCCTCACAGTTGCACAAGATGCAGATTGCATATAATCAATCATACCCGGATACCAATACGAGCCTGAGATGGAACCGATGCGTCCGAATACGTCCTTATACTTGAATACGGCATACATGGAAATTAATCCGCCCAATGAGGCGCCAATGATCCCCGTATGCTCCGATCCAGTGCGCACTGGATATCTTGCCTCGACGTATGGCATTACTTTTGTAACCACAAACGCCAAATAGGCATCTCCGCCACCGCCAAAAGCAGGTCTTCCTTCTACTAAAGCCGCTGCCTTCCAAGGCGTATAATCATCCAGTCGATTTACAGGCTGAATCCCTACCAGCACGACACGGGGCAGCTCTCCCGTAGAAAAACCTCTTTCCAGCTCATCCAACCTGCTTAGAAATAAAGAGCTGCCATCCTGCACATATAGCACAGGATACAGCTCATTATGATTCATGGAGACGGGAGGTGTATAGACGTGCACAAGGTACCCATCTAATAGAATTTCATCTATATGACCTTTCATCCTACACAATCCTCCATGATGTGAATGTATTCATTACAGTGCAGCATCCATTTCCTTGATCATTTCAGATACGGATTCCAGACCATTACCTGACAGGTACCAGTAGTTAGGATCAAGGTATACAATATGACCGTTTTTAAATGCATTGGTTTTCTTCACCAGTTCATTCTCCATGGTTTGTTTGCCTGTAACCTGTTCCTTGCCTTCTTCGACCACCACAGCCCCACGGTCAACGACAAAAATATAATCCGGATTTTTTTGCTGTACATATTCAAAAGAAACCTTTTGACCATGAGTGGATACTTTAATGCCAGGATCTACAGGGGTTACGCCAAAAGCATCATGAATGATACCGAAGCGAGATTGTGAGCCATATGCGCTCAGGCTTCCTTCATTCGTCAGCACGATCAGTCCTTTAGCTTTGCTCGCTACAGCCTTGTCATGTACGGCTTTGATGGAGCTATCAATCGCAGCCAGTTCCTGCTTGGCAGCATCTTCTTTGTCGAAGATTTGACCCAGTGTTTCAACGTTTTTCTTAAAGGAATTGATATAATCCTTGGTGTCTACAGCCATCGAAATGGTCGGTGCAATTTTACTCAACTCTTTATATGCATCAGCTTGTCTGCCACCGATGATGATCAGCTCAGGAGACAGATCACTGATTTTCTCGTAATCCGGTTCAAACAGCGTGCCCGCACTTGCATATTTGGAATCTTTAAATTTGCTCAAATACGTAGGAAGATCCTGCTGCGCTACTGCCGCAACGTCAACACCCAGCTTATCCAGCGTATCCAATGAACCGAAATCAAAGACAACGACATTTTTGGGATTAACTTTGACTTGGACCGGGTTTTCATCCAATGCGTGTTTGACCGAGATGGTTTTGGATTCCGTTGTTGCAGCAGAGGAGCCGTTTCCAGTCGCTTCCGGTGTTGCCGGAGCTGCTGTGCCACAGGCCGACACAATCAGTCCCCATGCAAGCATTAGCGTTAAAAACATCATATTTTTCTTCATTTAACATTCCCCCTAAGTGAAATAAACGCAAATTTTATGGTCACCGATCTGTTGAATCGGAATATCCATATCGTACAAATCCTTTAATACCTGACTATCAATCATCTCGTCAGCGGTTCCTTGTTTTAGCAACCTGCCATCCTTCATCCCTACAATATAGTCTGAATAGCAGGAGGCAAAATTAATGTCGTGCAACACAACCAGAATCGTTTTGCCGAGATCATTCACCAAACCGCGCAGCGTCTTCATAATCTGAACCGAATGCTTCATATCCAGATTGTTCAGCGGCTCATCCAGCAGGATGTATTCCGTGTCCTGTGCCAGAATCATAGCAATAAAAGCCCGCTGTCGTTGTCCCCCACTAAGCAAATCAATATGCTTATCTTTCATATCCTCCAGTCCCATGTAGGCCATAGACTGCTCCACCATTTTGCGATCCTCGCTGTTCAATCTGCCCTTGGAATACGGAAAACGGCCGAAGCTAACCAGCTCCTTCACAGTTAAGCGAATATTGACATCGTTGGTCTGTTTTAAAATAGATATCTTCCGGGCTAGCTCCTCGCTTTTCGTCAGGCTCACGGCCTGCCCGTCAATGAGGATTTCTCCCTCATCACTGTCAGTCAGGCGACTGATCATCGACAACAAAGTGCTTTTTCCAGCGCCGTTAGGTCCAATAAAGGAGGTAATCGTGCCTTTAGGTACAGTGACGGATACCTGATCCACCACATTTTTATTCCCATAGCGTTTGGATACGTTTTTGACTTCTACCATGATTTATTCTCCCGCAGCAAAAGGTACAGGAAGTACACCCCCCCGATAAAGTTAATAATGACGCTGACCGTTGTCGATAAGTCGAATACTCTTTCTGCCAGCAGTTGGCATCCTGCCAACGCAATGACACTGACACAGATAGAGGCCGGAATAATATAACGATGCTGATAGGTTTTTATCACCTGATAAGCCACATTGGCCACAATCAATCCGAGAAACGTAATCGGCCCGACAAGCGCTGTAGAAATGGAAATGAGAATCGCTACAATTACCAGCAGCCTTTTAATGATAAAACCATAAGGAAGACCCAGGTTAATCGCATGCTCCCGTCCCAGCGACAGCACGTCCAGATACTTGATGAATCTCCACGCATAAGCGAATACGAGAACAAGAATGAATACAGAAAGCCACAATAGCTCGGTATTTACGTTACTGAAGCTAGCAAAGCTCTTGTCCTGGATTTTCGCAAATTCGTTTGGATCAATCAGTACCTCCATAAAGGTAGATAAACTGTTAAACAGCGTGCCGAACACCAGACCAATCAGCAAAAGTACATAAATCCCGCGTCCATCTTTGCGGAAAATTAATTTGTATAGCAGTCCTGCGAACAGCACCATCAGCCCCACCGACAGCAAAAAGTTCAATTCTTTGCTGGTCGAAATGAAAGGGACGGAACCAAATGCAAAAATAATCGTCGTCTGAATCAGCATATACAGTGAATCCAGCCCGATAATACCTGGAGTCAAAATTTTATTATTCGTAACCGTCTGGAAAATAACGGTTGCAAAAGCAATGGAGCCACCTGTCAGAATGAAGGCTGCGATCTTTTTTAATCGTCGTGGCAGCGCGTAATGCCAGGTATGCGGAAGATCTATAAACACGAAAGCAGCAATCAACACAAGCGCGGCAGCGGCTAATATTCCGATTTTTAATTTAGGATTCATAAGCCCTTCTCCTCAGCAGCAAATACAAGAACAACGCGCTCCCGATCACACCAACCGTAAGCCCTACAGAAATTTCATACGGATAAATGATCACCCGTCCCAAAATATCACAAAACAGCACAAAGACGGCGCCCAAGATCGCTGTATGGGCCAGGCTTTTTTTTAGATTATCCCCCATATACATACTGACCAGATTGGGTACAACCAGCCCCAAAAAGGGAATCGTCCCAACCGTTAAGATGACAACAGAGGAAACCAAAGCCACGATCACCAAACCGACATTGACAGTGCGCTTGTAATGTACACCCAAGTTGGCCGCAAAATCCTCACCCATGCCTGCAATTGTGAAACGATTCGCATATATGTACGCCAATGCAACCAAAGGAACACTAAGATATAGCATCTCGTAGCGACCACTCATGATTAGAGAAAAATCCCCCTGCATCCACGAAGAAATGCCCTGGATCAGATTGTATTTGTAAGCAAAAAAGGTCGTTACCGAATTTAAAATGCCTCCAAACATCAAACCGACAAGCGGGATAAATACCGGGTCCTTGAAACGGATTTTATCCAGTATTTTCATGAAAATCAGTGTTCCCCCTAGAGCAAATCCGAAAGCCGTCAGCATCTTCGTCCAGAATCCCGCCGCTCCAAACACCATAATAGCCATCAGCACACCCAATCGTGCCGCATCCATCGTCCCTGCGGTGGTGGGCGATACAAATCGGTTTCGGGTAAGCTGCTGCATGATCAATCCACAGATACTCATACTCGCCCCTGCGATAATGATACTGATCAATCGTGGGAATCTGCTAATCAGGAGCACCTGCGCCTGATCGTTGGTTAAGTGGAACAAATCAAGTGGAGTTACATCATGAACACCAATAAACACCGAGGCGAAAGCCAGTATCAGAAAAACCAGTATTAAATAACGCAATTTCATCTCTAACTAAGGGAGCCTGTCCAATAACCTGTACCAAGCTTCGGCCCTGTCCTCCCCTCCAATAATGATAATCATTATCAAAAATCAACTAGCATAAATTATATCAGTCATCTCTTATCTGTCAAATTTTTTGCAATGAATAAACCATGTCAAAAAAGGTGTTAGCAAAACCTGAATAGTCTGAAGAGCGAATGAGCAAATAAGAGCAATATCCTGTAAAATAGAGGTGGAAGATTTAGGATTACCCTTTTCTCATTTTTACTGTAAGCAATTCTTGGAATTCGGGATTCATTAACTTGATGAATCAAAAAAATAGGAGGAGAATGATGAATCACATATTAATCGTCGAGGATGATATCGCCTTGAGTAACGGTATTGTTCTTGCTCTCAAAGATCCTAACAACGTATTTGTGCAAACGTATGACATAGCTGCTGCAAAAGAGCAATTGAACGTCACTCCCTTTGACCTAGTGATTCTTGATGTAAACTTGCCGGATGGGAATGGACTCGACCTCTTAACCCATATACGTAAAACAAAAGCTTTACCAGTCATTGTTCTGACTGCAAATGATATGGAAACAGATATTGTCACTGGTCTTGAGCTGGGTGCTGATGACTACATCACCAAGCCTTTCAGTCTGATGGTACTGAGAGCAAGAGTTGGTGTTCAGCTTAAGAAATCCAGATACTCGCTTGCAGACTCCATTCAGCTAGGCGATTTTTCCTTCTCATTCGAGAGGATGGAATTTAATAAGAATGATATACCGATTGAACTAAGTAAAACGGAGCAAAAATTGTTGCGCATCCTAATCAACAATCGAGGAAATACCGTTTCGCGTGATCATTTGATAGACAGCATCTGGACTGACGGGGCTGAATATGTAGGTGAAAATGCCTTGTCAGTTACGATAAAAAGGCTACGTGACAAGCTCGAGGATCATCCTTCCTCCCCACAATATATTAAAACGGTTTATGGGCTGGGCTACACATGGGCGTTGAAATGACAACACTCCACTATATATGTATTGGAATTGCCGTTGTTGCTGTATGCACCGCTGTGGGTGCTATTATGCTGTATCGCAGGAGCATCCATAAAACAATGAAAACCATTGAGAACATGCTGGATGCCGCGATAAATGGCAGCTTCTCAGAGGATGTCTTTGATGAATCCGTTCTCTCTGCAATAGAAGCTAAATTTGCGAAATTTCTTTCCATTTGTTCCGTGTCCTCCAAAAATCTGCTTGCCGAAAAGAATAAAATAAATGAGCTGATTTCCGATATTTCACACCAAACGAAAACACCATTGGCCAACATCCTGCTTTATTCCCAACTACTTAGCGAATACGAACTATCACAGGATACCTCCACTTGTGTGAAAGCTCTATCTGCACAGGCCGAAAAGCTTAACTTCCTGATCCATGCATTAGTGAAAACTTCGCGGCTTGAAACGGGGATTATCACGGTATCGCCAAGGCGGGAATCTGTTCAAAAGCTCCTTGATGCTGCACTGGAGCAAATGATGCCAAAAGCAGACGCCAAAGGGATTTCTGTTGTTATGGAGGACACCGTTATTCATGCTTATTTTGACCTAAAGTGGACGAGTGAAGCTGTCTATAACATTATGGATAACGCCATAAAATATACAGAGACAGGCGGAAGCATGATTATAAAAGTGATGGCATACGATTTGTTTTGTCGAATTGATATTACCGATAGCGGCATAGGCATTGCAGAAGGAGAACAAGGTAAAATCTTTACCCGCTTCTATCGCTCCCCCACTGTTAACTCGCAAGAGGGTGTAGGTATTGGACTGTTTTTAGCTAGAGAAATTATCGCTGCGGAGGGTGGTTACATCAAGGTAAGGTCATGCTACGGCAGTGGCTCCACCTTCTCGATTTTTCTTTCTATGGATACTTAATTCTTTCAACACTGTTAGATTTCAGAAAGATTGTGGAAAGATTAGTGTGTTAATGTCTGTACTGTAGATGATTACGATCCAGACATTTTTTTGTGAAGGAGAACGTATATGGCTCTATTAAAAACTCAAGCACTAAAGAAGCATTATGGTAATGGAGATACTGCTGTTCATGCCTTAGACGGTGTGAATCTGGAGGTGGAAAGCGGTGAATTTGTCGCTATTGTTGGTACGTCCGGGAGCGGCAAATCTACCCTTCTCCATATGCTGGGTGGACTTGATCGTCCGACAAGTGGAAACGTTACGATTGACGGCAAAGATATTTCTACATTAAAAGACGAAGAATTGACTATTTTTCGCAGACGAAAGATTGGCTTTGTTTTTCAAAATTACAACCTGGTACCTGTCTTGAATGTCTACGAGAATATTGTGCTTCCTATTGAACTGGATGGTAAAGAGCCAGACAAAACCCACATAGATAAAATAGTACATACCTTGGGCCTTGACCACAAAATGAATAACCTGCCAAACAATCTTTCCGGTGGACAACAGCAACGTGTAGCTATTGCCAGAGCACTGGCAGCCAAGCCCGCCATTATCTTGGCAGATGAACCCACCGGAAATCTGGACAGTAAAACGAGTCTGGATGTGATGGGATTGATCAAAGTATCCAGCCAGCAGTTCCGCCAAACGATGGTAATGATTACTCATAACGAGGAAATTGCGCAAATGGCAGACCGCATCATCCGCATTGAGGACGGTAAAATAGTAGGTGGTGCGACTAGATGATCAAGGTAAAGAACAAAAAAGTAATCCGCAAGCTGGCAGATAAGAGCTTCAAAGTAAACAAAACCCGTAACCTCTTTGCTATTGTTGCCATAGCTCTCACTTCATTGTTATTTACAATACTGTTCACTATGGGGATTGGCGCTGTGGAAAGCTTACAACGGGCGACCATGCGACAGGTCGGTGGAGATGGACATGCCGTACTTAAATATATAACGGATGACGAATTTAATCATGTCAAGGATCATCCATTGATCAAGGAAATAGCTTATAACCGTATATTAAGCGACCGAGTTATAAACGATAAATTCCTAAAACGCCATACGGAGTTCTGGTATTACGATGATGTAGGGTTGAAGCTAGGTTTTATTGAGCTTAAAGAGGGGCACAAGCCTGTCGCAGAAAATGAAGTGATTGCAGACTCCAAGACGTTGCAGCTATTGGATGTTCCACCGAAGATTGGAGCACCTTTGAAATTAAAGCTTAACATACGAGATAAAGAAGTACAGCGGGATTTTGTCCTCTCTGGCTGGTGGAAAAGTGATCCTGTATTTAACGTAGGACAAATATTCGCTTCTAAAGCCTATGTCGATGCTCATGCCAAGGAATTACAAAGCAACTATAAAAAGGATCACTTCCATACTGGAACGATTAGTGCATCTATGATGTTCGACAATAGTTTTGATTTGCGAGGAAAGCTCAATAAAGTGATTACCGAAAGCGGTTATTCACTTGACGAAGATGCACCAAACTATATCGCGAATAATGTAAATTGGGCATACATCTCAACCAATTTTAGTTTAGATACAGAGACAATCATAGCGTTAACTTCTGCCCTGTTACTGATCATGTTTACCGGTTATTTGATTATTTATAATATTTTCCAAATATCGGTGATGCGAGATATTCGTTTTTACGGTCTTTTAAAGACGATCGGTACAAGCGGTAAACAAATTCGCAGAATTATTCGTAGACAGGCGCTGATTCTATCAGTGTTAGGAACCCCGGTAGGATTAATAGCAGGTTTTTTTATCGGTAAATCGCTCGTGCCTTTTATTATAAATATGAGTGTATATAACGGTACCGAGATATCGGTATCCCCTAACCCATGGATTTTTGTCGGATCGGCTTTGTTCGCACTCATTACCGTAATGATCAGCACTTTCAAGCCAGGCAGAATTGCGGCAGCTGTTTCGCCAGTTGAGGCAGTAAGATACACAGATGGAAATACCAAGGGCAGCCGTAAGCTGAAAAAGTCCACTGAAGGCGCTAAAATGATTCACATGGCTCGTTCCAACCTGGGGCGTAATAAAAAACGTACTATTTTAGTGGTGATCAGTCTTTCTTTAAGCTTGGTGCTTCTAAATACAGTATTCACGCTGTCTCAGAGTTTTGATATGGATAAATTTTTAGCCAAATTTAATGATACCGATTTTCTCATTGCTCATGCTGGATATTTCCAGGTTCCGAGTAGTTTTAGTGGGCATGAAAATGAAACCACTGAAAGTTTTATTAAGGCTGTACAGGCACAACCAGGCTTCGAAGAAGGCGGCCGATTATACGGTGACCCAACAGCTTTCACGGCTGAAAATACAAAGGGAATTACGGATGATACCCAGAACACTGACGCTCACGGCAACTTCCTTGTAGACGTGTATGGGCTGGAAGATTTGCCCCTGCATCGGCTGCAGTTGATTGATGGTGAGCTTGATTTTAAGAAAATGGCCTCAGGTAAGTATATTCTGGAGGGAGTCGAACTGAACGACAACGACAAGCCTTACATGGAAAGCATTCATCATAAAGTGGGCGAGAACGTTACTTTGCATAGTTATGTGAGAACAGCAAATGATGCTCCATTGGGTAGAGAGTATTTAACACAAAAGTTTACAGTGCTTGGCCATGTGGGTATCAAATCCACCAATTCAAATCGCATTTCGAGCTATAATAGCTTTTACCTCCCGGCGGAAATATACAAATCACTTGTAAAAGAGCCTGCTATGATGAGCTATGCCTTTAATGTATCTTCAAATCAGGAAACGTCCATGCAGAGCTTTTTGAAGCGATACACAGAAACAATTGAACCAATGATGAGCTATGAATCCAAGATTACATCCAGAAACGCTTTATCAGGTATGCAAACTACTGTTATAATGATCGGCGGCCTGCTCAGCTTGATTATTGGCTTGATTGGTATCCTGAACTTTATTAATGCGATTTTAACCAGCATATTGACCCGCCGCAATGAATTCGCTATGCTGCAAAGTATCGGCATGACCAAAAAGCAATTGCGCGGAATGCTGATTTATGAAGGACTATATTATGTTGGGGCTACTAGCCTAACCTCTATTCTATTGGCAATCTTATTTTCTCTTTTGATTGTGAAACCGTTATGTAGCCTGCTATGGCTTTTAAGCTATCACTTTATAATTTGGCCACTGTTTGTCTCATTGCCTTTACTGTTATTGCTTGGGATACTTATTCCAGTAGCAGTCTATTCTATGAACAACAAACAAAGTATTGTGGAGCGACTTCGAGAATCAGAGTAGATGCACCTAAAAATAAGAAAGTAAAATACCCATACGCGTCAAAAAAGATGACTTCTAATCCATTCAGAGGTCATCTTTTTATGCTTAGAAAGGTTTTTAGTTGCAGAACAACTATAACCTCCACTCTTCCCGTAAAAGCCCCATTCGGATCGAATCATAATACTCTCCATTATAATATCTGCACTTGCGAAGCCTGGCTTCTAGGGTCATGCCCAGCTTCTCCCCAACCTTCATCATCCGATGGTTTCCTGACCAGGTTGTAAAGCCCACTCTCACTAGAGGTAATGTATTAAACAAATGCGTGATCCACAGTCGAAGTGCCCTCGTACCATACCCACCGCTCCAATACTGCGAATCAAAGATACCTATCCCCATTTCCAGCCATTGTGAAGGCTGATGCTCCCAATAATAGCTCACTGATCCAATGACCTTGCCTTCCACTTCAATGATCCAAAAGTCATCTTGTCCGATTCGTTTTTCCTTCTCTTTTAAATAATCATCAAAAGAAAGTGGCTTATGTTCATAGTAGGGTGCATCCCACTGCTTCCATTCCGGTGCTTCTTCTTTAAAAGTTAACGTCCAAAGAGCCGGCAGGTCTTCTTCTGTAACAGGCCTAATCGTTAAATCCTTATCCGTATACATTGAGTAAACTCCTTTAATAATAAAATTCATTCTATCTATATTGGGCTTTATTGTATCTGCTTTTGCATTATTTCGAATTTCTATTTTTGTCCGTCTTTGGAGCCAGTGCAAATTCAAGTTGACAAACAATCAAAAAACATATATCTTAATATCAAGATAATAAATATAAAGAAAAATTTACGACGACGGTTTATTTTGTTTAGAAAAACCTAATCATATAAAAACCAAGGAGGATAATGACATGAAACTATTAGGATTGCATCACGTTTCGGCGATTACAGCGGCAGCGGCTAAAAATGTTGATTTTTATACTCAGGTAATGGGACTTCGGTTGATCAAGAAAACGGTGAACCAAGATGATGTTAGTGTGTATCACCTTTTTTACGGAGATGAGCGTGGAACTGCGGGTACAGAAGTCACTTTCTTTGAAATTCCACATGCGGGACAAACTCGTACAGGAAATAACAGCATTTCAGCTCTCTCCCTACGGGTACCGAATGACAAGGCACTGGATTACTGGAAAAACCGCTTCGAGCAGCTGGATGTAAAACATGGTGAAATTACGGATCAAGCGGGACGCTTGGCACTTTCGTTCGAGGATTTTGAAGGACAACGCTTCTTCCTCGTTTCAGATGAGCATGATCACGGAATGCGCGGCGGCACGCCTTGGGAGAAAAGCCCTGTCCCTGCCGAATACGGCATTGTAGGACTTGGACCGGTTCATCTGACTATTCCCAAAGCGGAGAATACCATTCTTATTCTTGAACAGGTTATGGGCTTCCGCAAAAAGGGCTCCTATCCTTCTCCTGTTGCTGGACAACCGGATGTGGTCATCTATGAAACGGGTGAAGGCGGTACAGGAACCGAAGTTCATCTGGAAGAGCGCAACGATCTGCCACAAGAGCGACCAGGACGCGGCAGTGTGCATCACGTAGCCTTCCGTGTTGAAACTGAGGAAGAGCTCAAACAGTGGGTAGACCGTATTGGGCAGCTGCAAATTTCCAACTCAGGCTTTGTAGATCGCTTTTACTTCCGTTCATTGTATTTCCGTGAGCCGAACGGCATTCTGTTTGAATTAGCAACCGATGGGCCCGGCTTTGATACGGATGAAGAACTGGAGTTTCTGGGTGAATCGCTGGCATTGCCTCCATTCTTAGAGCCGCGCCGCGCATCTATTGAAGCCAATCTCAAACCGCTTAACACCAAACATTAATTGAAGTTTCATTTACACAAAAGGGCATTCCGCTATCTGCAAGCTTTTTAGCTTTGACAGGTAAGCGAAATGCCCTTTTTAGTTATGCTTACAGCTTTTTATCATCCACACTGTTCAGCCATGCTTCGATTTCTCCAATTACAGAGGCGATACAGCCATCTTGGAACGGCGAGATGAGTCCAGCCAACTCAACCAATCCGGTAAAAGATCGACTTCCTCCGGCACGGCATAGCTTCAAATAATCTTCCCACGCAGCTGTCCGGTCGATACTCATGCGTTTCCAGAATTGGAACGCGCACAGTTGCGCGAGTGTATAGTCAATATAGTAGAACGGGGATTGAAAAATATGACCCTGTTTGTGCCAAAATCCGCCCTGCTCCAGATACTCGTTGCCTTCATAATCCAGATGCGGTTTATACTTACGTTCAATGGAGCGCCATGCGGTTTTACGTTCGGCTGGGGTCCAGTCTGGATGTTCGTATACGGCATGCTGGAATTCGTCCACGGCTACGCCGTAAGGCACGAACAGCAACGATGAGGATAGATGTTCAAAATGATATTTGTCCGTATCTTTTTCGAAGAACAGATTCATCCAAGGCCATGCGAAAAACTCCATGCTCATAGAGTGGATCTCAGCCGCCTCCATGGTTGGCCAATGGTACTCAGGAATTTCAAAATGTCGGCTTTCATAGACCTGGAAGGCATGACCTGCTTCATGCGTCAATACGTCGATATCACCGGATGTACCATTGAAATTAGAGAAAATAAACGGCGTGCCATATTCACTCAAAAATGTACAATAGCCTCCGCTTTGCTTGCCCTTTTTGCTGATCAAATCCATCAATCCACGTTCGATCATAAAGCTAAAAAATTCATGTGTTTCCGCTGAAAGTTCCTCATACATACGTGCTCCATTACGAATGATCCACTCCGGGTCACCTTTAGGCGTAGGATTGCCTGACAGGAAGTTGAAGCCCTCGTCATAATAGCGAAGCTGATCTACTCCGATCCGTTCGCGCTGCCGCTCCTTCAGCTTGGTTGCCAGAGGAACGATGTGCTTCAGCACCTGCTCGCGGAAATTGGCTACCATTTCGGCATTGTAATCTGTACGTCCCAAGCGGGCATAGCCCAATTCTACGAAGTTGTCATAGCCCAACTTGTGTGCCATGCGCGTACGTACCTTCACCAGTTCATCATAAATCCGGTCCAGCTCGTCCTCATGCTCACTCATAAATTGATATTTAGCCTCGGAGGCCTGTTTGCGCGTCTCCCGGTTGGTAGCCATTTCAAAAGGCAGGAGCTGCGACAATGTGCGTTCTTCTCCCTCGAACGGGATCTTCGCTGAAGCAATCAATTGAGCATATTCCGAGGTTAGCTTATTTTCCTGCTGTAAATCCTCAATAATATCCGGATGGAACGACTTGAGTGCTACCTCGGCAATACTGAAAAGCTGGCTGCCCCATTGACTCTCCAACTCGTTTCGGAATGGAGAATCCACCAATGCCCGGTAGTAATCGGTTACATACTCCTGAATAACCGGCATGAAATCATCAGCATATTCTTGCTCCGCTTTGTAAAAGGTATCCTCCGTATTAATGGAGTGCCGAACTTCCACCAATTGCAATTGTGTTTCCACATTACTGCGCAGCTTGTTAATCGCATGAATCACTTCATTTTGACGTTCTACGCTGTCTGCTTCACGAAACTGCTGCAACAGCGTTTTAAACCGCTGTTCAATTTCAGGTTGCTCTGGTCGACTGTAAGCCATTTGGCTGAATAATGTCATTGCTTCGGTTCCTCCTTAAATGTAATAAATCTGATGCCTATTATACAGTACGATTAGACCAAACTGGAAGCTGCAATTCCAAAAAAATACAACCTTAAAAGCCGCAATACTATGTATTGCGGCTTTTAAGCCTCATCTAACTCTATATATCAAAAAAGTCATGATCTAAAACAATCTAATATATATTCAGCCTGATGGAGATTTATAAGTCTTTCTAAGATCGCAGACCTTCATGCTTTATTGATTTTGCAAACGATGTGCCGCATGCAGGGTCGGACCGACGAATTCATTCAGCTTGAAGCTACCTTCAATGGCCTGTGTAATAAATCTCTTGGCCTGATCCACTGCTTCACGTACAGTCAGCCCTTGTGCCAAACCAGCCGTTACCGCTGCCGAAGTGGTGCAGCCTGCACCGTGGGTAAAGTTTGTTTTTACAACATCGGCTTCAAACCAGTCAAAAGTGATTCCGTCATATAGCAGATCCATCGCTTTACCTGCGCGAATTTTGCCACGGTCCTTGATCAGTACATGCTTAGCTCCACGCTCATGGATAATCGAAGCCGCTTCCTGCATCTGCTCCAGTGTCGTGATCGGTCCATTCTTCGCCAGTTGCGAAGCCTCGAACAAGTTCGGTGTTACCAGGTCAGCGCCAGGAATCAACAATTCCAGCATCGCCTCTGTATTTTCCGGCTGAAGCACTTCATCCGTGCCTTTGCAGACCATAACCGGGTCAATTACGATCCGCTTCAGATCATGCTTTTTCAAATGGCTGGCTACCAGCTCGATAATTTCAACGGAACCAAGCATACCGGTTTTCATCGCATCAAAACCGATACCTTCCAATACAGTACGCAGCTGCGCTTCTACCACATCCAACGCAACAGGATATACAAGATGATCCCAGGTTTTAGGACCCATCGCTACTACGGTTGTCAATACGGTCATACCATATACGCCAAGCTCCTGAAAGGTTTTCAGGTCTGCCTGAATACCCGCTCCACCGCTTGTGTCGGAGCCGGCTATCGTTAATGTTTTGGGAATCGTCATTTGTACATGCTCTCCTTCACTTTCTGTGCTGCATTTATCCTAATCCCGCTTGCGAAACTTGTCAACGCGCAAAACGGTCCTCTCTATGTTAAAAGTCACAAGCGACAGAAGCAGCTAAAAAACGAGAACATCCCCTTTTGAAACAGGAACATCCTCGCAATAACGTGTTATATGAAGAATTCGAATGAAATCTGGAATTATAAATATCCACCGGTACTGTGATCATAGGCATGATTCTTTTCATTTGCACGTACGCCCAGACACAGACTCTGATACAGCTGCTGCTGTTCCGGTGTAGCAAAATTCCGATGCTGCTCAAATAAAGCCATACAACCAATGATATGTTCGGTATAGCTATTATCGACAGACAGTTGCAAGCAATGCAGTATTTGTCCCACTCCCTCGGGGTAATCGCCTTTTCGGAAATAATATTCCGCATACACCTTACAAAAGGATGCAAAGCGAAATGCATTAAAGTGCTTGCGATAATGAGTGTCCCATCGTTCCGGTGCAAGCTCCCAGAAGCTCTTGAGTTGCTGACTAAACAGTCCCAGTTCGGCATCCACGAAATAACCGAACCGGTTCGCCGATTCGAGCAAGGTGTTCAAGCCTTCCAGTGTCTCATCCGGATGCTCACGCAGGTAAGTAATATATTCATAGATTGCAGAAGTGTTGCCCATTTTAATTTCAATACAAAGTCGGTTGCCCTGTGCATATACACGATGTAGGTTGACCACTTTCCAGCCTTCTTCGTCTAAACCCTCAAACCAGCTCAAATCTGCATAACCCTCAATCCATTGCTTGGATTCCTCATATCTGCCCTGAAACTCATAGCAGCTGGCCTTGAGCAGATGCCCCTGAGCATAGTAATAAACGAGCGGCTTAAGCAGCTCCAGGTGCTCATCTCCAAAACGGTTCCGATTGCGATACAATGCCTGCGCCAGCTCTCTTAGCTCGTCCGCATACATTTCCATCTCGGACCATTGCATTTTTAAAGCAAACACTTGAGATAGCATATGTAAGCCTTCCAGTGCGTAAATTTCCGGTAGACGACTACGATACAAATGGAATTGTACAGCAGCCTTCAAGTTCCGTTGGTTATCCTTAATCTGAATCTGGAATATACGGAAATAGCTGATCGCCAACCGTTCAGAGTGGGTATACTTCTCACTCTCGATGACACAATCATACAGAAGCATGGCGGCTTCATGTCTGCCATCCTCAAACATCGCTTCTGCGGTCTCAAAAATAGCAGGAACGTTCGATAAATCGTCCATCAAATAGCCAAGTACACTGCGTATACACTCCAGCTTATTCAACTCTGAGCAACGCAGGAGAAACGGACGCAACCTCCTCCAGTGTGGTAAGGAATGAATAAAACATTCATCCACATACATCTCGAACAAAGATCCTTCTTCCAATCCCATGGCCTCGGTAATCAGATCAAGCTGATTGACTGAGATAGGCCGTGGTGGGTTCCGATTAAGTATACCGCTAAGTGTACCCGGATTTACCTTTGAAGCATCTGCAAAACATTGCATTGAAATGCCTTCACTTTGAATATACTTTTCTATTTCTGCGCGGATCGTGGTGTTTTTTTCCAAAGGGACACCCCCTCAAACGAATGATGGTGACTTTTTCATTACCTTTTAAACCAAAATTTGTTTAATCAAAGTATATGTCTATTTATACGAGAGGTCAATAACTTTAAACACGACTCAGGACATATAAAATCACGAATTTTGTACGATTTTAAAACTGTTTTATGAAAAAAGACCGTCCTCTGCGGGACAGTCTATTTCTATTATTTTGATGCTGTGGACTTATAGGACAAAAACAAGTTAGCAGTTCTACCGTGAACGTCCGAAATCGATGGCAAACTTAGCGTATCCCTCTACCGTTAACCCTTCATAAAGCAACTCCGAACAGGCATTAGCGGCATCCGTTGCTTGCGGCGAGGTCAGGAACGTCACATGCGGACGACCTGACCATGGGGCGAGGGACCAATGGCCGTCAGCTTTTGGCGTCAACGTCTCCATATGCCGCACGTATTCGGTCAGCACATGACGGTTCTCATCCGGTGAAGCAAGTATAATTCGCTCTCCACCCGGATTGACCAGCGCAGAGGAAAACGCGCGATAGTTATTCGTAATAACCAGATAATTTTGCTGCATATCCATCGGTTCGCCATCAAAAGACATCTGGATGATTCTGTGTGCATCTGGGTCCTTTAGGCCCCCGTCAGCATCATATCTGGCTGGCTGTGTTACATCAATCTGATACCTGATGCCGTCGATGATATCAAAATTAAAGCTTGGAAAATCAGAATTAATCAGCTCTTGCTCTTGTTCTGCTGAAGGATCAATTTGCCGGAATTGTCCAGCAGACCACTCTAGCCATTCCCGGATTTCCGTTCCGGTCAGTCGAACGACATGCAGCGTATTCGGAAAATTGTACAGATCGGCGATATGCTTGATCGCCAACGTCCCCGCCGGAATATGGGTATAGTATGATGGGCCATATCTGCCGCCTGTTTTAAAAGGAGCTGCTGCCGACAGAACGGGCAATCCTTCGTACTCGCTCCCTTGCATCTGCTGCTTCACATACCACATTTGCGCATCATTCACCAGCTGAACCGAAGCATCATCCATCACCTGAGCAAAAAAGCTGTTCACCGCCATCGTCGTCTGACCTACAGGTGCACGAATATACTCCAATGTTCCGGCGTGCTCTTCTGCTACCGCCAACTGAATGGCAGTATCCGGTTGTACCAGCGCCTCCTTGCGTACCGGATCATACACCGGGCGTACCTCGGCAGCAGATGCAGCCACTTGCCACTTCCCTCCACTAAAGGTCAGCTCCAGATCAATGATCCCCAGATGATCCCCCCAAAAGCCCGGCTCCACTGCTGGAATATCGTGGATGGTACCTCGCTCTAGATCAACACCTGTTTTCCCCATAAACGAAGGTCCAGGAAATACTTTATGTGCATGACCAAACACAATGGCATCGATCCCTTCCACCCTGCTCAGATGCAGCACTGCATTTTCCATATCAAGCGTTTCGGGAATATCCTCTAAGCCTGCATGGGGCATAGCAATGATCAGATCGGCTCCCGCTGCCTTCATTTCTGGAATAAACCGTCTTGCCGTTTCCAGCATATCTTTGACAATGATTTTTCCCTCCAGCCACGCCTTGTCCCATTGCATAATTTGCGGAGGGACAAAGCCGATGACCCCCACCTTCAACAGATGCTTACCGCCTGCTTCATCCTCTACCGTCTTATCCAGCAATAGATAAGGTGTAAAGTAATTTCGTTCTTGTTCTCCTGCTATATAGATGTTGGCATTCACATAAGGAAATTGCGCTCCTTGAAGGCAAGTCTGCAAGTATTCCAGTCCGTAGTTAAATTCATGATTCCCGATATTGCCTGCCTCATATCCAAGCAGATTCATGGCTTTATAGGCGGGATGCACCGCGCTTGGGTCCTGTTGGATTCGCTGTACAGCATAATCTCCCATTGGATTCCCCTGAATCACATCTCCGTTATCCAGCAGCAGGTGATTGGGCACCTCCGCCCGGGCTATTTGAATCAAGCTGGCTGTTTGCGCCAGACCGTAATGCAGCGTTTCCTGATCCGTATAATAATCGTAATTCCACAAACTGACATGCAAATCGGTTGTAACCATAATGCGGAATTTCACTCTCACAAGGCTTACATTGTCTTGGTCTGCCTTTTCGTTAATATCCAAAATATCCAATCTTGTTCTCTCCCTCAGCTTCGGTCATAGAGCTTGAACAAGTCTAACAGAGCACTGTTAAGAGAATGTTAAAATAAACATTTCGCATAAATCCAGAAAATGGTTTTTACCATACAATAAATTTTACATCATTTTTACCAAAGTCAGGAGTGGTTTTTACCCTAGCTGTGGGACTAGCTGTTAAGATTTGGTTTGTCACAGCATTTACAGGTTTTTAATTTTATTTTCGTTATCACTATGTTTAGGGGGAAATTATTTTGTTCAAAAAAGCACTGACCTTGTGCATGACCTTCACACTGGCAGCGAGTCTAGCCGCTTGTGGCTCCAATGCAAGCAATAACAACAGCGCGTCCACTCCGGGTACAGATGGCTCTAAAAACGAAAGCACAGCCTATGTTCCTAAGGAGTTAAAGGTACAGTTCGTTCCTTCTCAAAATGCAGATACGCTCGAAGCCAAAGCCAAACCGCTCGAAAATCTACTCGGTGACAAGCTTGGAATCCCGGTGAAAGTAACGGTATCTCCTGACTACAATACAATTGTGGAAGCCATGTCTTCCAAGCAGGTAGATGTAGGATTCCTTCCGCCGAATGCTTATGTACTGGCCCACGATAACCGTAAAGCAGCCGATTTGCTGTTGCAAGCTCAACGCTACGGCATTGAAGATGCTACAGGCAAGGACACGACTGAAAAAGTAAACTTTTATAAAGCAATGATCGTGGTGAAAAAGGATTCTCCGATTCAAAGTCTGGCTGATCTGAAAGGCAAGAAGGTTGGCTGGCAAAATGTAACCTCCTCCGCAGGCTACGTGTACCCTGCAGCAGAGCTGAAAAAAGCTGGCGTGGACCCGGACACGGATGTGCAGGGTGTGACAATCAAAGGCCACGATGCTGCTATTCTGGCGTTGCTGAACGGTCAAGTTGATGCGGTAGCTGTTTTCCAGGATGCACGTAACACGGTGAAGAAGGAAATCCCGGATGTATTTGAAAAAACTCGCGTCATTCATTACACAGCTAAAATTCCAAATGACACCGTCAGCGTACGTTCTGATATGGATCAAGCGTGGAGAGACAAGATCAGCCAAGCCTTTATTGACATTGCCAAAGACCCTGCAGGCGGCGAGATCATTAAAGAAATTTACACCCATGTAGGTTATGAAAAGGGCGACGATAAAAACTTCGACTCCGTGCGTGAATACGCCGAAGCCGTTGGTCAAGCGGTTAAGTAATCGGAGCAAACAAGGTACTGTAATGAAGTAACAGCTACGAAACAGGCTTTACGAATGACAGGGCAGCACCGTCCATGTATTCATGGCGGTGTTGTTTTCATTCCACCCCATCGGGGGAGAAAGTTGGGAGCATATGATCGAATTCCGTAACGTATCGAAAACATACCCGAACGGCACCAAAGGGTTGAACCATATTAATTTGACGATTCAGGAGGGAGAAATGGTCGTCATCGTCGGCTTATCCGGTGCAGGTAAGTCTACCCTGCTGCGTTCCATTAACCGACTGCATGACATTACGTCCGGCGACATTGTCGTGGGTGGCAGGTCCGTCACGTCTGCTGGAAGCAGCGAGTTGCGGCGCATTCGCCGTGATATCGGCATGATCTTTCAAAGCTTCAATCTGGTTAAGCGTTCGACAGTGCTCCGCAATGTACTTTCCGGCCGCGTCGGCTATCATTCGACGCTGCGGACCATTCTCGGTCTCTTCCCGAAGGAGGATATCGAACTGGCACTAACAGCGCTGGAGCGCGTGAACATCCGCGAAAAAGCTTACAGCCGGGCAGATGAACTGTCCGGTGGCCAACAGCAGCGCGTATCCATCGCCCGCGCCCTGGCGCAGGAGGCTAAAATCATTCTGGCGGACGAGCCTGTCGCATCGCTGGACCCGCTGACCACCCGCCAGGTCATGGATGACCTCCAGCGCATCAACCGTGAAATGCAGATTACGACCATCGTCAATCTGCATTTCATTGATCTCGCGCGCGAATATGCAACGCGGATCATCGGATTGCGCGCCGGGGAAGTGGTCTTTGACGGCACACCGGAGGAAGCTACGGATGAGGCCTTTGCGGAGATCTACGGCCGGGCCATCAAGCATGATGAGCTGCTGGGAGTGGGATCATGAAGCCCGGCTCTACTGCCCAGCCGCTCTCTACGACGCAACCGTCACCGCATGCTGGACCGCCACAGCCAAGCAAGCCGCCCGCAGGGCCACCTTTGCCAGGACGTTACAAGCGTTATGCCACCTGGATGATTTTTATCGTGGTGCTGGTAGCCTGCTCCATTCATACGGATGCCACACCTTACCAGTTGATCGTCGGCTTGCCGGAGATGGGCAAATTGTTGGGCGAAATGTTTCCACCCGACTGGAGCTATCTGCCTACCATCTGGAAACCCATGCTGGAAACGATCCAGATCGCCATTGTTGGCACGACACTGGGAGCCATATTGGCGATCCCTGTCGCGTTGCTGTGTGCCTATAATGTGATGCCGCGCAAACTGATTTCGCTGCCAATGCGCACGATCCTGAACCTAGTACGGACAATTCCTGATTTGCTGTTTGCCTCAATCTTTGTGGCGGTGTTCGGCATCGGGCCGTTTGCAGGGATGCTCGCCCTGCTCTTCTTCTCCTTTGGCATCATAGCCAAGCTGACCTTTGAGGCGATTGAAGCCATTGATCCCGGGCCGCTGGAAGCCATGACCGCTGTTGGCGCGAGCCGCATTCAAGTCATCGCCTTTGGTGTGGTTCCGCAGGCTCTTCCTTATTTTGTGTCGTACTTACTGTATACCTTTGAGGTTAATGTGCGCGCGGCTTCCGTTCTGGGCCTGGTCGGGGCTGGCGGTATCGGTCTGTTGCTTGACCGTTCTCTGGGGCTGTTCCGATATGATCGGGCAAGCATCATTATTCTACTGACCCTCGTCATCGTCCTTGCGATTGATTACGGCAGTAACCTGCTACGGAGGAAATTATTATGAATGATCCTACGCTTCGCAGACCTATTGGCTCCCGCCTACGCCTATGGGCGATAGCTATTCTGCTAATCATCATTTATATTTGGGCTTTTCGCGGGATGCAGTTTGAAGGATTACAGGGAACGGCCAAAAGTGTCTCTATCGCTATATTGGACGGCTTCCTTCATCCCGACTGGTCGTTCGTCTACATCCCTGAGGGAGAGGATTTACTGCGCGGGTTGCTGGATACGCTGGTCATTTCAGTGCTCGGAACCTTCGTGTCCGCATTTGTCTGCCTTCCGTTCGCCTTTTGGGCGTCCAGCAATATGACCCGTCTACGTCCCTTATCGGGTAGCGGGAAATTTGTGCTTAGTGTCATCCGGGTTTTTCCAGAAATGATCGTCGCCATCCTATTTATCAAAGCCGTTGGCCCCGGTTCGTTTGCGGGTGTGCTTGCCCTCGGCATTCATTCCATCGGCATGCTAGCGAAGCTTTTCTCGGAAACGATCGAAAGTGTCGATCACGGGCCTCAAGAGGCTTTGATCGCGTGCGGTGCCAACCGTTGGCAGGTGATTTTCTTCGCCGTGCTACCGCAGGTGATTCCACAGTTTCTTTCGTATTCGCTTTACCGTTTTGAAATTAATATCCGTTCTGCTACCACGCTCGGTCTGGTCGGTGCAGGTGGTATCGGTACTCCGCTACTGTTTGCACTCCAAATGCGCAACTGGAACCGTGTAGGCGTTATCTTGCTCGGCATTGTGGTCCTGATCATTTTGACGGATCTGATTTCCGGCTGGCTGCGCAAACGGATCGTATAATTAGAATTCTAAACGTCCAAAAAGCCTCTCCTGTGTAAAAAGGGATGTTATACTCCCATTCACTCGGAAGAGGCTTTTGCCGTTCGTTCACCATCGCCCTGCCAATTCATCTATGACCCGTCGGACTTCCTCAGCCGTATTGTAAAAATGCGGAGCCACACGGATAACATCCTTTCGTGCTGAAACGATCATATTTTGGCTTCTCAAATTCCTTTCCACAGCCGATACGTCGGCTACTTCAACAGCGAGTAGGCTTGGTAATGTGCCTCCCCTGTAAGGTACACGTATGTGTAACCCTTTGCGCCGTCCATATTCAACGGAAAAATCCAACAACTCACTCATATAGGCCTGAATATTCGTGACTCCAATCTCCAGCAGCAGATTTAAGGCCGCATTGGCGGCAAAAATGCTAATGAAAGAAGGCAATCCCGTCTCAAAGCGTCGGGCTCCCGCCGCCGGAACCGGGTGAGCAATATCATACCGGGAAGCGGGCTCCTGCCCAAGCCAGCCTGTAAGACGGGGCTTGAAGCGGTCTATTCGGTCCTTGCTTACATAAAGAAAAGCCACGCCCGGAATTCCAAGCATATATTTGCGTGCTCCCGCGACCAAAATATCTACGCCCATTGCCTTTACATCCACTGGAACGATCCCTGCAGACTGATAAGCATCCACAAACAGCAACGCCTGATTTCGGTGAGCTATGTCTGCAATGGATTTTAAATCCTGCTGAAATCCGTTGGTATAGTTCACTTGTGACACCATAACGAGCGCAGTTTTCTCCGTAACATGCTCCTCATACTGCTCTATCGTCACTTCTCCCTCGATGGAGGGGATACAGCAGATGTGATCCCGGAACATCTCCTGTGCCTGCCAGATGTGTCCCACCGTCGGAAAGTCGGTGTCCGCATACACAATGCCTTCTTTTCCCGGTACATAAGGAAGGGCTGTGGCCACCCCGGCAATCGCCTCAGAGGCTGAGGACAGGACCGCAATTTCGTCAGGCTCCGCCCCAATGAGCTTGGCAAAATGCCCTCTAGCCTCCTCCAAACGTGCCATAGACAGATTGCCGTTATGACCGTGTTGCAGCAAACTTCGCTGGTATTCCTCAATGGCAGCGGAAACCGGCCTTGATACGGCCCCCTGGGAACAACTCCCTACATGGATATGTGAGGACAGCACTGGAAACAGCTGACGGTAGGACTGAAACGGATGTTTCATTTTTCCCTTCGCTCCTCCTGGGGACACCAACGTGCCTTGATATGATCATTTTATTATCCATATTAGCCACCTTAGAACAAGGGCCTCTCTTCCCATCTTCTCGCCGTTAACAGACGATAGACGCAAAGAGAGGCCCTGAGGGATCATATACAAAATCATAAATTAATGCACGCGTTTGCGTCCAAACCAGCTTTTAAGCACCAAAGTAGCCAGAGCTAGTAACAATAACAACGAGGCCACCGCAAAAGATGCCGAGAACTGATATTCGTTATACAAAATTTCTACATGCAGCGGCAGTGTATTTGTCTCTCCCCGGATATGTCCAGAGACGACGGACACTGCACCGAACTCACCCATGGCTCGCGCATTACACAAAATGATGCCATACAGCAGACCCCACTTGATATTCGGCAGCGTCACTTTCCAGAAAATGCGCCAGCCGCGCGCGCCCAATGTGACCGCCGCTTCTTCCTCCTGCTGTCCCTGATCTTCCATCATTGGAATGAGTTCTCGCGCCACAAATGGAAAGGTGATGAACAGCGTCGCTAAAATAATACCAGGCAGAGCAAATATAATTTTAATATCATGCTCGTCCAACCACGGTCCAAGCCAGCCCTGTGCGCCGAACACTAATACATACATCAGCCCTCCGACGACAGGAGAGATGGCAAAAGGTAAATCAATCAAGGTGACCAGCAAGCCTTTGCCGCGAAATTGAAATTTCGTGATCAGCCAAGCGGCAGCTACACCAAATACCGTATTCAGCGGTACCGTTATCGCTGCCACCAGCAGCGTCAACCGCAATGCAGACATGGCATCTGGGTCCCGTAACGCTTCGACGTAGACGCCCCATCCTTGCTTGAGCGCTTCGGTAAGCACGACGATTAGCGGCAATACCAGCACCCAGAGCAAAGCTAAAAAAGCAGCACCAATCAGCGTCCACTTCACCCAAGTGGCCTCGGTTGTGACCCTGTTGGGCGGTGCGGATGAAGGCACTGGTGCAGAAGCAAGCTCCTGCCCAGTTATTGCTTGTGACATGGTGTATCCCTCCTTAGAATGCGGGTATCATGCGCAGCCCTGCATGTTAACGTTAGATAATTACATTAGACAGTTGCGTTTAGGCAGTTACGTTAAACTGCACGGCGCCGTGACCAGCGCTGAATGCTGTTAATCACGAGTAACAGCACGAATGAAATCACCAACAGCATCAACGCTACCGCCGTAGCTCCTGCATAGTCATTTTGCTCCAGCTTGGACATGATGAGCAATGGAGCAATTTCCGTTTTCATCGGCATATTGCCAGAGATGAAGACGACAGAACCGTACTCGCCAATACCACGGGCAAAGGCGAGCGCAAAACCCGTCAGCAGCGGTGGCACCAGCTCCGGCACAATAACGCTGCAGAAGATACGCCATCTGCCAGCTCCCAGCGTAGCAGCGACCTCCTCCTCATCCTTATCCAGCTCCTCCAAAACCGGCTGAACTGTCCGTACGACGAACGGAATGCCAATAAACATCAATGCTAGCGTAATTCCCGTCTGTGAGTATGCCAGCCTCCATCCAAGTGGTTCAAACAATGAACCGATCCAGCCGTTCTGCGCATACAGAGCAGTCAAAGCAACCCCCGCTACGGCAGTAGGCAAAGCAAAGGGCAGATCAATCACCGCATCAAAAATTCGTTTCCCCGGAAACTCATAACGCACCAGCACCCAGGCTATCAATAAACCGAGAAACAGGTCGATCAGCGCCGCAGCCGCGGCACACAAAAAGCTTACCTTGTAGGAAGCCAGCACCCTGACATCAGTCGCCACGTCCCAAAATTTTTCCCACGTCAGTCCAGTTGAATTCAGAAGCAGTGCCGATAAAGGCACCAGCACCACCAGACTGAGATACAGCACACTATAACCCATTGTTAACCCGAACCCGGGAAGTACGCGTTTTCGGGTGGCTTGCACTTGACTCATGTTCTGTTCATCCCTCTCTGAATCCATTCACTATGACACTCGCGGCTACCGATCAATCGCCTACACAGTCCACCTATTTTATGAACTGCCGGGTACATAAATCTGGTCAAAAATGCCTTTGTCGCTGAAATGCTTCTGCTGCGTCTCCTTCCATGTCCCGAATACATCCTTCAAGGTTACGAGCTCCAAATTAGGAAATTGATCCTTGAACTTTGCCGTCACACTCTCCAGTGTTGGGCGATAATAATTTTCGGCAGCAATGGTCTGCCCTTCTTCACTGTACAAATATTTCAGGTACGCGTCTGCCACCTCGCGTGTACCTTTTTTATCTACGACCTTATCGACTACTGCTACCGGAGGTTCAGCCAATATACTGATCGATGGATATACGATATCGAATTTATCCGCACCCAGCTCCTTCACGGAGAGCAATGCTTCATTTTCCCATGCAATCAGCACATCGCCAATTCCACGCTCTACGAAAGTCGTTGTGGCTCCACGTGCTCCGCTATCCAGTACGGGCACATGCTTATACAGGTCCTGTACAAACTGCTGGGCTTTAGCTTCATCGTTATTGTTCTTCTTGAGTGCATAGGCCCAGGCTGCAAGATAGTTCCAACGTGCTCCGCCCGAAGTTTTAGGATTCGGTGTAATAACTTGCACATCGCCACGGATTAAATCGTCCCAGTCCTTGATCCCTTTCGGGTTCCCTTTGCGCACCAGTAACACGATGGTTGAAGTGTACGGGGCGCTGTTATGCTCATATTTACTTTGCCACCCCTCTTTAACAAGTCCTTTTTCCTGTAGCGCATCAATATCGTAGCCCAGGGCCAGAGTTACCACGTCCGCATCCAGCCCGTCCTGCACAGAACGACTTTGCTTGCCAGATCCTCCGTGAGATTGCTTGATCGTAACCTTCTGCCCTTTCTCCTTCTCCCAATGGGCGGCAAACGCTTTATTATATGCCTCATACAGCTCACGGGTCGGATCATAAGAAACATTGAGCAACTCCACTTCCTTGGAACCGGCAGCAGAGCTACCATCCGCCTGCGTCCCTCCCTTGCTTGCCCCGCAAGCGCTCAGCATAATCGTTAAAACCAAAGATAGTCCGAGAATAAGTCCACTTTTCCATTGCTTCTTCATCAAGACACCCCGAATTCTATGTAATTTGTATTCATTTACGCCTGTTATTTACAGACATAATCAAAAAAAGAGCGGAGAATTCCCTGATGCAGCTCTGATAGGTCAAACCTGTCGCGTGGACAGTGTCTGCCTGCTGTTCCTAGAGGTTCTCCGCCAAAATGGCGAGATCATACTTTAATACTTTAATTCTTTAATTCCTACCTGTTTAATGAGTTATATGGATATAATACGAGAGTTTAGGAGTGATGTCAAACCTTTTTTTGGTATGTATCATCTGTACTTTTCTTTCTTTAAAGGGGGGCAGTCAGAAACATGATATATGTTTCCGACCGTTTAGAGGTCATTTACACACGGAGGACGACTTAGTTGGCAACCGTTTCAAGATTAATCGAAAAGACTCCAAAAAGCTTCGGATTGTCCGTAGCTCTTCTCAACCACAGTTCACCCGAACCCACCATGACTCCCTGATAATTAACAAACAAATCATCTGTCTTTTGATTCACCAGCGCCTCGCGAATTGCGTCCGTAAAAATCTGATCATACTTGGCCATAAAATCTTTCTTATTCGGAATCGTTAGCGACTTTTCACTATCATTAACACGCAGAGGGTACAAAATATAATCGGCCACTTTCTCCTTGTCATTGTCGGCAACTGCCTTCTGCAGCGCTTTGAACGTGTTCAAAAACGCTTTAGGATCTTGAATACCTGCTACCTCAAATGGATTTTGCGATGGATTGGAGACTGCCGGAGAAGAAGATGTATCCGATGAAGCAGCTGGAGCCGAAGGAGCTGACTTTTGTGCATCCGTACCGCTGTTTTCTGCACTCTCGCTCTCTTTCGCTGCTTTGTCACTTTGGGCTGAACCGCTACGATTACCACCGGCTCCGTTCTCGATCACGCTTGTACTGCTTCCAGTATCAATGGTTTCAGCATTCTTATCCTGACCACAGCCAGTAAGTGCTACAAAAGTAAGTGTAAGTAAAATGGCTGTGAGTGACAGCCTCCGTGACATCTTTTGATTACCGAATTCATGGTTTTTGGGCACAACGGGTCATCCTTTCTGCTTTCTGCTCTGACCTATTCTGTTCATTAAGTCTTCAACCGTTCTATTGTAACATAAGTAGACTAATGACCGCATGTCGCACCCTTTCTGGAAGGAGCTTACAGTGTAATATATGCGAAGGTTTTAACGCTTCCTTGCGATCCATCGTCCGTACTTACTTTCAAGATCATCTCTTTCAAGGAGTCATTTGCAGCTTCATCCTGCCCCTCTGGCTTTACAAACAGCAGATCGTGGCGTTCTCCCGGCTGCAACGTTTGGCTGGAAAACCCGCTCGTTGACCCTTGCAAGTCTAATCCATTTGCACTATTGAGCTTGTATTGTACGGGTTGCTTGCCTGTATTCTTAATACTGATGTACAACTTGCGCCCCTCTTCAAATCTAAAGCTCGTTTGTCCTTGTCCTCCAAATTGCATCTCCTGGTCATGTACAATGCGTTTCGCTGCACTTCCTTGCTTACTCTGCATACTAAGCGGAACAGTCGAATGACTCTGATTTACTTCTGTAATAGTTGATGACGGGACGCTCATATTGGCAAAAGCGACATAACCCACAATTGCCCCTGCAACCCCCATCCAAACCCATTTCTCCATCATTTGATTCCCTCCTTTTCTTATCTATCCTTCAGTCGTCACCGTGATTGCACAGATGGAACGGCTTATCTTCTATAAGGAAGCGATCAAGCCAAGTCATTTTATATATAAAGTCGGGTGCCGGGCGATCATAGCATCCACAGCTGATCCTCAGGCTTTTGAGCCGGGTCAGCTTGGCAATATCAGCCGGTAGCTCTTCCAAATCCGCTACTTGTATCGTTAGTGACTCCAACGATTCCAATTCGAACAAAGCATGCGGTAGTGTTCGTATATCCTGCTCGAAAATGGTCAGATGCTTCAGAGAATGCAGTTCTCTAATCCGTTCCGGTATCTCCCTCAAGCCAAACGACATAAGCTCCACTCGATCCGGTTGATTCCGAATAGCATCGTTCAGAAAAACATCTATATTCTGATGATATTCAGGTTTGTGAATAAACACACCGGGGATAAGCTTCTCCAATTCATCCGCTTCTTCTGTAGCCATGTTTAGTCTACCTATTCGTTCGTGAGCTATGTTAATGATCCAATCCTCTCCATCCGCATTCTGGAAGCACAAATCTTCAGGCAATTGGGGATGTACCCAGGAAAACAGACTGGACGCCGCCTGCTTTAATAATCCCCCTGCCTCGGGCGCACACTGGTATCGGTAAAATGTTCCTTGTGTGTAGGCAATGGAATGGATGCCCCTAATTTCCTCATAAGAGTGTGTGGACAGCATAAAAGGATTCAATTGCTGTAACAATTCCTTGAACAGGACATCCTGGTCGATCACTCCATTCTCATCCTCTGTCGCCCATTTATGTATGCCTAGCATAAACGTGTCTGCCCGTTCCATAGCATAATCAATCAGTCTTTCATAGGCTGCTCCCCGGACATCGCTGTATAATCTGAACATGTTCTCCCCCTCTGTGCCCTCGGCCTTACAATAAAAAAAGCCGAACTCATATCTATTATGAGTCCGGCTGTCATATTTTTCAAACTTGATCAAAGACACCCAATACAACTTTCTGAATAGGTTACCGCTTACTCTGTCACCGTTCCGTAGATCAGCACTGGTGCTTCCGCATGATCCGCAATACGGATGTTCGCGTAGATTTTCTCCAGCACTTGGGCTACATCTTCACGGTTCGCATGGATAGTAACTAGCGAATCGCCTTTTTGAACAGCATCCCCGACCTTTTTGTTCAGCATCAAGCCGACAGCCAGATCAATCTCGGATTCTTTGGTCGCACGTCCTGCTCCAAGCAACATCGCTGCGGTACCGATTTCGTCAGCCACGATTTCAGCTACCACACCATCCTGCTTCGCAGGCACCTCAATAAGATACTGTGCTTGTGGCAAGCGTTCAGGATGATCCACCACAGAAGCGTCACCGCCCTGATTCGCAATAAACTCTTTGAATTTCTCTAGTGCTTTGCCATTGCGAATGACTTCTCTGAGCTTCTCTTCGGCGTTTTCAAGGGATTCTGCTTTCCCTGCCAAAAATACCATCTGACTGCCCAAAGCCATACACAGCTCTTCCAGATCTTTCGGTCCTTCGCCACGCAGCGTATCAATCGCTTCTTTTACTTCCAGCGAGTTACCGATGGCCAGACCCAGCGGTTGACTCATATCGGAAATGACTGCCATCGTTTTGCGACCCACATTGTTACCGATGCTTACCATGGCATGTGCCAGTGCTTTGGCATCATCTACGGTTTTCATAAATGCGCCTGCACCTGTTTTTACATCAAGCACAATGGCATCGGAGCCGGCAGCGATTTTCTTACTCATAATCGAGCTGGCAATCAGCGGAATCGAGTTGACCGTCGCCGTAACGTCACGCAAGGCATACAGCTTTTTGTCCGCAGGTGTCAGGTTACCGCTTTGTCCGATGACCGCAATTTTGCTGCGATTCACCAAATCCACAAATTCGTCCTTGCTGATTTCGACGTGGAAGCCTGCAATAGCCTCCAACTTGTCGATTGTTCCTCCGGTATGTCCGAGGCCGCGGCCTGACATTTTGGCTACCGGAATGTCCAAGGCCGCTACGAGCGGAGCCAGTACCAGCGTTGTTGTATCACCCACACCGCCAGTGGAATGCTTATCGACCTTTACACCTTCAATCGCGGACAGATCAATGGTATCACCCGAATGAACCATCGCCATCGTCAGATCAGCGCGTTCGCGTTCAGTCATATCTTTGAAGAAAATGGACATCGCCAATGCACTGACTTGATAATCGGGAATTTCACCCTGAGTGTAGCCTTGGATAATAAAATTAATTTCCTCCGTACTCAGTTCTTTTCCGTCACGTTTTTTCTCAATCAAGTCTACCATTCTCATATGTCATTTCTCCTCACTGTGCGTATGATCGTTTACAGAGATACTGCTGTATCCAGTGCAACTTCCATCATTTCTTTAAAGGTTGTTTGTCGTTCTTCTGCGGTCGTTTCTTCCCCCGTCAGCAAATGATCGCTTACCGTCAGAATCGTCAGTGCGTTTACGCCAAACTTGGCTGCCAACGTATATAAAGCCGAAGTTTCCATCTCTACGCCCAGCACGCCGTATTCCATCAGCTTTTGTACCACTGATTTGTCATCACGGTAGAAGCTGTCTGAGCTGAATACATTACCGACATGCATATTTAGGCCTTTGGCAACACCACGATCATAAGCGCCCTTCAATAGATCGAAGCTGGCAATCGGCGAGTAGTCGTAGCCGCCAAAGATATGGCGGTTCATGCCGGAATCCGTACAGGATGCTTGTGCCAAAATGACGTCACGAACGTGCACATGCTCCTTCATTCCGCCGCATGTACCTACGCGGAACAGGTTTTTCACACCGTATTCGCTAATCAGTTCGTTGACATAAATACTGATGGAAGGCAGCCCCATCCCAGTTCCCTGCACAGATAGGCGTTTGCCTTGGTACGTACCCGTGAATCCGAGCATTCCGCGAACCTCGTTGTAACAGGTCACGTCCTCCAGATACGTTTCAGCAATAAATTTTGCCCGTAGCGGGTCTCCTGGCAGCAAAATCGTTTCTGCAATTTCTCCGGGTTTGGCTCCAATGTGTACACTCATATTTTTTATTCCTCCGTCCCATTTGTCCATGCTTGTATCGTTATTTATATCGTTACTAGTAATCTTGCTTACTCTTGCTGGTCCTTGATTACTGAAGCTCTGCCAAAAAGCTCGTTCCGTGTTCAGGCAGTTTTACACCAAAGTTATCTGCTACAGTCGCTCCAATATCAGCAAAGGTTTTACGAACCGCAAGCTCCTTGCCCCCAGCTGTAAAACGCGGGGAATATGCCAGCAAAGGTACATATTCGCGGGTGTGATCCGTTCCACGATACGTCGGGTCATTCCCATGATCTGCAGTGATGATCAGCAGATCGTCATCGGTCATTTTGGCAAAAACCTCTGGCAAACGCGCATCGTAATCGTCCAAAGCTTGACCATATCCCTGCGGATCACGACGGTGACCGTATACAGCGTCAAAGTCCACCAAATTCAGAAAGCTTAATCCGGTGAAATTCTCATCGAGCGTAGCCACCAGCTTATCCATGCCGTCCATATTGGACACCGTACGCACCGCCTTCGTCACACCCTCACCGTCATAAATGTCAGAGATTTTACCCAAGGCGATCACATCCAGACCTGCATCCTTCAGCTCGTTCATGGTGGTGCGACCAAACGGCTTGAGCGCATAATCATGTCGATTGGAGGTACGGGAGAAGTTCCCTGCCTCGCCTACGAACGGACGTGCAATAATGCGACCCAGCATGTACGGATCTTCCAGCGTGATTTTACGGCAGAACTCGCAAATCTCATAGAGCTCCTTCAAAGGTACAACTTTCTCGTGCGCCGCAATTTGTAGCACAGAGTCCGCCGAGGTATAGATGATGAGCGCTCCAGTTTTCACGTGTTCTTCGCCCAGCTCATCAATGATTTCCGTTCCGCTAGCAGGCTTATTGCCAATAACTTTGCGACCTGTGTGCTCCTCAATGCGTTGAATCAGCTCATCCGGGAACCCGTCAGGAAATACACGGAAAGGAACCGCAATGTTCAAGCCCATGATTTCCCAATGGCCCGTCATCGTATCCTTGCCATTGGACGCTTCCTGCATCTTAGTGTAATACGCGAGCGGCTTGTCGGCCGCTGCTACCCCTTCTATGGAACGAATATTGGACAGACCGAGCTTACCCATATTCGGCATCTTCAGGCCACCGCATTCGCGGGCAATATGACCGAGTGTATCTACATCGTAATCATCAAACTGTGCAGCATCCGGCGCTTCGCCGATACCAACCGAGTCCATAACCACCAAGTGAATCCGTTTGAATTTAGACATCATAAAAATCCTTTCCTGACTCGCTGTTTTTTTTACAAAAACAACCCTGCAATCGTTGCCGACAGCACGCTAACCAGCGTTGCTCCGTACAACAGCTTCAGACCAAAGCGGGCCACCACATTTCCCTGTTTTTCATGCAGACCCTTCACAGCCCCGGAAATGATACCGATGGATGAGAAGTTAGCAAAGGATACGAGGAATACCGATACGATCCCGACCGTGCGCTCCGACAAGCCTGTTTGCTTGGTCAGATCCAGCATGGCCACGAATTCGTTGGATACGAGTTTGGTAGCCATAATGCTGCCTGCCTGAACGGCTTCGTTCCACGGAATACCCATGACAAAAGCGAAAGGCGCAAACACATATCCAAGCAGCGCCTGAAAGCTGATTCCAAACAACCAGGAGAAAATCCCGTTAACCATGGCAATCAGCGCCACAAAACCGATCAGCATTGCAGCTACCGTAATAGCAACCTTGAAACCGTCCATAATATATTCCCCGAGCATTTCGAAGAAGGACTGCTTCTCTTCCTCCTGAACCTCCAGTAAATCGTCTTCCTTCTCAATCTTGTACGGATTAATAATGGAAGCGATAATAAAGCCGCCGAACAGGTTCAATACCAAAGCTGTGACCACATATTTGGGATTTAACATTTGCATGTAAGCTCCCACAATCGACATGGACACCGTAGACATCGCAGACGCACACAGCGTATACAACCGATGTTTTGGCAGCAGACCAATTTGCTTCTTAACGGAAATAAACACCTCGGATTGACCCAAGATAGCCGAAGCTACAGCGTTGTAGGATTCCAGTTTACCCATTCCGTTTACTTTGCTCAAGACAAGCCCGATATATTTAATAATAAAAGGTAACACTTTTACATATTGCAAAATACCAATCAGTGCGGATATGAACACGATTGGCAGCAGTACACCGATAAAGAACGGTGCTGCTCCTTCATTCGCAATTCCGCCAAAAACGAAGTTAATCCCTTCGGTTGCATATGCCAAAAGACTATTAAAACCTTCTGCAAAGCCTTTGACCAAAAATTCGCCAATTCCTGTATGCAGTAATACGAAAGCAAGCGCTGCTTGCAGAACAACCATAACTATCAGCGGACGATACCTGATTTTACGCTTGTCACTGCTGGCAACGTAAGTAAGTGCAAATACAACGAGCAGTCCCACCAGAGCGATTACATATTTCATTTAATTTCCCCCTCATTACATTAAGCGCTTACATTCCCTATAAAAAGAATGCGCTCCAAAGAGGCATTCTTTTTTTTATTTGCCCAGATCCGCAGGTCGAAAAGCACCCGGCAGTAATTGATCCACCGTCCACTCTTCCGTGTTGCCATGAAGGTTTGTCAGATAAATTTTGGTATCTTGATGAGCAAATTCTGAAATGACCTGACGACAAGCCCCACATGGAGACACAGGCCCTTCCGTATCAGCTACAACCGCAATCGAATCAATTTTACGGCAGCCCTCGGATACCATTTTAAAAATCGCTGTCCGCTCTGCACAATTGCATAAGCCGTAGGAGGCATTTTCCACATTACATCCGTGATAAATCGTGCCATCGCTTCCAAGAACCGCAGCACCCACCTGAAAATTCGAATACGGAACATATGCCTGTTTACGCGCCTCAAGCGCTTTCTGAATCAATTGATCCTTCATCGCGAATCCCTCCATGACTTTAAAATGAAACTTAGTAGGAAGATGTAGACTGCTCGCCCTCGATGATCTTCACACCGGAACTTGCACCAATCCGACTTGCGCCAGCTTCTACTAATTTTTGCACGTCTTCCAGACTGCGTACACCGCCTGAAGCCTTAACACCAATCTCAGGTCCTACCGTTTTGCGCATCAAAGCCACATCTTCCGCAGTAGCTCCACCTGTTGAGAAGCCTGTCGAGGTTTTCACAAAATTCGCTCCCGCTTTGACGGACAGTTCACATGCCAGTACCTTCTCTTCATCTGTCAGCAAGCAAGTTTCGATAATCACTTTTACCAGTGTACCGGCAGCTGCCTCCACGACCGCACGGATGTCCTGCTCGACGAGCTGTACATCACGTGCCTTCAAAGCGCCTATGTTAATAACCATATCAATTTCAGTCGCGCCGTTAGCAATAGCATCTTTCGTTTCAAATGCTTTCGTTGCCGACGTGCTCGCTCCCAGCGGGAAACCGATAACTGTACAGATGGCTACACCTGTGCCTGCGAGCTGTTCTGCTGCATAAGCTACCCACGCCGGGTTCACACATACAGAAGCAAACTGATATTTTTTGGCTTCGGCAGTCAATTTCGTAATTTCATCCTTCGTCGCATCTGCACGCAACAATGTATGGTCGATTAATGCTGCAATGTTCATATCTAAAAGCTCCTTCATTAGAATAAATAGTGTGAAGACAAAAGTCATTTATTTCTCTGTGATGAGACCATCATAGCACGGCTTTGAACATATGTAAAACACATTTTGAAATTATGTTCAAGCTTATGCACAAGACGTCACCTACAATTCATATTACCCTGTAGGTACGCGCCATAACCGTACATTTTGCTGGGTTGAGACGACTTGCTCTATTGTAAAAGTGCTTGAGCCGTAAACTGATCCGTCACCAAAATATTCGCATACTTGCCACGCAGCGATGCTCGAATGGCCTCCACTTTACGCTGGCCTCCAGCGACGAGAATGGACTTCTCCTTCTTTCGCAAATCAGGCAAATCAATCCCGACGGTACGGCTATTGATTTCCTGACTGCATATATTGCCCTCAGCGTCAAAAAAGCGCGAGCAAATATCGCCCTTGCCAATTCTTTGCAGTAGCTTCTGCTCTTCCCCGTTAAAATAGCCCAATCGGAACAGCAACGCATCCTCCTTGACCGTCCCCACCGTAAACACAGCGATGTTCGCCTGCTTCCCAAGTTCGATGATGCGCTGGATATGCCGATCCTCCTCGACCATTTTCTTAACTGCGTGACTGTCAAAAATCACAGGCAGCGGCAAATACCTTGCTATGGTATGAAAGGCTTCTGCGAACAAATTCACGGTTTCCACGGCATATGTGTTGACATGCGAATGGCTCACGCCTCCTTTGAGCTGAACCACCTCAACACCCTTGACCTGCTTTTGTTGGAGATGAAGCGCCACGGCATGCATTGTTGTTCCCCATGTCACTCCAATAATATCAGCATCCTGTACCGTTTCATGCAAATAATCGGCTGCTTTTTTGCTAATATGCTTCTTAATCTCCTGATATTCATTTAACGGCGAATAACAGACTAACACAGTATCCAGTCCGTACTTCTTCTTCACCTGCTCTCCGAGCGCGTCCATATCCTCCATCGGGTCCACAATACTGATCCGCACGTATCCCTGTTCCTTGGCAGCCTGAAGTAACCGCGATACCGTAGGACGCGAAACCCCGAGTCTGACCGCGATATCTTGCTGACTGTAGTCGTTTAGATAGTATAATCTGGCTGCCTCGATACTTAATCGCTGCTTTTCATGATCCATTCTACCTCAACCCGCTTATCTTAAAATGTAGTGCCAGCGGACACAGCTTTAGTCCCAAACATTATATATGAAGGGAAACTTGAAGCCACGCCTTGGCCGTATGATTGTTAATTTGGAAGATTTAACTGCTCGTTTGTGATATTCTGTGATTAACTACAACTATTTTACCGCATCCTCAACTTTATCGTTCCATCTGTCAAAACGCAATAGCTAACCCATTTTACCGCTCATTCACAACCTGTGATGGCTTATCTGAATATGTAAGGAGAATTGCTATGTCTGAATTTATTGTGTGCAGTCTGGCGGACAAAAAGTTCGCTTTAAACTTTCTGGAAGTAGAAGAAGTCATGAATGCCAAAAAAGGGACCCCACTTCCCTTTTCCGAAGCGTGGCATGAAGGAATGGTGACTATCCGCGGTGGTGTCTTTACAATCCTTAATTTACGCAAAAAACTGCTTCTTCCTGCATCAAGCGATTCCTCCGAGGACAAAATGATTTTGCTCAGCCGTGCGAAGATTGCTCTGCTTGTCGATCAGGTAGAGGATACGGCTTCTGCCGAGGACAGTCAGCTACAAAGCAATGAGGAAGAATGGCAGCGCGAGTTGTTCCCTACTGTGATGGAGCATCAGGGTACCCTCATTCCGGTGATCGATATGGACGCTTTTCTTGCATCCACCAAGACGAACTAAAACGCAAAATACTCCCGAACCTTGAGCTGGCTTGCACTCATCGTTCGGGAGTATTTTCAGTTATTGGAGTCCCTGCCCCTCTTTCATGTGAACCAGCGTGTTCAGCTGCTCCAGCAACGTATTCCCGCCAGTCAGCGAAATCGTGCCAATCTTCTCGCAGATTTTTTCCATGAATTCCAGTTCTTTAAGACGATAGAGGGTGGCATTCTCGTCCATCAGTTTGGCCGTATTGAGCAAACTACGAGTGGATGCCGTCTCTTCACGTCGTGTGATAAGGTTGGCCTGTGCCTTCTTCTCTGCCAACAGCACGGTATTCAGAATATCCTTGATATCCCCTGGTAAAATAATATCCTTCACCCCTGCTGACGTAAAAGTCACTCCATATTCGCCGCTCTGTTCATTTAGTCGAGTCAAAACATATTCCGCAATCTCCTGCTTCATTTTCAGCAAATCATCCAGCTTCATCGTGCCAACGTACTCGCGCAGCAGCAGTTGAAGCATAATGTACATTTGTTCCTCGTATGCTCGGAATTCCAACGCCCGCAACGGGTCGATGATACGGTACTGACAGACAAAGTTGAGGCGCAGCGTGATTTTGTCCTCTGTCATGATTTCCTGTCCCATCAGGTCCAACTGCTGCTGTCGCATATCTATCGTTTTGATCTCTGTATTCACTGTGGACATCCAGAAATAATATTTGCCCGGTTTCAGCTCACCCTGCAACACATTATCGTAATACAAAAAGCCCATTTCATAGCTGGCCACCTGAAGTGCCTTCCAGAAGCCCGGTGTCTTGGACAAGAATGCTTGCCCCAATGCTTTATCAATTGCAGGCTGCCGAGTATCTGCACGAACAAAACGATGCTCCTTGAGCATGTTCCAAAAAGCATATTTCCCAGCCGTCAGAAGCTCCACAAACCGATTATCCTCATAATGCAACACATATTCATGGTCCTCTACATCAATGACATTCAATTGTTCAAGCAATAGGGGATCTGTCAAAAACAAACGAATATCATGATCCGGTACAAAAAATGGTTCGGCTACATTCAAAATTTCAACTGCTTCCTGCTGAAATGTCTTCAATAGGTAAGTTCCTGGGTGCAACAACTTGTGGTAGCTTCCTTTTTTGAACAGCAGCCCGCGCTCATCAGATTTAATCGTTATCTTCTTAAACATCGTATCACTCCTAGTATTTAAAATCCTCCACTTAAAAGTATGCTTCTTTCTATGTGTGGCGGCTCCGCGGTCCATTTGATCTTCCGATCGCTGTTGCCACTGAATTTTTAGAATGGATGAACCCGTTATAGGGTTAAAATTCAGTGGCAAAGGCGAACGCTTCGCTTCTCCAGATTCAAATGGGTCGCTCCGCTGCTATCCGCCTTAAAATCAACACACTTTTAAAATGAGGATTTTTTATTTTTATTCGTTGTAGTAGGGGTAGGACCCTTGCAGAGCATTCCTTCGGGGTAGATGGCGGAGCCGAGCTTGAGGAAAAAGGAAGATACCGCCTGTTTCCGTGTTCTAAGGATGGGATTCATCAACCCAACATCGACTGTGAATCTGTATCCCCGAAGCCTCGAAACCTGTAGGCGCTTGCTCTCTCCGGTATCCACTGGCCGCATAGCCATCGCCCCGATATCTGTCATCGAGACCAGACATGGGATGCTCTCATCCGGGTCTTTTCATTGTTTTTATTCGATCATTCGAATACTCTACCAGAAGTCGCGTGGAGGGCGATTGGGAATTGAACCCTAATTGTTGGTGGATACATCAGATTTACAGGATACCTGACCCAATCAGGGTAGGCACTGCGGGACCTTTGGAAATCCACGCCTCGGTAATATCTTTCTGTATCAGCCTTTATCATTATCGCGCAACCTGGAACTCACGAACATGGTGAAAGTATTACGACCCTATAAAAAAAGACACAGGAGAAGCGTATGTGCTTCCCCTGTGTCTTTCTTTCTATAGTTAACTGTCGCGTTCGTATCTTAGGTTTGATCCACTAGGATGTTTTTTCGAAAACGGGATCAACACTCGGTAGTGGAAGTTGTGGAACGTCTGTTGTTGTAGAAGAAGTCTGCTGGTGTGTATAGCTGAATGAAGGGGTCTCGTATTGCAATCCCGCCTTTTCATAGGTAAACCAATAGCTGACAGCCTTCCCGATATCGAGGTCTGTAACCCGCTGCTCCCAGACACCGCCGTTGTTTGTCATCCGGTAATTGAGCTGTTGTCCACCCGTTAAAGTATAATGCACGTCAACATAGGCTGAGGCTGTTTTGGGTGTAAATTGAAGCAATGCTTCACGATCGCTGACAAAGCGAGCTCCTACTTTATAATCTTCCGTTTCTCCGCCACCCTCATTACCACCAGATGCTGGCTCTGTCGTTACCCCTACCGCATTGCTTGCTGCAGATAGGTTACCAGCTGCATCTCGAGCCTTAACGGTAAAGCTGTAAGTGGAAGCTGCACTCAGCCCTGTAATTGAAGCGGAAGTACCGCTTATCTCTGCTGCCTGAGCCCCGTCCTTATAAACGATATAACCCGTAACGCCAACATTGTCTGTAGCTGCATCCCACTCCAGAGTGACCGCCGAAGCCGTTTTGGTCGTAGCTCGAACATTCGCCGGGATGGATGGAGCCTCCGTATCAGGCTGCGGATTGCCACCGTTGCTTCCATTTCCGGTATTAAAGCTATTCGGCTGCACAGTAATACTATGCCCATCTGAGAAGGTTACTGTTTTGACCTGGTTTGTAAAATTGTAGGCCACATAAGTTTTTACACCGTTTTTATGAAATACGGCATAAATAGGTGAATTAGCGGTGATGCTGCGGTCGATGTTGCCTAAAGCATCCAAATTGTAGATCCAGTGGTAGGCATTCGCCTTGGAATTCCCCGCTTCCGGTGTCATGGCCGCTACGCGTGCACTGAATTTGGCCTTGGCATCGGACGGGTTCGAGATTGCTCTGTACATATACACAATATCTTCCCATGGACTGAAATTCCCACCGCTTTTTCGCAGGAGATCGTTATAGTTCTTAGCCGCATACTCCGAATATTGCGTCAGATACAAGGAGGCCGAGGTAATCGGGAGCCAGTTGATACCATGCACCTCTGTGGCATTATCGGTCCACCATGTTGCATTCCCTACCGTTTTACCACCCCAGATCATGCTTGCCGTCGCGCTTTGCATCCCTGCAGGGGTGTTTGTGCCATGCACATCAAACCAGTATTCGTTAATGGCGTTCATTTCCGTTGTGTATAGATAGATGCCGAGATCACGAGTTTGAGTATTTCCCGTCGCCTCGCCCCATAAAATAAGACCGGCCCAAGCATTCATCGCTTCCGAGGAGGATTCGTTGTTGTTGCCGTCGCCAAATTTGGCATGGCCGGAAGCCCAGGTATGCCCGGCATAGGGATCAAAATTACGCAAATACGGAAATTTTGAATCAGACCTGTCGGTATTGGCAATGTCGCGAATGAGCAGCTGCACCATTTGTCCCCATTGGGAATCGGATGCCCAGTTCTTGTCCACACGTGCAATTTCGGCTGCGGCCTTGATAAAGTATCCATAATGGAAGTGATGGTCATTTAATTCTAACGCACTACCAAAGCTGTCAGGATAACCGATCAATGTCCCCCAATGGTTGTTATACACAAATAGACTGGAGCTTTTCAGATTCCCCGAGTTGTCACTAGCCTTAAACCAGTCCTGCAGCCGGCTTTTGATCTCATTGCGGAACTGGGTCGCTGCTGAGGTATTGCCAGCCTGGTCGGCAATCGGCGCCAGTGCTGCCAGCTTGCCCAGACGTTTTCCAGTCCAGTACGTATCTCTATCGCCGGAGTAGACTTCTGCTTTCGCTTCGTTTATATAATTGTTGAGCGTATTTTTATCGTAGGACCCCAAGTCGGGCAGGGAAGGCAGTACCCCTGTAAATTTCATTTTCGTTTGAAAAGAAGCACCCTCCGCTGTTTTCATCAGACCACGTACAGAATTGTACGTATAGCCTAGCAGGGGTTGTGATGAATTTTTCCACTGATGCGGGTATAAGGCAAAAATAGTGCCGCTTTGTGTGCCTTCTTTCGCTGTGGTTGCAACGTTAAAGGTGGTCGTTACCTCGGAAGAGGCTTCGTTATAGCTGTACTGTGCTTTGGAGTTTGTAACGAAAGAATAAGCGTATTGCTGAAACTTGTCCAATGTCGCTTTTGTTTTGTCAGGCAAAGCCGCCACTGTAAAATAGTTTTTCCCGTTCAATTGATTGATCAGAGTACTCGTTCCGAGGCCAGACCAAGTGCTGCCTGAAGGAGCAAACAGACCATAGTGTGAGCCATTAACCGTAATTCCAAGCACAGGGGAACTAGCTGACCCAGACCAAACCTCTGGCACCCCATTAAATGAAAGCTTGGGATTGCCACCGCCAAACTCAAAAAAAACATAGGGGGAGCCGTGTCCATAGGTAGCACTCATTTTATTGCTGCCGCTTTGAAATAATGATTTGACAAACCAGTCGCTGAAACCGTCCACCTTGGCATCAGGAAATGAAGCGCTTACAGAATGACCGACGGTAAAATCGTTCACATCATCCATCCAGCCTGCGATGTATCCCGGATTTACCGTAATTTTCCCACTCGGGTTAAAGATGCGTAAACCGTTTTGCTGATTTTTCAAGGCAAGGGGATGCGGATATTGAGCCTCCGAGTACGGTACCCACGCCAGACTGCTCCACCAGTCATTGGTAGGCATTGGGCTGGTTACATTCGCTGTTTTGTAAATCTCGTTTTGCGGTGTTGCTGCTCCGGTAGGTAGTGTGGTTGAATATGAGCCAGCGCCTTGTGTGACCTCACCCGAAAAGGCTTTAGTAGAAACTGGTGCAGCTAAAAATATCAGACTGGCACTTAACAAGCATAATATCGTTTTTTTCACAACCTACATCCTCCTTTGATTTCTCTAATCCCTTTCACTGCAAGGCTTTTCCCTTCTCTCTTCCAAGTTGAATTCAACTTCATTGTGCTCGATCTCAATTTCTAGGTCAATCCTTTTATTTCTATATTCTAACTAAACGAGGCGAAAGTCTCTAAAAATACATAAGAAACCAGGACGAAAAACCCAAGCATGCGTAATTATGATATCTCGACTTCACCCCATAAGACATTCACCCTATGAGTTATTCATCCCATTAACCATTCACCCTAATAAACGTTTAGCATATAAAAAAAGAATCCTCCAGGCCTTTTAGCCCTTCAGATTCTCTGTTCTTTTAAGTATATGAGCTTTTGAGTATTTAAGTCCTTTTGCCCTTCCTATACTCTACACCACTTCGGAAAACGAGTGACTTTGCCGTAGGCAGTAGCGGAGCGAAGGGGTTGAATCTGGAGAAGCGTAAGCGTTCGCCTTTGCCGTGGGATTCTTACCTTTAAATATCTTATACAATCCGAAGAATCCCACTGCAACAGCGATCGGAAGATCAACCCCTTCGCGGAGCGCCTTCTTCACCCGCAAACAACACTCATTTTTCCCGCTCAAAATAGCCTTCTATTTTCCAGTCTACGCCCACCTGCGTTACGCTCAAATCCTGCAATGCCACCGCATCGCTCATCGCAGACACGCCCTCTCCCCCGAGTAAGCCCGGGGCTGCGCGCCCTCCAACCAGCTTTGGTGCAATGTACAGCACCAGCTTGTCTGCCAGCCCTTGCTGCACGAACGAAGCGTTCACCTCGGCTCCGCCTTCCACGAACACCGATGATACCTCCGCCGCACCCAGAATATCCAGCATATGCGGCAGGTTCACCCGATCGCTGTTTTCATCCTGTGTCGGATATATCCTCACACCAAGCTGTTCCAACTGGCTTCGCTTGCTTTCATCATAAGTGCGTCCTGTGAATATCCAGGTAGGTGCCTCCCCATCTGTAATGACACGGGCATCCAATGGAATTCGAAGCTTGCTATCCAAAATGATACGAATCGGATTCCGTCCTTCCGGTAGACGAGTCGTAAGCTGAGGATTATCGTGAATCACCGTCTGTACACCGACCAGGATTCCCACATGCTCGTTACGAAGACGATGCACATCCTCCCGTGCAGCCTCAGATGTAATCCACTTGCTTTCCGAGGTCCGGGTCGCAATTTTACCGTCCAGCGTTACTGCCGATTTGATCGTAATAAAAGGACGCTTGCTCACGATATATTGATTGAACACTTCATTCATGCGGATGGATTCCTGCTCACATACTCCGACAATGACCTCAATGCCCGCATCTTTCAAAATCTGTACCCCTCTGCCGGAAACCAGCGGGTTCGGGTCCAGCGCTGCAATCACCACTCGACGAATGCCAGCCTTCACAATCGCTTCCGCGCACGGGCCTGTCCGGCCGTGATGGGAACACGGCTCCAGCGTTACGTAAATCGTCGCTCCCTGAGCGTGTTCACCCGCCATACGCAACGCATGAATCTCGGCATGTGGCTCGCCGGGCTTCAGATGAGCGCCGATCCCAACAATACGACCGTTGTTGACAATGACTGATCCGACGAGCGGATTAGGTTCTGTTTGCCCTTTAGCACTTCTGGCATTTTCCAGTGCCAGGCGCATATATTTTTCGTGAGTGGTCATAGAACCTCCCTGAGATCGGAATCCCGCAAATGGCCGGATCGTTCCACTTTTGTATTCAAATACCGTTCATTATATTGCGACACATCGCCCCAGAGCGGCATGCGACCCGCCACATTCATACCCGACTTCTTCAAGGCATCCATTTTTTTAGGATTATTTGTAATCAAAGTTACCGGTTTTTGTCTCAGGTGACGGAGCACACTAATGGCATCCGCATAGTTGCGTGTATCATCTTCAAAACCCAATTGATGATTGGCTTCGACAGTATCCATGCCTTCTTCCTGCAGAATATAAGCCATTGCTTTACTAAACAAACCGATTCCGCGGCCTTCATGGTTAGCCAGATAGAACAATGCACCCGTTCCATGCTCCACGATCATTTTCATGGACTGGTGGAGTTGAAATCCGCAATCACAACGCTTGCTACCAAAAATATCTCCAGTATGACAAATACTATGCATGCGAACTAATGCATTTTCCGACTGTTGAAGATCACCGTACACCAAAACGCTTGACTGTTGTCCCTCTGCCAAATCCAGTGTGGACAATCGCTTCACAATCGTTTCAGCGGTGGCATTCAGTAAGTCCTGACGATCTTCCTCATCCCGTACAGGCAACCAGCAGTACCACTGAAAAACAACCGTTTCTCCTTCCATATTAACTGGCAGCTTGATCGGTCCTACCAAAATCGTCGAAGATTGCTCTCCACGAACGGTTTGAATTTTATCGTTAAGTAGCGTAGCTACATCTTTTTGGTTCATCTATCTGCACCATCCTTTATATGAGCTCTATATAGAAAAATGCCTAATTCTTCAAAGGCTAATCGTTATTGTCAGGGTATAAATCATTGAACTATGTGTAAGAAATGTTCATGAAACGTGGATTCCATCGTCAGCTGCCGTTCCTGAAGCTCGGTGACAGCCTGTCGTCGTCCGTCTTGGAACGCCTTTAGGTCTCCTGCGGTATAGCTCTTCTGTCGTAAACGAAGAAGCTCACTGGCTAGCACATCGGCATCCTTCAAAGCTGCATTCAAGCCAAAAGCTCCGGTAGGTGTCATGGTATGCGCCGCATCTCCAATAAGGACCAGTCCGTTCTGTGTCCAGGTGTCACTGCGGCTGCTGAAAATATCCAACGGTACGAAGTCCTTCCATGAACGAATGTGATCATGCACACTATGCTTCAAATCTGGAAAAGCCTCGGTAAACAGTTGTATAAATGGTTCAAAGGATTGCTTAAACAGGGTTGAAAAGCTACCTTCCTCCACATTCCAGCCAATTTGAATATAGCCCTCAGCCTGCGAGAATAAAGCCAACTGCCCTCCGTTGACTCGTGCCAGACGAGTGACGGGCTCCCACCCAGCAGGTGCTGTGATTTTCGCCCATAGCAGGTCATAGCCGTGTCGAATGTTCGTCACAGGCATCTGGGCCAGCTTGCGCACAGTCGAATAGCGACCGTCTGCCCCTACAATCAACGAACTGTCAATCGTGATCTCATGACCGTTCTTATTGCGGGCGATCAAGCCCGTGTACCCCTGCTCACTATTACCTTCCAACGCAGTCACCGTTGTACCCGCCAGGTAACGGAAGGACTCGTAGGTTGACGCCTGCTTGAGCAGAGCCTCCAAAAATCGAGGTTGTGGAATGTGCACTCCCACATTACCATGGTTTGAAGCTGGCTCGACCGTTTTGACCTGCTGCTGATGCTGCCAATACTCGATTCTTGTGGAGGCGAGAATATAATCCTCATGAATTTGTTCGAGCAGCTTATGCTTTTGGATCACTTCCTGACCCTCATCATTTAAAATTTCACCGCGGAAAGCCTTTCCGGGCAAGCTCTGCCGCTCAACCAATATCGTGGAAACACCCTGCTCCGCCAGTAAACAGGATAACAAAGTCCCTGCGGGTCCTCCCCCAACTACACACACTTCACATTCCAGCTTCATCCGACTTCCCCCTGCGCCCAAACCATAACCACAACGATTCGTTCGTACCTGTTCATTTTATCATTAATCATATCAAAACAAGTTCAATTTTTAAGTATTCACATATAAGGCTCCGTATCAAATCCAACAAGTTACTTTATGTAACAAAGTATATTTATATCATTCAATTTCGTCAAGTAATAAATTTATGTAAAGTAAAATCATTTACTTTTAACAGTGAATCGTTAATAATAAGAGCATGAGGTGATCACATGAACATTCCGCAGATGTGCCCACGGTTTGAAAAAGCTATGGAGCTACTAAGCAAACGTTGGACGGTGTTGATCGTATTTCAACTAACGAATGGACCGCAACGTTTCGTCGCTATTGAGAATTCAATTCCTAATTTAAGTGGAAAGGTCCTTTCGGACCGTTTGAAAGAGCTGGAGGAAGAAGGAATCATACAACGTACGGTTTACCCTGAGAAGCCCGTGCGGATTGAATACTCACTTACGGATAAGGGACGCGATTTAGCTCCTTTATTTGACCATATCGGTACCTGGGCTACACGCTGGATTGAGGTTTTACCCGTACTTGAACAGCAATGATTCATATTGAAGCAATACACGGCTACCGCTATTTTTCCTAGACTAATATGTTAAAAACAGACTGCTAACATGCCAAAGAACGCCTTTGCTCTAAGTACAATTGTACTCTTAGCGCAAGGCGTTCTTTTTTTCATATGACAAAGCGATAATGTCCACCTTAGATCGCATCCAAGATTTTAAACGTTCCCCTCACCGCTGCGTTGCATTACCTCACGAATGGATTGCACCCGTTTTTTCCCCCAGTCATACATCATCTCCACAATGGGTAAAATCGTCATTCCCAGCTCGGTCATCGAATACTCCACCTTTGGAGGTACCTCGGGATACACTTCCCGGTGCACAATACCGTCCTCCATCAACTCCCGCAACTGATTGGTCAGCACTTTATGCGACAGCTTCGGAAACAGCCTTTGCAGGTCACTGAAACGGTGCGCTCCTTCCACACCCAGATGCCATAAAATGACGACCTTCCATTTTCCGCTTAACACTGACAAGGTTAGTTCCTTTTCGCAGTTATAGTCTCCGTTAACGATCTTTTCCCGTATTTCTTCTCTCAGCGTATCAGTCATATATCAACTAACTCCTTCTAAACCATCATGGTCTTGCACTCTAATAGTAACCTGCAGGTAACCTCCGTACTTGAAAGTGCATTCTTCACAGCCTGACGAGTCCACCCTACAATAGTAGATAACGTTACACATTCAAGGAGGAATAAAGTATGAGTAAAAAAGCTCTTTTTATTATACCCCCAGAGCGCTTTAATGAGGATGAATTGTTTAAACCAAAGGAAGCACTGGAGCAAGCAGGTGTTACTGTGACGCTAGCTAGTACAAAAACAGGCGAAATCACGGGTGACTACAACGGTAAAGCGACAGCTGATCTTGTTTTTACAGACGCTGTGCTGGCTGATTATGATGTAGTATCTGTGATCGGCGGATCAGGTACGAATGACCATCTGTGGAATAACGCGGATCTCCAAGCTCTGCTAAAACAAACTCATGAGCAAAAGACTTTATTGGCTGGCATCTGCGCAGGCTCTGTAGCCGTGGCTCAAACCGGACTACTCTCTGGTAGAACGGCTACATGCTATCCAGTGGATGTACAAAAAGATCAGCTCCAATCGCATCAAGCCGAATATGTGGCGCAGCATGTCGTTGCGCATAGCGACATTATTACGGCCGACGGTCCAGATGGCGCACAGGCATTTGGCGAGGCGCTCGTTCAAGCCCTGCGATAAGCACCCTTTAAAGTCCCGTGTGGGGACTAAAAACGAGCATCCCCAAAGAAGCCGCATCACGTCCTTTCTATTGTATGGGACCTGATGTGGCTTCTTTGTGTCATTTTCATGCTTAAGTGATTAATTTAATTGTATGGTCCTGGATTTTCGTGTTAGCTTTAAACAATCGACGTTTAGCATAGGAGGCTTATATGCCGTGTTTATGAAAGGTAAAATACATTTACATCAGGTAACGTCCGAATCGTTGCGACTGGGGGCCTTACTATCATTAGTAGGGGGCTTTTTGGACACATATACCTTTGTTGGAAGAGGCGGTGTTTTCGCCAACGCACAGACAGGCAATATCGTGCTGCTGGCTGTCAAAGTCATTCAGGGGCACTGGATTCAGGCGTTATCCTATATCCCACCCCTGATCGCCTTTTCACTGGGCGTTTTTGTTGCTGAAGGGATTAAACGAAAATCAACCCACCGTCTAACTCCGGACTGGACCCGCGCAATTATTTTATTGGAAATTGCAATTTTTTTCATCGTGGGACTGATTCCGCAAGAAGTTCCCAATACGGTAGTGGTGGTGATCGTCTCGTTCGTCGCTTCCGTGCAAATGACTTCCTTCCGCAAGCTCATTGATGTGCCGTACACCTCCACGGTCAGCACCGGCAACCTCCGATCAGCTATCGAGGCTGTGTATATCGCCATAACGACCAAGGACACGAACGCTGCCATTCGAGCGATGCGTTATGGTGTCATCTTGGCAGCCTTCTTGGTAGGGGCTTTGCTGGGGGGATTTCTGACTTTGACGATTGGAGATAAAGCCGTTTGGGGTGCTGTTGTTGTACTTATTTTTTCTTTTATTTTATTTACAGAAAAGGAAAATTGGAAGCTTCCCTTACGCCACTAATCCTCCATTACATCAGCCCTGAATGAACTGCCCCTGGGCCGTTTCAAAGAAATTCAAAAGGTCTTCGCGGGACGAGAATGCTGCCTGAGCAGATTGGTTGCTACCGCCCCCCTTACCGTGAAACGCGCCCAGATTTTCCTTTAAAAACGCTCCGCAGCTAATGGATTGGGTACCGTTGTGTGCCAGAATGATTTTGTTTTCTGCTGTTGTGGCAAATAAAACAAGCAGATCATGCTCAGCTGTCAGCTTGGTAGCCAATTGCTGCATCTCCTGAAAGGATTTCTGTTCGAATACACGAGCAAGAACATGCCCCTGTACAGCAGATAGCAACTCTTTCGCCTGGTACGAAGCATTTTCCTCTTGTAGGATCTCCACTTGCGCCTTAAGCTGCCTATGCTCCTGCTCCCACTTTTCGAATCGGGTCAAAATATCCTTCCGCCCGGTATTGAATTTCGTAGATAACACGTCCAATATCTGAACACTATCGTTAAAATCCTGGAGTGCGCGAACGCCACATTTGAAATGGATTCTTGCCATCCCCTTCTGCTTCTCCCATTTTAAGCATTTAATGATCCCAATTTCCCCGGTCTGAGCTACATGTGTGCCGCCGCAAGCGTTATATTCAATGCCCTCGATCTCGACAATCCGAATATTTTCTGTCACTTTGGGCGTTTTCACCAGCGGAATATCCTTCAATTGCTCACTGGTTACAAAAAAACTTTTTATGCTGCGATTACTATAGATTTGCTGATTTACTTCCTGCTCGATTGCCGATAGCTGCGCAGGCGTTACATCCGAACAGTTCACATCAATCGTGGCATATTCTTGTCCCAGATGAAAGCTTTCAGTACGCGCACCCAACAACTCTAGACAAACCGCTGACAGCAAGTGCTGCCCGCTATGCTGCTGCATATGATCAAATCTGCGCTCCCAATCCAATCGGCAGGCTACTTTCCTATCCTCCGGCAAACGCTCTACCTGATGCCAAATATCCCCATCCTCAAGAACAACATCTAATACACGGATGCCCTGAATTGTTCCTGTATCACAAGGCTGACCTCCACCTTGCGGATAAAATGCCGTTTCCTCCAGCATAACCAAATATTTTCCGTCTCTTTCCATGCTCTGTGTAATATGAGTGTCCCACTCCGTAAGATTTGGAGCAGTGTAGTATAATTTTGTCGTCATTCCAGGTTCCTCACTTTTGAGTTTTTGGTCTCGTACGATATCCACTTATTATCAAACACTTCATTGTAAATATCAATGTAGGGAAAAGCTTGAACCATTGCACGAACAACCTCTATATGGTGAAAAATCGCATGACGATTAACAAAATTTAGCTTGAAATTCATTTTTGAATAGATTAAGATTAGTCGGCTAACTAATTTGTCGATTGGAACATACTGTAAAAAGAAAGGAGAACCTTATGGATTTTGATTTACGGGACTTGCCCACTCGTGAGGCGCTACAAGAATTTTCTAAGCGTATCCCCGAGATTGATGTAAGAGCGACGGAAGCGATGTTATTTTTTATGCGAGTATCTTCCAGTGTTTTTAAAGTCAGCTTTGAGGGCTTTGAGAAATTCGGTATATCTCATGGTAAATTTTCGATATTAATTCTTCTGTACCGCAACATCCATACAGGATTGCTGGCTACAGAGCTTGCGGAGAAAGTAGGGGTTAGCAAGCCTACCGTTACCGGTCTGCTTGACCGCCTGGAACGCGATGGGCTTATTATTCGATCTGTTCATCCTTCCGACCGCCGCATGAGCATTGTTAAACTGACCGATCAAGGAACAGAAATGATGGAAAGACTGCTGCCTATACATTTTACAAGCACTTCCACACTGATGAGCTACCTGTCCACCGATGAAAAAGAGCTGCTCCTGACTTTACTGCAAAAAATAGAAAGCGGCATCCCTCAAGCAAAAGAGATATATAAAGCAGCAAAACCAGAATAAGTTTTAATTTTGCGTTTTAGTTAGCCGACTAACTTTTAAAATATTAAATAAAAGAATAAATAAAATGTACATATCAGGATATTTATTTATTCGAGTCTCTGTTTAACTCATTTTATGAATTTAAGGAGCGTATTACTCATGAATCGCACACAAGTCACCAGCCTCATCATCCCTCTCATTTCTATCGCCTGTCTTATCGGCGGGGGGTTCCTACTCCAGACCAACGGACAAGATCAAGTCAATGCTTCTCGATCCGTTAAAGGCACAACACTAAATGCGGATAGCATTCATGTATCGTTTGAACAAGTAGGAGGCAAAATCCTGAACATCCCGGTAACAGAAGAAACTAAGGTAAAAAAAGGAACTGTCCTTATGACTTTGGATTCCACAGATGTGGATTTGCAAATTGAGCAGCTGCGGACACAAATCGCCCAGTTCAATACGCAAATCAGCCAACAACAACAATCCATCCATTTAGGGTATACACGAGCAGCAACTCAGGAAAAACAGGCACAGCTAGATATCGCGCAAGCTCAAGTGACTGAGCGTAAAAGTCAGGCGGCATTGCAGCGGGCACAAGCGGCTGAGCGTCAAGCCACTGCTGCGGAACAACAGGTCAATAACGGGGCTCGGGCTGAAGATGTTCAGCAGCAACGAATTGCCGTAGCCTCCGCTACCAAAAACGTTCAGACGGCGCAAACCAACTATAAGCGTAATAAAGCACTCTATGATGCAGGAAGTGCATCCAAAGCAGCGTTGGATGATGCCGAATCCTCTTTGACTTTAGCGACAAATCAGTTGAGCCAGCAAAAAGAGTCTCTTCAAAAACTACTTCATGGTGCCACTTCCGAAGAACGTATGCAGGCCAGTGAACAGACGACACAAGCAGCCGTTTCGGTAAAACAAGCCGAGGAAGAAATTCGCGGTGCCCAATTGTCCGTCGATCGTTCCAAGACCCAGCTAGAAACCATTCAGCAGAGTCGTCAACAGTTGGCAGATCAGAAGCTGGCTATTGACCTCTTAAAGCAACAAAAAGACACACAGGAAGTTCAGCTTAAAACGTTGCTGCTCAAAAAAGAACGCCTGGTGTTAAAAGCACCACAGGATGGCAAGGTTACTTCGATTAGTACCAAAGTCGGCGAAAATGTGGCGCAAGGGGCTCCTGTGATTACCCTGGAAACCAATGATTTATATTACGATCTCTATGTGAATGAAGAACAAGCGGGGAAATTCAAGGCCAATCAAGAAATTAAAACTCATATCTCTGGTCTCAATAAGGACCTGAAAGGTACGGTACGCTATGTAACTGCTGCACCACAATTCGCTAATGTGAAGATGTCCCGTGAAAAAGGAGAAGCAGATACCGCTACATTCCAGGTACGTGTATATGTAACAAGAGAAGCAGCTTTGCTACCAGGCATGACAGTTGAGGTGAATACAAATGAAATCTCTTCGTGATGAATGGTCGTATCTGGTTCACTCCAAGTATCCGATCATAGCTATTATCTTCCCGTTGATTGCCGTACTGGGGTATTCACTGTTGCTCCCAAGCAGCCAAATTAACGACGCTAACGTGGTAGTAGTGGATCAAGATAACACAGCTTACAGCCGTGAGTTCATTCAGAAAATAGATGCTTCCCCGTATATGAACGTAGCTGAGATTGTTTCGTATACGGACAACCCTGAACAGTATTTTTATCACGAGCAATATTTGGCTGTTATTTCCTTGCCGCATGGTTTAGAGGATAATCACAATCGCTCCCTTTCCAGCCGCGTGGGTCTCATTCTCGATAATACCAATGTTCAATCTATTACTTCGATTCGTACAGCTATGCAGGAAATTAGCGTTTCCGAGAATATGGAATTGTCTGTTCCAGCTATGTTGAAAACCGGGATGAACGCAGAACAGGCTCAAGGGGCCCTCAATGGTATCGCCTTGGAAGTGCGTTCCCTGTTTAATCCAACTAATGACTATCAGAATACGACGATACTTGCATTCACTTGTATGTTCTCTTTTATGATACTCAATATCAATAGCTTACCTCTGGTCGCCAGACTCCGGGTTTCCAAAAGGCTGGCTGCTGAGCTGCAAAATCCATTCAACATCCTGCTGCGTATGCTTCCTTATACGCTGTTTTCGACGGCTGGCTTAATCTTCTCTCTCGGGATGCTTAAAGTGTTTGGGGGAGGCCGTTTCGAGGCCAATCCAATTCTCTTTATAATTCCGGTTGTCCTGTATGTATTCGGTACCGTTTGTATCAATGTCCTGGTTGCATGGGGCGCTGCACATCCGGGAATAGCCATTGGCAGAATGGTGATGATACTCATGCCTGCTTTTGTTCTATCGGGGGCTGTTCTTTCCAGATCACTGTTTCCACCTTTAGCGATTCAAATCGGTGATTTCTTCCCCTTTGTATGGATGTATAAATTCCTGCGCACCATGGGTCTGCGTGGTGCACCCTTGCAAGAGATGCTTCCCGAACTCGGTTCTCTGTTACTATATGTGGGTGTACTCTCCATGCTGGTGATCGCCAGAGCCCTATGGGAGAAACAGAAGCTGGCCAAGCAGACTGCGGGTTCTGCTTCTGAAAAGGGCTCACCACATCCCGTTGTTCCAGCAAGCACAACTGGCGGCGGGTTATCTATGCAAGGGGCACCGTCAGCACCTCTGCACGAGCCTATAAAAGGATAGAGTCTCGTCTGTAAAATAAAAAAGGGTTAAGTGCCGTCTAACGAGCCTTAACCCTTTTTCAATAATATTAAATTATCATTGTTATCAGAATAAAATTTACTTATATGCCCGACCTAATTGATAAGCGTGCTCCAGTAAACCTTCAATGTATTCTTTCGACTCGGACAAAGTATCATAGAAGAACTCCACCTTGGACTCTCTTACTCTTGCGTAACCAGCAATGGCTTTATTCAAATAATTCGTAACCAAATCGTGATATTCATACTTGATCAGATGTTCTTTCGTCCCTCCTGCCAAGCACATCCACAAAACCTGCTTCGTCGTAAATTCCTGAAGTAAACCTTTGTTCCAGACTTTATCCAGGTACCCTTTTAGCATGGAAGGCACACTGTACCACCATAGTGGAAACACAAAGACCAGAGCATCCGCAGCTGCAATTCTATCCATTTCTTTCCGCGTTTCAGGAGCATATTGTTTATGGGTCGTATTCCAATCCAGCTCATCTGCAGCGCTGTACACCGGATTGTATCCATCCCGATCCAAGTCCAAAATATCTACCTCGTGCTTATTCTCTTTCAATCCCTCTACAAAACGATTCATGACCGCAAGGGTAAGTGAATCTTCTCTAGGATGCGTGACGACCAATAGAACTTTCATGTATCCGTAACCTTCTTTCTCCTCATAATTGTTGAATCCTGTCTACAGATGCTATTATGGATGTTATACATTAGAGTGTGAAGTACGCACTTCAATGTACTGTAGGTACTTTAAGGTTCCTTAGTGCCTTTTGTACTACAGATCGGAGAGGGGGAAAGTCTATGGAAGACAAAGCCAAAACCTATATGCTCGGGATCGAGGCAACTTTGGAGGTCATCAGTGGAAAGTGGAAAGGCATCATCCTACATCATTTAACCAGCGGCAGAAAACGTACATACGAACTTCGTCAACTCATTCCGAAAATCACCCAAAAAGTGCTTACCCAACAGCTTAGAGAGCTTGAAAAGGATGGAATCATCCACCGCATCATTTATAACCAGGTTCCACCCAAAGTGGAGTACGAGCTTAGTGAATATGGATGGGATTTTAAAGATCTGCTTGATCGTTTTTGTTTATGGGGAGAAGATCATTTGGATAGGATCTATGGAGATAAAACAAAGGTGCTGGAAGAGTATTCTGTGAAGGAAAAAAACGCCAAACAAGCACCACCTCTTTAAGGAGGCGTGCTTGTTTGAAATACTATAGCTGTGCACCTTGTTTATTCACCAGTCTCCGCAAATTTCCGAATACGAGCCCCGACTTCATCCCGTACACGCTGGAACACGCTCCATTTCTCTTCTTCTGTTCCTTGTGCTTTAGCCGGATCATCAAATCCCCAATGTTCACGACGAACGTGCGGAGGTGTGATAGGACATTTATCTGCAGCATCTCCGCACAAGGTCACAACCAAATCCGCGCTGTTCAGCAAAGCAGGATCTATAATATCTGAAGTTTGACCGGAGATATCGATCCCTATTTCATTCATCGCTTGCACCGCTTTAGGGTTAAGGCCGTGTGCCTCAATGCCCGCACTGTATACATTCCAACGGTCTCCCAAGTATTTTTTGGCCCAGCCTTCTGCCATTTGACTGCGACAAGAATTACCAGTGCATAAAAAGTAAATTGTCTTCTTTTCCATCATTACCGTCTCCTTCAATGTTCAATTATGAAATGATTAACCATAGATATAAGCCCAGTAGGGTCATAAAAAGTGTAGGAATGGTTAAGACAATGCCTGTCTTAAAATAAGTCCCCCAAGAAATTTTTACGTTTTTCGAACGAAGCACATGCAGCCACAACAACGTGGCTAATGAACCGATCGGAGTTATTTTCGGCCCCAGATCAGAACCAATGACGTTAGCATAAATCAACGCCTCTTTGACCATACCGGTTGTATGGGTGGCATCAATGGCAAGCGCATTAATCATGACCGTAGGCATGTTATTCATGACCGACGAAATAATCGCCGCAATAAAACCCATGCCCATGGTGGCCACAAACATACCTTGATCGGCAGCCGCTTGAATCACATGGGCCAGTAGATCCGTCAAACCGGCATTACGTAGACCATACACCACAACATACATCCCGATAGAGAAAAATACGATGGCCCATGGAGCGCCCTTGATGACTTCTTTCATCGGCACTGCAGGGCTTCTACGCGCCATCAATAAGAAAAAGATAGCAATAATACCGGCCACCACCGAAACGGGAATGTTAAAAAATTCGCATGCAAAGTAGCCAACGAACAAAACCGCGAGAACGATCCAAGACATACGGAACATTTTTGGATCTTTAATCGCTTCCGCAGGCGTGATTAATTGTGCCGTATCAAACGTTTTCGGAATTCTTTTGCGGAAAAAAAGATACAGTACTCCTATACTGGCTGCTAAAGAAAATAAATTAGGTACAATCATGCGACTCGCATATTCCATAAAGGTGATCCCAAAGAAATCGGCTGACACAATGTTGACCAAATTGCTGACCACAAGCGGAAGCGACGTCGTGTCTGAAATAAAACCGCTCGCTATGATAAAAGGAAAAATCATTTTCTCATCCAATTTAAGTGCCCGAACCATCGCCAGTACAATCGGTGTCAGTATTAAGGCCGCACCGTCATTCGCAAAAAAAGCAGCAACAACGGCGCCAAGAAGGGTCACATAAACAAACATCCGGGTTCCGCTTCCTCGTGCAGCTCGTGCCATGTGAAGCGCCGCCCATTCGAAGAAGCCGATTTTATCAAGCACCAACGAAATCAGAATAATGGCTACAAAAGCCAGTGTCGCATTCCAGACAATATGAGTAACTTCCCAAACATCATGCAAATCGACGACACCCACCAGCAAGGCGAGTATGGCACCTCCGCAAGCAGACCAGCCGATAGACAGATTTCTAGGCTGCCAGATCACCAGCACTAAAGTGGCTAAAAATATAATGCATGCCAACAAAATCAATGTTTTAAACCTCCATCACATTACCTTATAAACATATAATTATGTTAAAAAACACCGTCTATCCCCCAAGGAGATAAACGGAACAGCCTTTAGGATGAGCAGCAAGCCGATGAATCCGGTGCACAAGATGCTATCGGCTCCTCTTTATTCAGCCATTTTAAAATCTGCTTGGAGTCTGGCATACGCTCAAGAACGGCTTGAATTTGCGGCTTGTCGTCTACATTTAAGGAATAGTATACCCACTGACTTCGTCGTTCTTCTTTTACAATTCCTTGCGACTTTAATTTTCTCAAATGTTGGCTAATTGCTGGCTGCGACATATCAAAGATATCTACAAATTCGCAAACACACCATTCTCTTTCTCTTAGCAGGGAAAGCATAGCCAAGCGGGTCTTATCCCCCAGTAGCTTTAAATGATCGGCTACATAACCAAGTTGCTCCAATGTGTAACCTCCTTTCATTTATATAACTGTATGCTTATATACTAATGGAGTACGTTTTTAATATCAAGAACGATAATACTTATCCATTCACCAATTGCATAATCCAGTCTTTTATATCAACGATTCGCAGTGTTTTGGGGCGTGTATTCGTTCCGGAAATAATTAATGGGACAAGGGAATCTTTTTCATGCAGCGATCCATGAGCTCCCCCTCCGATGTGGGTGGGAGAACTTTCACCGACGAGTTCATATCCGGGTTGTACCGTGACGACAATATATCTTCCTTCATGTGAATACATAGCTCCGTGCAGCCTCGCCAAAACGTCTGGATATTTTCCATATTTGATCCGGTTGTTATTTATCGTAATATCCACAAGCTCTTCTTCGCCCGATAATGTCCACGATTGTCCATATTCATCGGTGTATTTTCCACCAGGATGATAAGAAAACAGCTTACCCTTTTTCCCCTTTGTAACATGAATATTGTTTTTACCATCTTTCATAGCGATAATGTCGAGCTTGTCCTCATTTTGTAAAAACTTCACCACATTCGATAACTCCACATCATCGTTTATGGCATAGATATAAGCCATCCGTTCATTAGCAGAAATCACGATTTGGTCATCGTTTCTTATTGGTTGATTTAATTTTGCAATCCGGTAATGATTCAAAAGCGACTTTAAATCAACCGTTGCTACCTGTCGATCATTATAAATAGCGCTTTGCGCACTGTCACCCATGACAATCCATGTCGCATTGTTTACAGCCTGTTCCCACGAACCATATGCATTCAACACTGTTTGCAGTGCTTGATCCGCTTTTTCGATTCCCTCCAGTTGAGTCGGGCCCTTTCTATGCGCCAAATTATCATTCTCTGGAAAGTATGTGATGGTTACGTCTGGAAGTTTCTTCTGACTTATTAGAAAAGCGGTATCTTTTGCGGAAAATTCGTCGTTCATCCCAAATTTTTTCCACAAAGGAGTATTCCAGCTATTTTTCGGATTCAATTGTGCCAGAGCTGCATAAGATAACCATTTAGGTCCTGTTACTATCATTTTTTCTGGCACCCTGTTGCTATTCGCTATGAAGTCAGGCACCTTTAAGGCATGTTTCGTTTTCCCTCTGAAGACAACAGCATTGATGGACGCGGATTCTTTACCTTTGTCAGCCAATTCCTCATGTATGGTTTTCGTTTTTTTGTTCAAATGAACTTGGTTTAATTGGTAAATTGCGTCTAAGAATACTTGCAGTTGGTCTATCTTCAAGGCTTCTTTGGCACCATTGCCGTAGAGAATCATGCGTTTCTTTTGGTCGCTGTACCAAACAAGTCCAGGCACATGATGTTGGTCTGCATACGTTCCCGTTAATAATGTACTGTCGATTGTCACAGACATCGTGGGAAATGAACTCACTACCTGCGGAAGATATTGCCCATGTTTCAGGAGATATTGCATTGCCGGTGCGCGGCCTGCTTGAATCGCGTCTTGCAAAGGCTTATCCATTAACGAATCAATCAAGATCACAATGACAGGTTTTTTGCTCATTTGATTTACTGTAATAGGTGGTTTCACACTCTGTTGTTTTAGTTGTTGACTGGAGTCCGCTCTACAGCCCAAGATCAACAACAATAAACTTAGCACTACTGCAATGGTAACTTTATTTTTCATGCCCATGTATGTGTCCCTTTCTTAGAAAAACTTGATCTTCTTATTTTTTTCTTGTACTTAAAATATTATTCCTGCATTGGATCATCGGGACAAAGGTATCTCATACAAGCAATTAAAGTTAGACCTCCATGAATTTTTTGGATCTAATAGGCCAAATTTAAGATCAAACTATTCAGGGAGGGAGCATGACCATGACTACGACAAACATAAACGAATACTCCATGCATTATATGGATTCCGGTGAAGGAATGGCCATCCTATTCATTCACCCTCCAGTACTCACAAGCTTAAATTTCACATACCAAATCCAAGGACTCTCGCCCCATTTTCGGACTATAGCTTTTGATATTAGAGGACACGGTAAAAGTCAGCCTTCCGAACAAACGGTTACTTACCCTCTCATCGCCCTGGATATTAAACATTTGATGGACCGGATGAGCCTTGATAAAGTATTTCTATGTGGATATTCTACCGGGGGCTCGATAGTACTTGAATTCCTCTTGACTTATCCAGATCGAGCATGGGGAGGCATTGTTATTAGTGGAATGTCGGAAGTAAACGAATGGCGACTAAGAAATAAAATTTCTTTGGGCATTGCTCTTTCCAAAATCGGCACAATCGGTACGATTGCCCTTTCTAATGCTTGGTCACAAACGAAACAGCTATCTTTATTCCGTAAGTTATTCAACGATGCGAAGCAGGGAAATCCCAGGAATGTCGAACAATATTATCGATACAGCTTGAATTACAACTGCACCTCACGGCTCGGGGAAATCCATCTTCCTGTCCTGCTCGTTTATGGTGAAAAAGATAAGCACTTTCATCCCTATGCCAAAATATTGCATCAACAATTACCAAATAGTGAGCTGGTTTTCCTTAAGAAAGCTGATCATCGCCTTCCTACGAAGGCCGCCGGATTATTGAATGAACTGATCAAGCAGTTCGTAGATCGGTTCAGCCTTTAAGGCAAATCCTACAGGATAATTCCACATACATATCTACATCCCACTTCTGTTACGTTAAGCGTCAAATAGCCCCCCACCTGTCAACATCCGTTGGCCATGACATGCGGCGGATGGGGCATTCCTTTCCGGACCCCGGCCGAAAGGCAGGAATCAGCACATTACATGCTGTTTTCTGCGCCATCGTCGCGCAACCTTACAAGAGTGTTAGGCAATTGTCATCTAGATCAATGGTATCAACCTAGCTGCTCCTCTATACTAATCCATTGATAGGATTATTTTTAAGGGGGAGTTGGCGTGAGGTTTTTTGAAATGCTGCTATTCTTTTCAAGTGCTTGTTTGTTGGCACTCCTGTTCATTATCAATCAACGTATCCGAAGACCAGCTTTGCTCCTGACAAGCGGAGCAGGCTCTATTTTTTTAGTGATACATTTGCTTGTCGAAGGATACAGGGTTCAGCTTTTATTTTTATACGGATTTACGATCCTGATGCTTATGCTTTCGCTTATAGACGTTTTCATAACGCTGAAAGTCGTTCGGACTGCCTCGCGAATCCGTAGGGTGCTGGGCCGCCTTTTTATCGTGATTGGGCTAATCGCAACGGCGTGCTTCCTCTATGTGTTTCCCGTATTCGACTTTCCGGCGCCAACCGGCGAGTTGAAGGTAGGCACGCAAGTCTTTCATTTCATCGATCCAAGCCGGGAGGAGACATTTGGCAAAACCGCGACAGGCAAAAGGGAATTGATGGTTCAGGTATGGTATCCGGCTCAAGCTGGCACCGACAAGTACGCTCCCTTTATTCCCGATACCCAGATTTTACGTTATATGGCCGCGGACTATGGCCTTCCTGAGTTTACTTTTCAACATCTGAAGTACGTATCCAGTCATGCTTATTCGGGGGCCGAAGTCTCTTCGGCACAGACTTCATACCCGCTGATCCTTGCGAATCCCGGCAATGGCTCTTCCAGGTTCCTCCACACGTCGCAAGCCGAAAATCTCGCGAGTCATGGATATATCGTGGCAGTGATCGACCACACCTACAATACCTTTGCAACCGAGTTTCCGGACGGGCGAATCACGACCAGCACAACCAACGACTTATTCTCGCCCGCCCATGATTACCAGACGAGTAGAGGAAATCGCGACAAGTTGGGAAAAGTTTTAACCGGCGATGTGGCGTTTGCGCTGGACCAATTCGAGCTCATCCAATCGGGGCAGATTACAAGTCATCTAAAAGGGAGGATTGATCTCGGTCATGTCGGGGTGTTCGGTCATTCCATCGGCGGAGCGACGGCCTATGACGCTTCTTACGATCCGCGAGTCACGGTTGGAATAGACCTTGATGGAGGGCTTTATCGACTGCGTGACAGAGACGGTCTGCGAAAGCCGTTTTTGTTCATCAACTCGGAAAGCTATTTCGAAAAATTAAAAATGGTGATGGATAACCGGGTCTACACGGATGCAGAGCTTAACCGTATGGGCTCAACAAGAGAGTGGGAGGATCAAGTAACGGAAGATAAAAAGTTGGAGCTTGAACGGATGCGCGAAGCGGTCAACGAAGGGGGACAAGTCCTCTATATCGAAAATACGGAGCACTTGAATTTTGCCGACGTACAGTTTATTTCTCCGATTTTCGAAATACTGGGCATTACAGGAAAGATTGCGCCCGAAAGAGCGAACTCCGTTATCAATGCCTATATGCTGGATTTCTTCGATAGGTATCTGAAAAATCAAGGCGGTATCTTAATGAAAGGACCGGATAGCCGCTTTCCGGAGGTGAAGTTCGTAACCTCGCTATTATAAATTACGGAACAGGCTACCGATTTTGATATGCTCCCCTTCAAGTAGGCAGGTTTAATAAATAAACCGCTACTTGAAGGGGAGTTTTCCTTTGTCTAAGAAGAACGCATACAATGCGATTGAGAAACTAGCCATCATACAGGAGTTAAAAGCAGGACAGAGCAGCCGTGTGGAAGTAGCCAAAAAACATAACATCAGCGTTACCACCTTAGTGAAATGGCGACATCGCTATGAGTTGTACGGAATGGGGAAGCGAAAGCTATGAGCAAGGGGCGGTCTACCAATCATCAGGAACGAATAGACAGTATCTTTGCCTGTATATTGTCCTGCTCATCAAAGCGAAAAATAATATATAATATTTTACACCATGTAAATATACAAATTATGCTAAAGTCATATATAGTTTGGTTAGGATAGGTATGTATTCGGAAGGAGTGTAAAAATGAAATGCTAAAGCGTATTCAGAATCTTTTTGTTATCCCTAACTACCCATTGTTCATGATCTGCATGTTATTGCAAGGCATGGCTATATCCATCAGCGCACCTTTTTTGGCTGTATATTTTACAAGTACACTTGGCGTATCTGTGGGAACCTTTGGTGTGTTTACAGCGGTAACTTTGATTTGTGGCATATGGATAAGCTCTCTGATTGCCAAACGTTCTGATACCGGATTAGATCGTAAACAAATTTTGGTGATTTGTACGTTATTTAATGCCATAGCCTTTGCAGGATATCTTGTAATCCAAAATTTTTATGTACTTTTTGTTTATATGACGATCTTTACGGCCATTGGTGCTCCTGGGATGCCGCAGTTATTTGCCAGTGCACGTGAAGCAGTAGATCGCAGTAAATCTGCGGATCACGCCTTTGCTAATTCAACACTTCGGTCTATGTTTTCTCTCGGCTTTATTACCGGGCCGCTTTTTGGTTCCTTTTTGATTGCACATACGGGCTTTAAAGGTATCTTTATGGGAACGACCTCTATTTTTGTTCTCATTGCTGCTCTTTTATTCTTTTTTATCCAGCAGCCTCCCGCTCAGCTTAAACATAAAAATCAACTTTCACTTCATAACATTACATTACATAAAAATATTGAGATTCTGATCCCTTTCTCAGTTCTTACTCTGCTCTATACGTCTCACTGGATGAATAGTTTAAATATTTCCTTGTTCATCATTCACAATTTAAAAGGTGACACAAGTGACGTTGCTCTAGTATCCAGTATTTGCGCCATTTTAGAAATACCTTTGATGCTTATGCTAGGCGTACTAGCAGCTAAATACTCCAACCGTTTGCTTATATTTTTAGGGGCATTAACAGGAGTTGTCTATTATATCCTTGTCCTTATGTCTACGGAGATGTGGCAGCTATTCGTGGGGCAACTTCTTCTAGCCTTCTTTGTTGCAGTGATTTCTGCCATTGGCATTAGTTACATGCAGGATTTGTTGCCCTCTCTTCCAGGGTACGCATCGACGCTATATTCCAATGCGACAACTATCGGAAGACTGGTGGGGAGCTTGATGGGCGGATTAACCGCTCAATGGATGGGTTACCGAAACACCTATTGGGTATGTTTGGCCCTAATCATCTGCTCCCTGGGTCTCCTGGCAATTTCGAAGAAATTAGAGTTTGAAAAATCTGCTGCTTTAAAAGAAAGGAATCACAGTATATAGACTGCGCCTTATTTTTCTATGGTGGAGAAATGACTCATAATTGTATCTGCCGCATGTCTGTACCCACCAGCCTGACGTAATGATTCGCCGATCACATGAGCCTGTTCTTTATAGGTCGGATGACTCAATACCTCTAATAAGGCAGCTCTCAAACTAGCGGGTGTAAGCTTATTTTTATCCACAACAACACCCGCTCCCAGTTCCTGCACCCGACTAGCTACGATCGGCTGATCCGATGTTAAAGGAATCATGACCTGCGGTACATTGTAATATAAGGCTTCACTTGTACTGTTCATCCCCGCATGTGTAACAAAAGCGTCCACATGCTGAAGCATTTCCAATTGCGGAATATAAGGCTTGATTATAAAATTGTCAGGGATACACGGGGCCAAGGGCTCCATGTCTGTATAATTGCCTGAAGACAGCACAAACTGCACAGGCAAATCGCGAAATGCTGCAAAACAAAGCTTATAAAATTCTAAGTCTTTATTCAAAATAGTACCCATCGAAATGTAAACCGCCTGTGGATGTAGAACACGAAGTTGTTCGAACGGGAAAGATGGAGCATCTTTACGCGGTACAATAGAAGGACCTGTAAAAATAAAACTGTGATCCAGTTTATCAGCTTGCGGTTGAAAATAGCGGCTTGTATAAACGATTCTTAAGCGCCCGCCATGAGGAGCAATCTTTTCTATAGCTGGAGCCTCAACCTGAAGCTCATTAGCTAGTTGATGCGTTATTTGCATCGTAGCCGTGTACAACTTCTTTACCTCCGGATCATTGTCATTCATGCCTTGCCCCGATCCCAATGGCTCTACGAAAGCAAAAGAAGCGATAGAGCACACAGCAGGGATTCCTAGCTTCTCAGCAATAATCGTGCCTCCCCAGCCCATCAAAGAATCATAGATTAAATAATCATAGGTTCTGTTTTCAATAACTCTCAAAACCTCTGGAATAATCGGAAGAATCATACCTTTTACCATCATGTACACAAATTGATAATGATGTTTGTATTCTGCTGGCTTTAAATCAGAGTCTTTAGAAAAAGCATCATCCACAAAAGGGTAGGTGATCATCTGTGCTCCTGTCTGTTGAATTCTCGTACGATATTCTTCCGTACACACATAGTCAACATCCTCCCCACTGTCTACCAACCTTTTTACTAATCCTAATGTCGGATTAACATGGCCTTCAGCTGGCGTGATCACTACTAACACACGTGCCATACCTTACACCTCCAAATCAATAATAAATTTCAATTTGAGATAAATGCACTTTTAACATAGCAAACATTTACCATATAAACAAGTATTTTCAATACCGAAAATCAAGTATGTATCCTCTACTCAAACTATTGAAATAAGCGAGGCTGAACGCTAGAAGCGCTTGCCCCGCTTAACCACTGAACATCAAATTTAAAGACGCCAATCCCAATGATCTGTCCCGCTCAGAACAGCTTCAACGGTGTACTGACTTGCTTCATCAGCGGTAAGCTGTTTGGCCCAAGATACACGCCCGCTACTTCCTGCACCTGGTCCAAAGTTGTCAAACTCTCCAAATCTTGCGGTCTGCTCATTGGATTCCTTGCCCCAATTGTTCCAGCCGCCCGGCTTGATATGGTCATCCATATAGGTCTTCAAAAAAGTAACATGAGCATAAGGGCGCCATGGCCGTCCAAGATCCACCTTGCCTGTCAAGCCATTTTCTGTTGTCAGACGACATTGAATAAATACAAAGCCAGGCTTGTTCTCTTCTGTTGAAGCTGCTGTCACATATCCAGCACGCAGGCTGTGTATGATCGAATTATCAAACACGGCAGGTGCATTGCCAAATATAAAATCTACACTACCACTGATGTAGCTGTCCTTAAAATACTGTCTGCCACGGTTCACAAGCAACGTATCCTGTAGGCCGGTAATTTTGACATTATGATACTTACCACGATCACCTTCGGCATATAACGCTACAGCCTGCACCTGCCCGGTTCCTTCTGTATTGGCAACCGTGACATTCTCCAACACAAAATCGGGACTTTGCACACGCATTGTATAGCTGTTGCTTGTTCCTAATTCTTTTCCATCCACCACCGTTTTGGCCGTATCATCAAAAGCAATGATCGTTTTGTCGCGATCTTCTCCGATAATACTCAGATTTTTTTTGGAGGAATTCACCTTTATTTTTTCACGATACGTACCGTTTTTGAGATGGATAACTGTCCTTGTGTTGCTGTCGTCAGGGACTGCGTCAATCGCTGCCTGGAGAGATGTAAAGTCAGCAGGGCCATAGGTCGCTACCACCACACTAGTGGGATGAGTTCCTCCTGAGTCTGTCAGGTTGCGGATGGTGACATTGCTGAATTCCGACGTATTGTAATTCCATACATCGTTTTGTTGTTTGGATGCATCGGTGGCCAACCCGAACAATAGCGGCTGATTATCCGGCACATCTATAACAGTTTCACCAACCTTCTCCCAGTTCGTCACACCATCTGCGGATACCCAGCCGGTAAGCTTTTGCCCTTGTCGTACCAGACGAACCGAATATGGCGTTGCAATAAACGTCTCCATTGACGCACGTTTCGTCTTGGCATCCGTTTGATCACGACTGATAAGAATACCCTGTTTGCCATATTTAACAAATGCTAAAGACATAAAGGCCATTTTTGATTCAGGCTTCAGCGATTCACGAATCATTACACCCGCTTCGGCATTATCATCCACCGGGGTAATTTGTTCCACACGGGCTGTAATTTCAGTGTCACCTTCCCATTTTTGATAAGCATAATGGAAAATATCTGCCTTACCGTCAACGTCTCCCGCTGACTTCAGTCGTATGCTGCTGCCGCTTGCATCTTCTTTTAAGACCTGAGTATGCCCTTTTATATAACCATCGTTGCCCTCAGAGCCAATCTCTTCGCTGAGCCAACTTCCCGACGGCGCAGTCGTATTGACGTGAATGGTAACAGGATTGGAAAATGCAGCAGTCCCCTTGCGGTCGATCACCCGTACAATAATATTATGGGTACCGTCTGTTACATGATTCCAATCGAGATGATAAGGCGCGGTCTCTACTTTACCAGCAAGTTTACCGTCAATGATAAATTCAACGTGAGCAATACCATCTTTGTCCTTGGCTGTTGCTGTTATGGTCGCATCACGGCCTGCTTCCAAAATATCGTTATGCTTTAGTGAACGTCCGTTTGCATCCGACACCTGAACGACGGCTTCTGGATTATCCACCTCATTTCCATTCGACAGCTTCTCAATAAGATCATTTAAATAGACCTCCAGATTCGTATAACCCTTGGCAAAATGAGCATACGCCCCTGTGCTGGCAAGCAATTGACCGTTACGATCATCCGCATTATTGGGGTCCAGCCCATGGGCACGTTCCCATTCATCCGGCATTCCATCATGGTCACTGTCAGAAAGCTCCGTCGTCGTTACGTTAGAATCGTCGTAAATCCACCCTGCTTCACGCGGAGAGTTAATAAATGCACCCGTTCCATTCTTCACATCATTCATAATTCGGGCGTCCACCGCATCTCTTCTTGGCAGCGTGGCTCCTGAGCCGGCAAGCACCTCCGTATATGCGGTTTGTGCATCTGTCGCTTGATATGGACCATACGCATCCGGTGAAATTCCGTTGTCGTATTCCCCTCTGACTTCAATCGGCTCCGCCAAACGGGTGGAAGGATCAATAATTGACCCAATAGATGTGCCAAGCTGCCAGTTGTCTTTCGTAACCGAGTCATTGCCGTACATGTAGTTACCACCAATAAAGATGCGTGTTTTATATTTTTCACTACCCACGTCTACAAAAATTTGACCGCGAACGTCCTCATATGTGTTGGGGCCATACTTATAATAGTTATTCAGCACATTATACGATCCTTCACCGCCACCGTATGAAGAGAAAAATCCCCAGTTATAAATGACATTATTGGTCATTTCCACAGCGTCGATTTGTTTTTTATCGGTTGGAAAACGCGGATTACGACTTGCATTGTGAGCCAACAAATTATGATGATAGGTGGAGTTTCGCCCGCCCCATATGCCGCCATAGCCGTGGCGACCTTTCTGATGCGTGGTCATTAGCATACTTTCGGACGCAATGGACCATTGTACCGTTGTATTGACGTTGTCATACAGGCTCAGTACCTCATCCACCGACCAGCTAAAGGAACAGTGATCAATCATTATGTTTTTATGGTATCTGGCTCCTAACGCGTCATCCTCACTGGGGTAACGGTCGGTCAATCGGAAACGCAGGTAACGGAGAATGACGTTATCTGCATCAATCCCTGTTGTGTAATCGCTTACAGTTATACCATCGCCAGGAGCTGTCTGACCCGCAACCGTCAGGTTGTTTCCCAAGATTTTAAGTGGCTCCTTGAGATGAATCGTTCCACCCACCCGGAATACGACCGTCCGATTATCGGAGCTGACCGCTGCACGAAGAGATCCGGGTATTATCTGTTCCCCTTTGCCGTAGTCTGCCAGCGTGGTAACCTCATACACTTCACCTCCGCGTCCACCGGTAACATATTTACCGCCACCCTCAGCCCCTGGAAAAGCCGGAATATCCGTCGCCACTTTTGACACCTTTGCGTTCTCTGTTCCTACCGCATTCTCCGCTTGGATTAGTGGTGGGCACAAGGTCAACAACAATGAACCCACAACCACATTACATAGCACCTTTTTCCATGTACGCTGCTTGCTCATATTCTGTTTCCTCCCTAAGATTTTCTTCCACATCAGCGCATATTTTTATAAAAACACGACCCGAGACGTTCAGAAGCGCCTTCACCTCCTTTCATCAATCTTTTCTGCTTTTATCATTGGCAGGTTGTCATATATACTGGTGGTATATGAATGCGCTTACTTATCTTAATTTGTAAAGGAAGAAGCACATGAATGAAATGAAAGAAGATAAATATGTCATTGGCGAACAACAATTCTCCATTCATCACATCTATCGTACCGGTTTCACAGTTATGCCCCGGCCTCATGTCCACGAGAACTATGAACTGTATCTCTTACTGCGAGGCGAACGCATCTATTTTATGAATGGCAAGGTATACACCGCTCGCAAGGGGGATCTAATATTCATCCTTCCTCATGACTTGCACTCTACCGCCAGTACACAATTGCAGGAAACAGAGCGCATTTTGATTCATTTTTCTCCGACGTTTCTCCCACAGCAGGATCATGACATTCTTGACCTGCCGCCATATCAGCAATCCGCGTTGCTTCGCTTACCTGCGAGAGAGCAAGTGGAGGTTGAACGTTTATTCCTACAGATGAATACCGAATGCAGGAATAAGCAGCCTCTGCATGACCGTTGTGTACAGCATTTACTGCTGGAAATGCTTATTCTGGTACACCGATCGGAAGCGATCGAGCGAAGTGAACCTGTTTCCTCTCATCCCATGCATCAGAAAATCACGGAAATTTCTTCTTTTATTCAGGATCATTACAATGAACCGTTAACTCTCGAACAAGTGGCCGCATGCTTCTTCATCAGTCCAGCTTACCTAAGCCGTATCTTTCTAAAGTTGACTGGTTTTCATTTCAGCGAATACATCCGCGTAGTGAGGGTCCGGGCGGCCCAAACAAGACTGCGAACCACCAAAGACAAAATCCAGCATATTGCAGAGGATGTCGGGTTCGGTCATGCTTCCCACTTTAATAAAATCTTTAAAAAAATAACCGGGCTCTCTCCTCTTCAGTACCGCAAGCAGGTTCGGTAGATATTCAGTGTAAAGAATTAGACGCCGACTTTATACATCCGCTCTTGTCTTGTTTTTCCATTTTTATATCCACTTGCTCTTTCATGGAACTAAAGACAAGCCGCTTTGGAATAAGTAAAATGCACAAAAAAACCATACTTCGCTGCAATGCATGCAACGAAGTATGGCTATTCAATAGTCATTTTACATCTTTAAAATTATATAAATTACTCTTTCTATGGCCTTATCGCAATGCTTTAATATCCTGAATCAGCATTGCAACATTTTCTTTCTTTGTAGCCCAACTGGTACAGAATCGAACAGCACTATGTGCATCATCAACCTTTTCCCAAAAGGAGTAAGTATATTTTTTACTCAATGTCTTTAGTATACGATCTGGCAAAATCGGAAACTGCTGATTGGTTGTAGAACGGTATTGAAAAGAAAAACCTTGCTCAGATAATCCGTTTTGAAGCAGCATTGCCATATCTATAGCGTGTTTGGAAATTTCAACGTATAAACCGTCTTCAAACAAAGTTTCGAATTGAATGCCCAACATTCTTCCCTTAGCCAGCAGTCCTCCTTTTTGCTTGATTATATATCTAAAATCTTTTTTCAATGTATCATTTAGAATGACTACTGCTTCTCCCATCAAGGCTCCAATTTTGGTCCCGCCAATATAAAATACATCGCATAGCTTTGCTATATCTGCTAAAGATACGTCGCTATCTTCGGCCACCAAGCCATAGCCTAATCGGGCTCCATCTATAAACAGTGGTAAACCACACTCTTGACAGACTCTACTTAATGCTTCCAGCTCTGATTTGCTATAAATCGTTCCATTTTCAGTAGGTTGGGAAATATAAACCATCCCGGGCTGTACACTATGCTCAGGAGCGGCATCATTCCAGTGAGCGTCATATAGCTCCTTTACCTGCTCGGCCCGAATTTTCCCATCATCACTTGGCAAAGTAAGTACTTTATGCCCAATAGCTTCAATCGCTCCGGTCTCATGTACGGCAATATGTCCAGAAACTGCAGCAACGACGCCTTGATGCGGACGCAGAATAGAAGAAATGACGGTGGTATTGGTCTGTGTACCTCCAACCAAAAAGTGTACATCTGCATTTGGGGAGTCACATGCTTCTTTAATATATGCTCTGGCTTTTTCACAATGATCGTCCACACCATAACCTGGAGTTTGTTCATCATTAGTCTCCAGTAGTCGCTTTAATATGCGCTCATGAGCACCTTCGGTATAGTCGCATTCAAATCGTATCATTCTGTATCCTCTCCAAATTATCCAATTTCTTCTGAATTAACAACATAGAAGCATGTAATTCCTTTATCTCTTCTTCTGAAAGTCCTTGAACTAATTTTAGAATTTGTTCATCAGACCTTTCATTCAGTTGGTTATAGAACTCCTTTCCTTTAGGAGTCAAACGAATCAGATTTGTTCTATTATCCAACGTTGAATTTTCCTTAACAAGAAAGCCCTCTTTGCAAAATTTAGCAATGATCCTACTCATATAGCTGCGATCAATTTTAAGAGATTCGACTAGAGTATTCGCAATACATGGCTCGATCAACCCGATCTCTATAATGACACGGGCCTCAGTAAAGGAATATCCGCTATCCAGCACATGTCTATCTAAAACACCTAGTATATTCGTATAGAACCGATTAAAACGCCTCATATCCGCTATCATATTAGCATCTATATTGATCATAACTCCCCCAATTTAGTGGACTTTTGCAACAATTATAGTAATGATTTTTGTGGACTCTGTCAATGAAATAATAATCAATATCGACAAAAGAAAAAATCGTACATTAAGACACTCGTCTAATGCACGATTTCATAGTAATAAGGAGATAATGAAGTATATTCTTTTCTATATTTACCTATAAGGTCATTGAGCTATCGCTATTTATAGCCTTTTCCTTCTTATGCTTCCGTTTCAGCTTCAGATGAGCTACGACCATATACAGCGTCGGAACTACAAACAATGTTAAAATAGTTGAAAAAATCAGTCCGAAAATAATGGTCGTTGCTAACGGTTTGAACAAGATCTCGCCTATTGTGGCAATAGGGATCATACCCACAATCGCAGTTAGCGAAGTAAGCAAGATCGGACGGAAACGGGCAGAGCATGCCATTAGAATGGCGTCTGTTAAATCAGCGCCTTCACGCCGCGCGTCTTCAATAAACTCTATCAACACGATACCGTTACGCACGACGATACCAGCAAGTGAAATGATACCCATAATACTCATGAATCCAATTGGCATCCCCGAAATAAAACTTCCAAGGATTCCCCCTGCCGCTGCCAGATAAACAGTGGTCATAATAATGAGCGGTGTGGAAACCGAGTAAAACTGCATGGTAATTAAGAGGAGAATAAGAAAAATAACAATCACAGCTAATTTGCCCAAATCCTTAAACATATCAGACTGCGCAGATGTTTCCCCTCCCATCTCCCAGGTGTAGTCTGGTTCAAACTGGGTATTTGTAAGTTTGCTACGGATATCATTAGTGAGTTCTGTAGCTGTACGCCCATTTCCATTGGCTGAGATCGTTACCGTCCGTTCCAGATCATAGCGGTGGATTTGTTGGATGGAAAAGTCCGGTTTCATCGTGGCTAATTGGGATAAGGGGATTTGCTCCCTTGCCGCATTGTTCACACTTAATTGTTGGAATAATACCTCAGGATCATGGTTTGGTTTGTTCATGTATATATTGACATCAAGCAATTCCTTACCCGTATCAAAATCCGTTACGTTCACCCCGTCACCCATTAATAGCAAAGTACGCGTTAAATCGGAATAGCTAACCTGATATTTATCCAAGGCTTGCTGATTAATTTGGAAATTCAGATTATAGCTTTGCATACCCATATTATCGGTCACATCTACAGCTCCGGGGGTTCCCGCAACAATTTCTTTGACTTTAGTTGTCATGTTTTGCAGCTTATCAATGTCTTCTCCTTTTATACGGATAGATACCGCACTGCCGACCGGAATACCTAATTGGGGAACGCGAATGCTGATTAATGCAGATGGATATTTAGCTTGTAGCGTATGGGTCCAGTTATCCACTGTTTTTTTGAGATCAAATAGCCCCTCTTTTCCAACGACAGCAATTTGGCCGTTTACCGCCCCCCCAGAGCCGCGACCACCTGCAACATCGCTGTACAGCTGAGGCGCTCCTCCACCTGCCGTTGCCGCCAGCCGCTCTGTTTCTGGCTGTTTTTTGACCCACATGCCAATCTCGTTAATAACCTGATTGGTTGCCTGCAACGATGTTCCTTCTGGCATCGTTACACTGATCGTGGCATCCGCTTGATCGGAATCCGGAAATAACTCAATAGGAACAACAGCAAGTAGTCCATAAGCTGCTGTACCCATCATAAGGCCAATAAGCGCTGTTAAAAGTGGGCGTCGCAGTATTCTTGGCATCCAGTTTTTAGAGTACACATTGGATAGAGACTGGATTTGATTCCCCAGAAGTCCAGGTGGCTTAACTGTCCTACTACTCTCTTTTCCTTTACGACGTTGATCATACCATTGACGGAAAATAGGAATGATCGTTAATGACATAATCATGGAAGCCAGCATCGTTAACGAAATAACGGTAGGTATCGGTTTAATAAAGTCACCAATGGTGCCCGGCAGGAATAAAAGCGGGGCAAATGCTGCAACCGTAGCTAGTGTAGCTGTAATGATTGATAAGGATACCTCTTTCGTTCCTTTAATGGCTGCCTCCGTAGCATCTTCCCCAAATTCAATGCGTCGGCGTTCAATATTGTCATTGACCACGACGGCATCATCAACCAATATCCCTAGCACGATGATTAATCCGATGACTGAAATTTGATTCAGCGTGATTCCTGTTGTGGGCAAGAAAATAAAGCCGATGGCGATGGAAACAGGAATGGCCAAGGCCACAAATGCAGAAGTCAGCAAATTTAAACCTAATGTACATATAACAATGACCGATATAATAGCGATGATCATCTCTTTGGTCAGGTTTCCAAACATTTCATCTACTCGATCATTTTGCGCAAAAAGCAGCTCAAAATGTACATTCTTCGGCAAACTGCTCACAAGTTCATTGATTTTGACTGTAGTCGCTTTAGATACTGTTGGCACGTCTGTGCCTGTATCTCCACTCACACTGATCGAAATAGCAGGCTTGTTATTCACATACGTATAACTAGCTGCTTTTTTAAAAACAAGTGAGGCTGTCCCTACATCTTTCAGAGATATCGGGAATCCATCGTCATTACTTGAAATCTGGACGTTATTTAGAATGGATGGATCGGTAGAGGCATTTACCGTCAGCTGATAAGTACGCTCATTGAAATCCATACTACCTGTAGGAACTCTTTCATTCTCATTTTTGATTGCTTGAACAACCTGCTCCCAGGAGATGTTATATTGTTGCATCTTTTGTGTGTCTAAACTGATTCGTACTTCTTGATCTGGTATTCCTTGAATATTAACTTGCGAAACACCCGAGACCGTTTTTAATTGATCTTTCCATTTGTTCATTAATTCATTCAACGAGTATAAATTCTCAATTTTATCAGAAGTAATCGCATATGAACCAATGAAAGAGCTTGTCATGCTATCATTGATAACCGGCTGCATCGCATCATCTGGAAGCTCGGACTGTGCATCCTGTACCTTTGTACGAAGATCAGCCCATACCTTTGTCGGGTCTGCATCTTCAAAAGCTTCTACAGTTATACTGGATTGGCCTTTAGATGAAGTGGAAGAAATCGTTTTGACACCTTGTACGGCTTTAATTTTCTGTTCCATGACCTTAGTAATGGTTTGCTCGATTCTTTCGGGTGAGGCGCCCGGATAGATGGTTGTAACACTGGCTGACAAGGGAATAACATCGGGCTGCTCTTGTTTAGGTAACGATGTAAAATTGTAGAGCCCTAGCACAATGCACATGCCAAAGAAAATGAGTGTAATTTTTTGTTTTTTAACGATATATTTAATCATTCGGACGACTCCTCCGATTTCTCAAGTACGTCACTCCCAATTAAATCACCATTAAATAAGGTTCCTGCTCCTTGTGTAACGATTTGATCGCCTGCCTGTAGTCCAGAGACCACTTCGAGCTGATTATTAGTCACTTTCCCCAGTTTAATCGGTGTTTTGACGGCTTTTCCGTTTACAGCTTTAAAGACATAAGGATCATTTCCCGTACTAATTACGGCCTCTACGGGCACTAAAAGCGCTTCGTTTTGATTCATGCTTTTAGATGCGCTTATGACTTGACCAGGTTTCCAATTCAGTTCGGGATTGGGAATGCTAACTTCCACATTGATGCTTCCCGTTTTGGAATTAGTCGATGGATAGATCTGAGTAACGGTCCCTGTTCTAATTTCATCGTAGAGAGATATATTTACTTTTTGGTTTTTCTTCCACGATAAGATTTCACTGTCCGGTACGGGGAGGAGTACTTTTAAAGTCTTGATATTTCCGACAACAAATGCCTCACTCCCGCTGGAGCCCAGTTGACCATCAGATATCTTTTTTTCAATCACAACACCCGTGATCGGGGAAGTTAAAGTAGCTTTTTTCAGTGACAAGGCTGACTGTTCATAAGCAGCCAATGCATCCTCATAGGTAGCCTGCGCCTGAGCTTTACTGGCTAGCCCTTGTTGTATAGTAGCCCTAGCCGATTCCAGCCCTGCCCTGGCCTGATCTACCCCGGCCGAAGCTTGGGCACGCTCTTCCTGGGATGCCCCTGCAAGCAAAAGAGACAATTTCTCTTGCGCATCACTTAAGCTTTTTTGTGCGTTTGCTAATTCCAGCTGCGCATTCTCATTTTCCGTTAATGATACTGCACCTGCCTGGAATAGACTTTGGGACCGTGCGGCATCCGCTTTCTTCTTGTTATAATTATTAGTTGCTACAGTAACCGCATTTTGAGACTGTGCAATCTCCTGCTTTTTGGCGCCATTGTTCAATTCCTGCAATTTGGATTGGGCCGCGTTGACCTGGGATTGTGAACTATGAATGCCCGCCTGGGCCGATTGGACAGTAGCCTCCGCTTGGCTTACACCAGCCTTTGCCTTTTCCATGGTTGCCTTTGCCCGATCCAGCTGTAACTGGTAAGCAGATGTATCTAACTTCGCAAGGACACTTCCTTTTTCTACTGAATCCCCAACTTCAACCATGGTGTTCAATATACGTCCATCCGCTTCAAAGGAAACATTGGCCTCATTACTTGCCTGCAATGTTCCCGCCAAATTAAAATCATTGGCCAAAGGTTTCATTGCAAGTTTCTCAATTTTTACCGGGTGACTGGCTTCTGTTACAGAGTTCTCCGATGCACTGGAGCAACCGGAAGCTACTAAGGCTAATGCAACCCCTGCAATCATTATCCTGATTTCTTTTCTCTTCAACTAATGTCATCCTCTCTGATTCTCTCTTCTAAAGGTGCTATCAGCAACCCGTGGGTCAAGTAAACTTTTTCATCCTTTTTTCATGTTATAGCAATGAACAAACAAAAAAATCGTACAAAGGGGCAAGCACCTTATGTACGACTGGGCAAATAAATAACATATTTTCAGTTATTATTTCTAAAGCTGTAAAATACCACGTTCCAACGAAACGGCAACGGCTTCGGATCTGGAATCAACACCAAGCTTGTTATAAATATTCGTTAAATGTGCCTTTACGGTACGCTCGGAAATTCCCATATCAAACGCAATTTCCTTACTTTTAAAACCATGTGCAACAGACTTTAGTATGTGTCTTTCCTTATCAGTCAGAACTAAGCCTCTTTCGTGTGATTCTATCTCAGCTTCTCTTTTATTCGTAGCAGCAAATACCCTTGCTGTTATTTCTGGCTGAAGCAGCGTTTCACCCCTTAGCGCAGACTCAATAGTGCGAAATAAGTTTTCTCGACTGGTATCTTTTAGTAAATATCCTTTTGCCCCCAATGAGAGTCCCTTAATCATTAAATCATCTTCGTTATAGGTCGTCAGGATAATGACTGGTGTTTCATTTTGTTTTTCTCTGAGGGCTTTCATGGTTTCCAAACCACTCATTTGTGGCATATATAAATCCAACAATATGACATGCGGCTGAAGTTCTTCGATCAATTTAAGAGCCGTTACACCTTCTCCAGCTTCACCAATCACTTCATAACTGTCATTGGTCTCCAGCACCAGCTTTAATCCTTCTCTAACTACCCAATGATCGTCGACGATTAAAATCTTGTATTTCATGATAGGTCTCCTTTAGTAAGGGGCGCCTCTATTTTTATAGCTGTACCTTCTTGAAATATACTGCTGATATTGATTTTTCCACCCAGCATCCGTACACGCTCATGTATGCCTATGATTCCGTAATGCCCTGTTTGCTTGGCAATAATATCTGTATCAAATCCTTTTCCATCATCGCGAATCTGAATTTCAATCTTGCCTTCATTATCTAAAATATGAATCCATACGGTATTAGCATGTGAATGTTTCGCTACGTTGGTTAAACACTCGCTTATAATAAACAATCCATGTTCGAACAACAGTCTGGGGACGGAAGCTTTAATTTTGATGTTGCGTATTACACGAATGCTCGTAGCCATTGTAAATCGCTGTATTTCTTCCTCCACTGCTTCTGCAAAATCAACTTCCGAGATGGTTTTCGAACGCAGATTGTCTATAGCTCGCCTTGAATCAGACAATGTTCTTCGCACTTGTGACATCGATTGTTGGACGATCTCCTGAGCTCTTTGCGTACTCCCTTTTGTCAGATGGGCATCAATGGCTTCAAGTTGCATGATTAGCCCAGCAAGCCCTTGAGCCAGCGTATCATGAAGATCCCGGGCCATACGTTGCCGTTCGTTAGCAATTGTAAGTTCTTCGACCTTTTGATGTGCGATTTCAAGTTCTTTAAGAACGTTTTGCGTTCGAATTCGTGCTTTGACTTGTTTGAGAAAAAGAACGGCATAAGCTACTATAACAACTGCAATTAGAAAAAATAGAGGGATGAACAAAACAAACTGCCTGCCATCATTATGCCAGACCACAGCCACACAAAAAAGTACATAGGAGATCAAAAATACAAGAATGACCTTAAGCGGCTTATAATAAATACCTATACTCTGACCCACCAAAATTGGCATTAACCCCACCAGTACAATGGAAAAACTGTTAGGTAGAAGAAATGCACTTGAAAAGATCAATCCCCCTTGCACAACAAAATAAGCCCATGAAAAATGTTTTGCAACTCTATGAGCATGCAAGTACAAGAGGATGTGCAATATGATGATTACAGTGAATAAGACACTTTGCAGCAGATTTAGACCCCCGAACAAATGTTGAAGAATGACAGACTCACTATAAATTATAAAAATCCATATTATGGTTAATACTTTAGAAATATCTTTCTGCTCAAATTCACCTTCACTTATTTCCGGATCTAGATTTTGAATCTGTTCATTGAATACATCAATCATAATTCCCTCCTACAATTCTGAATTCGGCTTTTCAACTTATTAGAGACAACGCCGCTATGATGACCTGGTCCATTTAGTTTGAACAGAAATCATTTATATATTATTTTACAAAAAAACAAACAGAAAAAAACGTACACATGGGCAATATCATTTGTACGTTTGGGCATTAAATACTATTTGTTCGACTCCAGCCAAATATGTGTCATATAAAAAGCACGCAACAGGTTATCCTGTGCGCGCTTGGTCATTCTCTATTTCTCCTCCAACTCATCCGGTACATCGTACTTATTGATATGTGAAGTTATTGCTGCAACGGCTTCGCTGGCATCCGTCGTGGCCGGTACTTCTCTAACCACATCATCCGTCTGGTCACGAAAATTCAAGCGGTCTGCCTCGATTTCCTTCTGTTGATTGGGTTTCATTTTTCATATCGCTCCTTTCTTATTCCAGTACCTGATCTCGTTCTGTTAACGCGTACAAAGGCACTTCCCGTTCCTCTTCTGGATTGCTCAGCGCATAAATGCGTGCCGTCTCACGCTGTTCATTCACATGCTGAATATAAATGGGTAGCCCATCGCACAACACATTCGCCATGATGGAAGAGGACGCTATTTCTTGCGCTCTTTGAATATTCACTTAGAAAAAACCTCCCTTGCTAAGTAGAGTTCGCCTTTACTATGCACGAGTTAAATATTTGTTATACACATTTCATGCCAACATGTGTTTCACGATCATGAAAGGATATCATTTGAAAAAATAAATATTATTGTTATTATGGATTAAGAGATTCAGTGAAAACTGCGATCTTAATTGTAGAGAAAAGGAGTAATGATGGATGTTAAACGTATTAATGGTTAACTTTCCGGCAGAAGGACATGTAAACCCCACGCTTGGGATCACGCAAGCCTTTGCAGCACGAGGGGACCAGGTTCATTACATTACAACTGAGAAATACAAGAATAGACTCGAAGCAGTTGGAGCGAAGGTTCACCTGCATCCTGATCTGGTCAGGACTGCTTCCATTGATACCAACACTCCGGCAGGACTGAACGCATTTATGAATATTCATATCCAGACTTCGATGGACATCTTAGCCATCACTCAGGAGCTGTCCGAGCGTATTCAATTTGACTTGGTGTTCTATGATCGATTCGGAGCTGGTGAATTAGTAAGAGATTATTTGAATATTCCAGGCATTTCTTCATCCCCATCTTTTCTCATTTCAAATCATCTGATGGCTGCCAATCTCTTCCGCTCCGACGCTAAAGTACCGTTTCAGCCTGATGAACAAGTCACGTCTTCACTGCATCTCATGAAAGAAAGGTTCGGTGTTGCTCCCAAAGATCTGGTTCAATTTATGAACAATTCAGGAGCTTTGAATGTTGTATATACGAGCAGATATTTTCAACCGAATGGTGAACAATTTGGGGACGAGCATCTTTTTATTGGCCCCAGCTTCCCGGAGCGCAAAGGAGAAAATTCATTCCCGCTGGACAGACTACAGGGTAAAAAGGTTTTATATATTTCGATGGGAACTGTGCTGGACCACACTGAAGACTTTTTTAACACCTGCATTGAGGCTTTTTCCGATTTTGAAGGCATCGTCGTGATTGCAGCTGGCGAGAAAGCTGACTTTACCAAAATTAACCCGGCCCCTGAGCACTTTATCATCTCGTCTTATGTTCCTCAATTGGAGGTATTACGTCATTCAGATGTATTTATTACTCATGGTGGAATGAACAGTGTGAATGAAGGAATTCACTTTAATGTACCCTTGGTCGTGCTGCCTCAGGACAAGGATCAGCCCATGGTCGCGCAGCGGTTAACGGAACTTCAAGCGGGCTATCGAATAACTAAGGATCAAATCAATACACAAACGTTAAGAGATGCCGTACATGAGGTAGTGTCAAACGCAGCGTATAAAGAGGGCGTACAAAAAATAAATGACAGCTTCCAGCAATCCGGCGGTACAAAAGAAGCTCTCGCAAAAATTGATGCTTATCTTGATGCTTATCTGCAACATAAGCGCGCCTAAAATCACACGAGCAAAATGGCCACAAAAAAACAGGAATCTGACCATCCACGGTCAGGTTCCTGTTTGTATGCGATTCTATGCGAGGATATCCCACTTCTGGAACGAGGCAATCGTACAGTTTCCGTTCGCAAATGCACGAATACCTGTTGATTCCATTCCGGGATACACTCTTCCTGTGAGAACGTATTCGCCGTCGCCGATGAATATCTCCACAGAGCTTTTATCGACGAAAATCCGAAGCTCCAGGCGCCCCTCTTGTAATTCCAAGGGCACTCTTCTCTCTCCGCCCGGGCCTATACCGGCACGTTCTCGGTTGAAACGGAACAGACCGTCATCGGGACGGTACGACAGTACAGTCTCCTCTTCGCTACCCACCCGCAGTTTCAAACCGAATTCATCGGTGTTACTGGACTCAAACTCAAATACGACCTTCAGTTCGTAGCTATCTCCGCGCGTGTCCATAATCTGCTCACCTGTCAGTAAGATATCTCGCTGCTCGAACAGATTGCATCGGTAATTCTTTACCTCTTCAAGTGGACGGAACAGCAGCCTGGCGCCGTCGATCACCGCTTCCCGCGGAAGACTCATCGCACCAGCCCAATGGTGCCCCTCCTGAGTCGGCATCTCCGACTCCCACATATCCATCCATCCGATAACGATACGCCGCCCTTTATCATCCAAGGTTGACTGTGGGGCATAGAAATCGAATCCGTGATCCACCTGAGCATACCGCTCTGCCGTAAATGTTCCGGCAGCGGAATTGAAATCACCTATACCGTACATGGTTGAATGCAGATTGCGGTAAGCCTCTCCCTGTGCAGGCATGCGCTGCGGGGATAGCATAAATACGTGCCGACCACCGAGCGGGAACAGATCTGGACACTCCCAATTATCGCCAAAGCGTCCGTCACTCACGGCTAGTACATTGACATACGTCCAGCTTTTCAGGTCTTCAGAACGGTAAAGCAGTACAAGTCCGTTCCCTTTGGCATCATTAGAACCGAGAACGGCGTAATATTGATCTTCGTGCCTGAACACCTTAGGGTCACGGAAGTCTTTACGGCTGATCGTGTCCGGTATAGCGTCATAACCGATAACTGGGTTGCCCTCCCACTTTTCGAACGTTATTCCGTCTTCTGATACTGCAATTCCCTGCGACTGCTTGTAATCCTGATCTTTGTCAGGCCCGGTTACAACATGTCCGGTATACATCAGGACAAGCTTTCCGTCCTGCTCAATCGCACTGCCAGAGAAGCAACCATCCTGGTCGAACTCACCGTCCGGTGCCAAAGCGATCGGTAGATAATCCCACTTCATAAGATCGCGGCTGACTGCATGTCCCCAGTGCATCGGTCCCCATACTGATTTATACGGGTAATGTTGATAGAACAAGTGATATTGCCCGTTATATTGAATGAAGCCGTTCGGATCATTCATCCAACCCAATTCAGCCATTAAATGGTAGTGCAGCCGATAATCTGGCCGAAGCATATGCTTCGATTGGGAAATAAATTGATCTGCACGCTCTCTCGTATACGTTCTAGTCTGTTTGATAAAGCATCCTCCCCCTGCAGTTATTTAATCGAGCCTTGCATAACACCCTGAATAATATACTTCTGGGCGAACAGATAGATGATAATGATCGGAAATATCGTCAGTACCAAACTTGCCATCAATGGACCATAATCCACTGTATAGGTTCCATAAAAGTTGTACGTGGACAACGGAAGTGTCCTTTGCTCCGGATCGACCAGAATAAGGGACGGCAACAGAAAATCATTCCAGATCCACAGTACATTGAGAATGGAAATGGTGGCAGTCGTGGGCATCAGTACCGGAAACACAATCCGGAAGAATGTCTGAAACCGCGTGCAGCCGTCAATTAGCGCCGCTTCCTCCAGTTCCTTTGGAATACTCTTTACAAAACCATGATAAATGAAGACGGCCAGCGAGCTGCCAAAACCGATATACATGTAAATCAGCGACCACTTGCTGTTCAGTAGATCAAGTGATCCGTAGATTTTCACCAATGGAATCATGATAGCCTGGAATGGAATGATCATGGATGCAACCATCAGCATAAATGTATATTGGTTGAACTTGGTGTTGTTTCTGACAAAATAATGGGCCGTCATCGCCGCGAACAGTGAAATAAACAGAACACTTAACACCGTTATGACCAATGAGTTGGTGAAGGCAGCGATGTAATTCATTTTATCGAATGCGTTCATATAATTGACCATACTGAAGCTCTCTGGAAGCGATAACGGATTTGAGGTGATGGCCATGTTTTCCTTGAACGAATTGATCAGCAAAAAGACGAAAGGTACGATGAACAATATGAGTATGACTGTCAGCACAATGAATTTGATCACGGAGGAAGCAATTCTTTTTCTTGTCATTACGCCTCCACCTCCAACTTCTTGCTAAAATAAACCTGAAGCAGAGTGATGAGAGCAACCATCAGGAACAACACGAATGCTTCTGCCTGCCCCACACCATAATCACGGGAAAGGAATGCCTTTTCATACACATGCATCGACACCATTTGAGTACTGCTGAACGGCCCACCTTTCGTGAGCGCAAGGTTCACGTCATAGACCATAAATCCGCGCTGCAGGGACAAGAATATACATACGATGAAAGAAGGAACCATCAAGGGCAGCACCATTTTCCGCAGTCTGGTCCAGCTGTTTGCCCCATCAATGCTTGCGGCCTCCATAATATCATTCGGGACACCAGTCAACCCTGCGATGTAAATGACCATCATGTAACCCGCGTTCTGCCACACGGTTACAATCACGAGTGCCCAGAACGCTTTGTCGGGATCAGCCAGCCAAGTCGTGCTGAGCGACTGTATGCTGGCATGTTGTCCCAAATAGACAAGCACGTTGTTGAATATAAACTGCCATATAAAACCGAGTACAATGCCGCCGACAAGGTTGGGCAGGAAAAAACCCGCCCGGAAAATACTCTGTCCTTTTAACCCTTTTGTCAGCACATAAGCCAGCATAAAAGCGATCACATTGATAAGAACAACGGTATAAAACACATACTTGAGCGTCAAGCTGAACGATTTCCAAAACTCAATATCTCTAAAAACAGCCAGATAGTTTTGGACGCCAACCAGCGATAGTGTGGTGGAAATACCATCCCAGTTTGTGAACGTCAGATAGATGCCGTACAAAAATGGAATGATCATTACCGTTATGAAGGCAAACAAGGTTGGTCCGGTAAACAGCAGCCGCGTCCGCAGCCGATTCCATACTCCTTTTTCCGCAATCATGATGCCCCCCCTCTCTTTGTCCCTGATTTCTCTCTCTATTCCGGGTAATTTGAAAACAACCTTATTTTACGGTCTTCCAGTAGTTTTCGATTTCTTTAACCAGTGTTGCTCGATCGCCCTGTTTCGCCAGATACTTTTGCATGGAAGATCCTGTCTTGGACCAGTGGTCGGCAGGCAGCATGCTCATCGACTGCTCTGACTTGCCTTTTGCGATATAATCCTGGATGGACTTGCCCAGCGGATCGGCCGCAGGCAGTGTAATATTTTTGAACGCCGGGATGATGTTTGCTTGGTTCACGAGGAAATCCTGGCCTTTCTCTTCATAGACGATCCAGTTCAGGAACTTCTTCGCCGCCTCTTGCTGTTCTGGAGTAGCCTTCTCCTTGTCAATAACAATGCGCTTGGATACAGCAGACGAAATCTCCTGATTGCCGTAGTCATCGGCATTGTTGCTGATGGGTACAGGCAGAAAACCATATTCTTTGTTAGCGGTATCAAAACTGTTGATTTGCGGCCATGCCCAGTTGCCCATGAACCAAATGCCAACTTCACCTTTGCCGAGCAGTTCTGGTCCGCGTTCATAAGTTCCTGCTAGCGGAGAAGCCTGATCGATATTGTATTTCATCATGACGTCGAATGTATCCATAAGTCCGTTAAATACAGGATTATTAGCCAAGTCCGCCTGGCCCGCTTTTAGTGACGCCATGAATTTGTCCACTTCAGCCATGTCTTTGTTCTGGCCTGCATAAGCAAGAGGCAAATAATGAGCGCCCAGGGACCAGTCCATTGATGAAATCACCAGTGCTTTCTTTCCGGATGTCTCGATTTGCTGAAACAGTTTTTCAAGGTCATTTCGGGTTTTAATTGTGGTGGGATCAAAGCTTCCGCCTACCGCTTTATCTACAACGGCTTTGTTGTAAATGAATCCGTAGCCTTCAACAGCCAGTGGAAACGCGTAATTTTTACCATCAACTGTCGTAGCAGTGGTAGCGTTTTCAACAGTGTCCGCATTCCACTTTTCCCCGCTTAGATCGAGGATACGGTCCTTGAATTTCTCAACATCACCTGTATCTAGCATGATCATGGTCGGCGGGTTTCCTGATGCATACAAGGCAGAGGCACGCTCAAAAGGAGATCCACCAGTCGGAACCGGCTGGATTTCAACAGTAATGCCCGGATTGTCTTTCTGGAACGCCTTCGCGGCTTCCTCCAGCTGTGGAAGGATTTCACCTTTGGAGTTCAAAAGCGTAATTTTCACATTTTTCGAATCCCCTGATCCCCCTCCAGAAGCCGAATTACCTTCTCCTCCGGAGCCACTGCATGCAGACACCACCATAACCAAAAGGAGCAGCATTACCATCCATTGAACTCTTTTGAATTTCCTCATTGTTGTCATCCCCTTATTTATATAATGGCTCTGAACACTTAAATAAAACGCTTACAAACGGATTATATGTCAATGGTTTAACTTGTGTCAATCGTTTGACATGTTGAATTTTTAACATGTACTAAAAAAAATCTGTTCCCCTTGTTAGAGGAACAGATTTTCATTCAGGTCGTTGCACGCTCAATTAGTTCAACAGGCAGCAGATTGACAGGTTGTACCTGCTCCCCTTCCGCCTGCCTGCGGATCAGCTCGACCGCCAGTCTGCCGATGTCTGCAATCGGCTGTCTTACCGATGTAAGTTCCGGCGTCAGCCAGGAAGCAACGCTTACATCATCGAAGCCTACAATGCGCACATTCTCTGGCACATGCCTTCCAGCGCGAATATATTCTTTCAGCGCAAAAGCCGCAATAATATCACTTGTTGCGAACACTCCATCAACATCGGGATGTTCATGAACGAGTTTTGAAATGATTCGCTCGTACTCCTTCTGGTCGAACACATTCAAGTCTGTTTGAACGATCACATGCTGGACACCATCCCTGCCCACGACATCCCGGAATGCTTGGGTCCGCTCATTGGACAGCATGTTCAGCTCCAGATTTCCGCATATATGCGCAATTTTCTGGCAGCCTTTGCTGATGAGCAGCTCCGTAGCCAGCTCGCCTCCGCGATAATTATCCGAGGATATGTAAGGAATACACGGGTCAATCTGTCTATCAAATGTCACAATCGGTGAATTCAAATGTCGGTACTCTTCTACTTCTAATGTATGGCTACCCATAATGATGCCATCCACCCGGTTCCGCTTCAACATATCGATATACACTTTTTCCTTCACGGGATCCATATGGGAATTGCACAGCAGGACCTTGCAGTTTTGCTGATAGGCATAGAACTCAACCTGATTGGCAAGCTCACTGAAGAAAGGATGCGAGACATCGGGAATAATCAGGCCAATAATATTAGACTGCTTACGCAATAGGGATCGTGCTATTTCATTCGGTTGATAATTAAGTTCCTCCATTGCGTCGAACACTTTTTTGCGTGTAGTTTCGCTAATATATCCCCGGTTGTTCATTACACGGGATACTGTTGTGACCGACACGCCCGCTTTTAATGCTACATCATGAATTGTCGCCATATTAACCTCTTCCCGCACAAAATAAATACATACAAACTATACTCTCTCCTCATCATTTCAACAACCTTACATAACGGAAGCCTAAAAATGGACGTAAATGTTAGGTGACTGAACTTTGCGAATCCCAAATTAGAGGTTACAGCAAGTTCTACTAACTTCATAAACTGATCATCATACATAATTCGCGAAGAGCTTTCTTCTTCCATTTGTTCACCGCCTGCCGAGTGATTTTGAGTTCTCATTTCTATAAAATAATACAACAGCCTATCCAATTGGATAGGCTCAGGCTGTCGAGAAACCCCCTGTTTTTTTTGCAGGGGGTTTAAAACTGTCTTAGTGGTCTAAAAACTAGGGTCCTCAGATCGTTTTAAATCGATTTTTGTTTTAAAAGATGCGTCTCCCCATATAAAAATAGAATTGTCGAAAAGTCCTCTGGACTTTCTCGACACTCTGAGCCTATCCAATTGGATAGGCTGTCGGTAGCTGAAAGTATTAACATCATTCTGATTGTGCGTCAGTCGGTGCATTAATGTATGTATCTGTAAGCACATCAGTCGGTGCATCCGCAGGCACATTATCCGTTGCTGATTCACTGTTCTGGAGTAGTGCTCTCGGATAGGCCTGTGCACGCTCATAGTACCAGTTAAACAAGAAGCGGGCCATCGCCTGACGTCGGGTATCGCCATCCCACTTTAACCCTGCTGTTGGGTCCGCAAATGAACTCCTTGCTCCAGATTCCAGCAGAAAGCCATTCATGTGTGCGGTCATGCTGACATTACCGGCTGCTGTAAAAATGGACTTCGTGTTTTTCCCAAATCCATCATTAGAGCCGTTAAACAAATTCCAGTACTCTGAATCGCCGGGTTGTGTTTTGAACCAGGTAAATTCTGTAACATTTATTGGATAGGCTTGAGCTGCCGCCTTAATGTTGGAATCCCATTGCGATTGCAGCTTGTCCTTGTTATCATAAGCTCCGTAGCCTGGATACCAGTGGACAGCATAGCCGTAGTTGTTCAAAGGGTCTGTCAGCGGGTGTTTTGCCACCGGGCTGTAAAATTGGTTGTATCCAAGTCCTGCAGCCCAGATGACATTATCCGCTCCTTTACTTCGAATCGTGGAAATGATAGAGTTCTGGAATCTTCTCAGATCATTCCAATGGTCAAGAAAATCATTCTCGCCGGGATAGCCTCCCCAATGCCCATTCGCATACGACTTAATTGGCTCGTTGATCAGTTCAAACATGACGTTATCCGCGCTATTAATAGCCGGCTGCGAGGCAAGATACCCCCAGATTTGATTAAATTTGTCCAAATTGGATTGTGTTGTAGCCTGGTCGTTAGCCAAAGTGAAATCAAGACCAAGGGTAACATAAACGCCCTTTGTTTTCGCATAATTGATGTATGGAATAATCACATTTTGTGTAACTGCCTGTAAACCGGCGAAGTTGTATGACCCTGCGGCCACATCTCCCATATCCTGGCGGTCAATAAACAATCGGACCTGATTCATATACCAACCGTGGTTGCTTCCATACTTCGGTCTGGTGTCTGTAAAGGTGTCGGTGATATCCTTCAAATAAGCCAAAATTGCTGCATGACGATTGTTACCATTCAATTTGAGATAATAATTACTGTTTTGATAGGTCCAGTATGCTCCCGACGGCTGATGCCAGCCACTCAAAACAACAGGTTTTCCGCTGCTGTTCACCAATTGATTGCCCCTGACATGGAGCTCTCCCATGGGCATACCTGACCATGCATCTATATGTTGGTCAAACACCGGTTTTAAAGGCAATATGAATACAAGTATCAGAACTATTTTACATACCATACCTAATTTTTTCAAAGAAAGGCCTCCTCCTCAAAAATTAATTGACTATTATGCCAAAAGAATAAAATGGTATAAACATGTAGTGGCACCGCTTCCTGAGTCTATCCTATTGCAAAATCATCACCTCCCTTAATGGAAAATTATAACGTTTATTTGTATTTCTTGCATCTAATTGTATAACTTACATTTCCAAACCACAACTTGATAAAATTTAGTTTTTTTTGAGATTATTTTTCAAGAGTTAAGTTTGCTATAGTCTACGCCTCAATTTCAAGCTACAATGAAGATACCAAATATGGAAGTCTTTTATATTTTTCCGATAAGCCGGCCAATACTTGAAATAATGTATCATTGCCAGCCGTTTCTTTCATGTTTGGTCAATCTTTTATGGAGGTGTAAAATGAAGAAGAAATCTTGGTTCACTTTAATGGTCACGGGTATTGTCTCTCTGTTTTTTTCGGTAAGCGTTTATGCAGGGAATGTTTTTTGGGAACCACTTAATGGTTTCAATTCTGGTGCATGGCAAAAGGCGGATGGATATTCCAATGGGAACATGTTTAATTGCACTTGGCGTGCCAATAATGTCAATTTTACGAACGATGGCAAAATGAAGCTTGGCTTAACAAGTTCTGCGTACAATAAATTTGACTGTGGAGAGTATCGATCGACGAACACTTACAGATACGGCTTATACGAGGTCAGCATGAAGCCTGCTAAAAATACTGGGATCGTATCTTCCTTCTTTACGTATACGGGACCTACTGATGGCACGCAATGGGATGAAATAGATATTGAATTTTTAGGCAAAGACACGACAAAAGTGCAATTCAACTATTATACAAACGGGGTCGGTGGTCACGAGAAGATTGTTGATCTGGGCTTTGATGCATCAAGAGGCTTCCACACCTATGCTTTCGATTGGCAGCCAGGGTACATTAAGTGGTATGTTGACGGGGTTTTAAAGCATACGGCAACTACAAACTTACCAAGCACGCCAGGCAAGATTATGATGAATTTATGGAATGGTACTGGCGTTGACGACTGGCTGGGTTCGTATAATGGAGTGAATCCGCTATACGCTGAATATGATTGGGTAAAATACACGAGCAATTAGCCCGTAGTACAAAAGCAGCCCTGTAGGGGCTGTCAGGCTGTCGAGAAACCCCCTGTTTTTTTGCAGGGGGTTTAAAACTGTCTTAGTGGTCTAAAAACTAGGGTCCTCAGATCGTTTTAAATCGATTTTTGTTTTAAAATATGCGTCTCCCCATATAAAAATAGAAGTGTCGAAAAGTCCTCTGGACTTTCTCGACACTCTGGCAGCCCTGTAGGGGCTGTTTTTTTTTGATGATGCATTGAGTCAGCCATGTTCGGCCATGAAGAAAACCACCGGAAATCTATTCAAATCTGGCGATCATCGATGCGCAGCTTGAATATAATCAGGGATTTAATAACTCCTCAGTTTACCCCATACGTTTGTAGGTGATTGGAATTCATCTGCTTCAATTACTTTAAAACACCAATACAGGAAAGGATTCATGTAACTATACTACGCACTGATTGAGCCAAAGCTGTAGCCTCTGAATTTAATAAAAAAGCCCGGTGTACAAAGGTACCAACTTTAATGTAACTAAACAATAGTTTGTCAGGTGATAAAAAAGTCGTGAACCAATTTTGTTGATTTTACTGCGTTGCCAGAGCACGTGATAAACACGAAAAATAAAAAGTGAAACCACCACAAATTACCATAAAAAGAAATTTGGAAACTTGTACTATTACGATAATATAATTTTCATAACCATTTCCTCAATATACTGAATGTCGCATATAACGTGCTTAAATGATCAATTTTCTTTTTCAAAGAATTATCTCTAATAATCTGTCCATCTTTAGTCCATTGTCCATATATTTGAACTAACCGCCCTGTAGTTCGTGAGAGTTCAAGAAGTACTGTGCCATTATATCTCTAGCTAGTTTATTAATTCTCTTTTTTTGTTCGAATGATAGCTTGATTTTACTTCATTCTTTAAATAGTGAACTTATGGAATGGTTTGATTCTTAGTATACCAAAGGTAAACTACGATTTCTGTTGTGTTTTGTCGATTTCCAATAAATTGAAATAGTTACTCAGCGGCACTTGACGTCAGATTCCTGTGGTGGATTTTTCCCTTTCATTTGGAAAAAAACACCCGGCAGGATGCGTACCGAGAGAAATACGGCATACACCCAAGCCGGGTAAGGGATTAGAAAATAATATCAATGGCCTCTAGCACATCTTGCTCCTGTTCGGATTGCCCGTTCAGGGAAATATCCTTCAACAGCACCGAAGGCTGTTCGCAAATTTGGGTGATGATCACGAGCAGGTCCTGAGCGAAATTGTCGATCAGATTGCGCGTAAACAACTTGGTGGCATATTCAAACTGCCCGTTCATTCCCTCATCCAGCAACGAAATGACCAAGGTAAGATCAAATTGGGAAACCGTATGAGTTTCCGGATAAGATTCGATCTTGATATCCCCGAAGCTTTGAACATTATCTTCCTTGGTTTCCAGAACAAACATGACATCGAATACAGGATTGCGGCTTTGATCTCGCGGCGCCTGCAGCTTTTTCACAAGCTCCTCGAACGGATAATCCTGGTGGTCGTAGGCCCCCAGCATCGTTTCTTTGACTTCGTTCAAGTAAGCGAGGAACATCTTCTCCCCGGACGGATAATGGCGAATCGCCAAAGTGTTGACAAACATTCCGATGAGCGGCTCCAGGTCGGCATGTGTGCGGCCCGAAACCGGTATGCCTACAATGAAGTCTTCTTGTCCTGAGTACTTGCTGAGCAGGATTGAATAGGCCGCCAATAACACCATATAAAGGGTGGCACCGTTCTCATCGGCGATGCGCTGCAAACTGTCGGTCATCTGCTTGTCGATGCTGAAAGGCAGCACATCTCCCTCAAAGCTGCGAGCGGCAGGTCTGACAAAGTCCGTAGGCAGTTCAAGCGTCGGCAGTTCGCCTTCCAGCACGTCCAGCCAGTAGGCTTCCTGACGTTTCAGCCGCTCTTTTACAGGTTCGGACTGCTGCCAAGCGGCGAATTCCTTGTATTGAATCCGAAGCGGTTCCATATTCTCGCCGTTATACAGGCGCAGCAGCTCTTCGACGAAGATGCCCATCGACATGCCATCCGTGACGATATGATGAATGTCCAGCATGAGCAGATGCCGTTCCGCTTCCCATTCGACTAAGCCCACACGCAGCAGCGGCGGCCGCTCCAAATCAAAGACGCGCACAAAGCCGTCTACGATGCTCTTCGTTTCACTTTCCGTCGCTTTCGTATACTCGACGGCAAACTTCAAGTCCGGATAAATCCGTTGTACCGGTTCGCCGTCGACCATTTCGAAGCCGGTTCGCAAAATTTCGTGACGAGCTATCAATCCTTTGAGCGCCGCCTCGAATTGATTCCGTTCCAAGCGCCCGACGAGAACCGTCATGCCGGACATGTTGTAGCTAAGCTCGGCGCTTTCCATCTGCTGCTGGATGTACAGCCGTTTTTGCACGGAGGAAAGCGGATAGTAATCCCTCTTATCCAGAACCGGAATGGAGAGGTGTTCCTGCCGCTCCAATTGGCTGATCGCTTCGGCCATCGCTTCGATGGTCGAGTGCCGGAACACATCGCGCAGCGGCAGGTTCACGCTCAGCTCCTTGTGCACCTTGCTGACCAGCGTCGTCGCCCGCAGGGAATGCCCGCCGAGGTCGAAGAAGTTGTCCGTCACGCCAATCGTGATCGGTCCGAGCACGTCCTGCCAGATGGCGACCAGTTTCGCCTCCAGTTCGGTGCGCGGCGCCACGTATTCGCGGCCTGCGCTTGCTCCCCCTTCCGGCGCCGGCAGCGCCTTCCGGTCGATTTTCCCGTTCGGCGTCAGAGGCAGGCGCTCCAGCTCGACGAAGTACGACGGGATCATGTAACCCGGCAGCTCCCTGGAGATCGCCCGTTTCAGGTCTGCCGCCGTCAGTTCGCCATCCGTTGTGTAGTACGCGCACATCGCTTTCTGCCCGTTCGCGTCACTTCGAACCAGCACCACCGCTTCGCGCACGCCTTCCACCCGCAGCAGCTGCGACTCGATCTCGCCCGTCTCGATCCGGTACCCCCGGATTTTCGCCTGGTTGTCGATCCGGCCGATGAAGTCCACGTTCCCGTCCTCCATCCACCGCGCCAAGTCTCCCGTGCGGTACAGTCGCTCGCCCGCGGCGAACGGGCTGTCTACGAACTTCTCTTCCGTCAGCTCCGGACGGTTCAAGTACCCGCGCGCCACTCCGACTCCGCCGATGACCAGCTCGCCCAGCACCCCGACCGGCACCGGGTTCAGATGCGCATCCACGATGTAGAATTTCGCATTCAGCCACGCTTTGCCGATCGGCACATTGCCTGTCTGCGGCAGCTTCGCCAGCGGCTCGCCGTAGAAGCTTGAGTCGATCGCCGCTTCCGTCACACCGTATGCGTTGATGATCCGGAACAACGAGCCGAAGCGTTCCTGCAAGGTCCGGTAATCCGCCACGCTGCAGCTGTCCGAGCTCGTGATCAACAGCTCCAACCGGCTCATATCCAGTTGCTGCTCGTGCACATACTCCAGGAACGGCACGATCAGCGCCGGCGTCGATTCGAAGATGGTGACCCGCTCCCGCTCCATCCAGTGGTGCAGACGAGAAGGATCGATCCGGTCGTCCTTCGGCACAATCACCATCGTGCCTCCGTTGTACAGCGTCCGCGCGATATCTCCCACGAACACGTCGAACGAGAAGCTTGCGAGCTGCAGCAGCCGCACCGGGAACTCATCCAACTGGTATTCCCGCCGGTAGCCCGCCGCCGTGTTCACCAGGCTGCGGTGCTCGATCATCACGCCCTTCGGCTTGCCCGTCGTTCCCGACGTGTAGATCACGTACGCCAGGTCCTCCGGACGGGCTTCATGGAAGCTGTCGGCATTCGTCCGCTCCTCGCTGTACGAAGTTTCGTCGTCGAGGTACAGCACCGCCGCCAGCGCCAGCTCCTCTTCGCCGAGCCAGGCTTCGGCACGCTCTCGCAGCGGCGTTTGCGTCAGTAGCACCTTCGCTCCGCTGTCTTCGAGCATGAACCGCACGCGCTCCGCCGGGTAATCCGGGTCGAGCGGCACATACGCCCCGCCCGCTTTCCAGACGGCCAGCACGGCCACCAGCAAGTCCACCGAACGCTCGGCGAGAATGCCGACGATCGTCTCCCGGCCGATGCCGCTTGCGCGCAGCGTAGCCGCCAAGCGGTTCGCCCGCTCGTTCAGCTCCGCATACGTCAGCCGGTCATTCTCGTACACGACAGCTGCCGCTTCCGGCGTGCGTTCTGCCTGTTCCTCGAACAGCCGGTGGAACGCGGCCGCAGGAGCCGCTTCCGGCTGCGCCGGGTTAAACGCGCCGAGAATTTGCTCTTTTTCCGCCGGTGTCAAAATGCCCAGCTCGGCAATAGTCGCCGACGGGTTGCGGAGAATGGATTCAAGCAGCTGCAAGTAGTGAGCGGCCAATTTCTCCACCGTTTCGGTTTTATAAAGAGCAGTGGCGTATTCAAACAGATATTCCAAGCCTTCCTCGATCTCCGTGACGTCCAAGCTGAGATCGAATTTAGAAACAATTTCTTCGCTGGCATACGTCGACAAATGGAGTCCGGGAAGCTGGATTTCCAAATTCTCTGTATTCTGCAAAGCAAACATCGTATCGAACAGCGGATTGCGGCTTAAATCGCGAGCCACGTTCACCTTATCCACCAGTTCCTCAAACGGATAATTCTGATGTTCAAAAGCGCCCAGCGTCGTCTCCTTGATTTCCTTCAAGTAGTCAAGGAACGTCTTACCGGCAGCCGGATAACTGCGGATGGCCAGGGTATTGACGAACATCCCGATCAGCGGCTGAACGTCACTGTGATTTCTTCCCGCAATTGGCGTACCGACCACCACGTCTTCTTGCCCTGTATATTTATTCAATAATATTGTATAACCAGCAAGCAGAACCATGTAAAGCGTTGCGCCGTTCTCGGCTGCAAGCCGTTTCAGACCCTCGCTTTTCTCGCTATGCATAAACAATTGCAGCGTGCGGCCCTCGTAGCTCTGCATAGCCGGGCGCGGATAGTCCGTCGGCAATTCCAAAACCGGCAGCTCTCCGCGGAACATGTCGAGCCAGTAGGCTTCCTGCTTGGCAAGCTGAGCTTTCTGCTCGTTCGATTGCTGCCATACCGCATAATCTTTGTACTGAATGCGGAGCGGCTCCAACTGCTCCCCGCTGTACAAGCGGACGAACTCTTCGATCAGTACGTCAATCGAAACGCCGTCAGATACGATATGATGCGTATCGAACATTAGAATGTGCTGGTCCGGCGCCAGTTCGGCAAGGCCTACCCGCAGAAGTGGCGGCTTCGCTAGATCAAACGGACGAACGAATTGGCGCACCGTTTCTTCCGCCTGCTCCCCGCTGATCTGCACATATTCCACCTGGAAGGCGGCTTCTTCGTAAATCCGCTGAACCGCTTCGCCTTTTACCATCTCAAAGCCGGTACGCAGCGTTTCATGACGAGCTACGAGCCCGCGGAACGCTTCTTCAAACCGCTGCCGATCGAGCTCCCCTTCGAGCAGCATAGCTCCCGGTATGTTGTAGCTCAGCTCGGCTCCTTCCAGCTGGTTCAAGATATAGAGACGTTTCTGAGCGGAAGAGAGCGGATAATACTCGCTAGGTTCCGCAGCCGGAATAGCCGTGAACGAGCCGATCTCCAGCCGCTCCATAGCCGCGGCCATTTCCTCAACCGTCGAGTAGCGGAATACGTCGCGAAGCGGGAATTCAACGCCTAGCTCCTTATGCATTTTGCTGACAAGCGTCGTCGCCCGCAGGGAGTGTCCGCCGAGGTCGAAGAAGTTGTCCGTTACGCCTACCGCCTTCTCCCGAACAAGCACATCCTGCCAAATGGCGGCCAGCTTCGCCTCCAGTTCGGTGCGCGGCGCCACGTATTCGCGGCCTGCGCTTGCTCCCCCTTCCGGTGCCGGCAGCGCCTTCCGGTCGATCTTTCCGTTCGGCGTCAGAGGCAAGCGCTCCAGCTCCACGAAGTACGACGGGATCATGTAACCCGGCAGCTCGCTGGCAATCGCCCGCTTCAGGTCCGCCGCCGTCAAGCCTTCTTCCGCTGTATAATAAGCACACAAAGCTTTCTGACCTTCTTGATCTTCCCTGACGACGACGACCGCTTCCTTCACGCCACCTACACTCAGCAGCTTCGCTTCGATTTCGCCCGTCTCAATCCGGTACCCCCGGATTTTCACCTGGTTGTCGATCCGGCCGATGAAGTCAACGTTGCCGTCCTCCATCCACCGCGCCAAGTCTCCCGTGCGGTACAGCCGCTCGCCCGCGGCGAACGGGCTGTCTACGAACTTCTCTTCTGTCAGCTCCGGACGGTTCAAGTACCCGCGCGCTACCCCGACTCCGCCGATAACCAGCTCGCCCAGCACCCCGACCGGCACCGGGTTCAGATGCGCGTCCACGATGTAGAATTTCGCATTCAGCCACGCTTTGCCGATCGGCACATTACCTGTCTGCGGCAGCTTCATCAGCGGCTCGTCGTAGAAACTTGAGTCGATCGCCGCTTCCGTCACGCCGTATGCGTTGATGATCCGGAACAACGAGCCGAAGCGTTCCTGCAAGGTCCGGTAATCCGCCACGCTGCAGCTGTCCGAGCTCGTGATCAACAGCTCCAACCGGCTCATATCCAGTTGCTGCTCGTGCACGTACTCCAGGAACGGCACGATCAGCGCCGGCGTCGATTCGAAGATGGTGACCCGCTCCCGCTCCATCCAGTGGTGCAGACGAGATGGATCGATCCGGTCGTCCTTCGGCACAATCACCATCGTGCCTCCGTTGTACAGCGTCCGCGCGATATCTCCCACGAACACGTCAAACGAGAAGCTTGCGAGCTGCAGCAGCCGCACCGGGAACTGATCCAACCGGTATTGCCGCCGGTAGCCCGCCGCCGTGTTCACCAGGCTGCGGTGCTCGATCATCACGCCCTTCGGCTTGCCCGTCGTTCCCGACGTGTAGATCACGTACGCCAGGTCCTCTGGACGGGCTTCATGGAAGCTGTCGGTGCCAACATTCTGATGGCTCTCATCGCCGTCGTCCACAGCATCCGTCAGCTTGCCGGAGACAATGCCGGAGCCAATCGGCGCATTCGCCCGCTCCTCGCTGTACGACGCTTCGTCGTCCAGGTACAGCACCGCCGCCAGCGCCAGCTCCTCTTCGCCGAGCCAGGCTTCGGCACGCTCTCGCAGCGGCGTTTGCGTCAGCAGTACCTTCGCTCCGCTGTCTTCGAGCATGAATCGCACGCGCTCCGCCGGGTAATCCGGGTCGAGCGGCACATACGCCCCGCCCGCTTTCCAGACGGCCAGCACGGCCACCAGCAAGTCCACCGAACGCTCGGCGAGAATGCCGACGATCGTCTCCTGGCCGATGCCGCTTGCACGCAGCGTGGCCGCCAAGCGGTTCGCCCGCTCGTTCAGCTCCGCATACGTCAGCCGGTCGTTCTCGTACACGACGGCCTCCGCTTCCGGCGTGCGCTCCGCCTGTTCCTCGAACAGCCGGTGGAACGCGGCCGCAGGAGCCGCTTCCGGCTGCGCCGGGTTGAACGCGCCGAGAATTTGCTCTTTTTCCGCCGGTGTCAAAATGTCCAGCTCGGCAATAGTCGCCGACGGGTTGCGGAGAATGGATTCAAGCAGCTGCAAGTAGTGAGCGGCCAATTTCTCCACCGTTTCGGTTTTATAAAGAGCAGTGGCGTATTCAAACAGATATTCCAAGCCTTCCTCGATCTCCGTGACGTCCAAGCTGAGATCGAATTTAGAAACAATTTCTTCGCTGGCATACGTCGACAAATGGAGTCCGGGAAGCTGGATTTCCAAATTCTCTGTATTCTGCAAAGCAAACATCGTATCGAATAGCGGATTGCGGCTTAAATCGCGAGCCACGTTCACCTTATCCACCAGTTCCTCAAACGGATAATTCTGATGTTCAAAAGCGCCCAGCGTCGTCTCCTTGATTTCCTTCAAGTAGTCAAGGAACGTCTTACCGGCAGCCGGATAACTGCGGATGGCCAGGGTATTGACGAACATCCCCATCAGCGGCTGAACGTCGCTGTGATTTCTTCCCGCAATCGGCGTACCGACCACCACGTCTTCTTGCCCTGTATATTTATGCAATAATATTGTATAACCAGCAAGCAGAACCATGTAAAGTGTTGCGCCGTTCTCGGCTGCAAGCCGTTTCAGACCCTCGCTTTGCTCGCTATGCATAAACAATTGCAGCGTGCGGCCCTCGTAGCTCTGCATAGCCGGGCGCGGATAGTCCGTCGGCAATTCCAAAACCGGCAGCTCTCCGCGGAACATGTCGAGCCAGTAGGCTCCCTGCTTGGCAAGCTGAGCTTTCTGCTCGTCCGATTGCTGCCATACCGCATAATCTTTGTACTGAATGCGGAGCGGCTCCAACTGCTCCCCGCTGTACAAGCGGACGAACTCTTCGATCAGTACGTCAATCGAAACGCCGTCAGATACGATATGATGCGTATCGAACATTAGAATGTGCTGGTCCGGCGCCAGTTCGGCAAGGCCTACCCGCAGAAGTGGCGGCTTCGCTAGATCAAACGGACGAACGAATTGGCGCACCGTTTCTTCCGCCTGCTCCCCGCTGATCTGCACATATTCCACCTGGAAGGCGGCTTCTTCGTAAATCCGCTGAACCGCTTCGCCTTTTACCATCTCAAAGCCGGTACGCAGCGTTTCATGACGAGCTACGAGCCCGCGGAACGCTTCTTCAAACCGCTGCCGGTCGAGCTCCCCTTCGAGCAGCATAGCTCCCGGTATGTTATAGCTCAGCTCGGCTCCTTCCAGCTGGTTCAAGATATAGAGACGTTTCTGAGCGGAAGAGAGCGGATAATACTCGCTAGGTTCCGCAGCCGGAATAGCCGTGAACGAGCCGATCTCCAGCCGCTCCATAACCGCGGCCATTTCCTCAACCGTCGAGTAGCGGAATACGTCGCGAAGCGGGAATTCAACGCCTAGCTCCTTATGCATTTTGCTGACAAGCGTCGTCGCCCGCAGGGAGTGTCCGCCGAGGTCGAAGAAGTTGTCCGTTACGCCTACTGTCTTCTCCCGAACAAGCACATCCTGCCAAATGGCGGCCAGCTTCGCCTCCAGTTCGGTGCGCGGCGCCACGTATTCGCGGTCTCCGCCTTCCGGTGCCGGCAACGCCTTCCGGTCGATCTTTCCGTTCGGCGTCAGAGGCAGGCGCTCCAGCTCCACGAAGTACGACGGGATCATGTACCCCGGCAGCTCGCTGGCAATCGCCCGCTTCAGGTCCGCCGCCGTCAAGCCTTCTTCCGCTGTATAATAAGCGCACAAAGCTTTCTGACCTTCTTGATCTTCCCTGACGACGACGACCGCTTCCTTCACGCCACCTACACTCAGCAGCTTCGCTTCAATTTCACCAAGCTCGATCCGATAGCCGCGAATTTTCACCTGGTTGTCGATCCGGCCGATGAAGTCCACGTTGCCGTCCGGCATCCAGCGCGCCAGGTCGCCCGTCCGGTACAGCCGCTCCCCAGCGGCGAACGGGCTGTCTACGAATTTCTCCGCCGTCAAATCCGGGCGGTTCAAGTAACCGCGGGCCACACCCGCTCCGCCGATAACCAGCTCGCCCAACACCCCGATCGGCACCGGCTTCAGATTCGCATCCACGATGTAGAACTTGGCGTTCAGCCACGCTTTCCCGATCGGCACGCTGCCCGTCTTCGGCAGCTTCTCCAGCGGCTCGTCATAGAAGCTGGAGTCAATCGCCGCTTCCGTTACGCCGTAGCTGTTAATAATATGGAACTGCGAGCCGAAGCGCTCCTGCAAGGTGCGGTAATCCGCTACGCTGCACGCATCCGAGCTTGTGATCAGCAACTGCATCGAGCTGAGCTCCAGACTCTCGGCATGCACATGCTCCATGAACGGCACGATCAGCGCCGGAGTCGATTCGAATACCGTCACGGCGTAGTCGCGAATCCAGCCGTAGAGGCGGGTTGGATCAATCCGGTCGTCCTTCGGCACGATGACCATCGTGCCGCCGTTGTACAGCGTCCGCGCAATGTCGCCGACGAACACGTCGAACGAGAAGCTGGCGAGCTGCAGCAGCCGGATCGGGAACTGATCCAGGCGGTATTCCCGCCGGTAGCCCGCCGCCGTGTTCACCAGGCTGCGGTGCTCGATCATCACGCCCTTCGGCTTGCCCGTCGTACCGGAGGTGTAGATGACGTAAGCCAAATCGCGCGGCTTGTTCACATTCGCCGGATTCGATGCGAGATCCGCCGCTAGTACGTTCTTCTCGGCTTCTGCCGTGGCGGACGTTTCGGCAGAAGCCGTTTCCGCTTGCGCCAAAGCCTCCGCCTCTGCGCCTGCTTCGCCCAAAGCTTGTACGCCCACAGCCGCTCCGAGGCTGTACGTCGCGGCGTCGTCAAGCGCAAGCACCGTTTGCAGCACTAGAGCTCCGTCGCTGCGCCAAGCTTCCGCCTGCTCCAGCAGGCGGGTCTGTGTGAGCAGCACCGACGCCCCGCTGTCCGCGAGCATATACTCGATCCGCTCCGCCGGATAGTCCGGGTCGAGCGGCACATAAGCGCCGCCCGCTTTCCATACGGCGAGCACCCCGATCAACAGCTCCGCCGAACGGCCGGCCAGAATGCCGACCACCTGCTCCGGCTTCACCCCGCGCGCCCGCAGTGCATACGCCAGACGATTCGCTTTGGCGTTCAGCTCCGCATACGTCAGCTTGCTGTCTTCGTAGACAACCGCCAGCGCTCCCGGAGTGCGCTCCGCCTGCTCCTCGAACAGCTCGTGGAACGTTCTCTCTCCCCACGACTCATCCGCTTCCAAACCTGTACTCTCTGCGGCGGGTTGCTTCGCAAGAGCCGAAGACGACACGTCAAACCCGACCAGCAAATCATGCTTTTCGCTGTCCGTCAAGATATCCAAATCCGAAATCCGCGCACTCGGCTGAACCAGGATCGACGCCAATAGCTGCTCGTAATGACCCGCCAGCCGTACCATCGTTTCCTGTCTAAACAACGAGGTAGCGTACTCGATCTTGCAAACCAGCTCGTTATCGGCTTCCACGATATCAAGGCTAAGATCAAACTTTGCCGTCTTTTCCTCGATGTCGAACAGCGACCATTGCAAGCCTTCCATGGTTAAATCCAAGCTTTCGTGTTTTTGCAAAGAAAACATGGTGTCAAACAGAGGATTCCGGCTTAAATCCCGGCTCACCTGAAGAGCTTCCACCAGCTCCTCGAACGGATAGTCCTGGTGCTCGTAGGCTCCAAGCGTCGTTTCCTTCACTTCCTGCAAGTAATCCAGGAACGTCCGCTCCGCCGCCGGACCCAAGCGAAGGGCCAGCGTATTGACGAACATGCCGATAATCGGCTGCAGGTCGGCGTGAGAACGGGCAGCAATCGGAGTGCCGACCACTATATCTTCCTGTCCCGCGTATTTATGAAGCAATACGGAGTACGCAGCCAGCAGAAGCATGTACAGCGTCGCCCCCGAATCGCCGGCAAGCCGTTTGAGAGCTTCGCTTTTCTCCGCATCCAGCGTAAACGTGAGCGTTTGACCGTCAAACTGCTGGACGGCCGGGCGGGAGAAGTCGAGAGGCAGCTCAAGAACCGGAAGCTCGGAGCTGAATACCCCGCGCCAGTATTCCTCCTGCCGTTTGATGCGCTGGCGCTGCTCCTCGGATTGCTGCCAAACGGCGTAATCCTTATATTGAATCCGCAGCTCCGGCAATTCTTCCCCATTGTAAAGCCGCACGAATTCGCGCAGCAGCACGTCCATGGAAAGGCCGTCGGAACCAATATGATGAATATCCAGCGCGAGCAGGAATTTCTCTTTCTCCAGTTCGATCAGCAGGGCGCGCAGCAAAGGCGGCTGGGTCAGGTCAAAAGGCTGAATGAAGCCTTCAAGAATGGCCGCAACCTGATCTTCGCTTGCTTGAAGCTTCTCGACCTTGAAAGCTACGAGCGGATGAATACGCTGAACCGGCTCCCCATTCACGATTTCAAAACCGGTGCGCAGCATATCATGCCGGGCCACCAAAGTTGTCAGCGCCTTTTCCACTTTGGCCTCGTTCAAAGCCCCTTCCAACTGCAAGGCACTTGGGAGGTTGTAATTCAGCTCCGAGCCATCCAGCTGGTGCAGGACGTACAGCCTTTTTTGCGCGGAGGAAACCGGATAGTACGCTTTCTCTTCCGCTTTCGGAATCGAGCTGTGCCGCGTTTCTTCCAAGCTGGCAATAGCCCCGGCCATCGACTCTATCGTCGTATAGCGGAACACATCGCGCAGCGGAAGTTCGACGTTCATCTCCTTCTGAATCTTGCTGACAAGGTTCGTCGCCCGCAAGGAGTGGCCTCCGAGCTCGAAGAAATTGTCCAGGACTCCAATGCCGGAGTAGCCCAGCACTTCCTCCCAGATCTTCACAAGCTGGGACTCCGTCCGGTTACGCGGCGCTACGTATTCGACGCCCGTTTGCAAGCCGCCTTGCGGCTCCGGCAGCGCTTTGCGGTCCACTTTTCCGTTGGACGTCAGCGGGATGCGCTCCAGCTGCACGAAGTACGACGGGATCATGTACCCCGGCATTTCCTGGGCCAGCGAGGTTCTCATTTCGCTGACCGTCAGCGTCCGGTCCGCCACAAAGTAGGCGACAAGCGCCTTCTCGCCCCCGCCGTCCTGACGGGCGAGCACCACCGCTTCTTCCACGCCCTCGACGTTCAGTAGCTGCGTCTCGATTTCGTCCAGCTCGATCCGGTACCCGCGGATTTTCACCTGATGATCGATCCGGCCCAGGTATTCGATGTTGCCGTCCGGCAGCCAAGCCGCCAAGTCGCCCGAGCGGTACAGTTTCTCCCCCTCCGCAAACGGGGAATCGACGAACTTCTCCGCCGTCAGATCCGGACGGTTCAGGTATCCTCTCGCAAGGCCTTCCCCGGCCACGTACATTTCGCCCGCTACGCCGATCGGCACAGGGCGGCGGTTTTCATCAAGGACGTATACGCTCAGCGTCGGGATCGGCTTGCCGATATTGCTCTTCGCCGCCTCCATTTCGACCCACGTGATTTCCTTATACGTAACGTGAACCGTCGTCTCGGTAATGCCGTACATATTGATCAGCTTCGTCTCCGGATACTTCGTCTTGAAGCCCTTGAGCAGCAGCGGACTCAGCGCTTCGCCCCCGAAGATGACGTTGCGAATCCGCAGATCGTACGGATGGTCCGCCAAGACCTCACGCAGCAGCTGGTAGAAGTACGTTGGCGTCTGGTTCAAAATCGTGACCTGTTCGCGGCCCAGCAGCGCCAGGAAATCGGCCGGATTTTTCGCCGTGAGCGGCGGTACGATGACCAGCTTGCCTCCGTACAGCAGCGCTCCGTACATTTCCCAGACGGAGAAATCGAAGCAGAACGAGTGGAACAGCGTCCACGTGTCGGACGGCCCGAAGTCGAACAGGTTCTTGTCGTTGAACAGGAGCCGCACGACGTTCTTATGCTCGATCAGCGTTCCTTTCGGTCTGCCGGTCGTTCCCGACGTGTAGATGACATAAGCCAGGTTGACCGGCCCGGAAATCGGCTCCAGGTTCGAAGCGTCCAGCACATCGGCGGAGTCCGCCCCTCTGTCGCCCCAAACGAAATCGTCCAATTCGAGGCGCGTTCCTGCGAAGTCGGTCTTCTCGTGCAGATGCTTTTGAATCAGCAATAATGGCGCGCCCGAATCCTCGATCATGAAGCGGATGCGCTCCTCCGGGTAGTCGGGATCGACAGGCACGTATGCTCCGCCCGCTTTGAGAATCGCCAAAATGCCGACAACCATATCGAGCGAGCGTTCGGCCAGAATCGCTACCAGCTGATCCGCTTCTACTCCCGTCTCCCGCAGCTTCCGCGCAAGGCGATTGGATCGCTCGTTCAGCTCGCGATAGGTCAGCTGCCGCTCGTTCATGACGGCGGCCACGTTGTCCGGGTAAAGCTCCGCCTGCTCTTCGAACAAGCCGTGAATCGTCTGCTGCTGCGGGTAGTCCGCCTCCGAATCGTTGAAACCGCGCACCAGCTTGCGGATTTCCTCCTCCGTGAGCATTTCCAGCGAGGCAATATCCCCGTCCGGCCCTGCTGCGATGGTTTCGAGCAGCTTGTCATAATGTCTGGCGAACCGCTCCGCGGTCTCCTGTTTATACAAAGCCGTAGCGTACTCCAACCGGCATTCGAGCTGACCGTCCAGCTCCGAAATATCCAGGAGCAGCTCGAACTTGGATGTTTGGTTTTCCAGTGGATAAAACGATTGCTCCAGCCCCTCGATGACAATTTGCTCGTTCTCCGTATTTTGTAGGGAGAAGAACGTGTCAAAGAGCGGATTCCGGCCGGTCGCGCGCGGAATGTGAAGACTTTCTACCAAGTCTTCGAACAAATAATTTTGGTGTTCGAAAGCCCCGAGCGTGATGTCCTTGATTTCTTCCAGGTACGAAAGGTACGGCTTGGAACGCTCCGGACGGCTGCGAATGGCCAGCGTGTTGATAAACATCCCTACGATCGGCCGCACTTCTTCCTGCGTTCTTCCGGCAATCGGCGTGCCTACGATCAGATCTTCCTGACCCGAATATTTATGCATAAGGATGGTGTAAGCCGACAGCAGCACCATGTACAGGGTCGTCCCTGTCCGTGCCGCCAGCTCTTTCAGCTTCTCCGTCCGATCTTTCTCGATATAAAACTTCACGGTTCGGCCGTCAAAGCTTTGCACCGCAGGCCGCGGGAAGTCCGTCGGCAGCTCCAAGACCGGCAGCTCGCCCGACAGCTGTTCCAGCCAATACTCCTTCTGCGGCTGGAGCATCTGCCCGTAAGCTTCGGAATGCTGCCAAACGGCATAATCTTTGTATTGAATGCGCAGCGGGGCCAGCTCCTCGCCCCGATACAGGCGGCTGAACTCGTCGAAGAGCAGCGCTGTCGAAATGCCGTCCGAGACGATATGGTGCATATCGAACAGCAGAATGTGGCGATCCTCGGCGACTTCGATCAGGCCGATGCGGAGAAGTGGCGGCTTGGTCAGATCAAACGGGTGATAGTAAGCTTCCACCACTTGCTCCACTTCCCGCTCGCTCGCTTGGAAATAATCTACAGCAAACTCCACCTCGTCATAGATGCGCTGGACAAGCTCGCCTTGAACCTGCTCGATCCCGGTACGCAGCGTCTCATGGCGCTGAATCAGCGCCCGGAACGCGTGCTCGACGCGCGTGCGGTCCAGCTTGCCTTCGAGAAGAAGCGCCGCCGACATATTGTAGCTGCGCTCGGCCCCGTCAAGCTGGCGCAGGACGTACAGACGCTTTTGCTCGGATGAAACCGGATAGTACTCGGCCTCAGCCGCCTTTGTAATCTCATACGTCTCCTGCTGCCTTAAACCGCCGATTCTTTGGGCTAGCTGTTCGATCGTGGTGTAGCGGAAAACTTCCCGCAGCGAAACCTCGACTTGCAGTTCTTTCCTAATCTTGGAAACAAGCGTAGAGGCCCGCAAGGAATGACCACCCAAGTCAAAGAAATCGTCTTGGACTCCAACTCGCGCAATACCCAGCACCTGCTGCCAAATGAGAGCAAGTCTTGTTTCCAGCGTTGTGCGAGGAGCCACATACTCACGGCCTGCTTCTACCTCTCCGGTCGGTTCAGGCAGCGCTTTACGGTCAATTTTGCCGTTCGGCGTGAGCGGAAGCTTATCAAGAGACACCAGCCGGGCCGGGACCATATGGGCCGGCAGCTCTTGCTTCAATTGGGACAGCAGATCGCTCAGCTGCAAGGAAGCATCCGCCGCGACGTAGCCGCACAAATACTTTTGCCCCTGCTCATCCGTACGGTCGGTCACCACAGCCTGCTTGACGCCCCGGAAACGCAGCAGGGCCGTTTCAATTTCGCCGAGTTCGATCCGGAACCCGCGAATTTTCACTTGATAGTCGATCCGGCCGATGAAGTCGACGTTGCCGTCTTCCAGCCAGCGGGCCAAATCGCCTGTCCGGTACAGACGTTCGCCCGGCACAAACGGGCTGTCCGCAAACTTCTCGGCGGTTAGGTCCGGACGGTTCCAGTACCCGCGCGCCACCCCGGCGCCGCCGATGACAAGCTCGCCCGGAACCCCTACAGGAACCGGCTTTAACGCGGCATCGACAATGTAAAACCGGGCGTTCAGCCAAGCTTTGCCGATCGGCACATGCCCCGACGGCGGCAGCTTATCCAGCGGCTCACCGTAAAAGCTGCTGTCAATGGCCGCTTCGGTAACGCCATAGCTGTTGATGATGCGGAATTGTCCGCCGAATCTTTCCTGCAGCAATCGGTAATCGGTGACACTGCAAGCATCCGAGCTGGTAATCAGCAACTGCATGGAGCTAACGTCCAGCCCTTCTTCATAAATATGCTGCATGAACGGCAGGATGAGCGCAGGCGTCGATTCGAATACCGTAATGTTTTGGTCCCGAATCCAGCCGTATAAGAGGTTCGGATCAATCCGGTCATCCTTCGGCACAATCACCATCGTGCCTCCGTTATACAGCGTCCGCGCGATGTCTCCGACGAACACGTCAAACGAGAAGCTGGCCAGCTGCAGCAGCCGCACCGGAAACTGATCCAACCGGTACTCGCGACGGTACGCATCCGCCGTATTCACGAGACTACCGTGCTCGATCATGACGCCTTTCGGGCGTCCCGTCGTACCCGAGGTGTAAATCACATAAGCCAAGTCTTGTGGGGCGCTGCCGGCAGATTCAAATTCCACGGCTAAGGCATCCCCGTTATAGATCTGTTCATCGTCCATGGCATAGACAGCTTGAAGCTTCAGCTGGTCATCGGCCAACCAACCTCTGGCCCGCTCCAACAGATGACGCTGCGTAAGCAGCACCGATGCATCGCTATCGCTGAGCATGTACTCAATCCGCTCCGCCGGATAATCGGGGTCCAGCGGTACATAGGCTCCGCCGGCTTTCCAAACGGCGAGCACCCCGACCAGCAGTTCCACTGAACGCTCCGCCCAGATCCCCGTAATCGTCTCCCTTCCCACGCCCTGTTCGCGAAGGAGAGAAGCCAGCCGCTCGGCGCGTTCGTTCAATTCGCCGTAGGTCAGCTGTTTGTCCATGTAGACGACTGCCGGATGATCCGGAATTTCCCGGGCAAACTTTTCAACATACCGATGAAACGCTTCTCCCTCGCTCAGCCCTGCCATCGGCGGGTTAAAAACGTTGAGAATGCGGTGTCTCTCCTCATCGCTCAGCAGAGAAATCTCGCGTACCGGCAGTTCGGGAGTCTGAAGGAACTGGTCCAGAACGGTTACATACTGTTCCATAATCCGATCAATCTCGGCCGTCTCGAACAGGCCGGTACGATAGGAAGCATGGAGAATTACATGGCCTTCATTCAGCATATGGTCGAAGCGCAGCAGCAAATCGTCCATCTCGTGCCTAGCGAAGTGAGCCTCCAGGCGTACCTTGATTTCTTCGTACTCCACGATTTTCAAAGGCAAATATTCCAGAGACGTGCGGAACAGCCCCGAAAGATCGTTGCGGCCGTGTTGTTCGCGTAAATCCTGGATCAATTGGTTATAAGGGTATTTCTGATACCGCAGATCCGCCGTATTTTCCTTGGAAACCGTTTGGATCAAGGAAAGCACGTGCCCGTCTGGATTCAGACGAATCCGCGTAGCCACGGTGCTGACGAACATGCCGATCGTTTCTTTTTCCTTCTTGCTGGTGCGATTGGCGAAAACCGTGCCGACCGGAACATCGGTGCTGTCGGTCAGCTTGTACAATAAGGCATACATGGCGGACAGAAATAACGTATATAAGCTGACCTGATATTGTTCGCTGAAGGCCAGAATGCGTTCATACCGGGAACCGTCCAAAGTGATGGCCAGTTTATTGGATTCGCTGCCGATCGAGAATGGCGGATACGATTTAATGCCGGTCGTTTCAGGCAAAGTGTTGTACTTCGTCAGCCAGTATTCCTTGCCTTTTTGATAACGCTGCGATTGCTCATATTCACGCTCCGCGGAAATATAATCCAGATAGGTAGGGGCCTGGTAACTGCTGGAGATGCCTTTACGCAGTTCTAAGTATTTTTCCATCACCGCATGCAGCAAAGCATTGACGGACAAGCCGTCGGCGATAATATGATTTACCGTCAAATTGAGCCATACTTGGCCGTTCGCAAAATGGATAATCGTAAATTGGTAGAGGTGTTCGTCGAACACGCTGGCCGGTTTTTCGCTTACTTCTTTCACCCAAGCATAGAATTGTTCGGTTGTGCCTATTTCGAGGCGGCTTATCCTAGCTTGGACATTCTCCGGCTCTTCGAACCACTGCGTTGGATTTTGCAAATCCCCGCTAATGCGGATTCGGAAAACGTCATAGGTTTTGACGATCTCTGCCACCGCTTGCTCCAGAAGCTGTGTGTTGATCTCGCCCGTAATCTGGTAGGTCGCGGAAAGCATCGTGATGGACGTTCCCGGATTCATAATTTCCATGAACCATATTCGGCGCTGGGCTTGCGTTAATCCATATTGCTCGTTGGTATTCTCTCTCACATCGACACACTCCCGGTTTAGAGATTCTTTATAGATAGGCTTTGTACCTAGATGTCACTTAGTCACTCTTAGAAGAACCGCGCGGCCATTCCCGGAACGGCTCCTTCGGACTCTGTCCCCTTTTTCGTGTCTGCGTTTTCTGGTAACTACCGGTTATAAAGTCATACCTTGGATTACTAAAAGACTCTGTCGCATTTGCAAGCAGGAAGCCGCCCGCCGTAAAGCGGATCTAGCCGTACAGCCGGGCGTAATAACCCCCGAGCGCCAGCAGGTCCTGATGGCGGCCCCGCTCGACGACCATCCCTTGGTTCATGACGGTAATCAAATCTGCATGTTCCACGGTGCTGAGACGGTGGGCGATCAGAATGGTGGTGCGCCCCTTCATCAATACGTTCAGGGCCTGCTGTACCCAATGCTGGGATTCGTTATCCAGCGCGGAAGTCGCTTCGTCCAGCAGCAGAATCGGGGCGTTTTTGAGAATCGCCCGGGCGATCGCAATTCGCTGCCTTTGTCCGCCCGACAACGACGCTCCTCTCTCTCCCACCGGCGTTTTATACTGTTCAGGAAGTTCCTGAATGAAATGGTGAGCGTACGCCGCTTTGGCCGCTTCGATCACTTCTTCATCCGTTGCATCCGGGTTGCCGTAGCGGATGTTTTCCTCAATCGTGCCGGTAAACAAGAACGGCTCCTGCGGAACGTATGCAATCTGCCTGCGGATTTCGTCCAGCGTGTAATGGCCGAACGGTTTGCCTTGGAGCAGGATTTCTCCGCTGTCCACAGGATAAAAGCCGAGCAGCAGCTTGATCAGCGTACTTTTGCCGCTGCCACTGGCCCCCACGATAGCGGCGACCTGGCCGGGAAACACCTGCATGGAGATGTCGACAAGCACCTTTTTATCCGCCTGATAGGAAAATTCCACATCGCGAAACTCCACCGCAGCCTCCGACACGAGCTCGCTGTGAGGAGATCCCAAACGCTCCGGTTCCTCTTCCTCTCTTAGTACCTCTTGAATCCGGTGAGCGCCCGCGATCGAATTTTGGGTCATCGACAGAACCATCCCCAAGTTCAACAAGGCGTGCGTCAGATTCACTTGCAGAACCGCCAGGGCAGCGACGCTTCCCATTCCCATCAGTCCGTAGGCATAAAGAAGACTGCCGATGACGATGATGCCGCAGAACGTGACGTAGCTGATAAAATGATTCACCGCAGCCTGCATGCCGTTCTTCTGCGCGGTTTGCCGAAGCGTCTGCGTCATTTGTTCGTTCAACGCCTCGTACTGGCCGTAAATCGTGCGGATGCGGAACAGCTTCACAATTTGAATGCCGCCCATAAAATCTTTGAATTTTTCGGTCATTTTACCGAGCGTTTGCAAGCCTTGTTCGGACAAGGCGCGAATATCCCGCGCAAATTTCAGGCTGACCACGGAGGACAGCAGCAGAATGACGAAGGATACGCCGGCAAACCGCCAATCGATCAACACCATGGAGACAATGGAGCCGATGCAAAAGACAACTTGAAGCAGCAAAACGAAGTAAACCTGCGAGAATGTAAACTCAACGGTCGTTACGTCGTTGTTCACCCGCGACAGCAAATCCCCATGGTGCGTCTGCTCCAGGAATCTCGTCCGCACCCGGCACAGCTTGTCATAAAGACGTTCGCGGATATTCAGCACAGTCAGCTCGACACTGCGCTGGTATAAGTAAATGAACCAGGGAGAAATCACATTTTCCAGGAACAAGGCCGCGCCCAAAATAATAAAGGCTTCCACCATCAGGGACGTATCTCGAGACACGGCGAAATCAACCAAGTTATGTACGACCAAGCTGAAGGCGATCAAGAACAATGTCTGGGTGAGCGCCGTCACGGCCAGGCCAATGGCGTACTGGGTTTTGCGCTTGCGGTTCATAAACATCAGCAAGTAGCCGAGTTCTTTCACTTGCGAGAGCCATCCGCCCTTTTTCATGTGTACGCCACCTCCCTGCGTTCGGCAGACTCGGTAAATTCCTGATAGTACGACTGGGCGTACAGTCCCTTCATCTTCAGCAATTGTTCATGAGTGCCCTTTTCAACAATACTCCCCTGTTCCATGACCCAAATTTCGTCGGCGTTTTGTACTGTAGAAAGCCGGTGGGCAATAATCATCGTCGTTCTCTGCTTCATCAATGCGCCCAGCGCTTCCTGAACCGCGCTTTCCGACTCCGGATCAAGAGCCGACGTTGGCTCGTCCAGCAGCAGAACGGGAGCATCCTTAAGAAAAGCCCGGGCCATTGCAATGCGCTGGCGCTGCCCGCCGGACAAAAGGCCTCCGCGCTCTCCGACATACGTCTGGTAGCCGTCGGGAAGCTGCATAATGAAGGAATGCGCCTGAGCGGCTTTAGCGGCTTCGATAATCTCGTCCATCGACGCTACTTCCCGCCCGTAGCCGATATTTTCAGCGATCGTGCCGCTAAACAAATATGAATCCTGGGTTACCACGGAAAAATGCGACCGAAGCTGCTCCGGATCGACGCCGTGGATCAGGCTGCCGAACACGCGGATCTCGCCCTGGTCCTCTGGAAGCGGATAAAAGCCGCATACAAGCTTAAACACCGTGCTCTTCCCTCCGCCGCTCGCTCCGACAAGCGCGATCGTCTTCCCTTCCGGCACCGAGAAGCTAACATTCCGCAGGATCGGGGAGCTCTCCTCATACCCGAAGGTTACGTTCTGAAACTCGATGGGGGCGGCGCTCGCTTTCGGAAGCGAACGGCCATTTTCCGTTTCGGTCGGCTGCTCGACGATTTCGGAGACCCTTCTCAGGGCACCGGCCATTTCGAACGTCCGCGTGATGAGCTCGGGAATATGCTCCAGCGGCTCCAGACACAGATTCAGCAAGTACAGGAAGGCGATCAGCTCTCCCGCGCCTAGCTGCCCTTTGTAGATCAAATAGCTTCCGTAACTGACGGCGAAAATGATCGGGCTGATCATCAGCGTGGAAAGCAGCGGGTTGACCCAGGCTTCCCGCTTTTTCACGGCCAGCTTTTTTTGGGCCATCAATTGCAGCAGCACTTGGTAGGAGCGAGATAACATGCCGGATAGCAGGTAGCTTTTTACAATAGGCATACCCCCAAGCGTATCCTGGAGGTTGACGTTCATTCGGCCCATGTTCGCCTGGGCTTCCTCCGTCAACCGCTCCAACTGCTTGCCGATCCATTGGGAAACCAGCAGCGCTACGGGAAATAACAGCAGGCTGTACAGCATCAGCTCCCATTGGAGGTAGATCAAATAAGCGAAACAGCCGATGAACACCAGCGGATGATAAAACCACTGGGCGAGGTCCCGAATCATAAACTGCTGGATGAGCTGCAGGTCGTTGTTGATCCGCGACAATACGTCGCCGGAGTGCTGCTTTTCCAAATAGGAGACCGGGAGTTTGCCGATATGACGCATGACATGGTTGCGGATATCCTGCACCGCAGAGGCGCTGCTTCGCTCCACGCCGAAGCTCATGAAAAACTTCGCCGGCACACCGATCAAGATGACCACAAAGACCGTGTACACGATTTGCAGAACGATTGGCCCCGCCCCCTTCTCGGCCTGGGTGGTCAGCTGCTCGATCAAACTTCCCATCCATATCTCAATAACGGCGGCGGCAATCGCGGACAAGATACCGACGATCATCCAGCCTTTGTGACGGCTTACATAGGACATCAGCCAGCGGAACGCTTTCCAGGCGGCGTAAGCGGTTTGGCGCTTGGAAGGCGCCGCTGTGCCTTGTTCTAGAACAGACGGCTGGCGGTCAGCTTCCATGCAGTACCCCGGCCTCCGCTTCGATCTGCCGCTTGACTTGCTCTAAGATGTCCCGGATGACGACGGCCGTTTCTTCCACGCGCGCGAGTTCCAGCAATTCCTCGTGCGCGCCCTCCAGCCGGTAATCGGCGTAAGCTTGCGTCGTTGCCCCCCGCCAGGAAGGCAATTGGTGCTCAAGGCGGAACGCTTCGCTGTCCTTCGCAATCATTTCGTAAATCCGGGCCGGGATCGTGCCGGAATTAATAAGCTGCGCTTCGTACGCCAAGGTCGCTTTGACCTTCCGATGAACCCGCTCCCGCACGAGCGGGTTGCTCATTAATTCCTTCTCTTCTTCGTCGAAATCGGCAAGCGTTTCTTCAAGCTCTTTCTCCGACGTTTCGGAAGGCGTCAGCGTGTCCTTAATCCACGAGTCCACCATGAGCACGTCCGTTACGGAATACCCTCTTTTCTCCATCGTTTTGGCTACCTCGAACGTCAGGTTGCCTCCGAAGCAGTAGCCGAGCAGCACGTAAGGTCCTTCCGGCTGGATGCGGACGATCTCGTCCACATAACGGTTCAGCATGGCCTCGTAATCGACGGCATCGTCGATAAAATCAATGCCGTAGAGCACGAACCGGCCGTCGAGCCTGCTTGCGAGCTCTCGGTAACCGATGCCGAAGCCGCTACCCGGAGGGAAACAGAACACGTTCAGATCTCCTGCTTTATTCAGCTTAATGAAGGAGTCTCCCCCTTTATCCAGGCCCAGATCCCCCTCGCCGAAAGCCATGGCTTCAACTGTCAAATTGTGGAATTGGCGGTTCAGCGGTATCTCGAGGCCCGTTTCATCGTAAACAGCTTGAACGAGCCTCATCAGACTTAACGAATTGCCACCCAACTCAAAAAAGTTATCCTTTACGCCGACCTGCGGAACGCCAAGCGTATCCTGCCAGACGCGGGCGATCTTCATTTCGAGCAGCGTTCTCGGCGCGACATATTCCGCTCCTCCGGCCGCGGCTTCCTCCGGCGCGGGCAGCGCTTTGCGGTCGATTTTCCCGTTCGGGGTCAGCGGCATCCGCGAAAGCTGCACGAGGTGCGAAGGAATCATATACCCCGGAAGCTGCTTGGCGAGCTCCTCCTTGAGTTCATGCGCCGCCAGCCTCGTTTCCGCGACGTAATAAGCGACAAGCTGCTTATGGCCGTTCGCGTCGTCGCGGTCAAGCACCTTGGCTTCTTGCACGGCGGCGATCTTCAGCAGCTGCGTCTCGATTTCGTCCAGCTCGATCCGGTACCCACGGATTTTCACCTGATGATCGATCCGGCCCAGGTATTCGATGTTGCCGTCCGGCAGCCAAGCCGCCAAGTCGCCCGAGCGGTACAGTTTCTCCCCCTCCGCAAACGGGGAATCGACGAACTTCTCCGCCGTCAGATCAGGGCGGTTCAGGTATCCTCTCGCAAGGCCTTCCCCGGCCACATACATTTCGCCCGCTACGCCGATCGGCACAGGGCGGCGGTTTTCATCAAGGACGTACACGCTCAGCGTCGGGATCGGCTTGCCGATATTGCTCTTCGCCGCCTCCATTTCGACCCACGTGATTTCCTTATACGTAACGTGAACCGTCGTCTCGGTAATGCCGTACATATTGATCAGCTTCGTCTCCGGGTACTTCGTCTTGAAGCCCTTGAGCAGCAGCGGACTCAGCGCTTCGCCCCCGAAGATGACGTTGCGAATCCGCAGATCGTACGGATGGTCCGCCAAGACCTTACGCAGCAGCTGGTAGAAGTACGTTGGCGTCTGGTTCAAAATCGTGACCTGTTCGCGGCCCAGCAGCGCCAGGAAATCGGCCGGATTTTTCGCCGTGAGCGGCGGTACGATGACCAGCTTGCCTCCGTACAGCAGCGCTCCGTACATTTCCCAGACGGAGAAATCGAAGCAGAACGAGTGGAACAGCGTCCACGTGTCGGACGGCCCGAAGTCGAACAGGTTCTTGTCGTTGAACAGGAGCCGCACGACGTTCTTATGCTCGATCAGCGTTCCTTTCGGTCTGCCGGTCGTTCCCGACGTGTAGATGACATATGCCAGGTTGCCCGGCCCGGAAATCGGCTCCAGGTTCGAAGCGTCCAGCGCATCGGCGGAGTCCGCCCCTCTGTCGCCCCAAACGAAATCGTCCAATTCAAGGCGCGTTCCTACAAAGTCGGTCTTCTCGTGCAGATGCTTTTGAATCAGCAATAACGGCGCGCCCGAATCCTCGATCATGAAGCGGATGCGCTCCTCCGGGTAGTCGGGATCGACAGGCACGTATGCTCCGCCCGCTTTGAGAATCGCCAGAATGCCGACAACCATATCGAGCGAGCGTTCGGCCAGAATCGCTACCAGCTGGTCCGCTTCTACTCCCGTCTCTCGCAGCTTCCGCGCAAGGCGGTTGGATCGCTCGTTCAGCTCGCGGTAGGTCAGCTGCCGCTCGTTCATGACGGCGGCCACGTTGTCCGGGTAAAGCTCCGCCTGTTCTTCGAACAAGCCGTAAATCGTTTTCCCCCGCTCGAACCCGCTTTCGGTGTCATTAAATCGCTTCAGTAGCGTCTCCCTCTCGTCTGGGGACAGCACATCGGCTTGTCCGAGCTCCAGATCCGGCTGAAATAGAAGCACGGACAGCAGCCTAACAAGATGGTCGGCCGCCTGTTCCACAAATGCCCGCTCGTACCGCTGCCCGTCAAAGCTTATTTCCAGCTCGATGGAGTGGTTTTGGCGGTCGAAGCGAAAAACCGTATCGGCCGCCACCCGGTTACCCAGCGGTTCCGGATGAATCGGAGCGAAGGATACGACGGTGTTGACGACCGGGAGGCCGTCCCCCGTATAGTCCAGATGGAGCGGCTCCACCATTTTCCGAAAAGGCAGGTGCTGATGCTCCAGCGCCTCGCCGATGGAGGCTTTGATGCCCCCGAGCAGCGTTTTCAGCGTAGTCTGGCGGCTTACGGACGTCTTGATCACCAAGATGTCATGCGGCGGCGGAGTCCCGTCGGGGTCTGCGCTATAAGAAGGCATGCCGACCAGCACTTGGTCCCGCCCGGTATACTTGAACAGCAGGCTTTTTACTCCTGCCAAAACAATCATGTACAAAGCCAAATCCGAACCGTTGGCGAGGCAAATGATTCTCTCCGAGAGTTCGCTCGGCAGAGTACGGTGAAGCAAGCCCGGCTCGGCCGCAGGTTCCCCGTCGGCGGATAATTTGGAGGATTGACTGTAGGGAAGGAAGCTCAGGCTGTCATCGGCGTCAAACTTGCCGCTCCAGTACCGTTCTTCCTTTTCAAACAAAGATTTCATTTGTACCTCCCCTAAAAATGAAGTGACCGCATGCCCCAGCGCAGGTCCGAAAAAGCTTGCTTTCGGCCTGCGCGTTTACGGGCTTGGACGTTGTTCGCCGTCTTCCTTGGGATGCGCGCCGCTTTCGCTTGACGGCGGAGGCGCGCTTGTAGGATTAGAACGCGAATTCGATCGTATCGACGGCACTCTTTGCGCCTGCCGCCGGTTTATGACATTCAATCCGGCTTAGCTCGAGTTGTGGATTTTCCGCAATTTGAGACAGTACCCGCAGGTAATCCTCGGTCAAGGTGCGGATCATCGCTTCTTTGAACAGCTTGGTGGCGTAGAAGAAGCCCCCGCTCAGCGCCCCGTTGTTTTCATACATAAACAGCGTCAGATCGAACTTCGCTTCTTCCAAATGGTCAAGCTCGTAAGTCTTCAGGCTGACCCCTTCCAGCTCGGCGTCTCGTTCTTCGATATTTTGCAAGTCGAAAACGGCATCGAACAGCGGGAAGCGGCCCGGCTCCCGCTTCACATTCAAACGCTCCACGAGCTCCTCGAATGGATAATCCTGGTTCTCGAAAGCATCCAAAGCCGTTTCCTTCACTTCTTCCAGGTAGGACAAGAACGTTTTGTCGCCCGACGGACGATTGCGGATCGCCAGCGTATTGACAAACATCCCGATGACCGGTTCCAAATCGGCGTTCGTTCTTCCCGCCACCGGGGTGCCCACGACCAAGTCCTCCTGCCCGCTGTACTTGGACAGCAGCACGGTATAAGCCGCAAGCAGCACCATGAACAGTGTGCTTTCACGCTCGGCCGCCAATTCGCGCAGCCGCGCAGAGAGAGAAGCTTCGACGTCGAACTCCAGATGCGCGCCTTCGTAGCTGCGAGCCGCAGACCGTTCGTAGTCCATCGGCAGGTCCGCCGTCGGCAGCTCTCCTTCGAAGGTTTGCAGCCAGTACGCTTCCTGCCGCCCGATCCGCTCTCGGTGGGCCTTCGACTGTTGCCAAACGGCATAATCCTTGTATTGAATGCGCAGTGGCGGCAGTTCTTCCCCGGCGTAGAAACTCGAGAACTCATCGATCACAATCGCCATCGATACGCCGTCGGACACGATATGGTGCATGTCGAAAAGGAGAATATGCAGGTTCGGCTCCAGCTCGATGACCCCGGCGCGCAGCAGCGGCGGCTTGCCGAGATCAAACGGACGAACGAAGCTGCGGACGATCTGCTCGATTTGAGCCGCATCCTCTTTGTCCGCTTGATGATGCTCGATAGCAAAATCGACCTGCGGGTAAATCCGCTGAACCGCTTCGGCCTTCACGATTTCAAAACCGGTGCGCAGCGATTCATGCCGTGTTATCAATTTCCGCAAGGCGGCTTCCAACCGGTCTAAATCAAACTCGCCTTCCACCTGCACCAGCTCCGGCATGTTGTAAAGCTGATCCGCTCCATCCAGCGTGTGCTGAATGAACAGCCGTTTCTGCGCGGAGGACAGAGGGTAGTACTCTCTCTCCTCCGCTTGAGGAATGGCCTCATGCTCCCGCCGTTCCATCCGGGCGATCGCCTCGGCCATCGCCGCAATCGTCGAGTGACGGAATACGTCGCGCAGCGGCAGGTTGACGTTTAATTCCTTAAATACCTTGCCCGCCAGCGTCGTCGCTCGCAGGGAGTGACCGCCGATGTCGAAGAAGTTGTCGTGAACGCCAACCTCCTTCGCAAGCCCCAGCACCTCCTGCCAAATCGCCGCCAGCTTCGTTTCTAGCTCATTGCGCGGTGCGACGTACTCCGTTCCGCTTCCCGCTTCCCCTTCCGGCGCTGGCAGCGCCTTCCGGTCAATCTTTCCGTTCGGCGTCAGAGGCAAGCGCTCCATCTCCACGAAGTACGACGGGATCATGTAGCCCGGCAGCTTCTGCGCCAGCGCGCTGCGCAAATCGTTCATCGCCAGCTCCGCCCCGGTATCCGGCGTGTAATACGCGCATAGCGCCTTCTGCCCGTTCGCGTCACTTCGAACCAGCACCACCGCTTCGCGCACGCCTTCCACCCGCAGCAGCTGCGACTCGATCTCGCCCGTCTCGATCCGGTACCCCCGGATTTTCGCCTGGTTGTCGATCCGGCCGATGAAGTCCACGTTGCCGTCTTCCATCCACCGCGCCAAGTCTCCCGTGCGGTACAGCCGCTCGCCCGCGGCGAACGGGCTGTCTACGAACTTCTCTTCCGTCAGCTCCGGACGGTTCAAGTACCCGCGCGCCACTCCGACTCCGCCGATGACCAGCTCGCCCAGCACCCCGACCGGCACCGGGTTCAGATGCGCATCCACGATGTAGAATTTCGCATTCAGCCACGCTTTGCCGATCGGCACATTGCCTGTCTGCGGCAGCTTCGCCAGCTCCTCGTCGTAGAAGCTGGAGTCGATCGCCGCTTCCGTCACGCCGTATGCGTTGATGATCCGGAACAACGAGCCGAAGCGTTCCTGCAAGGTCCGGTAATCCGCCACGCTGCAGCTGTCCGAGCTCGTGATCAACAGCTCCATCCAGCTCATATCCAGCCCCTGCTCGTGCACGTACTCCAGGAACGGCACGATCAGCGCCGGCGTCGATTCGAAGATGGTGACCCGCTCCCGCTCCATCCAGTGGTGCAGACGAGACGGATCGATCCGGTCGTCCTTCGGCACAATCACCATCGTGCCTCCGTTGTACAGCGTCCGCGCGATATCTCCCACGAA